>CAZEMR010000027.1:0-1828 GCA_964513465.1 uncultured Hyphomicrobiales bacterium
CCTATACCGCTGTTTCGGAGAATAAATTGAAAATATACCCTGCCTATATCGATTCCTTCACTCCGTCAGTCAGCTATTCCGGTCTGTTACTTACGGTTTATGGCGGGCTTTTTCCGATTGATACGACTATGAAGATATTCTTCGGCGATACGGAAGCGAAAATCGTTGCCCGATCTCACGATTCGGCCAAAGTAATTGTGCCCGAGCTGCCCGAAGGCGCATATAAAATCCATCTGACAGCGCAGCACGACGACGCTGCCTCCGGGGATGAATTCATAGTAAGGGATTTCTCTGCCGATTCGTTTTATCCGCTGGCAGGGCCGCCCGAAACGCGACTTAGTATTTATACAACGGACCTGGTGGCGGACACGTCTCTCAGGGTATATTTCCATTTTGCAGGACATCAGACCGAAGCCGAAGTAATCTCGGCATGTGCGGATTCGATCGTTGTCGGGGTGCCCGACGCAAAACCAAGTGTAAGATATGAAATTCATGTCAAATCCGGAAATTCCGTTAAACCATGCCGTTCGAATGAAACATTCAGGATATTGAATCCACCTCCGAACTCCGAATTCGGCGCTTATAATAATGCGGAACTGATTATCGAAAATATTCGCGGAGTTTTTGTCAGGACTATTCAGATCGACAAAAAATCCGGCGACAGCGAGACGAGCGACACAGAGGAAGTCTATGATTTTTCGAGGCATTACAAAAATGACCTGCCGATGGACATCCGATTGGTGGCCGACGAAGAGTATGCAATGAAGACCGAAAACTTATATCAGTCTCCCGAGCGTTACGCGACTTCGATCAATGTCGAATATGAAAGAAGAAAACACAACATGGAAATGATTTACGTTAAATTCAAATATTCGAAGATCGATTTTTGTGAAAATAACGAAGCCGATCAGTACAAAAGGTATAATCTGGAGGTATCACTCAAGAAAGTGCCGTTTATAATCGTCAATAATTCGAGTATCGAAATCGAGCTTACCGGCACTTCGATTGCTCAATACGCCGATAAAATATTCTATAAATACGAATACGGACGTTTCGACCAGCCGGCTACCTATACCACAGAAAAATACGAGCTGCACCAATTGCTCGAGCCGGCGGCCAACACCCGCATATATATCAAGATTTATAAATAATCAGGTGAATCTATGAAATATATGATGATTATATTAATACTGGCGGCGGCAGTCGTCTCAGTCCGCGCCCAATCCGACGAGATGAATAATTTCGAGATCACCTTTTCGGATATTCATGTGATAATGTCTAATCATCATCATGTAAATAATGCGGGAGAGATGCAGGATTTGGCTATCAAATCCGAGCGTTTTAATTTTGGCAACACATTGCTTTGCGAGGGAGCCCACGCCGAAGCTTCCGGCCCGGATGAAACTATAATATACGAATATTCGGATCAGAATAACTTCGATACCCTGCGCTACAAAGCGCTGCCCGCAGAAAATAAGCTGGAATATCTCGAGCTGAATGCCAAATTGGTGCGCAAGGTCGATGACTGGGATTATTCCTGGGAGCGCAGCCTCAGGCTGGAGGACGTCCCATGCAGCATATCCGGCGATGCAATAGAAATCGAGCTTTCGGGCGATGAAATCACTCGCTTCCTGAAATCAATCAGATATTATGAGGGCAGAGGCGGCATAACGTACGGCGGATATTCTTCGAATGCTATAAGGCATAGCTATCAGCAATTTTTGGATTTACCCGATCAGCGGCCCGATGCGCAGATGGTGATCCGGATATATAAATAATAGGCAGCGCTAAAAGAATTAAATACTATAATATAAAAAAGCCCGGAGCT
>CAZEMR010000027.1:1928-37422 GCA_964513465.1 uncultured Hyphomicrobiales bacterium
ATAAAAAAGCCCGGAGCTGGTGTGCCCCGGGCTGTATGTATTAAAAAAATTGCTGTCAATTGTCTTCATAATGGTCGATTAAACTATGGATTTTTTCTTTAAGCGCAGGGATTTTGTTTCGGACGACATCCCACACAATTGCATAATCAATTCCAAAATAATCATGGATCAATCTGTCTCTCATTCGGGCCATATTGCGCCATTCTATATCGGGATGGCTTTGTTTGAAATCATCGGGAATTTTCTTTGATGCTTCGCCGATAATTTCAATGCTGCGCACAAAAGCCCTTTTAAGAGTTTCATTTTCCATGAAATCTTCTTCGGTCAATGAGGAATGTTTAATCAGAAAATCAATCTCATCAAATATATGTTGCAGCAGCGATTTAACTGATGTGTACATCTATCATTTCTTTCCGGATTTGATCCAAAATGAATTTCTTCAAAGATTCTTTGGTAATAAGCTCAACTTTATTACCGAATATGTCTTCCAGCAAATCATAGAGGGCCATAAAATTATCAAACTTTTTTTTCGAAGGGTCGAATTCAACCAGCAGATCTATATCGCTCGCGGCATTTTGCAGTCCTTTGGCATATGATCCAAACAGCGACAGCTTTCTGACGCCAAGCGACAGAATTTTATCCCGGTTTGATTCGAGCAATCGTATTATTTGTTCTCTGCTGTGCATATTTACATCATAAATATATTAATCAAATATAATCAACCGGGGGTAAATAAAAAAGCCCGGAGCTGGTGTGCCCCGGGCTGTATGTATGATATATATATCAATCGATTATATCCAGCCGCGCATTTTGCATGCTTCGGCAACGCGCGATACGGAGATCATGTAGGCTGCGTCGCGCATGTAAACGTTGCGCGAGCGTGCCAGTTCGCTTACTGCATAGTATGCGTCTGTCATCTTGGTGTCGAGCTTGCTGAGCACTTCTTCTTTGGGCCAGTAGTAGTTCATGTTGCACTGTACCTGCTCGAAGTATGAGCAAGTTACGCCGCCAGCGTTTGCCAGGAAGTCGGGAATCATCCAGATGCCTTTTTCTTTGATGATTTCGTCGGCTTCGGGAGTGGTCGGGCCGTTGGCGCCTTCGGCGATGGCTTTTACGCGGGCGCTTATGCGCGGTGCGGTTTCGGCGTTGATCTGGTTTTCGAGGGCTGCGGGCACAAGGATGTCCACATCCTGCTCGATCCATGCGTCGCCGGAGAGCACTTCGTATCCGAATTCTTTAGCTTTTTCCTGGTCGATTTCGCCGAAGCGGTTGGTGATCTCGAGCAGTTGCTGGAGGTCGAACCCGTCTTTGCGGCGATAGGTGTATGATTTCTGCTGTTTATTGTCCCAGCAGGATACGCATACTGGCTTGCCGCCATACTGCTGATAAAGCTGGATAGCGAACTGCGAGACGTTGCCGAATCCCTGGAATGCGGCAGTGGTCTTGCTGATGTCCATATCCATTTCTTTGAGCGCTTCGCGCAGAGTATATATAACGCCATAGCCGGTGGCTTCGGTTCTGCCGAGCGATCCGCCCATGCCGAGGGGTTTGCCTGTAATAAAGCCGGGATATTTGCCGCCGGTGAGTTTTTCGTATTCGTCGAGCATCCAGAGCATGTGCTGGCCGGTGGTCATCACATCGGGAGCGGGAACGTCCTGGATGGGGCCGACGTTTTTCACTAGCTGGCGAACCCAACCGCGGCAGAGCGCTTCCTGTTCTCTCATCGAAAGGTTATGCGGATCGCAGATAACGCCGCCTTTGCCACCGCCAAGGGGGATATCGACCACTGCGGTCTTCCATGTCATCCACATGGAAAGCGCGCGGACTGTGTCGATGGTCTCCTGTGGATGGAAGCGGATGCCGCCCTTGCAGGGGCCGCGTGAGTCGTTGTGCTGAACTCTGAATCCACGAAATACTTTATAGCTTCCGTCATCCATTCTAATTGGAATGTTGAAATGATACTCGCGATCAGGGACGCGGAGAAAGTCTCTTGTTGCCTGATCCAGACCTAATTGTTCCGCAACAGAATCAAACTGCTGTTGCGCCATTTTGTACGGATTGAATGATCCTACTGCCATATCTTCCTCACAAATGAAATATTAATTTTAAAGGGCCTTAAACGCGCCTCAAAAAAAAGACTTAATTAAATGTTGTAAAAAACATAGTAAGCAATTTACAAAATTCTAATATAATGCAATACTTAAATCGCAAATTTTTCATAAATTTTTTACGAATCCGATTCAACATGTGGGTTTTTCATTCGTAAATATTTATTATTCCGTATCTTGAAAAAACTTGCTGTGTTTTTTGAATTATTTTCAAAAACATTTTATCTTATTGTATCACTTTGATACGTATATTTTGAAAAATAGTTACATTACTTCCCTATGGAAAAAAAAGAAAATATGGATATATTTATCAAAGCGCTCGAGGAAAGAGCCAAGGAACTCAATTGCCTTTATCGTATCGAAGAGCTTCTCAACGACCAGGAGCTTTCTATTCCAGAAATCGCAAGCGGAGTGCTCGAAGCAATTCCGCCCGGATGGCAGTATCCGGATTTCTGTCATGCGCGGCTTGTTATCAACAACGAAGAATTCACTAACGAGGTTTTTTTCGAAACCCCCTGGGTACAGCGCGCCGAAATCGCGGTGCAGGACACCCCGGTGGGCTATCTCGAGGTCTACTACACCGAGGAAATGCCCGACGCAGACGAGGGGCCCTTCCTCAAGGAAGAACGCAAACTGATCAATACGATTGCAGACCGAATAAGCCATTTTATACTGCATCAGAATCTGAAAAAAGTTTTTCACGAATGGCAGACCAAAAAGGATCAGCTCGAGGGCCGGCCGCGTCCGGAATGGAGCGTTATACTCGACATGCTGCATTCGACCGATCCGCATTTGTTTTCGATTATCTCGCGCAAAATGGCCAATAATTTATTCTGCAGGGGGATTCTCGAATCGACGGAATTATTTAAAAAAATGGGCAATATCGACGATATGGCCACCATCACCGAGATCAACCGCCCATCGAAAAAGAATCTGCGAGAGAATACTTACGACCTTGGGCGCGAGATTTTCGAAACTGCCTCGGATTATCTGAGCGACAGCGAGATGCTATCGCTTATCCAGAAATGGATTCATGAGGAAAAATCTCATTTCCTCGTAAAAGCGCTGGCCAATCTGAATACACCGCTGACCGAAATTGCCGACGCCATTCGCCGCTATTATCATATCAATCCCGGCCCGCAGGAGCAGTCCTCGCCCGTGGGCAAGGGCATCCGGGTGGCGCTGATCCGCCGCTTTCTGACCGACCAGCTTCAGTATATAAATATTGCTAAGAATTATTCCAGCGTCAGCGATTTCTACGATCTGCTGCAGAAAATGATATTCCCCGCCGAAAGCCACGGCAAGCTCGGCGGCAAAAGCGCGGGGCTGTTCCTTGCTAAAAAAATTCTCGAAAAAAACCCGGAAAATGCCGAATTGCTCGCCGGGGTAAAAACCCCGAAGACTTGGTATATTACATCCGACGGCACGATCAATTTTATTTATTATAATAATCTGGAAGATGTGGTCGAGCAGAAATACAAGCCGATCGACGAAATCCGCCAGGAGTATCCCCATATAATTCAGGCATTTAAGAATTCGAATTTTCCGCCCGAAATTATCAATGGCCTGTCGCGCGCGCTGGACGACTTCGGAGATAAACCAATTATTGTACGCAGCTCGAGCCTCTTGGAAGACCGCATGGGATCGGCGTTTGCCGGAAAATACAAGAGCCTATTTCTGGCGAATCAGGGCACTAAGGAGCAGCGGCTCGAAGAGCTGACCGACGCCATCGCCGAGGTGTATGCTTCTACTTTCGGTCCCGATCCGGTGGGCTATCGTATCGAGCGCGGGTTGCTTGATTTCCACGAGGAAATGGGCATAATGATCCAGGAAGTTGTGGGCAAAAAGGTCGGCAAATACTATCTGCCGGCATTCGCAGGGGTGGCGTTCAGCAATAACGAATTCCGGTGGTCGCCGCGCATACGGCGCGAGGACGGCCTTATTCGTATGGTGCCGGGCCTGGGCACCCGCGCTGTCGATCGGGTTGCCGATGATTACCCTATACTTATCGCCCCCGGCCAGCCCGACCTTCGGGTCAATCTTACGTTCCTGGAGCAGGTCAATTATTCGCCGAAATATGTGGATGTGATCAATCTCGAGACCAATACATTCGAAACTATCCATCTGGACAAATTAGTCAAAGAAGTAGGCAATCATTTCCCGATGATTAATGATGTGTTTTCCATTCGCGAAGAGACTCATTTGCGCAAACCTGTCGGACTGGGGATCGACACCAAAAAGCACGACGTTATTCCCACATTCGAAAATCTGATCTCCAATACCCGCTTCGTGGATCAGGTGCATGTAATCCTGCGTGATCTGCGCGAAACGCTGGACTCCCCCGTAGATATCGAATTCGCCTGCGACGGCGATAACCTCTACCTGTTGCAATGCCGCCCGCAAAGCTCGACTTCGGAGAATATTTCGGCAATCATCCCCAAGGATATCGATCCGGACAAGGTGCTGTTCTCTGCCAGCCGATTCGTATCCAACGGCAAGGTGCCCGATGTGCATTACATTGTTTATATCGATCCCGAGGCATACGCCGCGATGGACGACCTCGACGACCTGAAGCAGGTTGGCAAAGTGGTTGGCAGGCTCAACAAAATGCTGCCCAAAAAGAGCTTCATATTGATGGGCCCTGGGCGTTGGGGCAGCCGCGACGACATCAGGCTCGGGGTGCGTGTTACCTATTCGGATATAAATAATACGTCAATGCTGATTGAAATCGCCCGCCAGAAGGGCAATTATATACCCGATCTTTCGTTCGGTACGCATTTTTTCCAGGATCTGGTCGAGGCTTCGATTCGTTATCTGCCGCTTTATCCCGACGACGAAGCCACGATTTTTAATTACGACTTTTTCCGCAATAGCGAGAATATCCTGACGCGCTTTTTGCCCAAATCCGGTAATCTGGAACACGTGGTTAAGGTAATCAATGTGCCGGAAGCAATGAACGGCCAGATGCTTCGCATACTTATGAACGCAGACGACGACGAAGCAGTAGCGATATTCACAAACCCACAGTCAAAAGTGGTTTACACCGGCTCTATCCCAATGCGCAATGCCCCGCAATCAGAGGAACCCGCCGAGTGGCGCACCCGTATCGCCGAATCGATTGCCGCAAGCGTCGATCCGGACGAATTCGGAGTAAAGGGCATATATCTATACGGTACAACGATGAACCGTAGCGCCGGACCGAATTCGGATATCGACCTCCTGGTTCATTACACCGGCGAGGAATCCAGACGCCACCGCCTTGAGATGTGGCTGCGCGGATGGAATAATTGTCTCGAAGAAATTAATTATCAGAAATACGGTATTCGCAAAGAGAATATAATTGATCCTTATTTCATTACGGACGAAGAACTTAAGAGCCAAAGATATTATGCTGGTTTAATCAAACCGGATTCGAAATCATCGCGAAAACTGAAATTAACCAAAAATGGCAGCAAATAAGATTGCACGCCGATGAAGCTATTTATAGTAATCATAGCAGGTTTTCTGTGCTTTTCGCAGATTCATGCACAGCCGAATTCAATGCCCGACTACAAAGCCGGTGCATTCATTAATTATTCTCTGAATCTGCATTCCGTTGGATTTTCGGAACTTCCGGGCGTGCCCAATTGCTGCAATCAATTCAACCACGGGCGCGGCTGGGATTTTTCTGTGGGCGGAATTTTCGAGAAACGCATATCGGATCGTTCAACTATATCTTTATCATTGGCTTACGAGCGCATCGATGCTGAGCTTTCGGAAATTGAGATTGCATGGATCAGCATCGACGACGAACTTGCCCGCGCAGAAATAAAGCACACGATCGATGCGAATTTCGCCTCAATCTCTCTGAGCAGCGCATATAATCATAATATATTCAATGCTTTATGGCTATCAGGCGGCATGTCTGTGGCATTTTTGACAAACGCTTCATTTCGTCAGCAGGAAGAGCTTATACGCCCGGTCAATCGGGGAACATTCGAAAACGGACGCCGCATTCGCAACGAGCGTGAAGGCGCAATCGGCCATTCGAGCAATCTACTGTTATTTATGGATTTAGGCGTTCAGTTCGAACTTCCGCTCAATCGCCGGGGTACTACTACAATATCGCCACGCCTGACGGCTTCCCTGCCGTTAAATTCCGCCATCTCGGGCGAAAAGTGGAATATATTCCGAATTCAGGCGGGCGTTTATATCAAATTTTCTACTTACGACGAAATCGACACCCCGTTAAGCCCAAGATAACTATAGCTGCTGCAACATCTTACGCGCGCGCGGCACATACTCGCTTGTCGGAAATGCAGTCACTAATTCACGAAATGCTTCTTTTGCGCTGGGCACCTCGCCTATCCGCATAAACGACTCAGCTATCATGACTTGCGCGTCATCCCTGCGGCCGGATTGCATGTATTCTGCCACTTTTTTAAAATGCTCGATTGCCGCACGATATTCCTTCAGCCCAAAATGCGATTCGCCGATCCAGTAGTGGCACTCGCTGACGGTTTCGGGATTTCCGTCCTTCTCTATAATAATCTCAAGATATACGATCGTACTTTTATAATCCTTTTTCTTGAAATATTCAAGCGCGTCAGATATATTTTCGGGAGCGGTTTCATCCGTTTTTTCATCATTTGGTTCATTTATGTTCTGTACCGGGTCAGGTTTCGTATTCGCAGTTTTTCGAATTTTTAGGTCTCTTTTCGCAGGAGCTTGTAATTTCTTCACCGGCGCTGGCTTTGCTTTATTTTCAGCATTCTTCTGCTCGTCTGACAAAATAATAAATTCGTCCTTTTTTGGAGTTTGTTTTTTGTCTTCTACAGCATCGATTTTTGGTGTTGGCCCCTTAGCTGGCAGGAAGTCAGCTCCCTTGCTGATCAATATATCTTTAATCTCATCAACGGTATTTTTTATATATGTCACATCGGATTGCATGCGATCCATTTTGGAATTCATATCATCCTGGCTCTCGCCGAGAAGCTGCATCTGCTCGCGAAGCGTTGGCAGGCTGCGGGCGGCCATGTCGTAAACCGCCGGTTCGTCGCTCTCTTCGATGATTTCGTCGCCTCGGCGATCAATATCCCTTCTGGCTTCTTCTTCCTCGATCTTTTTAAGTATTTCCGGCAATTCATCTTCATTTATAAATGTAATGTCTCGATCGGTGTTATTTGCATATTTTTCTTCCACAACATCGTTTGTGGCTATTTCATTATCCTGTGATGAATTACTGAAATATGGCTGGCCTCCGACCCTAACGCTTCGGGGCATACAGGAAGTGGCCAAAATTCCGCCAATGGCGAATATTATTACCCATTTCATAGGAAAAAAATGATATTTTTGGCTGATTTTTGACGTATTTTTCATCGAAATCTCCCAAATCGCGCATTATTTCGAAAACTTTTCTCTCATTCATGTGTTATTATTACAAAGCATATGCCAAAGAAATTTATCGCATTTTTGGCGGATTTCTTATATTGCGTAATTCGAAAAATAAAATCGGCGAATCGTATGAAAATTCTTGTGATAAACTGGCAGGACATTAAAAATCCTCGGGGCGGAGGCGCCGAGGTTCATATGCATGAAATTTTCAAGCGCATCGCTGCAAAGGGCCACCAGGTCACGATTTTCAGCTGCGCATTCGCCGGCGCGCCATCAGAGGAAATCATCGATGGAATCCGAATAATCCGCCACGGACGCCGCAGTTTTTTTAATTTTCACGTACCCGGATGGTGGCGTAAACGCTTCAGGCATCAAGACTTCGACCTTGTGATCGACGATATAAACAAGATACCTTTCTATACCCCGCTTTTCGTTAAATCACCGCTTCTGGCTATAAGTCACCACTTTTTCGGCAAAAGCATATTTCGCGAAGCCGGATTAATTGCTGGCATTTATGTATTTATATCAGAATTTATGGTTGATTTTATATATAAGAAGACTCCGTTTGTTGTTGTTTCGCAAAGCACACTTGATGAATTCATCGACCGCGGATTCGACACACGGAATTTTCGTATCGTTCAGAACGCTATACACCCCAACGACTTCCCTATGGCTGTCGGTAAAAAATTCGACTACCCATGCGTAACATATTTCGGCAGATTGAAAAAATACAAAAGCGTTGATCATTTATTATACGCATTTGTAAAAGTCAAGGAACGGATTCCTGATGCCAGACTAAACATAATGGGAACGGGCAGCTTTCGGCCCGAAATGGAACGAATCGCGAAGGAACTCGGTATTGATCATTCTACAAGATTTTTCGGATATGTATCAGAAGATGATAAGATCAGTCTTCTATCGAAAGCTCACGTCTGCGTAAATACATCTATGAAAGAGGGTTGGGGGATCACAAATATCGAAGCTAACGCATGCGGCACTCCCGTCATATCATCAAATGTGCCGGGTTTACGCGATTCGGTTCGCAATGGCCAATCGGGATTACTCTATGAATACGGAAACATCGACGAGCTTGCCGATAAATTAACATCCGCGCTCACAGATCGTGATTTACTCAATAAATTATCAAATGGCGCCGTAGAATGGGCATCGGAATTCTCATGGGATAAATCCGCAGATGAAATGGAGGACGCCTGTCTGCAAATCGCCAAATATCAAAGCTTTACAAAATAATATTTTTATTTTTGTAACAATTTCCCGCTCAAAACCCACATACATATAAGAACGCGATCGATAATTAATTATCAAAATTTGTGAGTAAAAAGAAACAATTTTTCGAACTTCTCGAGCCGATCTACGAACGATTGGAGCGATTTGCCCTTAATTTAACAAGGAACAGATCGGTCGCTAAAGACCTCGTCGGCGAGACGATAATGGCTGCCTATGAAGGCTTCGGCAAGCTGAATAATGAAAATGCTATGCTCAGCTTTCTTTTTACTATATGTACGCGAAAGTATTATGAGATATTGCGCCAAAACGGCCGTTTACAAACCGTAGAACCAGAAACATTCGACCGCTTGTATTCGACCGAGGCATCCCCGGAAGTAATAGCAGACATCTCAATTTTGCATGACACGATCGCGGAATTACCGGACAATCTCCGAGAGATATTATTAATGTACGAAATCGCCGGTTTGAAATACAGAGAAATTGCTGAAATCAGAAATATATCAGTTGATAACGTTAAAATCTCTTTGCATCGCGCACGCAAACAGCTTCACGAACTACTTGGCATCACAAATAGAAAACACTAATATATATATTCTATTATGAAACACGACGTCGACAAATATTTTGAGCTACTTCGAAGCAGAAAAATCAATAAGCCACTGTTCGATCGAAACGAGCTCCGGAGCATGGTTGAGCAAGGCACAACTAGTTATAATTCAAGCCTATTCAACAAACATGGAGCATTAATAATGACCGTACTTTCAGCTTCAATCATATCCCTTGTGGTGGCCTTGCTATCAACAGGCAGCCCGGAGCAAAAGGAATTATCGAAAAGTAATCAACCTGCAAATAGTGAACACTCTATCAATAACACTATAATTGAAACAGACAGCGAAATCGCATTAGCCGATTCATTAATTGAAGAGACAAACAAGAACATTACACATATCGAATTCGCTAATACGGAATCATCTGATAATATCGCGCAAGGAATTCCTATTGTTAGACTTAGCAATAGTGAACTTAAGAAATTGGATATTATATATGATGCTTCGAAAGACAGTTATAATTTCAATATTCAGTCCTATGTTCATAGTTCATATTTTTCCCGGATGGCCCAACTCGGCTATGATACGATCGTGACTGATTTCATCGCTCGTGGAAAAATGTCTTACATGCCGGATGATGTCGATCAGGAAATGATCGATTATGATGGCTGGGATTTGCATAAAGCCATACCGACTTATCCCATTGGGGGCGCTATGTTCTATAAAAATGGACTCTATACTGATAGTTACGGATTTTCTCCACTAATTGACAAACGAGCCTTCAAGCAATTCAAAATTGAAATGAAGAACGCAATCAATAAGGAGAACTCCCCGGAATCATTGCGCAAAACTTTTGATAATATGTCTTATTTCCCAATAAATAAGGAAGATTACCCTATTTTCAGTAAATGCGCTCTTGTACTCCTGCCTTTTGATAAAGACAGTACATATTTGTTACAGATATTTCTTCCCAATCAGGAATTTGTGGATGCACTGGAGCCGGGGAACCGCCGGATTGTCCTCGAAAATTATGATGTGATAGACAAAATCGGCGCAGAGGATGAGGTAATTATCGTTCATGATCCGTTCGAAACGCCGTATAATATCGCCGGGATCGAAGAGCTGGAGCTGACCGACGACGAACTCGCAAATCTGGGAATCATGCGCGAGGGCAGCGGCTACAGGATGATCGACGAGCAATTCTATGATATGGAAATGGGTTCGATGGTGTATTTCACAACTAATGACCGCGACAGCTCGAACGGCTGGAACCCTCAGCATAATAAGGAGGTTGTGCGCGATTTCATCGGCAGCCGTAATTATGATACATCGCGCCGATATACTTATATTCGCTACCCTATCTGGTTTGATTCGTCGCATGTGCAGCCCGGCCAACCGATGCACTACGATGGCTGGCCGATCGCACCGGGCAATCCATATCCGGTGATTACGATGCATTCATTCCGGCGGCTGAAATACAATGAAAAATATGACGATTACGAGCCAACGAGGACGGCATATATCCTGCACGATTCGCATGATGACTCTTTAATGATGCAGCGGTTTGGAGTTGACGAGATTGATTTCTGGAACGAGGATGGATTCGCGCCGAATATTCCGATGATTCCGATTTCGATTTTATATGGCGACATGGACGATTATAATTCGCAATGGTCTAAGTATCAATTCTGGTATATACTTACGAATGATTTTATTGACAAGCTGCCCGAGCGCTATGCCGAGCCGCTCCGCAAGGAACTCGATGTTATTAATAAGGTTAGCTCGGGCGAAATGAGCTACGAGGCGGCCTGCAAGGGATTCGACAGCGAGAGCTACCTGGGGGTTTGCCGCATGGAATCCGCAAATATAAAGGACGCAATGGTTTACCCGAATCCGTATTCGGGCGGCGCACTTAAGCTTGGCTTTGTGCTCGTTAAGGATTGCCGGCTGAAGGTGGATATGCACAATGCCCGCGGTGAGTATATCGGCAATCTGATGCCTGCCGCTGATTTTGGCTCCGGTCCTGGCGAATTTGCGCTGAATATAACAGAGAAGCCCGATCCGGGGGTATATCTTATCACAATCACGAGCGACAAGGGCGATCAGGTCGTAAAAAAATTAATAATCAGATAGTTTTCGCATCGCATATAAATAAAGGCTGCTCCGGGGATGCCGCTCTGGGACAGCCTTTTTCGTTATTTATAAATTATTTTTGCTATGTTCTTATTTATTACTTGCAAAAAAAAATAAAATGAATTATATTGAAATTGCCTTAAATTTCTTTATGCATATCTTAATATAAAGTATTCCTTCCACAAATGCAGAGCCTCATCATGAAAACCATTCGATTTTTACTCGTATTAGCAGCGCTGACGGCTATGTTCCCACTTTTACTGAAATCCCAATTTCCGCCATGCGATCCCGGGTTAAAAGCGCAAACATTTTCTGTCGATACTTTACAAAACATTCCTCCATATTCTCTCAATATGCCATACGATGTGCTGCTTGGATATATTGCACTCGACAGCGTTTGCAATTATGCATCAAGAGCAGCCTATAAAGAGTTTTTGAGCAGGCAAAATTATAACGACACATTGCGCTATATTATGCGCTATTATTACAAAGTAGTGGATTATGATCCGATAATTTTTAAACAATATTTGTATCAGGCGGATATTGACAGCATCAATCCTGCGAATGTACGTAGCGATATTTCCAAACTTATAGCGCATTCACCAACTCCTTTTATTCATAAGATGTTGCTGAATTCTTTCTACATCGCTCATGTCAGAATTTCAGATACGATTCGTACGGTCGATACCAATGCGATGACATGTAAAAACGGCATCATCGTAACTGCAGAAGTATTGGATTTGATCAAAGGACAAAGGCTGCCAAATTGTACGGATTATAATTATCCATATAAATATAATGAAAAAAGCGATCGAAACGATAAAGCATCAGCATATCCATCACTTCCTGACCCCTGCCTCCAATTTTACTACTGTTTGGAATGGCACAGAGGGGTTAATCCTGACGACAGAGTAAACATGAATGATCTCAAAGCAGTGGATTCGCATGGGAACCCCTGGGTTAAAAAAGATAAAGAGTATATCGTTTTCCTGAATTTAATTTTTAATTGCAGGCATCAGGGTAAATACTATTTATCGGCTTTCCCTTCGACAAGCGTTTCCGAAACGCTTTCCATGTACCCCATAGAAAACGGGATGGTGCAGGATCCGGGAAATGAATTCGGGCTTGGTACAAGCGTTCCCCTTGCTACTTTCAAAAATGCATTAAATAGCTTAATAAATGAGATTGTAACTTATGAGGTCGAAAAAAAAAATTAATTAAATTTCCCTCCGTTCATCAAGAAGCAAGTTCCGTACACACTGCTCCGAATCCTTTTGATGTCAGCACCGAGCTAAAATTCTCAGTTCCCGAAGCGGGCGCCGATGTAACAATTATTATTTATAATAATTTAGGCGTTCGGATCCAGGAGTATTCGCATAGCTATGCGGGCGGTGAGCATATTTTTACGATCAATCTCGAAACAGAGCCTGCCGGAGTTTATCATTATAAAATATTGATCGGAGACTTAGTTGAAAGCGGCAAGATTATTTTACAAAAATAAAGATATTATATATAAATAAAGGCTGCTCCGGGCGATCCGAAGCAGCCTTTTTTGTTATATCTACGAACAGATTATACCATCTGTTTTTCTTTCTTTTCCTTGTATTTGCGGCTGGAGAAGAACGAATACGTTGCGGGAATAACGAACAGCGTCAGCATAGTCGAGACCAGCAGACCGCCGATCGACACAACGCCGAGCGCCACGCGCATTTCCTTGCCTGCGTCGCCGATGCCGAGCGCCAGTGGAAGCATACCGAGTATGATTGCCACGGTGGACATAATGATCGGCTTGAGCTTGACCGGCGCGCCTTCGATGAGCGCTTCTTTTGTGGGGATTTTGCGCTCGCGCTTTATCTGGTTGGCATAGTCGAGCATCAGGATCGCGTTGTTCACCACGATACCGATAAGCATGATGACCGCCATCAGCGAGGTCAGGTTGAGCGGAATATCCGAGAAATACAGCGAGAGAATCACGCCGATGAATGCCAGCGGCAGCGTCATCAGGATAAGCAGCGGCTGTGAGAAGCTCTCGAGTACGGCCGCAAGCAGCAAATACGTGAGCAGGATAGCAAGCAGAAATGCAAATCCCATATCGGCGAGCATCTCGTTCATCATTTTGGTCATGCCGCCCCAGCGATATGTGTATCCGTCGGGCATATCCATTTTGTCGAGTCTGGCGCTGATTTCCTGGGTGATATTCCCCACGGGGATTTCGGGCGCGTTGGACGCTGTGAACTGGATAGCAAGGAATTTATCGCGGTGCAGCACTTTTGTGAAGCCCTGCGTGAATTCGATGTCGGCCAGCTGCGAAAGCCGGAATGTACCGGTCGGAGTTACCACTGGTATATTCTCGATTTTTTCGGGCGTATTGACCGATTTATCGTCGAGCGTCACTTTGATGTCGTATTCCTCGCCTTTTTCGCGATAATGCGAAGCGACTATTCCCTCGATCGAAGCGCGCACGGTGAAGGCAAGGTCCATGACCGATATGCCGACTTCGGAAAGCTTCTCGCGGTCGGGAACGATGGTCATTTCGGGTTTACCCGCCGCGGAGCTGTTCTCGAAGTTGACGAGGCCGGGAATATCCTTGATCAGATCAATTACCTGTACTTTTAATTCTTCGAGTTTATCGAGTTCCTGACCCATGAGGAAGAATTCGATGGGCGAAGAGCCAGGGCCGGATTGATCGGCGGATATAACGCGGATTTTTGCGTTTTTCACCGCAGCCAGTTCTTCGATGAAGACGGCGATCATCTCCTGAATGCCGCGCTCGCGTTCGTTTGCGTCGATCATTGAAACAGTCATGGTAGCGAGATTGGTACCAAGATCGACCTCGGATTTTTTACCCAGGTTGGTCAGGATATTTTCGATTTCGTCATATTTTTTAAGCCGGCTTTCAATATCTTTAACCACTTCGGCTGTTGCGTCGAGGTTGTACCCCTGTGGCAATTCGACGTCCACGCGGACTTTGCCATTGTCGAGCGTTGGCATAAATTCAAATCCGAGTTTCGGGCCGAAATATACGGCAATAGCAATCAATATAGCAAAGGATCCGAGAACGATTACTGCATCGCGCATTTTGGTTTTGATTGCGCCGGCAAGGATTCTTTTATATAATCTTTCAAAAAATGCTTCCATTTGCTCGATTTTTTCGGTGATTTTGAATTTCTTCTTACCATTGGCTTCGGGCAATATCAATGCAGCGAGCATTGGGGTAAGTGTGAAAGACATAACGAGCGAGAATATCGTAGCAAATGCAGCCGCCAGCGCGAGTTCCTCGAGGAAGCGGCCTACCATAGAGCTCATGTTCGCAATCGGCAGGAACACCACCACGTTGGTCAGAGTGGCAGCCAATACGGCTACGGTAACCTCGCTGGTGCCCTCGAAAGCCGCGACGCGGCGGTTTTTGTTCATCGCCTTGAATCGGAAGATGTTTTCGATTACGACGATTGAGTTGGCCACCAGCACACCGACCGATACGGATAAGCCCATGAGCGACATCATGTTGAGACTCATATCGAACCAGGGCATAACCATAAACGAGGCGATGATCGAAGCCGGCATCGACAGCGCCACGATGAAGGTCGACCGAAGATCGTGCAGGAATAGAAAGAGAATGATTGATGTAAATAATATTCCGAGGAAAATATTGCTCAGAGTATCGTTGACTGAGCTTTCCACGAAAATCGATTCGTCGTTGACGATATTGAGAGTAACGCCTTCGGGCAGCAGCTCCTCGATTTCGGGGATGGCCACTTTGACGCCTTTTGCGATTTCGACTACGTTACCTTCGGAGGATTTGATAATTCCGAGGCGTACAACATTTTCGTTGCGGGTTTTGGTGCGATTATCAAAAAACACGGCGCGTTCGCGGATATTTTTGCCTGCGTCGCGTACTTCGGCGAACTGGCGCAGTTTTTTCTGGCCGTAGGGCGTCATTACCTGCAGATCGCTCATGTCGTCGATCTCTGCGAATTCGCCTTCGAACCGGACGGTGTATTCCTGATCCTGAATCTGGAAATATCCGCCGGGGATGTCCATATTATATGCGCCCATTATCTGCATAAGCTGGGGCAGCGAAATCGACTGGCTGAATGCGATGCGATCGTTGACCGCTACGTGGATTTCGCGTTCCTGGCCGCCGGTTATCTGCACCTGGGCCACACCCTTGATCTGCGAAAAGCGGTCTTTAAGGCGTTTGTCTGCGATTTCGTATAATTCTTTTGCGCTGACATCGCCGCTCAGTACGACGTCCACAATCGGGAAGGCCTGGAAGTCGAGCTTTTCGACTATCGGGTCTTCGGCGTTGTCGGGGAGTTCGTTGCGGATCTGGTCGACCTTGTTTTTGACTTCCTGGTTGGCCACATCCACGTCTTTGGTTAATTTAAATTCGATTATGACAATAGAAACGCCGTCGAGCGAATACGATTCGATTTTTTCGATTTCGCTGACTGTTGCGACTGCGTCTTCGATTTTTTTGCTTATCTGGGTTTCGGTTTCTTTAGGACCGGCACCAGGATATATTGTGCTGATTGTGACGTATGGGATTTCGACTTCCGGCATCTGGTTCAGGTTCAGCCCAAGCCAGGCCAAACCGCCGAATATGAGGAAGACGAGTATCAGAACCGTCGTCAGCACCGGCCGGTTGATTGACATTCTTGCTAAAAACATACTCTATCCTTTTAGTTTTGTACCTGTACTTTAATTCCGTCTTCCAAAAGATTGCTGCAGCAGTTTATCACCCGGTCGCCCGGCTGGAGTCCTTCTTTGATCACTACGTCTATCCCCTGCTGCATGCCTATGGTTACTTTGCGGATGTGCGCTCTGCCATCTTTTTCCATATATACATATTCCATGTCGGCGGTTCTCTGTATCAGATTGCGGGGCAATACGATTGCGGTATCGAGCACTTCGGTGTGGATATTCACTTCTGCGCTTACTCCGCTTTTAAGCTCGCGGCCGGGATTGGGGAATACCACCTCGACGCGGAATGCGCGTGTTTTTTCCTCCATTGCCATCGATAGCTGGCTGACTGTGCCGCGATACTGTTTGCCGGCGGATTCGATCGATGCGGTCATGCCTTTGCGGATTTGGCCGATCTCGGTCTCGGATACCCAGAGCACCGCCATCATACGGTCTACCTGGGCCACTGTGAACAGCTCTTTGCCAATGCCCCAGTCGTCGCCGACTTTTGGCAGCATCTGGACGATATATCCCGAAATCGGGGCGTCGACCTTGACCATCTGTCGGCTGGCTTCATAGTTGCGTTTGGACACGAGGTACTGGGTTTCGACGTTGTCGAAGTTCTGCTGAGATGTCTCGCCCGCTTCGAGCAGAGATTTCATTCTTTCGTATGTTTTCTTTGCGTTTTCGTATGCGATTTTGGCCTGTTCGTACTGAACCGCGGGGTTATCCGTTGGGAATTCGATAATTACCTGGCCTTCTTTAACGTAATCGCCAACCTGTGCGTTGATTTTGACAATCTTATCGGATATCATTGCATATTCGGAGGATTCCTTTATGCCAGATAAGTTGCTGTAGAAGCTCAGTTTTTTCGAAAAATCCTCATAATTAACTTCCATTACCGATACGGGCACTCCTTCGTCGCGTCTTATTTCCTCCATACTTCTGGAGGCCTTCTCTTCCTTTTCGCAGCCGGTAATCGCAATCAGAGCGATTGCGGCGCCGACAAAAAGCGAAACGGTTTTGTTCCAAATTCTCTTATTCATCAAATGTCTCCGATTTACTGATTATTGAATTTAAATTTTCTGAAGTATTTGCTGTCGGCGTTGCCAAGCAGCTTATCCAGCTGGATATGCGCCGATTTATAATCATATACCGACTGCAGGTAGTTCGTGCGTGCCTGGCGCAGCGCCATGTCTGCGTTCTGAACTTCGAGCTGTGTGGCGGTACCCTCGCGGTATCTGGTTTTTGCGATGTCGTAAGCGCGCTCGGCGAGCTTAACGTTGCGCTGCTGAGCCGAAAGGTTTTCCTCGACTCGGGCGATTTCGAGCAATTGCGCGCGCACCTGCGAGGTGATGAAATCCTTAAGCTGGTCGAGCTGCTGCTGGGTCTGCTTCCATGCGATTGTGGACTGCTGCACCTTGTTGCTGGTGCGGCCGCCTTTGAATAAATTGATCGAGAAATTCAGCCCCACCACAGCCTGGTTATAATTATTGAAATTCAGATCGTCGGACTGGCCGGCGAAAGAATAGCTGCCGAATGCCGCCATCGAAGGCCACCACTCGGCGCGGTCGAGATCGATAAAGGCTTCGTCGACCTGGGCTTTTTTGTCCAGAGAGCGGATTTCGTAGTTATATTCCATCGCGCGGTTGACGGCCGCTTCGAGCGACGGGGCTTCAAGCTCTTCGTATTCGAGCTTGCCGACGAGGTCAATTTCGGAGTCCTGATTAATCCCGAGAAGTATCTTCAGGCCGTCCTTTGCTGTCTTGTGTGTATTTTCCATCTGTTCGAGCGCCGGGCGGATATTCTCTACCTGCACCTCTGCCTGGAGCGCGTCGAATTCGGATACCAGCCCCTGTTCGTTTAGCGCACGGACGTTTTTAAGGTTGTCCTGTGCGTTTTCGTAGCTGGCTTTGGTAATCTCATAAAGCTGTTTGGTGAGCAGCACGCCATAGAAGGCATTCCGCACATTCGAGATAGTTTTGACGATATTCGACTTGAGCTGCTCGTTCGATAGCTCGGCATAAATCTGGGATGCGCCGATTCCGCGGAACACCGCCGAATTGAACAGCACCTGCGATACCTGTGCGGTCGCTTCGTAGGAATTTGCCAATACAAACGACTGCTCGGTATAGTTCACCGGTCTGAATTTGCTCGGATCGCGCGGCAGCACTCCCTCTTCGAATAATATCGAATATGTGGCATTGCCAAGCATTGCCTCGAAATCCGGAAAAAACACCACCGGCTTTTTGATATAATGCATAAAGCTTCCGGTCAGATCGACTGTTGGCAAAGCAAATCCGAATGCTTCGTCCACCGCCGCCCGGGCCTTGGTTACTTCCATCTGCGCTACCTTGGTATCGCGGTTATTCTCCAAAGCCATGTCGATGGCCTTGTCCAGCGTAAGTTCGATAGGCTGGGCAATCGCCGAAACGCTCAGCGCAATTGCGGCTACCGCGGCCAATACGAACTTTTTGATGAATTTCTTACCTGACATTGTCCTCTCATTCATTTTATGATGGATACTATTCTTTTTCGATTTCGAATTTGTCGGATTCAACTAATTCTTTATGCCCTTTGTTGGTTAGCGAACCCACGAGCACCACTTCGAATACGGTGGTAATCACCTCGTGCATGCTGACCGGCAGATCTTCGAGCACTCCCGGCGCAAGCAGTCCCTCGGTGGCATTCTGATGTATCAGAAACAGCACCTTCTGATTTATATGCGATTTGATAAAGCCCTTTTTTACTCCGAGGGTGTGAATGCGGTTGAAGTTTGCCATAATCTGCTCTCGGCGAAACCGGGTCAGCCGGTCGTTAGCCTCCGGATAGGATCTGCGAAGATCCGTATAGAATTCTTTTGTAAATGTATAAGCACCCTGAGTCATGCGCTGCCATATTTTCGAAAGCTCGTCGATGAAGTCGACCTCGTCTTCGCGGGCAATGCGCTCGCGCATCTGCCGCATCTCTGATTCTATCATATCCAACTCGCGCTCTATCACCTGGTCGAACAGATCTTTTTTCGATGAAAAATACTGGTAAAGCGTGCGTTTGCTGATTCCGAGCTCCGTGGCCAGAGCATTGGTTTTGGTTCCGCTGAATCCCTTCCGGAAAAAACTATCCCTTGCCGTATCCAATATTCTTTTTCTGATGCTGTCTTCCGAATTGCTCATTAATATTTCCGCACAATAATTTTTGTCACATATTCAAATGACATCTACGACGCGGTACTGTGAAAACTATTTTTGTTTTTTTGGTTTTTTATCGAATTTTTTATTACTTTTCTATTTGGCGGGCTGGAATTTGCCAAAATAAGATAGGAGAGTTAAGATTTGATAAATTTCAAATATTTTTTCCCACATCAAAGATAGTAGTTATACGAAAAAACCTTATCTTTGTTACTGAAAATTTTAAAGAATTTTATTATTTAATATATATAGCGAAATCTATGGACAGCAAGAAATTATATTCCGAAATCGAAGTCTCCGCCGAAACCGCGCGCGAGGTTGGCCTCACCGAAAAAGAATACGAAAAAGTGCTCGAAATCATGGGCCGCACTCCTACCTACACAGAAATCGGCGTTTATGGCGTTATGTGGAGTGAGCATTGCTCGTATAAAAATTCCATAAAGCAGCTCAAAACGCTGCCCCGATCCGGCGGACGCCTACTTGTCGAGGCCGGCGAGGAAAACGCAGGTCTGGTCGATATCGGCGACGGCTATGCGATTGCGTTCAAAATCGAGAGCCACAACCACCCCTCGGCAATAGAGCCTTTCCAGGGCGCGGCTACGGGAGTCGGCGGCATATTGCGCGATATTTTTTCGATGGGCGCACGTCCGATTGCGGCGCTTAATTCGCTGCGCTTCGGCAATCTGGATTCCGAACGCACGAAATTCCTGCTCCGCGGAGTGGTAGAGGGCATCAGCCATTATGGTAATTCGTTCGGTGTGCCGACTGTCGGCGGCGAAGTATATTTCGATCATTGCTATCAGGATAATCCGCTGATTAACGCAATGGCGGTGGGGATTGTCCACGTCGATAATATCGCCTCGGCGGCGGCCAAAGGCCCGGGCAATCCGGTGTTTATCGTAGGCAGCCGCACCGGCCGGGACGGCATCCATGGGGCATCGCTGCTCGCATCGCGCGAATTCGACGAGCAAACCGACGATATGCGCCCGACTGTCCAGGTGGGCGATCCATTCGCAGAAAAATTATTACTCGAAGCCACGCTCGAGCTGATAGAGGCCGGGGTTGTGGTCGGGGTGCAGGATATGGGCGCGGCGGGTATCTCCTGCTCCACCAGCGAGATGAGCGCCCGCACAGAGGGCATTGGTATGGATATCGATCTCGACAAAGTGCCGCTCCGCGAAGAAAATATGACAGCTTACGAAATCATGCTCTCCGAATCGCAGGAGCGTATGCTGATGGTTATCCAAAAGGGAATGGAGGACACAGCCCGTGCTATCTGCGATAAATGGGACGTCCCGATTACGCACATCGGAGAAGTCACCGACGACGGCAATGTACGAATCCATCGCGAGGGCAAATTGGTGTGCGATATGGACGCATGGTCGCTGGTGCTCGGCGGCGGCGCCCCCCAGTACGACCGCGAAACCAAAGAGCCCGAATACATGAAACAAACCCGCGCATTCGACGCGGCGGCCGTAAAGACCGACGTCCCGCCCGATGAGGCTTTCTGGCGCATACTCAAAGCGCCGGTGGTGGCCAGCAAGCGCTGGGTCTATGAGCAGTACGATTCGCAGGTGCGCACCAATACTATGTCTATCAAGGGCGACGCTGCCGTAATGCGGCTCAAGGAGTTGCCCGGCAAGGGAATCTCCGTCACCACCGACTGCAACAGCCGATTCGTTTATCTGAACCCGTATCGCGGGGCGATGGCAGCCGTTTGCGAGGCCGCCCGAAATGTGGTCTGCACCGGCGCCGAACCCGTGGCGATAACCAATTGCCTGAACTTCGGCAATCCCTACGATCCGGAGGTTTACTGGCAATTCAAGGAGGCGATCAAAGGAATGGGCGACGCCTGCCGCGCGCTCAATACTCCGGTCACTGGCGGCAACGTCAGCTTCCACAACGAATCGCGCAATTACGCGGTATATCCCAGCCCGGTGATCGGTATGCTCGGCATAATCAACGATTTATCGAAAACGATGTCCGCCGGATTCAAAAACGAAGACGACATTATATATATAATCGGCAACAACCGCGAGGAACTCGGCGGAACGCAATACCTGAAGGTAATTCACAACAAAATCTCCGGCGATGCCCCTCTGATCGACATCGAAGAGGAAATTGCACTCGAGAAGACATTGCTGCAGGCCATCCGCGACGGGCTTATCGCCTCGGCTCACGACTGCAGCGAGGGCGGAATTGCCATTTGCCTTGCCGAAAAGGCAATTATGTCCGATTCGGATCTCGGCGCTGAAATATTCCTCGGCATGGAGCTATCGCCAGCAAAGTTATTCGGCGAATCGAATTCGCGGGTGGTGGTATCGGTGCGGCCGGATCAGGAAGCCAATTTCAAAAAATTATTCGAAACCGCAGGCGTGCCTATCCGCAGTATCGGCAAGGTGATGCGCGACCGGTTCTCGATCGAGGGCTGCGTGCATACCGACGTCCGCGAGCTTCGCAGCGCTTACGAAAATGCAATTCCCGATTTGCTTAATAAAAAAATGTAACAAAATCGCCAGGAAAAATTTATGATTAATCGCAGAATTTATCCCGTTTTATTAATGTTTATCGCATTTGCGGTAAGCGCATGCTCGCTGCACGAAGACCCGGTCGAAACTTATCGCACCGCCGCCGAAAAGCGCGCGGAAATCGAATCCGCGAAATTCGGGATTCTCGATATTAATCCCGAAACAAATAAGATATTTACCAAAAAAATATACGTCAAGCGCAATGAGCAGGACACAATCCACGGCATCAAAGCCCGCGTGGAAGAAGAGGACGGCGGTATCTATGTGTATGCCGATCACAAGCTTTGGATCGTAATGCCCGGCGAAAAGCAATTCATGATTGTCACTCATCCGAAAAATGCGGAGAGATTCTTCCAGCGCTATATCGGCGACATCAAAGCCGTTATGTATATCGATGAGCAATCGCCTGCGGAGATCGAGGTCGATTCGCTCTGGACCTGGGGCGGCGAGGCATGGATGAACGGCCGCAGATGCAATATATTGAACAAAAAATCGCACTATAGCAGCGTCCGCGATCTGGATTTCAAAGTCACCGTTTATTACGATCAGGAAAACGGCGTCGCGCTGAAATCCGACACCGACGTCTGGGCAAACGGCATCCGGATACAGCACAATAAGACGCAGGTGCGCAACCTTATGATAGATGAGATGGTCTGCGATGCGCTATTCGAAATCGAATCGCCTCGCGGCTATGAGACGAAAATTTATGAAGAGACTGAGAAAATCGAAGAGGAAACCCCGCAGCCCGAGCGCCCGGAAATGCTCGAAAAGGGCGATATGGCGCCCGATTTCACGCTTAACGACGGCCAGGGCACGACGATTACGCTCAGCGAACTTCGCGGCAAGCCGGTCATTCTCGACTTCTGGGGCACATGGTGCGTATGGTGCCGAGTTGCAATGCCGAAAATCAATAAGGTATATAATGATTATAAAGACGACGGAGTGCATGTGCTGGGCCTTAGCTGCCGCGAACCCGACGACGCCGATCCGGTCGGCTATATGAACAGCAAGGGCATGGATTATCAGCCGCTAATCAATGCCGACGAGACTGCCGAAAAATACGGCGTTTCGGGCTATCCCACGCTGTTCGTGATAGATGCGGAAGGCAAAATCATCTACGCTGAGGCAGGCTATAGCGACGAGCTGGACAAAATCCTCTCGGACATACTGGACAAGGAATTGAACAAATCCGCATCCTGATCTGATTATATTTAAATATACTTATCCGGTTTCGGGAATTTCCCGGGGCCGGATTTTTTATTTCAGATCCTTCATTTTCTGCTCTATCTGGCTGATGTATTTGCGCAGGCGGGGATCGCTGCGGCCGAGCCTGAGGAAGTGCTCGTAGTCGGTGCGTGCAT
This sequence comes from uncultured Hyphomicrobiales bacterium, assembly GCA_964513465.1. GTDB lineage: Bacteria > Bacteroidota > Ignavibacteria > Kapaibacteriales > UBA2268 > CAZEMR01. The sequence goes on from CAZEMR010000027.1 coordinate 25,099, forward strand.
GGCCTGCGTCGCCCATCTCGCGGAAGGCATTGCAGCGGTTGAAGTATGGCCGGGGGTCGGTTGGATTAAGCTCGATTACTTCGCTGAAGTCGCTGATGGCTTTGTCGGTCCGGCCGGTTTTGAAATAGGAATATCCCCGCCCGAGGAAGGCGTCCGCAAAATTGGGAATGAATTCCAGCGCGCGGGTATAATCGGGGATGGATTCGGAGTATTTGCGCAGCTTCTGGTATGCATTGGCGCGGTTATAATAGGCTCGTGGATTGCGTGGAGAAATTTCGATTGACGTAGTAAAATCAATGGCGGCTTTTTCGAATTCGCCAAGCTTCAGCAGCGCCAGCCCGCGGGTATAATGCGCTTCGGCCAGCTCCGGCTTGAGATCGAGAGCTTTAGTCAGATCGGCTATTGCGCCCTTCAGCTTGTTCATTTTCGCATAAGCAATTCCGCGCTGGAAATAAGCGTCGCCCATTTCCGGATCCATTTCGATCGCCTTATTCAAATATGGGATCGAGGTCTGATACTTCCCCGCCTTTTTGAACGAAACCCCGCGATTGTAATATGACTTGGCATTGGTCTTCGAAATCGATTCGGCGCGGTTGAAGTCGAGCACTGCCAGGTCGTGCCTGCCCTGCTTCTTATGGGTCAGCTCGCGGTTTTTATACGCAGTGGCAAGCTCGGGGTTCATCTCGATTGCTTTGTTGAAATCATCGAGCGCTTCCTCCAGCTTGCCGGCCTTCTGATAGCAGGTGCCTCGGTAGTTATAGGCATTTGCGTTGTTTGGCTCCAGCTCGACTACTTTTGTAAAATTCTCGATCGCCGCATCGAATTTGCCCAGCTTCATCAGTGTCAGACCGCGATTGTGAAAGGCATCGGAAAATCCCGGATCGAGCTCGATCGCCTTGTTGAAATCCGCCAGCGCCTTTTCGTACTGGCCGACCTCCTGAAACGAGAGACCGCGCCCGGAGTATGCTTCGGCGTAGCGGGGCTTGAGGTCGATCGCGCGGGAATAATCGCGTATGGATTTCTCGAATTTGCAAAGCTCATAATATATAAGCCCGCGATTATAAAAGGCTTCGGAATAATTCGGGTTAATCTCGATTGCCTGGCTGCAATCATTTATTGCAGTCTCGAAATCGCCCATATTGAAATAAGCATTGGCGCGGTAGTTATATGCACGGGCGTTTGTGGGGTCGAGATCGATCACATGCGAAAAATCGAGCATAGCGTCGTTGTTTTTGTGCAGCTTCAAATACGTAAGCCCGCGGAATACCATAGCTTCTGTTAGCTGAGGATTAATCCGGATAGCTTCGTTGAAATCCTTGAGCGCGCGCTCATAATCCTTTTTTTTGTAATAACAGCGGCCGCGAAGATCGAGGGCTTCGGCGGCCTGCGGGGATATTTCGAGATATTTGGTCAGATCGTCGGCGGCCTGCCCGAATCGATTTTTTTTCATATTCGCGCGGGCACTCGAGAGGTAATATTTTGTTTTAAGAAATTTCATTTTTACGATTAAACCGCCGTTTGACCTAATGTATTGGACAATAATATATTAAAACGAATTCATTTATCCTACATTTGATTTTATTTATTTTAATTATTTTTCAATAATTTAATTTTAGCAAAAAAAAGCTGTCCACCGGGAAAAGCGGACAGCCTCTGATGCCAGTTCCAACTAATCAAGGGTTAATTTATTATGACCAATTTTTCGATTGCGGAATAATTTCCTATGCAAATATTCAGATAATAAGCGCCGGCGGGCAGCCTGCCGATCTGCGGATTGATTGCGTTCATTCCGCGTCTGATGCCAATTTCGGATTCGAATACGGGGATGCCGAGAGCATTTCTGATCGAGAGCCTGGCATGGCCCGCTTCGGGTGAATCGATTCGCAGAGTGAATCGGCCGTCCGAGGGATTGGGCGCGATTGATATTGCCGGGCCGCTCTGCGTTGTTTCCATTGCCGAGAGGATATTGCCCGGATTGCCCTGGATTATCCACAGGCCGTCGCTTGAATATATCAGCTCCTTCGATTGGTTCTGTCCGCTGAGGACGTTTGTCAGCGATTCGACGGTGAAGTCGCGTTCTTCGGCTTTGCGGGCAATCCAGCAGTGGATTGTCAGGCGGTCGCCGTTTGTGGCGCCTTCGCTTGCGGGGGTGGACTGGTTGTCGCCCCAGATTGTGACTACTGCTCGGCCGCCTTCGTATATACCGCCGCCTATGAGCAGGCCGCTTTCGGTGAATATACCGATTTCGTCGCCTGTCTGCAGCTCCGCGGATTCGAACACCGCCACAGCATTATTGCCGGTACCGCGAATGCCGGGCATATAGTGATATTCGCCATCGCCTGTTGCGATTTGGTCGGGTGTGTATTTCCGGCCTGCGCGCGGCGAAATCGTTGCCGAGGGATAGGTCAGCGTATCGGCATTGACCAGAATTATTTTGTATCCTTCTGTGGGATTCATTGTGTGAATCTGATCGATTTCGTAGCGCGGATAATAGACCTCGCCGTCGGAGTTTTTAACGACAAGAATGTTGTCGCCGAGCGTGGCGAGCGCGGTCTCGGTGCGCATCGGCGCCGATGGAAGATATGAAATAATGTACCATAGCGAGGCCGACATCCCGATCGGATAGTCCGAGGGATTGATGCCAAGCCCGGTCATGGTAAGCACGGCGTTTTCGCGCATAAATATATGATAGCCCTCGGCTATGTCCCAGAATTCGATATTGTTCACGTTTTCGGCGGGATAATACACCTCGCCGATGTCGTTTTTCATCAGGTCCATCGCCGATTCGACTCCGGCCATTAAGTTGACCAGACTGGAATCCACCGGCAGCAGATTCGACGAGATATAGCTCCAGACCGAGCCCTGCAGCGTGATGTCCTGCGTGAGGTGCGTTACCAGCTCCCTGAGGATGCTGATGCCGTCGTTTGTGAAGTAACGATGTCCGGAAGCGTATTTGACATGCGCGAAGCTTTCTGCGCCGAGCTGGCCATCCCATACTTTATATATATAATTCTCGTTAACCGCGAAGCCGTCTTTCAGGCTGGTACGGCCGTTGTCGCCCCAGACCGTGATCGCGAGGTTTTCGTCCTCGGTCCATACTCCATATCCGCCGCAAACGAGCTCGCCGCCGCGATTATAGAATAGTCCTATTGCGTCGCCGGTCAGAATGTCGCGTGTGCCCACAAGCGGGTCGATGCTGTCGGGCACAATGATAATCGCCGAGCTGCCTGTGCGGCTGGCGAATTCCCATGTGGCCGGCACGCGGTAAACCCCACCTTTGATTCGGAAGGCGGCGGTGGTGTCGGCTATCGATGGGTTGTCCGAATCGACCACGCGCACGAGGCATTCGGTGGATGATACATCCGGCAGTGTCCATGAATACTGGCCTGCGGTGGCGGCAACGGATGAAGCGACGCTGCTCCAGTTATTGCCATTATCAGAGGAGAATTCGATATCGAGATTGATTACATTTATACTCGTCCATTTGATTAATTTTGTGGTCAGCCGGTCCCATATTGTGCTCGTCGTGGGCTGGGTAATGATAATCCCTTCGCCGGTGATTGTAAACGGAGTGGAATTCATATCATATACTCCGGAATCGGTCGCATCGGAAATCCGCACAAAGCAATTATCCGACGTTATTTTGGGCACGACCCAGTCGTAGCTGCCGTCGGATGCGGGAGTATTTGAAATAATTGTAATCCAGCTTGCGCCGCCATTTGTGCTGTATTCGATTTTGATTTCCTGGGTGCTTGCGCTCGACCATGCGATCTGTTGCGTAGTACCGGCAAACCAGTCTTCGCCGCCATCGGGCGAGGTCAGCATCAGTCCTGTAATCGTGAATTCGGACTGGCTTAAATCATTGAAGCTGGAATTTTGGGTATCCATTAATTTAATTTTGCAATGCGATGACGGAGTGGCGGGCACTGTCCATGCAAGGAATCCAGCCGATGCCGGATAAGATTCGCGGATGGTCTGCCATGTGGTGCCGCTGTTGGTCGAGAGCATGATTTTCAGATTCTGCACGCCTGAGCTGCGCCATGTGATATTATGTACATTGCCGACTAAATATTTCCCGCCGCCATCGGGCGAGGTGAGGTCAACTCCGCGGATCTGGAATACGGCATTGCTGGAATCGACCGCGCCATAAATGTCCGATGCTTCGATTTTGATCAAATATTGTCCTGAGGGCTCGCCTGGCACTGTCCAGTCATAGTAATTCTGGAGATATGCCGGGAAGTCGGTCGCAATTGATTTCCATGCTGCGCCGGAATTTGTCGAATATGATATATCAATATAATCGATATTCGAGCTGGTCCATTTAATTTGCTGCTGGCTTGATGCGTCCCATAGCTCGCCGCCATTGGGCGAAGTCAGATCGAGCGCAGCCTCGACGATGCTGAAGGTGTTGTCGCTTATGTCAGAAATATCCGGATAGTCCTCGTCGGTGGCGCGGATGCGATAAGTCCCTGTTGTAATTCCAGTGGTTTGCCACCAGTATTGCTCGGTCGAGGCGTCCACTCCGGTGGCAATTGGCTGCCAGCTGGCCGATGATTCGGCTTTATATTCCAATTTCAATGTACTAACGTTGGTATTCTCCCATTCTATGGGATATTGCACTCCGGAGAGAATTCTCTCGCCTCCATTCGGCCGGGTGATTGATACCGAATGATTATTCAGCATTATATCCACCGTTGAATTAAAGGATTCGTCGGCGGCATCGGTTATTCGCAGCTCCACATCCGCCGTCATATCGGGCACTGGCCACACGAAGCTGCCCGACGAAGCGGTCAGGCTCTCGGCAATCGCAGTCCACACGCCCGATCCGGAAAGCGAATAATCCAGATCGACCTCGCTGATATTGGACGAGGTCCATGTAATTGTTGCGCTCTCGCCATAGAAGAATTCCGTATCGGCCGCCGGTGAGGTTATCGCCAGGCTGCCGCTGCGCAGCCCTGTTGCGGTATCGGCCATAGTCGCATCGGAAACGTCGGATATAATCAGCCGGAAATCGCCGCTTATCGAAGGCACAGTCCAGTTATAAATACCCGACATCGCGTCGTACGATGAAGTAATAGTCTGGGTCTGCGCTCCGGTCTGATACTGAATTTTAATATTAATAATATTCTCGCTTGCCCAGCGTATTTCATACTGGCTGCCGATTTGGAGGGCAGCATTGTCTGCGGGCGAGATTAATTCTATTGATTTTGGCAATTCGAGACTAATTTTTGTAATAAATAGATCGCTCTGGCCGGAGTAATTCGGGTCCATGGCTCCTGTAGTTGCCGGGAAATTAGCCGATTTTGTGTATCCGGCCAGGTAAACCCCGCTGCCATCAATCCTTACGCCCAGGCCCTGGTCAATATCCGAGCCCCCAATATAAGTCGAATACGAAATATTACTCCCGCCCGAACTTATGACGGTGAGGAAGGCATCGCTAAGCCCGCCATTGAACGTGCGATCGTATGCGCCTGTTGTTACCGGGAACAAATCCGAGCCGGTATATCCGGTGATATAGGAATTTCCGGAATTATCCGTAATAATATCCTGGCAGACATCATCGCCTTCGCCACCGAGATAAGTCGAATACAAAAGCGATTGGCCGCCTGATGAAAATCTCGCCAGAAAGCCATCGTATTCGCCCGAGTTATTGAAAGATCTGTCAGGAGCCCCGCTGCTGAGCGGCAGATTCGACGACATTGTAGCGCCTGCGATATGGATATTGCCGCTGGCGTCGATCTTAAGGCCGCGGCCGAGTTCAATCTGCGAACCGCCGTAAAAAGTAGAGAAAACCAATGAGCTGGCATCGGAATTTAATTTTGTTATAAATATATCGGCATTGCCATTATGAGTGCGATCATACCCCGAAGCCGTTGTGGGATAGTCGCTTGCGGTAGTGGCCCCTGCGATTATTACCTCTCCGCTCGAAATATATTCTATGCCGCAGGGGTATTCAATTCCGTCGCTTTCGTTGCCCCCGAGATATGTAGAATAAAGGAGCGATTGGCCGTCTGCGGAAATTTTACTTGCAAATACGTCATAGGTGCCATTTTTAACGCGGTCATAGGCATCAGAGGTGGTTGGGAAATTCGCAGAAGAGGTGAATCCGGTAATATAGGCATTGCCGCTTCCGTCGATATCGATTGAGACGATTTTGTCGCCGACCAGATTATTTGATCTGCCTTCGTTGCCGGTTCCGCCCAGAAATGTCGAAAATTTCAATGTGTCGCCGGTGCGGTTGAATTTGGTAACAAATGCGTCGTAAGTGCCGCCGCCGTGGGTTCTCTGATAAGCGTCCGTGGTAGTCGGGAATCCCGTCGAACGCGTAAATCCAGTGACGTAAACACTGCCGGAAGCGTCGACTTTTATGTCGGTCGCGATATCCTCGTGGATACCGCCAAGATAAGTCGAGAAAATCAAAGCGGTGCCATTAGAATTCATTTTAGAAAGAAAAACATCGCCACCGCCGTTATAGGTCCGGTCATAAACATTATTTGTAACGGGATAATCATGCGCCATGGTCTCGCCTGCAAAGAATGCATTACCGTTTCCATCGAGGTCCAGAGCCATCGAATTGACATAATCGGAGCCCTGTCCGCCGACAAATGTGGAGTAGACCAATGGGTCGATAATCAGTGGTCGTGTGCGGTCATAATCTCCCGTTGCAAAGCCGACACTGCCGTCGGATTTGACCGAAAAGCGGCATTCCACGCGCTTGGTGGTGCCATCTATCTTCTGGTATGCAAATAATTTAGAATGATCCATTCCGCCGAACCGTGTGTCCAGCACCAGATCGCCATCGTTGCTTGTATGGATTGCGTCGGCTCCGTCGAAATTGATGGCCACGTCCGCTGGGTCGCCGCCCGGATGTACGATAATGTCGTATCGCAGACCTTCATTGTCGAAATATAGCTTAAGATCAATATTATCATATATTTCCAGCAATCGCGAAGAGGAAAACGCTTTTGCGCCTGTTGACCATTTAGCGGGATCATCCCCCAGAAAATAATTATGTATGCCGGGCAATTCATTTTCCGATTCTACTGCTTCGGGCGTGGAATTGATGAAATTCATCCTGACTACCTGCCCTCGGATATTGTTTCCATCGATCCGGTAATAGTCATAAACCACACCGGCTTGCGTGATCCATGCATTCATCCCGGGCAGCAAAGCAGCATATTCCACATCCGGATGCCACTGGCCTTTGTTTTCTATGAATGAATGATTCAGCGTTGCCGGATAGCCTTCGGGTTGAGCTTCGGCTCTGGCAAATGTCTGAAATATCAGTAGCATAGCCGCCGACAGAATGAAAAATATTCGTCCATGATTAATTTTCATGATGTCCTCTTAAGTATTCTATGTGATTGATTTTTAATCATTTATAATAATAAGTCCGGTTTTTGAATGCTGCCTGTCGTAATATGCCCGCAGGAAGTATATTCCCGGAATATCAATTTTTGCGAAAACCAGCTTTTTCCCTGCGGAATTCATGTACATTTCATGCGAAAAATGCTCATTGCCGAGAATATCGAATATGCGGATACTGCATTCGCCTGGTGTCTGAAAATCAAGCTCTATTGCGGCTCCGCCGGGTATCTCCCGGATTTTTAAATTGAATTGCGAAGCGAATTCGACAACGGAATTTGGCTTTTGAATCACTTCGAAATTTTTAAGGCAATCGGTTTCGTATATAAACCCCGGAGAAAGCACATCTCCGTCGGGATAAGACTTTGCTGTCACAGATTTTATGTCGACTTCCCTACCGTCGATAATAAGCACAGCGCTGATTGTTTCGCCTTCGGCTGCGCCGTCTTTTGCGGGTGTAATCGGGTTGTCGCCCCATATCGTTGCAATCGCTTTATTTTTAATAATATTAGCACAACCACACAGGACATCCCCGGCATAAAATCTAATCATGTCACCGCTTCGGAGCACATCCCCCGCGAGTATAAAAACAGCGGTTTTTCCGGTCGCCGGCGCATCGCTCATGCAGGGAGCATATTCGCCGGAAATAATTTCCGACTGTTCAGGAACCGCCGGATATACTAATGTATCGGGCATTTTTAAAAATAATTGATACCCCTCGCCCGGCTTAAGCGCATTTATTTCATCATATTTAAATTCAGGCAGATAAAGGCGTCCTCGCCAATCGACTGCGCATATCAGATTGCCATGCAAAGACTCCAGGGCATCGCCGATACTCATTGATTTATCAGGCAGATACGGCGCCAGATTGCTACCGGCTTCAAGCGGAATCGCCGCTTTTTCGATCGAATACCCGGTCAGTCGAATCGTATCGGAATCGTCAGACCAAAGCCTCAGAGCCCGCATGTGGTCGTATATCGCGGGCCGTTCTGGAAATATTTCGCCAGCTTTCATAAAAGAAATTTTTTCCGAAAAGATCGAATCAATTTGAGGATAGAACGGCTCGATCGGCGCTGCAGCAATTTTCCATTTGGATGCGGGCAGATCAATAATTGCACTGTCGAGCGACCCGAATCCCGCAACCACACTCACAGTATCGGCGACATATACTTCGTACCCCTGATCCATCGCCGCTTTGAGTGGGATCTCGGCTGATCGGGATGCGTCCCATTTGATAAATCGCAGGCGGTCTCCGTATGCGAAACCATCTTTAATATCAAAGGTTTGCGTATTATCGCCCCAGATCGTCAGAGCTGTATTTTTGCTGCTGTTAAAGTAAGCATATCCGGCGCATCGGCGCTTTTCGCCATCGAAATAAAATGCCCCAAGCGCATCGCCGCTTCGAAGAGCATATTCATTATCCAATGCCACGCCGAGGTTGCTTCTTAGCAGGACAATTGTGTTTTCGCCAGTCTGTAGCTGATATTTCCAATTCGCAGGGACTGCGTTTTGTAAGTCCTTTGTTTTCAATTGCGTTCGATACATAGCAACGCAATTTTTCGACATATCAAAAGCTCTTATCACCAGACTATATTCCCCGGCTGGAATATTGCGGAACTTCGTGCGGAGACTGCTGCCAAGACGTCCTGCGCCAGCTCCGAAGGGTTGCCCGACATTCTCCCGATCGCCAGGCAGTAAGCGGCAATCGTAAGTGTAGCCCGCGGCGGAATCCATTCGCCATTCGACCAGTACATCGTCTCCTTCAAATGAATATCTTACTTCTTCGAAATTTTTGGATAGGTTGTGTCTGGCAATATTATTCCTGTAAATATATATACTGTCGTCGGTTATAGCCGCCACACCCGGCAACATTTCACCTCCGTAATGGAGCATTTTAACATTTTTGTATTCAGCATTCCGCACGGTATCTATTATTATCCATTCGCCATTTTGATATTTTTTCAGACATTTACCATGAACAGAGAATATTTCGGCATCTCCGTCAGAGTCGCTGTCAAATATTTCGACTTTCACGGCTTTTTCCTCGAATGAAACAATTTCGTCGAAGGAATCTCCTAATAATATCCTTGGGTATGAGTCACTTACGAGGATATCAACTTTGCCGTCTTTGTTATAATCATATGGCGACAATGATGAATTTATAATGGATAATGACTTATATACATCATATATTTTGTCTCTATTTATATATACAACAGATTTATTTTGTTCCGTAATAAAAAGGTCTTCTATGCCATCAAGATTGATTTCCGAAGAATAAATATTACGATATGGGCCATCCGGAAATTGTGTTTCAACAAGTGTAAACCCATCAGCGCGGTTTTCGTAAATTGCTACACTGCTGTTATTTACGCGGCTCAGCAATACAACGGCATCCATATCTCCATCGCTGTCGTAATCAATCGCCGAGAGATCGGTTATGTCTCTCGGTGGCAGATCCGTGGCAGCAAGCCTGCCATACCTGTTCTCGAACATGACAAACCGGCTGGCGCCGTCGCTATCACGGCCCGCAATCAGAATATCGGCGTCCGTATCGCCATCAAAATCCTCGACGCAAATTGATGCGTCAGACAGCCCAGGTGAATATGCTACAATCTCATATCCCGTTGTATTACTTAGATATACACGCGTCTCCGGCACACCGGAATTGCTTTCCCCGGCAGCGATTATGTCCGATTTGCCATCGGCATTCAAATCACTTACTCCAATAGCCGCATTTTTCAAAAACGGAAGAGACTGATTCTTTGTAAACTGCTTTATCGTAGTGAACTTACGCGGTGTCGCCCATTCACCCCGACCGTTACTATTTATTGAAGCCACAGTCCACCAATAGCTGCATTCCGGCTCAAGAACAGCGATCCGAAGCATATTCTCGGATGTAGTCGTATCCGGAATTATCTGTTCGAGTTTTTCGTTCATTAATCTGAAGTAATATTCGCTCGCATTTTCGATTTTCGACCACTGAAACGTCAGAGCCGGTGCGACGTTTGAGGCATTTGCCATGGGATAGATCAGATCAGGCGCGAGCGGCGGCGCTGTGTCGTATGTTCGCAGTTTTCGGGATTGCGACCACTCCCCCGCTCCTGCGCCATTCACCGCGCGGCAACGCCACCAGATTGTCCGCGAATACATTCCATCCAGTGCTCGAATCGATGTGTCGGGTATATTGTTGATATTTTTAATGATCCGGGTAAATGACGTATCTTCAGCTACTTGCAACTCGTAATAATCTGCAGCGTGCTCTTTATTCCAAATGAATTCGATTGGTGGCCGGATGTCGCAGGCCATATGGTCTGGCGCTATAAGCTCAACAATATCAGGCGGTTGCGGCGAGCAATCATTGAGATATGGCATGATATATATTTTCCCGAAATCAGTTCGGTCTGAATTATCGTATATTGTTGAATTTATTTCATTTACATCGTTTTCGCCCCAGCAGCAATATTTTGCCGAAATGTTATTTTTTGAGCGATTGACCAATGCAAAACCACCAGTTGAAAAGCCTGTGAATGTATTACGCCCGGCAGAGCCCATATGCCCGGAACCCAAATCTGGCCTTGAGTTTCCGCGAACGGCCACTCCATCATTTTTGGAATTTGAAAAAGTGCAGAATTCGATAAGAGGTGAGCAGTTTGTGATCATCAGCATTGCGCCCTGTGTTACTGATGAACCGCCGCCATATCTAATATGAACATGCTTCATCCGGCTGCCAGAGCCGGATTCGAGCGATATGCCTCCCCAATCGCCGGACTGCGGAGCGCTTTGTTGTGCGTCGCTGTCGACTCCGTCCGAATTGTCCGCAAATGAAGTAAATAAGATCGGTGAATCGCAAGTCGCTTGTGCTATTAAACGACCTCTTATCAAGAGGTTACTGCGTTTCGAGAATTTCAGCGTTACTCCGGGCGAGATCACGAAATTTTTCTCCGCAGACTGTATCAAATCTCCCGAAATCATGTATGGAAGAGGTCGGCGAGGTAATTCCATATTGTAATCGATATTGCCGGATGGCAGCTGGATTGCGTTGTAAACATTCTTAGAAAATTCGCATCCAGTCAGCTCCGGCGGGGATTCGCCGCGCATTATCAGGGCAGCTCCGCCGTCGGATCCTGTATGTCTGATTTTGCAAAATTCAAGTATCGAATTTTGTGAATTCTTAGCAGAGAAAATTATTGACTTCCACCATCCTGTTTTTTCGCTTTCTCCTTTTATTTCAATCATTTGCGATTGTGTACCGCGTGCTTTGAGACGACCGTTTACAATTAACGAAGCATTTCTTCTGAATATCAGTCGACATCCCGGGTCTATGTCCAGCTCTGCATCTTCGGCAATTATTAGGTCGCCGCTGACAATATATGGCGATCCTGAAATAGACCAGCGCAAAGAGGCACTTATTGATCCAGAGATATGTGTTTGGGAAATAAGGGTTTGCGGCAAAAGCAACAACAATAATCCGACCGCGAAAATTAACGCTGCCGGATGTAGCGACTCCTTTTTATGTACTTCCTGTACTTTCATATTTGAGCGATCCCATGCTCAAAGAATAAATACTGGGGAGATTCATCATCGCACATAACATGCTCGCCGCCAATTACTTAACGACTCGTAACCTTCCGCGGGAAATTCCCCAAAAACCCAGCGGAGGTCCAGATGTATCCCCCCAAATTTATTTTACCCGCCTTTGTGCTATCCTGAGTGGCAGGGGTTTAGTCAATCTAAATTATCTATCGACGGTATTATTCAAAACTTTAAGAAACAGCGCGAAACGCTGATCAGCTGCGGCCTGAGATAATGTCCTTCATCATTCGTTTTTTCTTTTCGGATTTTTCGACATAAATTTGCTGGCCGGTTATTGGATCGCGTCCGGTGTGGTACATCAGTGCGGAAAATGTCGACGGGGTTGGCGTAAATATCTGTACTTGCTCGGGGTTAAGCTTAAGG
>CAZEMR010000028.1:0-37422 GCA_964513465.1 uncultured Hyphomicrobiales bacterium
ACAGCTAATTAAATACGAAGAGAGACTGCTTCGTCGCTGACGCTCGCAGTGACGAGGCTGTGGCGTGGAGAGACTGCTTCGTCACTGGCGCTCCTCGCAGTGACGATGAGGTGTTTGCCTGATGAGCTGCGCTCTAAGTGATACCGCAGGAGATATGCCACCAAAAAAAAGACAGGCCGCGATTGACCTGCCTCATCATATTTGTTTTCACAAACAAACCAACGGTTATAGCGAATTGATGACCTTCTTGAGCTTGTACTGCACTTCCTCGGCGATTGGGCCCAGCTCGGGCGCGCCGACTGCCTGCATCGATGCTATGGGATCGACTGCGGCGATCTCGATTTTGTTCGGGCCGATCTCCTGGACGATCACGTTGCATGGCAGCATCGTGCCGATTTTGTCCTCGGCGCTGATCGCTTTGTAGGCGTATTGCGGGTTGCATGCGCCGAGTATCTTGTATTTGCGGAACTCAACGCTTAGCTTTTTGTGGAAAGTTTCGGCGACGTTGATCTCTGTGAGCACGCCGAAGCCTTCTTCGCTGAGCGCCTGGGTTGCCTTTTCGATTGCGGAATCAAAGTCGGATTCGATAATCTTGCTGAAATAGTAACTCATTATTTCACCTGAATTTATGTGGATAAAACGAAAATATTTTCAAAAAATGGAAAGAAAAGGTGAAACGGAATCGCGCCTTTTGTGTTATATATATAAACGCGGGCGCAATTTTGGTGATATATTATTATCACGATCCGAATAAAAATATAGTTTAACCGGGCGCCGCGCGATGAATGCAACAAAATGAAAAATTATGCGTTAGTAATTTTAATCCGTGCAATTTTAATTGCTTGGATATTTCCTCCGGAATAATTAATTTTGGAAATATGAAAATCAAATTCCTCATAGTCTTTTTTCTCGCTGCCGCAGCAACCCTGATCGCGGCGCAAACAGTGGTCGAATCGCTCACAGCCAAATCCGAAGGCGATTCCATAGTGGTCGAATGGCGGTCAGCATCCGAATCCGGCATCACTTCTTTCGAGATTGAACGCGCCGGCAAGGATAATCTTTTCCAGCATGTCGACAACGTCAGCCCGCGCGGAGACGGCTCGCACTACCGCTTTGTTGACGACGAGGTTTATTTTAAAGACAAAGCAGGCCCGCGCGATAAAATCCAACAGAAAACCCAATATTCATACCGACTAAAGGTCGTATTTGCCGACAACACATACGCTTACAGCGATGTCGTCTATGTGGCGCACCAAGTGAGCAGCATCCGCCGCACATGGGGCATGATTAAAGAGATGTTCCGCTGATCCCGATTTTCCTCGATTATTATCTGTCAATTTTGTAATTTATATGCGTCAAATTCGTTATTTTCTAATGAATTTTCGATGTATTATTTTCGGGGTGGCAGGTGCGATTTTCCTTATTTTTAATTATCTTAGTTATGATTCCCTTTGCATCAAGGGCCGAATCCGGCGGTGATTTCCCGAATGACCGCAAATGCCTTACATTCATGCCCGAAGCCCGAAAGCGTTCAATGCCCGAGCTTATGGACAATCGTCCGGTTAATCAGACCGCATATCGCACGCCTTCCGGAAATTTTCTGATACATTACGACACCACAGGCTCCGAAGCCGTCGATCTGCGCGACGCCAACCACAACGGCACGCCGGATTATATCGACTCCGTGGCCTATTATTTCGAGCTCGCACACGATACATATGTCAATCAAATGGGCTATATCACTCCGATCCCGGACAATCTCAACGCCGGGCCGGAGTATGATATCTATATAAGCGACCAGGGCAACAAGGGCGGCGCCTATGGCTGGACTTTTGCGGAGTCAAGGATTTTCCCGGAAAAGGTCTTTCCGCGCTATTATACTTATATTGTGATTGATAACGACTACAGCCCGACTGATTCGAGCAGCCACAGCGGCCGCAAAACCCGCTCGTATTATACCACCGGCATCGACGGCATGAAAATCACCGCTATTCACGAATTGCACCACGCAATCCAGTACCGATACGGCTATCTGACTTCGATGAGCACTATCGCCGAGATGACCAGCACCTTTATGGAATATCGATTCTTCCCGGAAATCCATGATTTTTATCAATATGTGAATAGTTTATTCGATAATATTTCGCGCTATGCTTTCGGCTCGGGCGATCCGCTGGCGGGCTATCGTTATTCGATCTTCGGACAATATTTATATAAAAATTTCGGGGACAGCCTGCTGCTCAGAATGTGGGAAATCATCGGCGGGGGCACCACTGCTTATGCGGCGCTGGACAGCGCTATCGTCGAGCGCGGCAGCAATATCGAACTCGAGTGGCGCCGATTTACGCCCTGGCTGTATTATACCGGCGAGCGCGCAGTCGATGGGCAATATTTCGATAACGCAGCCGATTTCCCGGAGCTAAGCCCAACCGAAGAGCGGGGAATCGAGTATCCTTCGACCATGATCTCCGGCGCGATGAATGCATTCGGACACGAAATGGTCCGGATCAATAATAATTCACTATGCGGACGAACGCCGGACGAGCTCGATGTGCTGCTGGCCAACACCGACCGCCGCGCGCTTACCGAGGAATTCCAGCGGCAGACAAATTACACGATTGCCTGCACTGGCGGATTTATGGACGGATTCGAGCATATCGGGCCGTTTTATTATAAATTCAGCGGCGATGCGGCTCTGCTTATGGATTCCAAATTCGTATCCGAGGGAGAGGACGCACGCGAAATCGCATACGCATTCCCGAATCCCTTCGATCCCGGTCGGCACGACGCCCTCTGGCTGCCGCTTCCGGTCGAATCCGCAAAGATCGACGAACAGATCGAATTCCAGATATTGGACGCCAGGTTGAAAATAATATACGCAGGATCAGTGATGCCCGAACTTCGCGGCGATTTCTATGCGCTGCCCTGGCAGGATTTCCCCGACGAACTCGGCAGCGGAGTATATTTCTATCGCCTGCCGGATGTGCCAGCCTGCGACGGGACTTCCAAATCGCATTTCGGAAAATTCGCAATTCTGAGAAAGTAATATGACCCGACTGACCGCCGAAAATCTATCCAAAGCCTATGTTTCGGATAATTATATATTCAGAGGAATTTCCTTCGAAATCCCGGCTGGCAAGGCTTTGTGCGTATTCGGGCCCAACGGATCGGGCAAATCCACATTGCTGAAATTGCTTGCCGGAGCAATGCAGCCGAACGATGGAAAGATCATTCTGAATATTAATGATGAAATTATCCCGAAGGAAAAGCGGTTCTCACGCATCGGATTCGTCGCGCCATATCTGAATTTATACGATGAATTCACTACGATCGAAACCGCACGGATACTAGCCGGAATGCGGGGCAGCGAATTTTCCGCAAGCAGGCTTGAGGAATTTTCCGAAACCCTTGGGATGACTGAATATATAAACAAGCCGATCGGTGAATTCTCCTCCGGAATGAAGCAGCGCGCGAAGTATCTGCTGGCGATGATCCACAGCCCGGAGCTGCTGCTCATCGACGAGCCATCGACCAATCTGGACGAGGCGGGCTATTCGGCTGTAGTCGGTCTTATCAGGTCGCATCTCGGCAGCGGCGGACTGCTTGCAATCGCCACTAACGAAAAGCGCGACAAAGAATTAGCAAATCAATTCATTGAATTAAAAATAAACAAAGATAAATTATGAGGTTATTGATGAAATCACTGATTACCGCAATAGTATTTTTTCTGATCGCATGCAGCCCGGATTCCGATGGCCAGCAGTCTCAGGCGCCCGTCGCCCGGATGCAGCAACATGAAATACCCAAAAATTTTAATAATTATATATCCACACTCAGACTCCCCGACCGGCTGGAGCTTTGCGGCGAGGAAATCCCGCTCGACATCCCCGAGGTGCGCCAGCGCGCCGAACGCGAATTCTATTTATTGCTGCAGCAGCCGGGCCAGATAATGCTCTACCTGAAGCGATCGGGACGGTATTTCCCGATGTTCGAGCGAGTAATCCGCGAGAATAATATGCCGGAGGATATAAAATTCCTTGCGGTGGCAGAAAGCGCTTTATATCAGGCGATATCATCGGCCGGCGCTATTGGTCTTTGGCAGTTCATGAAGGATACCGGCCGGAAGATGGGCCTGCGGATCGATTATTACGTCGACGAGCGCCGCCACCCCGAGAAAAGCGCTCGCGCTGCGATGAAATACCTTCGCCAGGGCTACGCCGGCAGCAAATCATGGATACTCACGCTTGCGGGATATAATATGGGCCACACAGGTGTGAAACGCAGACTCGCCCACCAGTCCGCAGACGATTATTTCGATCTGTATCTGAACGAGGAAACCTCGCGCTTTATTTTCCGGATTGCGCTTATCAAGGAATTTATGACCAATCCTGCCAAATACGGATTTGTGGTCGATCCCGCGGATTTATATACCGAGCCGAACGTGCGAAAAGTAGTTGTCCGCACAAATATCAAAGACCTGGCGGACTGGGCTATTAAGCAGGGCACATCCTATAAATATGTGCGGATGCTGAATCCCTGGATACTCGGCAAAAGCCTCCCCTGGCCGCGAAAGGGCGAAACATGGGAGATCGATCTCCCCGCCGAGGGCGCCAGCCACCCGTTCGGGAAGCTGGATTAAGTTACTTCGTGGACTTTGATCATATTCTGCGGCATTACCTTGTTGGCAGACAGCCCGGCGACATATACGAGGTTATCGCCCACGCTGACGAATTCGTGATCGGTCACCAGATCGCTCAACTGGCGGAAGATGTCCTCGTGAGGGCCGTCGCGGTCGATCAGCTTAGGATAAACGCCCCAGACGTACGATAGATTCCGCATGGTATCGCAGGTATCGGTCAGCGCGATAATCGGCACCCGTGGCCTGTATTTTGCGATATTCGCAGCGGTATAGCCCGACATCGTCAGCGAAATTATCGCCGCGGCTTTGATCTGGTCGGCAATTTCGCAGGACGCCTTGCCGAGCGCGTCGGAGATGCTTTCGATTGATTTTTCGGGTACTTTGTACTGATCGCCGGTGGTGGAATACTGCTCCTCGACTATATTTATTATTCGCGACATATAATCGACCGCATCGAACGGATAATCGCCCACGCTTGTCTCGCTGCTGAGCATCACGCAGTCGGTGCCGTCGAGCACCGCATTGGCCACATCGCTCGCTTCGGCGCGTGTGGGCCGTGGGTTCGAGATCATCGACTCCAGCATCTGGGTGGCCACAATCACCGGCTTGCCGTAGTAATTGCAGCGCCTGATGATTTGCTTCTGAATCATCGGCACTCGCTCGGCGGGCATTTCGAGTCCGAGGTCGCCGCGGGCAACCATTATCCCATCAGACTCGCTGATTATGTCCTCCATGTCCTCATAGCCCTCGTACCGCTCAATCTTGGCTATCACCGGGACCGATCGCCCGAATATCTTCATCGTCGTCTTCAGCTCGAGCACATCGCGTTCGGAACGCACAAACGACAGGGCGACGGAATCGACACCGATTTCGAGGCCGAATTTCAGATCGTCGATGTCTTTTTTGCTGAGAGTCGGCGCGGTGCTGGGCACTCCGGGAGTGACTATCCCCTTGTTATTACTCAGCTTACCGCCTTTGACCACAGTTGTGATTATATCCGGATAGTCAACTTTCTCGATTTTTAAAATTATATACCCATCGTCGACTAGTATCGTATTGCCCGACTTGACCTCCTTGATGAGCGGCTTGTAGGTGGTGCCCACCCGCTGGCTATTGCCTAACTCGATATCCTCGACTGTGATAACGAATTTCTGGCCGTCTTCGAGTTCGACTTCGCCGTTTTCGACTTTGCCTGTGCGGATTTTCGGGCCCTGCAGGTCCTGGATTATAGCCACTTCTTTGCCGGCGCGCCTGGATGCCTCGCGAATTTCTTCGAGTGTGCGTTTGTGATCTTCGTGACTGCCATGAGAGAAATTAAGCCTGGCGGCATCCATACCCTTTTCGATTAATTTTACGAGGTTCTCCACCCCCGATGTAGACGGGCCGATGGTACAGATTATCTTTGTTTTGCGTAAATTCATTTCAAATAACTATTTAAATTTATTTTACAAAATTTTTATAACAAATCTATCTTATTTATGTTAATTCAGAATAAATAAAGAATCGTCCGGACCGATATATATATAATATAGCCGGATACTGCCAGCACAACAGCGGCGGCCGCTCCGGTCAGGATCAACTGAATCGTCTTGCGGCGGGTCAGCAGATGATAAATTATCCCGACGATTGCGACGAAAAAGAGAGCGATATCGTGGTATTGGTTAATCAGCTCCGCACGAATAGTCTTCAGCGGCCTTCTGAATAATTCGGAAACATACACCACCTGGGTCGAATGCTCCACATCGAACGCCCTGGCATAGCGGCCCGCGGTATTGCCTGTGGCCTCGCATAGCTGAAGATAGAATTTATTAGTATTTTCCGTGGTATACGATTTGTGAGCGCTCTCGCCGGGGTCGAGCGGAACGAGAGGCGAAAGCCTGTTGTCGAACGGTATGGCGGGCAGCCAGCGATACATCACATCGGTGCGGCGGAGCATCACCAGGCAGCGGCTTTCGTCCGTATTATTTTTTATAATAAACGCCTGAGGGCCGGCCGGCGGATAGACCATCTCGTAGGCCGGCGGCACCAGCCGCATCGCAGCAAAAAATATGAACAAAGCCCAGAGAGGAATCGTTAGCCCGATTTTGACGATAAACTGCGATATTCCGTGAGCCATGCGCTGCTTTTTGAACAATAGCAGATACCACAGCCACAGATATACGCCGAATGAAAGCAGATAGATAATTGTTAGAATCAGCATAGGGTTTGATTACTAATTTCGGAAATTTTTCCAAATTTAATTGATTTTGTTGGTTTTTAGAAATAATATATCCAAATGTTCGACTTTTACGACATATCGCCCGATTAATCTCTCACAATTAATTCAGGAGTACTATGCACTTTCTATCGAAAATTTTCATCGTCATTCTGTTTTTCGCAATCCAGGCAATTAATCTCAGCGCACAGGACGAACCCGAAAAAGCCGAAAATCTATTCGATAACAGCGAAGTATCCGGCTTTGCGGGCGTCGGGCTCGAAATCGCCTCCATCAATGGCAAACCATCGCTGGCGTTCGGCACACAGGGCGCGGTTACCTTCAGCGGCGACAATTTTTCGTTCCTCGTCGGAATTTATTTTCTCAATCCCGACACCGAACACAAGGCCGCCTATGTCCCCACCGATTCCGAAACCGAGGTCGATCTCGCCAACTGGGGCGCAATGCTCGGCTATATCTACCGCCCGGCTAAGCTGTTCCACACCCGCGTGGGCTGCCGCTTTGGGTGGGGATCGATCAAGAACCCCGCCACCCAGAACGCCACCCGCCCGTTTATACTGACTCCGCACGTCGATCTGGAGCTGAATCTGTCGGAGCACCTGAAGGCAGCCGTCGGCGCCGGCTATAAGATGTACATCGGAGTCGACGAGAATTTATTCGAAACCAGCGAATTCAACAGCCCGATGGGCCAGGTAGCCCTATTGTGGTATTTCTGATAATCAAAGAATCTCTCGATATTAAATCAATCGGCCGGGCCGCTGAATTTAATTATTCGGCGGCTTTTTTTATGAACTTCTGTTTCCTGTTTTTCTTCACTTATGCTTAAATGTATCTTTATATCAATTTCATTATCGTTAATTAATTTGTCGGGATGAAAAATCCGGCTCGCTAATATTCGGAAATTGATAAAAAATTATTCAAAAGAATGAACGACAGGGTAATATTAAAAAATCTGGACAAAACGCGCAACTATTCGCCGGTTATAACATTAAACGATGATGAGCCGGTCGTGATATTCAGCGATCTGCATATGGGCAACGGCAGCTCGCGGGATGATTTTTTGCCCAATTCCGGATTGTTTGAATATATTTTAAATAATTATTACCTCTCAAATCAAAGCCGGCTGGTACTCAACGGCGATGTCGAGGAGCTTTATAAATTTCGGCTTGGATCGATTACCAAAAAATGGCACAATTTGTACTCAATTTTCCATGAGTTCAGCCAAAAGGATCGATTTTATAAAATTATCGGCAACCACGACTATGAGCTGCAGTTCGCCCGCCGCAGGGGTATCAACCGGAATCTGCTTCAGGGCCTGAGGCTGCACTCCTCGGGCGGCGAAATATTCATATACCACGGCCACCAGACCTCGAATTATATGGATACCTACAACCGGCTGAGCCTCTATCTGGTGCGCTATCTCGTCCACCCACTTCGAATCAGGAACCTTACATTTACCCTGAACAGCCGCAAAATATTTCGCACCGAACGCCTCTCCTATGAATTCTCCGCTCGCAATAGAATAATATCGATAATCGGCCATACGCATAAACCGCTGTTCGAATCATTTTCTAAGCGCGACACGCTGACTTATAATATCGAACGGCTATTGCGCAAATATCCTAAGGTAAACAAAGAAAAAAAGAAAAGAAAAATCGAGAAAAATATACGCGAATTCAGCGAGGAACTAAAAAATCTTCGGGAAAAAAATATAATAAATCTGCGGGACGAAGTTTATCACGACGGCCTTCTCGTGCCCTCGCTGTTCAATACCGGCGCTGCAATCGGCAAGCGCGGACTCACCGGAATTGAAATCGCAGGCGGCAAAATCTCGTTGGTCTATTGGTTCGACCGCCACCGGAGCGAGCGTTATATTAACTATAAAGGGATCGATACATATCAGCTTCCCGGCACTGATTACTTTAAGGCAATTCTCAAATCCGAGAATCTGGATTATATCTTCGCGCGGATCAATCTGATGGCTTAGCAGATCAATTTTATTACCATATCGAGTTCGGTGTAGTCGTGGATAATATCCGTAGCCCCGGCTATGGCAAGCTTGCCTGTGCGCTCGTAATCCACTCCTACGAATTTGATGCCCAGCTCGCGCGCCGAAAGGTAGTCCCATTTTCCATCGCCGATATAAACCATCGAATCGAATTTGTCATGGCCATAATATTTTTTGGATTTTTGGATAACGTCATCCAGGATTTCAGTCCGCTTGGAGAGGAATTCCGAACTCGAATACGGTATATCGCCGATTTCCATGCCGGCAGCGGCCAGCTTCATCAGCCCGGACTGCTTCCAGCTACCTGTGGACACCGAGACTCCGATTTTGGAATTATTGCATAGCTTGCGCATAAAATTGCGCGCGCCGGGAATTTCTGTGAATTTTTCGGGATGTGTGATCAATTCGAACTTCAGGCGGCGGGTAAAGGTCTCGCGCAGCGTGATGATGTCGTTCATATCCGGGAGCACCTTTTTATAGCTGCGGTAGATTTCCATCGCCATGCCGGTATCTGTGCCGCTGGAGAGAGTTTTAATTCGGTGCCAGTTAATGCCGGAAATATCCATTCCGAAAACGTCTTTGAATGCTTTCGCAAAACATATATCATCGACGTCGACCGTGTTGGTCAGTGTGCCGTCAATATCGAAGATTACTAATTTCATTCATTTCAGATAGATTGATTAAAAAACCCCTGCAAAAATAAGAAAATGTGTCTATATAATAAAGCATTAACACCTTGAATCGAGCCGGATTTATATTTATATTTGCGAAAACTAAAGTAAATTTTGTCAATCAATAGAAATGATAAACGATATGGAATGCAAAAAGGACAAAAATCTCTCAAAATGCAATTGTACTTACGACCCATGCCCTCGTAAAGGAATGTGCTGCGAATGCGTGCAATACCACTTGCGCAGCCGCCAGATTCCGGCCTGCTTTTTCCCCGCGGACGCAGAGCGCACCTACGACCGCTCCTTCGCGCATTTTGCAAAACTGGTGAATTCCGGACGGGTGTGATTAATTAAGCGATAGCATAAATTCACTGGCCTTATTGCCGGTCAGGAATTCCGATAGTGCGGAGAGATTGCGAAGCTTTGCCGGGTCGCGTTCCGATCCGATCAGGAATTTAAGGTATTTCACGAAATTATCGCTGACCTTCTCCCAGCGGTTGTCTTCGAAAATCTGCTGAATATAATCAACATCGTCGCTGGTGATGATCACTCCGCCGACAGACTGATCCTTTAGTATACGGCCGGCAACAGTCACCCCGCGCGATAGCAGAAATGCGGTGAATACGAGAAAATCCTTTTTAATGTTTTCTTCCATAGCTTCCGGTTTGGTTAGTGATTTCTGCATTAATTTATATAAAAGATTCGAGAAAATGAAATCATTTCGAAATTTGCGGCCTAATGCCCGGCTCCGGATGCAGCAATAGCAAAAATTGAGGGCCGGGCTATTTGGATAAAAAAATTATTTACATTATTTTAAATTCAAAATTTTTGCATTAATATATATATAATATGTCCACCCACGAAACCGTTCTCCAGCGCGCAGTGCAGGAATATTTATCCGACCCTTCGATTGTGCTCCGCACCCACGGCGGACGGCGCCTGCAGGTATTATCGCCCGGGCGCATTAATCCCCACGAAGGCCCGGACTTTGTGGATATGGCCATCCTGCTCGACGGCATGGTAATCGTCGGCAATGGCGAATTCCACCGCAAAAGCTCTAGCTGGTTCGACCATAATCACCACAACGACCGCCGCTATCGTGACTTAATACTGCATTTGGTATTCGACCACGATACCGATCGCGAGCTGGCGCACGATCTGCTTGTGCTCGATAAAGATACGGTCATGCCATTCACTAACACCAGGCGAAAACCCAAAAGCGAGACCGATATATTCTCGCTCGAAGACCTTCAGCATTTCGCGCTGCTGCGCCTTTTGCGCAAGACCGCCGAGGCCCGGCGACTGCTGAACGATCTGGAGCTTCCCAGGGCACTTGAGCGCATCGTGGCGGAATTCATTCACCGCTACAACAGCCGCCGAAAGCGCCCGGTTTACAACACATCGCGTCTGGGCGAGCTTATACGCCGATCGCCGCAATCCAAAGCCGCGGAGTTCCTCACAGCGCTCGAACGTGACGCGGAAATTTCCGTTGCCGACGAGATGCAGCTCGTGCTTCGGCGGCAGTTCCATGACGAAGGCGCACATCTGCGGCGCGAGATTATTCTCAATTGCGTGCTGCCGCTGGCGCTGAGCCTTGCGCCCGAAGCCCGTCGGATCGACCTTTTCCTGTGGTATTGGTCGACCCCGGCGCTAAATCAATATGGCGCGCTGAAGCGCCGGTTTGCCGATCTGCCTCAGAATTTCCTCTGGCAGCAACAGGGAATGCTTGAGTATTTGCGTGAGCACGGACGCCGCAGGAATGTATGCTCCGAGGCTTTGCGCGATTACGGGCTGGCGGCCACTCTCAGCTTCTACCGGATGGCCGGGGCGCATCTGGAGCACCCCGTTGCCGGCGATGATTATTAATTCGGAATTATATTTATAAAAGATTTTACGACTGGAAGAGATGCACATCCCGCTGCGGGAAGGGTATCGATATGCCCTCTTTGTCGAAACGCAGCTTGACGTCGCGCGCCAGCTCGAAATTCAGCGGCCAGTAATCGTCGGCGCTGCACCAGAATCTCGCCTTCAGGTTGACCGAGCTGTCGGCCAGCGCATCGACATAAACATGCGGCTCCGGATCGGTGAATATACGCTCGTCGGCTTCGAGCATACTCTGGAGTATCGCCATCGCATTCTCGAGGTCGTCGGAATATCCGATGCCGAACACCAGGTCGTGGCGCCGCTTATCCTCGCGCGAGTAATTCGTAATCGCCGAATTCGCAAGCTGGCCATTCGGGATGATCACAGTCGCATTGTCCGGGGTTTTCAGCGTGGTGTTGAATATGCTGATTTCATGGACCGATCCCATGTGGCTGCTGGTGACGATAAATTCTCCGACTTTGAATGGCTTGATAATTAATATTAGCACTCCGCCTGCGAAATTCGCCAGACTCCCCTGCAGCGCCAGACCAACGGCAAGGCCCATAGCGCCAATCACCGCGATAAAGGATGTGGTCTCGATCCCGACGGTGGATATTGCGCTGATCATCACCAGCACCTTGAGCGAAATCGATATCAACGCGTGAAGGAAATGGCGCAGCGAGACGTCAACCTCGCGCTTTTGCATTAATTTATCGGATAATTTTGCAAGAAATCCTGCGAATATCCATCCCACAATAATTATCAGAATGCCTGCGGCCAGACTTGGCAGCCAGTTATAAAACTGCACGAGGGAAAAATTGGAAAAGAATTCCGGCATGGTTTCCTCCATGAAAATATTAAACAAATGTATTTGAAATGTCAGATCAGGTCGCTTTTGGAGATGATATTCCTCGAAAGCAGCTCATGGAGCACTTTCTCGGTCATATCGCTTTTGAATGCAAATTCGTAGCGGATGTCCATCACATAGGCTTTCAGGCGCATTTTATACCATGCGCGCTGGTACTTGACTTCGTTGAAAAACAGCACCACAATCGGCTTTTTCAGATAAATATATTTCGAAACCTGTGCGGCCTCGGTGGCTATCTGTCGCACAAGATTTGTGTCGATGTCAATTGGCAGATATATCTCTGCGACCACCTGACAGTTGGCCTCGCCGGTGTTCGCATTGGATACGGATTTGTTCATCAAATCGCCGTTTGGTATCGAAACCAACGAATCATCCGGCGTCACAATCCGGGTCGATCGCAGACCGATCTTGACCACCTCTCCGTAGTAGTTCTCAATCTCTATCTTATCGCCCACCTGGAACGGCCGGTCGAGCAATATCATTACACCGCCAAAGATATTTTTTAATAAATCCTGCGCGGCAAATCCGACCGCCACGCCGATCGTCGCCGATACTGTGATCACTGTGGCCAGCGGCGGACGTATTATCCCGCCAATGATTATATATATAATCACCAACCAGCCGACAACCCTGACAATCGGGATAAGCCCTTTGATAGTAATCCGATAGCCCGCGCTGCGCTCGGCGAATTTATCAAGTATCCGCGAGATTATACGGATCGCCACATAGCCGATAACAATAAAAATGAGCGACCAGAACACCTTTGGCAGCGAAATTATCTCAGCAATCGGCGGCGGGCCAATGCCTTCGTCTGTGGCTTCCGCTGAGTCTGCGGTTTCCTTTTCGGATTTTGTTGCGGGTTCGGGCTTTTTCAGCCGGGCGGCGGCATCGGTTTTTTTATGCGACGGCGCCGTATCGGCAGAAATTGCCGCAATAGTTGTGTCCGGCAGATCGAATGTATCCGGCGGCAAAACGATATCGCCTGCTTCGGGCAGTTCATCAGGAGTGATCATGCGAACGGAAGTATCGCTCGAGGTGTACTCTTCCGAAGTAATAGTCGACGACTGCGCGGTATCCTGCTGGGCGAAAGAGGCGATCGCCGCAAGTATTATATAAAAATATGTAATTAAAAGCAATTTCATTGAATTAATTTCTGAATTCCCATTTATTCCGGAAATCATATTTTATAAAATTTTTAAATCATATTTTTTGCTTTCAGCAAATTTACCGTCTGCCGGTATAGCAGAGGATTGATCGAATAATAACCCTCTTTGCGGTCGAGTATCCCGTCGTCGTAAAGCGCGACAAGCTCCAGCCTCGCCTGCCCGACGGATATCCCCGATACCTCGGCATACTCGAATTCGTTCATCCTGTCATGTAAAATAATATATAATAATGTGAATGACTTAGCCGACGCCAGGGTCTGCATAAACGACAAATCGAGATCCTTCAGCGAGCTCATCACGATTTTGTCGCTGGTGCATTCCTTCGTCGAGCGCAGCCAGTAAATCAGTGCCGAGCTTATATTGCTTCGCGCAAGCTTGCCGAGCGTATCGAAATATTCTCTGCTGAGGTATTCCTGGCGCTCGCACTCATTCATTTTCTGAAGATTTTTGGACTCTCGTTCGCTCTCTGCGGGCTCGAATACAAGCGAATACCCTCCGGCGCGGTGGCGCGTCATTATCAGATCAAACATCTCGCGCGAGGTGAATTCCCCCATCGTTATCATATGGCCGAAATATTCCGATGCGTTCACCGTGCGGTCGAGATATTCCCATGCATAGCGCGTCGATGTGCATATCCAGAAGACGTTTCGTGAGGTATTGCTGACCAGCTCGAACATTTTCTTCAGGCATTCGAATCCGCCGACCTCGCGCATGAACATGTGATGGAAATGTTCGATCACGATTATATGTTTACGGTGGCCATTGTTTAAATATTCCGCAACCGCTTCGAAATTATGGAATTCCTCGCCAAGGATATTTTCCCAGAATTCGAGCAGTTTGTCGGTTATATATAAATGATCGGACACTTCGACTCGCAGCAATTCATGACGAGTGGCCATTCCCTGGAAATAATTATTCAGAAACGTGGTTATCCCGCTGCCCTTTTCGCCGATAATAGCGGTCGGAGCGTAGCGCTCTTTCTCCCAATTGTCGATTGCCGTATCAAGCTGGCCGGCCTCAGAAACGCGGCCGATATAAAATCTTGCTCCCGGCAACGGCGTATTGCTGAAAAGCCGCCTGTAAGCAAATGGCAGCAACGAAATCGCGCGGCGGGTTTCGGCCAGGAAATTTGATATTTCGGGTGAAATCTTTGCCTGGGTAGGCGCAAGGCCGATGCGTTTGCGAATGCCCCGATACAGATCGCGGCTTTTTTGGGCGATTCCTTTTATGCGTTCCGAAATCAGGGGAACAACCCTATTGAGCAGCTCCATCGCCCGGGTGCGGTATTCGCGTCCTTTGGCAATTGCTTTGCCCTTGGTGATTCGCAGCTTGATGCTGAATAGCTGTTCGACGGATTTGTATTCATTAATTTTCCGGACAAACTGATCGACGGCATTTTTCAGATCGGTCTCGACAAGATGGATGATTTCCTCGAGCAATTTCTTAAGTGCGTCGGATTTGGTAACTGCCCGCTCTATACCCTCGACGGCTATGCCGATCGCTTCGTCGGTGCTCTTGTTCTCGCGGT
Source organism: uncultured Hyphomicrobiales bacterium (assembly GCA_964513465.1). Classification (GTDB taxonomy): domain Bacteria; phylum Bacteroidota; class Ignavibacteria; order Kapaibacteriales; family UBA2268; genus CAZEMR01. The sequence goes on from CAZEMR010000028.1 coordinate 14,959, forward strand.
CGATCGCATCACATGCGGATTCGAGGTTGTAATCTACTATTTTGTCCAGATCGGCAATATCATTGCGGAAGCTCTCGATTTTGTCGATGATTTGGCTTTTGACCCGACGCGACACGTTCATGAACTGAGGCAGGGATTCGAAATTAATCAATTCGCTGGGCGAAAGATAGTCGATCTCGCTGCCGGCAAGCGCCTTATCATAATTAATCGTTTTGACGATTGCCCGCTTGGGTGGCAGCTCGCTTATCCGGTCTTTAATATTAACCTCGATATCGTCCACCAGCGAAGGCAGATTCTGCGAAATCAGCGATTCTGCTGCCTCCGGCGCAAGCTTGTTGCGAATTGCCTCAGCAATCTGGTCTTTCCGAGCTTTGATGCTTTCCTTGAATTCCTCTTCGCTGCCAGAGAACTGCATTATATATTCGCGGGTTTCACCAAGCAGGTTGGTTATTTCGTCGGCGAGTGGCAATACCTGCTGCGCAATCCGGTCTCGCAAGGCAAGTGTCAGCCGCTCGTACGAACCCAGCGTGGAATAAATAAATTCAGACAATTCGCTGGTCAGCTTCCAGTCTTCGTAAAGCGCAAAGAATGTATTCGCCCAGCCGCCGGAAAGCTTTGCGTAGGATTCATTCAATTTTTTGAAATTGCCCGAAACTCTGGCCATCGAATATCTCCGCCGAGGCAGCTCGATTGTGCCAGCGCACATGAAATCCCGATCGAAAGCTTCGAATATATCATTAATAATTAAATCAATATCCTGCGAAATTTCTAACTTGAGATATTCGAGATGTTTCTCGACTTCGGTAATATTGATACTGCTTTTCAGCTCATGCAGCCTGGCGTCCAGCTTGTCGGGGAAGTTCTCTTCGTTGATAGTTTCATAAAAGGCTTCCTCCATTTTGGTGAATGCTTCCCACAGGTCAATGGTGCTTTTACTGATTCCCCGCAGCAATTTCTTTACCGGGTCGAGCATCAGAATAGCCATCGAGCTTTTAATATAAAAATCCGTCAGACTGCGGAAAGGAATCCGGTATTTCCAGCGATAATACGGGCTCAGCGGACGTTTGAATAGGCTGCGAATCAAATTGAAAAACCTTCGCGGAAGCAAGGATACACGAAAGAAAAATATTTTGAAAAATTTCAGAACCCGCAGTTTCAGCGAATCCTCGTCCATTATCCGGAAGCGGTCGGCCTCCTGCACCCGCGTTTTATACTTATCGACCGACCGGAGTACCTGATCGATTGTAATTATATAATCATTAAAATCATTTTCGAAGCTGGTGAAGCGGCTCTCTTCGTATTTATCTTTTATCTGCGAATAAATCTCTTTATTCAGACGATCGAACGCATCGATAATATCGCCGCGATCGTCGTATTCCTGCAGCTTGTCGCAGAATTCCATCAGCCGCTTATTCGCGGATTTGACGAACACGGCCTGCTCGCTGATTTTACGATTCAATCGCGAGATAAGATGCGAGCGCACGGCGGCGACCACGCTGTCACGTATTTTTTGGATTTCTTTGTGCATTTAATATAACAGGGATATTCTATATATAAAATATCCCTGTTTTTTGTAAAAATCAAATAAATTTTGAAAATCAATCAGGTTTATGCTTTTCGCAGCTCCTTTTTAGCCTTATGAGTATTCTTAAATGCAACGATTGCCTTGGATATTTCGGCCACTATCACCACCGAGAATGAAATCACGAATATCATTCCCCAGTCGGCCCAATCCAGCGGAACAGTATCGAGCACCGTATTCATAAACGGGAACGCCACCGCAGCTATCTGAAGCAATATGACGCCAACCATAACACCGAGCAACACGGGATTCTTGAGCGGGCCGACCGGTGCAAAACCTTCTTTAACCAAGTCCGGGCGCCGTACCATCATCGGGTGTGGCAGCCGGAAAAACAACGAACGATCGACCGAGCGGGAGTTCTGCACGTTCCAGATCTGGAAGAATGCCAGCACGCAGAACGCAAGTGTGCGCGCATATGCCAGATCCTCCGGCGTGGGATTGTATACGTCATCCAGCGAATAATAGAATACGCCGAGCGTACCCAGCATCATCACGAATCCGGCGATGATCAGGCGCCAGACCATTTCGCGGGTAACGAGCGGGGCCTCCTTCGGGCGAGGCTTGAATAGCATCACATTGCCATGCTCGCGCTCGAATGCCAGCGGGAAGGTCGAAGTGCCGTCAGTCACGAGATTGATCCACAGAAGCTGGGCAGGAAGTACCGGCAGCGGGAATCCTATCGCCACCGACATTGCAATCGTCAGCAGCCCGCCAAAGCTTGTGGTTAATATATATAAGAGAATATGCTGCAGATTCTGCAGAATCACACGCCCACGCCGAACGGCTTTAACGATGGTCGCAAAGTTGTCGTCCATCAGTACCATATGCGCGGCCTCCTTGGCGACGTCTGTTCCGCTGCCCATTGCGACTCCGATGTCGGCCTGCTTGAGCGCGGGGGCGTCGTTTACTCCGTCGCCGGTCATGGCCACGATATTGCCGCGCCGCTGCAATTGCTTGACGATGCGGAATTTGTGCTCGGGCGCCACACGCGCGTAAACGTCGATATCGGGGACTTTTGCGTATAATTTTTCGTCGTCCATTTCCTGAAGCTCTTCTACTCCGACGGCTTCGGGCTCGTCCTTGTCGCGGGCAATGCTTACGGACTGGGCGACTGCTTTGGCGGTGCGCACGTGGTCGCCTGTTATCATCACCACGCGAATGCCTGCGTTGGCACATTCGTTGACGGCCTCACGGGCCTCGATGCGGATGGAGTCCTCTATTCCGGCGAATCCGACAAAAGTAAGCCCGCGGAGTGTGTCCATATTCAGATCTTCGATTTCGCAATTATCGCAGTATGCAAGCGCGAGCACCCTCAGGCCCAGCTTCGAGTATCCGGCCATTTTTTCCGACAATTCATCGCGGTCGAATTGTTTCAGTTCACCGTCGGCGGCGAGCATATTCTCCGAGCGGTCGAGTATTCGCTCCGGAGCTCCTTTGGCAAGGATCAATTTGCGATCATCCTTCCATGCGCGGACGGCCATAATCTGATTTTCGGATTCGAATGGCAGATCGACCGATATGCCCCACTCCTTCGGGTCTATGCCCATTTTTTGCGAAGCAATCATCAGAGCTGCCTCGGTGGGATCACCGTTTATTTTGAATTGTCCATTATTTTTAGAAATAGCCGTCTCGGTGCAAAGCGCTCCGACCAGTCCCGCCATCTCGAGCGACTTATTCTCGTCGATTTTTGCGCTGGCACCGTTTTTAGGAACAATTTCGCCTTCGGGGGAATACCCCGATCCGCTGACTTCGAAGTCACTGGCGCCAACGTATAATTTATTGACCTTCATCTCATTTTTGGTAAGGGTACCGGTTTTGTCGGTGCAAATCACATTCGTGCTGCCGAGCGTTTCGACTGCCGCCAGCTTTTTGACGATCGCCCGGTGCTTTGCCATCTGCGATACGCCGATCGATAGAGTAATCGTCACAGCCACGGGCAGGCCTTCGGGAATGGCCGCCACCGCCAGACCCACTGCCGTCAGGAACATGGTCAGCAGATCGATTCCGCGGAGGAATCCGACGGCGAATATCACCGCCACCACAGCCATGATAGTAAAGCTAAGCCACTTGCTGAATTTTTCGATATTTGCCTGCAACGGGGAAATAGTCTCCTCGGCTTCGGCGACGGTCTGCGAGATTTTGCCGAATTCGGTCTTCTGGCCGACATTGGTTACCACTGCCAGGCCACGCCCCTTCTGGATAATCGTACCGGAATAGACCATTGTGACTCGGTCGCCCAGCGGAGCCTTTTCTCCGACTTCGGCGTCGGCCTTTTTCTCGGCGGCAAATGACTCGCCGGTCAGCATGGATTCATCGACCATCAGCGAATGGTTCTCGACCAGGCGGGCGTCTGCGGGCACCCGGACGCCGCTTTCGAGAACGATAAGATCGCCGCATACGACCTCGCGTGTTTCGATGGATTGCTTCTCGCCGTCGCGGATGACCATCGCATTCGGCGAGGCCATTTCCTTGAGCGAACGCAGGGCATTTTCGGCGCGCTTCTCCTGGATGAATCCGATAATCGTATTCAATATAATTACCACACCAATGACAGCCGCATCTTTATAATCGCCTATGATTATCGTGATTATCGTCGCGGCGATCAATATCATAATCACCGGGTTGTTGAATTGCTCGGCGAGCAGCCTCAGATTCGATTTGCCCTTTTGTTCCTCGAGCAGATTCTCGCCATATTTTTGCCTTAATTCTCCGACTTTAATTTCCGTTAGTCCGCGTTTCGGATCTGTTCCGAAATTTTCGAGCACCTTTTGCTTAGATTCCGAATGCCAGTCTGCCATAGCTCCCTTTCAGGATGGATAATATTCAGATTTTTAAAAATGATGAGCAATATATATAAAAAATGAAAGACGAATCGGGGAAAATTTTTATTTGAGTAAATTTTTCAAAACAAAAGCCCTCCCCGCAATTCCGGAAGAGAGCTTTATTATAAATAAATTTTTTGAAATTAACAATATCATTCGGTCAATTTGGTCCGCGAAACCACTTTGATAAATCCTGCGCGAAGGCCCTCCGGATCGTAACCGGATGAACTGCGGGCCCACTCGAGCACATCGCCCAGCGAGGTCTCGCCCTTATACTGTGAATCTGTCAGCAGCATCCCGTATGACGCCACTGCCGCGGCAAAGCGGGTATTCTCGCTGGCCAATGCAAATGGTTTATTGCTGTTGTCCACCGCCACGCTAATCGGGATGCTCGACTCGCCGAGCGGCTCCTTATATCGGAAGTCTAAATAAAATGCGGGCTTAACGATATGCATAGCCATAGTATTGGGCACAATCTCATACAGCGCAGTAACGGTCTGTCCGGCGCCGAGTTCGCCTGCATCCTTAGTGTCGTCCTCGAAGTCCTCTTCGTTCAGCACTCGGTTTTCGTAGCCGATGAGCCGCCATTCTTTGACCATAGTGGGGTTAAACCGCACCTGCACCTTGACGTCCTGCGCCACCGTATATAATTTAGAGAAACCGCTGGTGAACAGCAGCCGGCCCTGCTCGAAGTCGTCGATATATTCATAAGTGCCGTTGCCGTGATTGGCTACCTGTTCCATCATGCGGTCGTTCAGATTGCCGCGTCCGACGCCGATGGTTGTCAGAAATATTCCCTTGTCGCGCATCTCTTCGATCAGCTCGATCAGCTTGTCGGTGTCGCGGATTCCGACATTGAAGTCGCCGTCGCTGGCAAGTATGACACGGTTATTACCGCCCTGAATATAATTCTGCTCCGCAATCTCGTATGCGGTCATAATCCCCTGAGCGCCGGCAGTCGAGCCGCCCGCTCCAAGTGAATTGATCGCATCATAAATCTTCTGCTTCTCGTGGCCGCGCGCTGCGTTGAGCGGTACGCTGCTGGCGCCTGAGTATGTGACTATCGAGACAACGTCCTGCGGCCCGAACTGATCGGCCAGCAGCTTAAAGCATTTGCGCAGCAGTGGCAGCTTGTCCTCGCTGGACATCGACCCCGAAACGTCGATCAGAAACACCACATTTGATGGCGGCATCTCCGATGCAGCAATACTTTTTCCCTTGATACCAATGCGAATCAGTCGGTGGGACTCGTCCCAGGGGCACTCGCATACTTCGCCTTCGACGTGTAAGGCGTGGCCATCCGTCGGATCGGGATAATCATATATAAAATAATTGATGAATTCCTCTATCCGGACGGCGCCCTCGGGGGGAATTTCGCCGGATTCGATAAAGCGCCGGCAATTGGCATAGCTGCCGCCGTCGGCATCGATCGAAAAGGTAGAGACCTGTTCGGCATCGGTGCTGACAAAAGGATTTTCGCCGTAGTATTCGTACTGGTCGCCGCCATAGCCGTCGCCGCGCATTTCGTCGTAGCCGCGGCCATCGCTGGTTTTAATCAGGCTGTCGCTTTGGTTGGTATGCTCGCAGCCCGCAATCAAAAATGGAATAAGAATAGCAAATAACAATAATTTTTTCATGATGTCCCCGAAAAAAATGATACTTCACCCTGTGGTATATTATTTCAACACGAGGAATCCCGGAAAGACGCAACCGAACTGAAAAAAATTCCATTTCTAAATAATTACTTGTTTTTAATTATAGAATTTTATATTTAATAGACAAGTTTTTTGTAAATAAGTCAGATATTCAACTCCGGCGCGGTTTTGTGGTGATTTTTTCGATTAATCCATATTTTTTTGAAGAAAAATGAAATATATATCCGGCCCCGTCGTGTGAAATATTAAACCCGATATATTTTTTACCGCATCAACTTCTTTTTGAAATAGATTTACTCGTATCTCTTAACAGACGAAAAGACTAATCGCAACACGCTATAAAGCGTTCTTTGATAAGCAATAAAGCCCCGTCTTTATATGCTTTCTTTTTATCTATTCGACAAAGAATCAACTTCCGGCCAGCAGTTAACATCGCGCCGGATATTTTTGACATTCGAACTATTTTATCTTCAGCGATGCAGCATCACTTCGATAGCAGCATTCGCTGTTGTCGCTTATTCTCAATATATAAATATTTGGAGGTATTCCGATGTTTTGGGAATTCATATTCGCATTAGTAATTGGTTTTGCTCTGACAGCGCTTTTCGCAACCGGATTCAGACGAAGGACATACTGGCCAGGATTCTTCACTTTCTTTTTCATAATATTTCTCGCCGCATGGGCGGGAGGTTTGTGGCTCAGGCCGGTCGGCCCGGAATGGTTCGGTGTATTCTGGATACCTTTCATAGCGGTCGGCTTGTTGTTCGCGCTGCTTTTGCTGGCGCTGTTGCCACCGAGGTATCGCCGCGGCCTGCCCCGCGAGGAAAGCGCAGAAACGGAAGCCGAAAAAACCGGCGAATCGCTGCTCGGAATTTTTTTCTGGATTTTCATCATTGCGATGATTATTGCGATTATTGCCGGATACTGGACAAGACCTATGGTATAATTGATCATAAATCTACGAGGTTAAAGCAATGAAACGCTTATTCTCAATTCACAAAAATTTAATCACACTTCTTACTATCGCCGTTCTGGCGCTGACTCCGGGATTCGCCGGAGACGCATATGCGCAGGATCGCGACAGCCAGATGATCGACGACGCCGACATAACCGAGGCGATAAATGTCAAGCTGGCAATCGACGAACGCATCGATGCGGATAATATCGAGGTATCGACCCAGGATTATATAGTAATACTCGAAGGATACGTAGCCGACATACGCTCCAAAGAGCTCGCCGTTTCGATTTCTCAGAGCATTCGCGGAGTCAAATCCGTGGTCAACAATATCGACGTAATGGCAATCAGAAAAGCCGATCTCGAACTTAAGCGAGACGTCAGCGAGGCGCTCGCCATGGACGACGTCGCCGACAAATACCAGATCGAAGTTGAGGCCAATGACGGCGTGGTCACGCTCAACGGTATGGTCGAATCATTTGCAGAAAAACAAATTACCGAAAATGTCGCAAAAAACGTAAGCGGAGTTAAGGAAATTAATAATAATCTGCAAGTGGACTACGACGCAAAGCGCGCCGATTACGAAATCCGCCAGGAAGTCGAACGCCGCCTGCGTAACAACAATCTGATCTATTCCAGATTAATCAATGTCAGAGTTGAAGACAATGTCGTAATGCTAAACGGAATTGTGGGCAGCCAGAAGCATAAAAATATCGCTTATGACGACGCATGGGTCGGCGGAGTAAAAGAGATCGACACCTCCGGACTCGAAGTCCGCTGGTATGTTTACAACGACATGGTCCGCACCACACGCTATCCGACGATGTCCGACCGCGAAACCGAAGAGGCCATCCGAAGCGCAATGCTCTACGATCCCCGAGTGGCATCATTCCGTGTCGATATTGACGTCGAAGACGGCATGGCCACTTTGATGGGCCGCGTACCGACCATGAAAGCGAAACGCGCTGCCGAATCGGACGCAATGAATACGCTCGGCGTATGGAAGGTCGTTAATAATATCGAAGTTCACGCAGCCACACTGCCCGATGACGACGAGATTGAAGAACGCCTTGCAATGGTAATGGACCGACATCCGGTTGTCAGCAAATATGACATCAAAACGACTGTTAATAACCACAAGGCATATCTCGATGGCGAAGTAACCACCCGCTACGAGAAAGCGCTCGCCGAAGACATCGCCACAAGCGTATTCGGAGTGATCGCCGTGCAGAATAATATCGACACCAAATCCGATAAACCTATTCTCTCCGACAAAGAGCTCAAGGAACAGGTGCGCCACCAGCTTACCTGGGACTTCGAGGTCGACGGAGTGCCCATCAATATCGAAGCCAACGACGGCAAAGTAATACTGACAGGCGACATCGACTCCAAGCGCGAGTATAAAGCCGCTATCGAAAATGCTTTCCAGGCCGGAGCGCTCGCAGTCGAAGCCAAACTTCTGCTCTATGGCAGCAACGAGACAATGGAAGGCACTTATTACTACAAAGACTTTTATAACTGGACAAGATAAATCCATTCAAATTTATGAATTATTTGTTTCATACATATATAAGGAGGTCAGACCATGAAAAAGGTATCTGATATTATGACCGGAAGAATCGAATTTATGAAGCCCGAAAACACACTGCGACAGGCAGCCGACCGCATGAAGGCACTGCGCGTGGGCGTAATGCCCATACTCGAAAACAACGAGCCAATGGGAATCATCACCGATCGCGACATTGTTGTCCGCGCAATAGCCGACGGCAAGAACCCGATGGATACACAGATAAAAGATATTATGACCCGCGATCTGCTGTTTGTCAATCAGGACGACACGGTCGACAAAGCCGCCGACATAATGGAAGAAAACAAAGTCCGCCGCCTGCTGGTTCGCGACGGAAAAAACCAGGTAGTCGGAATTATGTCGCTCGGCGATATCGCAGTCAACACCGACAATCGCATCACAGGCGAAGCGCTGACCGAGATTTCCAAACCCGCTAAGCCGCAGAGATAATTGAATTCGCATAAGTCCCTCGCCCGCGGAATTTAAATCGCAGAAAGAGGATTAGCTTTGCAGAGAAATACTGCGGGCAGGGCATATTTTTTTAAATAAAATCATAAGGAATAAAAAATGAGTATCTATAAAGTAATCGAAGTAATCGGCACCAGCCCTAAATCATGGGACGAAGCCGGAAAAAACGCAGTAGAACACGCCGCCAAATCGCTTAAGGAATTGAGAGTGGCCGAAGTGGTCGACCAGGACCTAAGGCTCGACGGGGGCAAAGTAGTCGAATACCGCACCAAAATGAAGATATCATTTAAATATGATGATCATTAAACAAGTGACTCATAAACGAATGAATCAAATGATTAATTAAACCAAAAAAATTGCAGGGGTCGGAATGAGCAATAGTTATGTATTAAAATTCGAAGAAATCGGATCGGACGACACTCCGCGTGTGGGTGGAAAAAACGCATCGCTCGGCGAAATGATCAGCCGGCTCGGAGCGGAAGGAATCGAAGTGCCGCTGGGATTTGCCACCACATCCGAAGCCTACCGCACATTTATTTCGGAGAACGAGCTCGAGGACGGCATACGCAGCGAACTCGATAAAATGAACGACGGACAGCCACTCGAAAAGACCGGGAAGAATATCCGCAGGATGATCCTCAAATCCGAATTTCCCGGCGAAATCCGCTCTGCCATAGAATCAGCTTATTCCGACCTCTGCAGTAAATATGACTCCGACAAGCTCGGAGTCGCTGTGCGCAGCAGCGCCACAGCAGAAGACCTTCCCGAAGCCAGCTTTGCCGGACAGCAGGAGACCTACCTCAATGTCTCCGGCAAAGACGAACTGCTCGAAGCATGCCGCAAATGCTATGCCTCGCTATTCACCGACCGCGCAATAAGCTACCGCGACGAAAAGGGGTTCGGCCACCTTAAGATCGCCCTGTCCGCCGGAGTCCAGAAAATGGTGCGTTCGGACAAAGCAGGCTCGGGGGTTATGTTTACTCTGGATACCGACACCGGCTTCCGCGACGTTGTTATGATCAACGCAGCATGGGGCCTGGGCGAAAACGTAGTCCAGGGCACCGTCAATCCCGATGAATACATGGTATTCAAACCATTATTAAATAAAAAAGATTTACTCCCTATCGTCGAAAAGCAGCTCGGCGATAAGAAAAAGAAAATGATTTACGCCAAAGGCGGCAATAAAAAAACCAAAAATACCGACACCAGCCAGAAAGAACGCCAAAGCTATGTACTCTCCGATAACGAAATAATTCAGCTTGCGCGCTGGGCAGTAAGAATCGAAAAACATTACGACAAACCAATGGACATCGAATGGGCCAAGGACGGCGAAACCGGCGATTTATATATAGTCCAGGCCCGCCCCGAAACCGTTCAGTCGCAGAAAAAATCCGCCAAACTGAAAAGCTATAAATTAAAAGAATCAGGAAATATCCTGGCATCCGGCCTCGCAATCGGCGAAGCAATCTCCTCCGGCGCCGCCCAGATAATCCACAGCCCCGACGAAATCGACAAATTCGAAGAGGGTAATATCCTGGTCACCGGAATGACCGACCCCGATTGGGTGCCGATTATGAAAAAATCCTCCGGCATCGTCACCGATTACGGAGGCCGGACCTCCCATGCCGCCATCGTCAGCCGCGAACTCGGAGTCGCCGCAGTCGTAGGCGCCGAAAATGCGACCGACCGCATAGAAGACGGCCGCAAAGTCACAATCTCCTGCGCAGAAGGCGAAACCGGTAAAGTTTACGAAGGCCTGCTCGATTACGAATCGAAAGACCTCGACCTAAGCGACATTCCCGATACGAAAACCCAAATCATGATGAATATTGCCAGCCCCTCGTCGGCCTATCGCTGGTGGAGGCTGCCAGCGGATGGCATCGGCCTTGCGCGGATGGAATTTATTATTAATAATATGATAAAAATCCACCCCATGGCGCTCGTCAAATTCGACGAACTCGAGGACGACGAAGTCAAATCCGAAATCGCCGAAATGACCCGCGGATATGACAACAAGGAAGACTACTTCGTCGATCACCTGGCGCGCGGGATCGCCCGTATAGCCTCGGCGCAGTACCCCAATGACGTAATCGTGCGCATGAGCGATTTCAAAACCAACGAATATGCAGACCTGATCGGCGGCGAGCAGTTCGAGCCCAAAGAAGCCAACCCAATGCTCGGATTCCGGGGCGCCTCGCGATATTATTCGCCCGCCTATCGCGAAGGATTCGCCCTGGAGTGCCGCGCCATCCGCCAGGTGCGCAGCAAAATAGGTCTCGACAATGTCGTAATCATGATCCCATTCTGCCGCACGGTCGAAGAAGCCGACAAAATACTGGATACTCTGAAGGACAATGGCCTCGAGCGCGGCAAAAACGAACTCCGCGTATATATGATGTGCGAAATCCCATCAAACATCATGATGGCTTCGGAATTCGCAGAACGATTCGACGGATTCTCGATCGGCAGCAACGACCTGACACAGCTAACGCTTGGAGTCGACCGCGATTCCGACCGGCTATCCGATCTATTCGACGAACGCAATGACGCAGTGAAAAGAATGATCTCGATATTACTCGAAAAAGCTCAAAAAGCCGATACCAAAGTCGGCATCTGCGGCCAGGCGCCAAGCGATTATCCGGAATTCGCCGCATTCCTCGTCGAGCGTGGAATTGATTCGATATCGCTCAATCCCGACAGCGTGATGAATGCAATCGAAATTATTTCGAAAACAGAGAAAAATTTAAATAAATGAAAAATAATGGGGACATAAATAATGGAGACATAGAGAATACCGGACACGTCTCACGGGTTCGGGGCAGCATCGTGGATGTTCGATTCTCCCATAAATTACCCGAAATCCGCAATCTTGTCCGGGCCGGCGATAACAAAGAAATTGTCATCGAAATTATTTTACATCTCGACCGGCAGAAGGCCCGCGGTATAGCCCTGACTCCTACCCAGGGGCTTAGCCGCGGTGACCCTGCCATCGATTCCGGCCACCCGCTGGAAGCGCCGCTCGGAGACGCAATCATGGGCCGCGTATTCAACGTTTTTGGCGAACCGATCGACAAACAGGGCGAAATCGGCGACGTCCCCCGCAAATCGATATATCAGCGGCGTAAGCCGATCAGCGAGCAAAGCAGCAAATCCGAAATATTCGCCACCGGAATCAAGGCGATCGACGTGCTCTCCCCTCTCGAAAAAGGCGGCAAGGCCGGACTATTCGGCGGCGCCGGAGTTGGCAAAACAGTTTTGATAATGGAATTAATTAATAATATTGCCGGGAAATACGGCGGTAAAAGCATCTTCTGCGGTATCGGCGAGCGCTCTCGCGAGGGCGAGGAACTTTACCGCGAAATCAAAAGCGTTGACGTGCTCGATAACTCCATACTCGTATTCGGACAGATGAACGAACAGCCGGGCGCACGATTCCGTGTGGGCCACACAGCCCTGCGAATGGCCGAGTGGCTGCGCGACGACCAGGGACACGATGTGCTTATGCTGATCGACAACATTTTCCGCTTTGTGCAGGCGGGATCGGAAGTTTCCGGCCTGCTGGGACAGATTCCATCGCGCGTGGGATACCAGCCTACGCTCCAGACCGAGCTGGCCGAACTGGAGGAACGCATTACAAGCACCCGGTCGGGATCAATCTCGTCAGTCCAGGCGGTATATGTGCCCGCGGACGACTTCACAGACCCGGCGGCTGTGCATACCTTCACGCATTTGTCTTCGTCGATCGTGCTTTCGCGAAAGCGCGCCAGCCAGGGACTCTATCCGGCGATCGATCCGCTTAAATCCGGATCAAAAATGCTGGTGCCGAAAATCGTCGGCGAGCGGCACTACCGCGTCGCCCAACAGATCCGCAAAACCATTTCCGAATACGAAGACCTGAAGGATATAATCGCAATGCTGGGCATCGAGGAACTCAGCGTGAACGACCGCAAGACGGTGCATCGTGCGCGGCGGCTTGAGCGATACCTGACTCAGCCCTTTTTCACTACCGAGCAATTCACAGGTCAGGAAGGCCGCATGGTGGAAATCGACGACGCTATCGACGGCTGCGAGCGAATCCTGAACGACGAATTCAGCGATTACTCCGAAAAAGCTTTGTATATGATCGGAAAAATCGACGAGGCAAAAAAAGAATGATTCATTTGAAAATATATATCCCACGCGAGGTTTTCCTCGATAAATCCGTGGACAAAATAGTGGCCGAAGCTGCCAACGGGCATTTCGGCATACTCCCCCGGCATGTGGATTTCACAACAATTCTCGAACCCGGAATACTCCGCTACGCCGAGAACGGCGAGGAGAAATACATCGCGCTCGACACGGGCGTGCTGGTCAAAAAAGGAGATACAGTATATATATCCGCCCAGGGCGCTGTCGCCGGCGAGGATATCGAAACTCTGCACGAAACTGTAGCAAAGGAATTCGAAGTTTACGAAGAAAAGGAAAAAGTCGCCCATACTGCATTGGTCAGGCTCGAAGCCGACTTCACACGGCGCTTTCTGGAGCTCCGGAAATAATGAGCGATAAAGAAAAACACAGAGAAAATTATGAACAGCGATTCGGCCGCGAAATCGAATCCAAATCACGGCGAATCATCAAAGGCCGCAATAAGCATCGCAACGAATTTCTGTTCGGACTCGGTATATTCGGGCTTGTCGGCTGGTCGGTCGCTTTGCCGACCGTCGTTGGCGCAGCAATCGGAGTATGGCTCGATCTGACATACAAAAGCGGATATTCCTGGACTCTGATGCTGATAGTGTTGGGCGTAGCGCTCGGCAGCATGAACGCATGGTATTGGGTTAAGAAAGAATCCGAACGGAAGGATTGAGCAATGGACATTGCAATTATAATAATGGTGATCGGCATTACCATTGTGCTTGCAATATTGACCAAATCCGGCTTGCAGCGAATAGGCATTCCCGCGCTGGTGGGATTTATCCTGCTCGGATTTCTGATCCGGCTGATCGATTCGAATCTGAATATAATGAACGAAAACGGAATGGAAATATTCCGCTTTCTGGCCAAGCTTGGGATTTTCACTTTGCTGTTCAAAGTCGGCCTCGAAACCGATGTCCGAGGACTGGTCAGATCGCTCAAAAAGGCAGGCTTTGTCTGGCTAATCAATATAATCGGAAGCTTCGCCGCAGGATATTACGCAGCCATATTGCTACTCGGATTCAGCGATGTGCAAAGCATTTTCATCGGGGTGGCGATGACTGCCACCAGCGTCGGAGTATCCGTAACCCCATGGAAAGAAGCGGATAAGCTCGACACCGAAGAAGGCCGCATAATGCTCGACACTGCCGAGCTCGATGACATCTCGAGCATCATGCTGATGGCGCTGCTGTTCTCTGTGGCGCCGGCGCTCCCGGAGGGATCGCTCCCGGCAGGAAAGATATTGACCCAGGCGGGATTCATGCTGGTTAAACTATTGGCATTCGGCGGTTTTTGCATTCTTATATCTATATATTCAGAAAAAAAATTAACACGTTTTTTTGAAAAATTTGAAAAACAACCCGACCCCATGCTCACAATCGCAGGGATAGGCCTGGTGCTGGCGGCTATTGCCGGAGCGCTTGGCTTTTCCCTTGCGATTGGGGCGTTTTTCGCCGGGCTGATATTCAGCCGCGATCCGGATGTAGTCCGAATGGAGGCATCTTTCGATTCGATTTACGAATTCTTTACTCCGTTCTTTTTCATTGGGATAGGGCTCAATATAGCTCCCGGTTCTCTTGGCTCGGGCGCAAGCTTCGGTCTGGTGCTGATTGCAGCCGCAGTGGTCGGGAAGTTTGTCGGAGCGGGAATTCCGGTAATATTCACATCCGGCATTGGCGGCGCGGCGCTGCTCGGAGTCAGCATGATTCCGCGCGCAGAGATCGCCATGATTGTAATGCAGCGCGGCCTCGATCTTGGCGAGTGGGCGGTCAGCCCTCAGGGATTCTCGGCAATGGTGCTGGTGGTTGCCGCCACCTGCATTTTCGCGCCGATCACAGTTAAATATTTATTGTCAAAATTATTGACTCAAAACAAAAAATGATTGAATTCATATTCGAAATATTGCTCAGTATGATAATCGGCCTCGCCGCCGGAGCTGTTTATTATGGCGGGCTGTGGCTGACGCTTCGCAGGCTCGACCGGCGGATGGCGCATATATATGTATTGCTCAGCTTCTTTGGGCGGCTTGCGATTGCTGTCGCGGCGTTCTGGCTGGCCTTTCTTGTCGGCGGAATATGGGGAATAATCGCTGCGCTGGTTGCATTCATCGCCGCCAAGCTATATGCCATGCGCAGAGCCAAAATAATGAAAGTATAATTTTGATTAATTGATAAATATGGACATAAGCACAGACCAGATAGTATATTTCCAGTGGGGGCTAATAGAGCTGAACGCCACAATCGTTTATTCCTGGGGAGTAATTGTGCTGATTGCGATAGCTTCGTGGCTGATTACCCGAAATATCAAAATCAATGGTAAAATCAGCCGCACCCAGGCATTTCTCGAAGCGCTTATCTCTTTTATGCGCCGCGAAATTCACGATGTAACCCAAAGCCGCGCAGATTTATATCTGCCGTTCATCGGTTCGTTTTATTTATATATTGCCGTAGCCAATTTTCTGAGCTTTGTGCCGGGCTACGAGGCGCCGACGGGATCGCTGACCACCACCGGAGTGCTGGCGGCATACGTATTTTTCGCCGTGCCGGTCTATGGCATTTATAACGCCGGACTGAAAGGCTTTCTGAAGCATTACGTTACCCCCACCCCCCTGATGCTTCCGTTCAATATTATAGGCGAGCTATCGCGCACCCTTGCGCTCGCTGTGCGACTATTCGGAAATGTAATGAGCGGAACGCTTATAGTGGCGATTCTGCTATCTGTGGCGCCATTATTCTTCCCTGTGATAATGCAAGCTCTCGGGCTGCTGATCGGGCAGATTCATGCTTATATCTTTGCTGTGCTCTCGCTGGTATATATAGGTTCGGCATCCCGCGCCCATAAAGAAAAAATTGAGAAAAAAACTGAAAATTCTGATAAAAATGACAAGGAGGATTCCGATGAGCGGAGTTGATCTTATTGGAGCAGTTTCGATTATAACCGCAGGGCTCGCAATGGGCATAGGTTCAATAGGCCCGGCTATCGGCGAAGGTATCGCCGTGGCCAGAGCTCTCGGCGCAATGGCCCAGCAGCCGGACGAATCAAGCACAATCACACGCACGCTTTTCGTGGGGCTGGCTATGATCGAATCGACAGCAATTTATGTATTCGTTGTTGTCATGATAATACTTTTTGCCAATCCATTCTGGGATCACGTAGTGCAGGCAGCCGGAGGTAAGTGATGCAACTGGACTGGTTTACAATAATTGCGCAGATAGTCAATTTTGCCATTCTGATTCTACTTTTGCGGCATTTCCTGTTCAAACGCATTACCAAAGCAATGGACGCACGCCGCGAGAAAATCAGCCACGAGCAGGAGGAAGCACGCAATAATCGCGAGCGCGCCGAAAAGCTCGAGCAGAAATATAAAAACAAGCTCGGAGAAATTGACAAAATTCACGACCAGAAAAAGCAGGAAGCCGAAGCAGACGCCGAAAAACACAAAAAAGAATTGATCGAAAAAGCCAAAAATGAAATCGAGGATAAAAAGAATCGCTGGCATAAGCAGTTGGAGTCCCAACAGGATAACATGATCGAAGAGATCGAAAAACAATCGGCGGATATTATATATACAATCTCCGTTCGGGCGCTCGCGGAAATTGCCGACTCCGCACTCGAGACCAAAGCAATTGACAGATTTATCGACAAAATCGAGGAATCCGATGCTAAGCTCGACGCCGACGAAGTAACCGTCGAAACCGCCTTCGATCCCGACGATGACCAGAAAAAACGGATCGAAAAGGCTTTAAAAAAATTAACTGAAAACGGCGCATCGATTAATTATAAAGTCGATGATTCGCTGATTGCGGGTATCAGAATTATCGCCGGCGGAAAAAAAATCGGCTGGAGCATCGGTGATTACCTTGGCGATATCGAATCCAAAATGGCCGAAGTGATCGGCGGATCGCAGAATATCAAAACGAAAAAATCAGGCAATAGTGAAAAAGATTCCGATGGCAAATCGAATTCCGAAGAAGATAATAATTCAGAAGAATAATGAGTGAAAACAATACAAATATCGCCCAAAAGCTCAATCCGGTATTCGACCGAATTCTGGAACAGGTGAAAAGCGCCGAAGCCGAGATCGACATCCGCGAATTCGGCAAAGTTATCTACAGCGGGCGCGGAATCACCCGCGTGGCAGGCCTTCCGGATGTCGAATACGAAGAGCTGGTACGCTTCCACGGGGGCCGCTACGGCATTGCGTTCAATCTTGACGAATCCGAAGTCGCTGTCGTCATGCTCGACGAGAGCGAGGAGGTTTATTCCGGCAGCGAAGCTCGCCGCACAGGCCGCACTCTCGACGTACCGGTCGGCGAAGATATAATCGGCCGCGTAATCGACCCCATCGGGCGTCCACTCGACGACCGCGGCGCCATCGAATATTCAGGCAGGCGGCAGATAGAACGCGAGGCCCCGGCGATTATGGACCGATCCCCCGTCGAACAGCCCGTCCAGACCGGCATACAGGTAATCGACGCGCTGATCCCCATCGGACGCGGCCAGCGCGAGCTGATACTCGGCGACCGCCAGACCGGTAAGACTTCGATCGCACTTGACGCCATAATTAATCAGGACAAAAGCGACATTATAAGTATATACTGCGCTGTAGGCAAACGCAGCGCCGCCGTTGCGAATGTGATCGCCGAGCTCGAGGAATTCGGAGCAATGGAACGCACAATCATCGTTGCCGCCACCGGCGACAACACCCCGGGCATGAACTTCGCCGCACCATTTGCGGCCACTTCGATCGGCGAATATTTTATGGACATGGGCCGCGATGTGTTGATCGTTTACGACGATCTGACAAGCCATGCCCGCGCATACCGCGAGCTCTCGCTGCTACTCAGGCGGCCTCCGGCCCGCGAGGCATACCCCGGCGATATTTTCTATCTGCATTCGCGGCTCTTAGAGCGATCGACGCATCTGAGCGAGGAGATCGGCGGCGGCTCGCTGACCGCATTGCCAATAATCGAAACCCAGGCGCAGAATATCTCGGATTATATTCCCACAAATCTGATTTCGATCACAGACGGGCAAATTTACCTATCCCCCGATCTCTTTCTGGCGGGCGCGCTCCCGGCGATCGACGTCGGAAAGTCGGTATCGCGCGTTGGAGGCAAAACCCAGCTCCCGGCATATCGCGAAGTCGCCGGCGATCTCCGGCTGGCGTATTCGCAGTTCGAAGAGCTCGAATCGTTCTCGCGATTCGGTACCCGGCTCGACGAAGAAACCCGCAAAACGCTCGAGCGCGGCCGCCGCGTTCGCGAGGTATTCAAACAAAACGAGCATGACACATTCACCGTCGCCGAGCAGATTGCCGTATTGCTCGCGGTCAACGAGGGCCTGCTCGACGAAGTGGAGCTGTCGGATATGGATCAGGCCAAGAAATTGATCCGCAGGAATGTGCTCGGGGAAAATGAAAAAATCTCCGAAAAAATTCAATCAGGTAAAAAACTCGAAGATGAAGATATTGAAAAATTGACGAAATCTACGCGGAAAATTCTCGAAAGCGAGGGGTTGACAAATGGAACAAGCTGAGCAATTAAAGAAAAAAATCGACAGCGCAAAAGACCTCCGCTCGGTGGTTAAAACCATGAAGGCGCTTGCGGCAGTCAACATCCGCAGCCTCGAAAAAGCAGCGAACTCCTTAGATGACTACGTCGAAATTATCGAAATGGGGCTGCACATAGCAATGAGATCGGGCAAAGCGCAAATATCCGCGCGGGAGCATGGCCACCGCCACAGAACCGGTATCGTCGTATTCGGCGCCGGTCGCGGAATGAGCGGCCGGTTTAACGCAAAAATCACCGATTTTCTGATCGAGAGAATCGACAAAATGAATATCATACCTGGCGACCGCGCGATTATCACAATCGGCGACCGAATCAGGCCACGCCTCGAACGCGAAGGCCTGATGATCGACAAGGTATTCCCGATTGCCGATACGATCGACGAGATACCGCCGCTGGTCGACGAATTGATTATCGAAATCGAGAGCTGGCGTGCCGACCGGAATTTCGATCGGATATTATTATTTAATAATCGTCCGAAATCCGGCGCTTCATTCCATCCCGAAATGAATTTTCTGATGCCGCTCAACCTGCAGTGGCTATCTGAGCTCAGGCATAAACACTGGGATTCGCGATCGCTGCCGACGTTTACGATGGAATGGGAGGATTTATTCGCAGGCCTGATACGGCAGTATTTCTTCTCGGCCTGCTACCGCGCATTTGCCGAATCGCTGGCGGCCGAAAACGCCGCCCGGCTGGCATCGATGCAGGCCGCCGAGAAAAATATCGAAGAGTTGCTCGACGATTTGAACTCGAAATATAATCACCAGCGCCAGTCGCAGATCACCAGCGAATTGCTTGATATTGTCAGCGGTTTTGAAACAATTTCTGAAGATGAATAACTATTAAATATTTATAAGGAGAATTTATGAAAATTGTAATATTCCAGGCAGAAGAATGGGAAATTGACCGATTCAAAGACCTCGCCGAAGATTTTGATGTCGAATTCGAACGCGAAGAACTCGATGCCGAAAACGCATCGCATCATTCCGATGCTGAAATTATTTCGACATTTATTTATTCAGATCTCGGACGCGAAACGCTCGAAAAAATGCCTGATCTTAAGCTTATAGCTACCCGCTCGACGGGCTACGACCACATCGACCTCGATTATTGCAGCGAACACGGAATCAAAGTGGCCAATGTGCCAAGCTATGGCGACACTACGGTCGCCGAGCATGTATTTGGACTTCTGCTGACAATTTCGCATAATATATATGACTCGGTCGAACGCGTGATGAAGGGCGAATTTTCGCTGCAGGGTCTGCGCGGATTCGACCTTGCGGGAAAAATTCTCGGCGTAGTCGGCACCGGCTCTATCGGCCGGCATGTTATCCGAATCGCCAAAGGATTCGATATGCAGGTCATAGCCTATGATGTTTACCCCGACGAGGATTTTGCAAAAGAGATGGGCTTCGAATATGTCGATCAGCCAGAGCTATTGCGGCGTTCGGACATCATCACTCTGCATGTGCCTTCTACTCAGTCCACACGGCATATGCTTTCTGAAAATGAATTTGACAAAATGAAAAAAGGTGTGATTATCATCAATACCGCCCGCGGAGATGTGATCGACAACACCGCTTTTCTGCGCGCGCTGGCCGAGGGCAAGATCAAAGCCGCAGGGCTCGACGTACTGCCCGAGGAACCTGTTATACGCGAGGAAGGCGAGCTGCTAAGGTCGGTATTCCGCAAAACTCACGATCTGGACCAGATACTCGCCGACCAGGTGCTCATCCGGCTTCGCAATGTATATATCACCCCGCATAATGCATTCAATACCGATGAAGCTCTTGGCGAGATAATCGACACGACGATGGACAATATCCGCGCATTCATCGACGGCAGCCCCGAAAATATTATCAATGAATAATTATTATCAACGAATAATATTATTTAATTAAAAATAAATCGGAGAGAACAAATGAAAAGCACTACGAAAAAATTAGCAGCAATATTTCTTGGTCCGCCGGGCAGCGGCAAAAGCTCTGTGGCCGAACAACTCGAAGCCGAAGAGCACACCGCCACAATCAATACCGGCCGGATTCTTAGAAAGGAAATCAATAAGCAATCTGATCTGGGCGAAAAAATTAAGGACTACATCCAGCAGGGCAAGCTTGCCCCGACCCCGCTGGTCAAGGAAGCAGTCTCGAAGATTCTGGCCGATACCGACGAGGAATATGTGGTATTCGACGGATTCCCCCGCAGCCGCAGCCAGCTAAAGGAATTCGGTGAAATCTGCCGCGATAATAATTGCGAGCTGACGGCGGTGGTAATATTCGAGACAAATCGCGAAGTGGCCCGCAAACGCCTGACCGGCCGGCGTATATGCGAATATGACGGACGAATATATAATCTATACTTTAATCCTCCGCCCGGGGACTCGCCCTGCGCAAAGGACAAATCGCTTCTTACGCAGCGCGACGACGACAAGGCCGAAACGGTCGAAAATCGCTTTGAGGAATATGACGAAACCACACGGCCGCTGGTGGAATTCTTCTTGACGGAGAATCCGGGAATCACCCATTCGATTAATACCGAAAAAGAAATGGAGGAGATGTTCGTGAGCGTGCTCTCGACGTTAAAACAAGCGGGCTGGAATAAATTGCCGGTCTGAATCAATTAATTTATATAAAAATCAATCATTTATTTGTTGAATATATCAAAGGAGAAATTATGTGTAAAGTAGCAATCAATGGATTAGGGCGTATCGGCAGAGCCGCGCTGAAGATCATTCTCGACAGAGACGACATCGAACTCGTCGCAGTCAACGACCTTGTTTCCGCCGAAAATCTGGCTTATCTGCTCAGATACGATACGGTTTATGGCCGCTATGACAAAAAGGTCGAATTCAGCGACAAGGAATTAATTATCGAAGGCAAAAGCTACCCGAAGTTCAGCGAAAAAGACCCCGCAAGTCTTCCCTGGAAGGATCTGGGCTGCGAAATCGTGCTCGAATCCACCGGGATTTTTACAAATCGCGAGGGCATGCAAAAGCATCTCGACGCTGGCGCCAAAAAGGTCGTGCTCTCGGCTCCGGCAAAGTCGTCCGACGTACCGACGGTTGTCCACGGCGTCAACGAAATCGACTATTCGGAGGATATGATCTCCTGCGCGAGCTGCACCACGAATTGCACTGCGCCTGTTATGGAGATAATGGATCGCCGCATCGGCATCAAAAAAGCAATTATGACCACTATCCATGCCTACACCGCCTCGCAGTCAATAGTCGATGGCCCGGCCAAAAAGATGCGCCGCGGACGCGCAGGAGCAGCCAATCTGGTGCCCACTTCGACCGGCGCAGCCAAAGCCACCTCGCTGACTCTGCCCCAGCTTAAGAATAAATTCGACGGCGTCGCCGTGCGCGGGCCCGTGCCGGTGGGATCAATCACCGACATCAATTTTATTGCAAAACGCGCGACTTCGGCCGACGAAATCAACAAAATATTCCGCGAGGAAGCCAATACCGACCGCTACCGCGGAATACTCGGCGCATCGGACGACGAGCTGGTATCGAGCGACATCATCATGGACCCGCGCGCTTCGATAGTCGATCTGCCGATGACCCAGGTTGTCGACGGCGACCTTGTAAAGGTCATGAGCTGGTACGACAACGAATGGGGCTATGCGAATCAGATGGTTCGCGAAACAATCAAAGTTGCCAAAAAGGGA
>CAZEMR010000029.1:0-35440 GCA_964513465.1 uncultured Hyphomicrobiales bacterium
ATACTTTCTTGCTCCCTAAATACCCTTCCGAAGGTTTAAAACCTTCGGAAGGCTTTCTATACCGAAGGCTTTCAATACTTTCTTGCTCCCTAAATACCCTTCCGAAGGGTTCTAACCTTCGGAAGGCTTTCTATACCGAAGGCTTTCTATACTTTCTTTTGGGCCGATAAATTCTTATTTTGTCAGAATTATTTATTGAGAAAAGTCCGACAGACCATTTATGACATTTGCGGATAGAATAATTGAATTCAATCATAATCTCTCACTCGGAGATATTGAATTGCCGGAAGGAATTCGTGCGCTCAATCCCTTCCGCGGCAATAACGAGGGCGAGGTCGACCGGATTATGAGCGAATTCTATAAAAAATATTACGATGACGATAATCTCCGCAAAATGGCTCTGGGGATCAATCCCGGACGCTTCGGCGCCGGCGCCACAGGTATCCCCTTTACCGATACGAAGCGGCTGAAGTCGGAATGCGATATCGAGCCGCCCGAATTCGACACACACGAGATGTCTTCGGTATTTATATATGATGTAATCAATAAATATTCAAATCCCGCAGATTTTTATTCGAAATTTTATTTTAATTCGATATGCCCTTTGGGATTTGTTAAGGTTAAAGACAACGGCAAGCGTGTCAATTATAATTTTTATGACGACGCCGTAATCCGCGATGCGGTCGAGCCATTTATTCTCGACACGCTGCGACAGCAGATAGGTCTGGGCTGTTCGGCGGAGAAAGCAATTATACTGGGAAGCGGCAAGAATTTCGATTTCGCGAAAAAATTCAACGATAAGCATGGATTGTTCGGAGAGCTTATTCCGCTGGAGCATCCGCGCTATATCATGCAATACAAACGCAAGGAATACGATAAATATATCGATAAATACATCGATACTTTCAAAAACTTATAAATTTCGGTCGGGAATTTTTCGATATGAAAAAATATTTTGCATTCGCAATTCTGATTTTGCTTGCGGCGTGCGGCACGGAAAATGCCGAATTCGAACCAATCACAAAGATTTACCAGAGCTATCGCGTCGAATATGTTGAATCCGAAGATGTAACCAATGTCCAGGCCTCGTTCAGGATCAAAAGCCCTTTCGGAGAGAAATTTATTATCGAAGACCCCGTATCATTTCTGATGAACGGCCGAGGTATGAATCTCGACACCAATCGCCAGTATCCTTATTTCTATCAATTCGATGGCCGCGAAACGCCGATAGTATTCGTCTACGATAATCCCGATATGGAGCAGCGCACGGAAATCGTCGCTTCGCTCGACAGCGTACGTACGATCTCGCTTCCCGTAAAGTCGGATACGATCAGCCTCGACTCGACTGTGGTTATTCGCTGGGGCGGCCCCTCGATCGCCCGCAATGAACGCATCACGATCACAATTGCCGACACCAGCGGCAAAACCGTGTCGCAGTTCACTGAGATATTCAATACCAATTCCTTGTCCTTCTTTCTGCGCGACCTGTCTCCACTCAAGCCCGGCCCCGGCACTCTCGAAATCAGCCGCCGGCTCGAGGTCAGCCTTGACGACAAAACTCCCTACGGCGGCACGCTGTATATGGCGCTGTCGACCGGTCCCTCCGCTGTGGTTCTGAAAAAGAAAAAAGCCGACTGATAGACTCAGCCGGCTTGCGGAAATCATTACTTAATGACGTCGTGTCGGTGTGGTAGTCGGAGATATTTGTACATCCCGGCGGTTGCGTCGGTCATGTAGCCTGTCATCGGTATATAACTCGTGCTCTTCGTATCGGCGATGTGGCCTTTCCTTTTGCATTATCGTATTTATTATCGCCGACATCTCTTCTTCGTAATCTTTATAGATTGTTCCTCCCCTATATTTGGGGATCATCTCGGAATGCCCGCTTTTGATCAGAGCGATGCGGACTTTCTCGTTGTCGTCCTCGACGTCGATGAATCCTGCGGGGATCATCGCGTGGTCGTTTTCGCCTTCTGTCATTTCTGTGGGCAGATGTATATCTATATAAACCACCTTTTTGTTGTCCTTGCGAACAACGAGATCGTGCACTTTGCCAATGTCTTTGCCGTCGGCTGCTACGACGCTCCAGCCGCGGATGTCCGGTTCGTTCCATTCGACTTTTTGCGATTCCATATTTTTCAGATACTCGAGCGAATCGTCCTTTTTGGTATAATTATAAACGGCCATGCCTAAGCCTCCTAAGCATATATTAATAAAACGGAATTTATGTGAATTTTTAATAAAGGAAATAAAGAGCTGTCTGATTCGATGAATAATATAAGCATCTATTTATGTAAAGGATTCACACTGCTTAATATTGTAAATCCCCGCTCAAAACATGGATTTTTTTCGAATTCCGCCACTTTTTTAATAAATATAAAGTTTTTTGATTAATAATACGGGAGAAATATGAAGATCGGATTTATCGGACTCGGAATAATGGGAAGCCGCATGGCTATGAATCTTATCGACAAAGATTATGATCTGATTGTTTATAACCGCACAAAAGAAAAAGCAGCCGATCACCTACGAAAAGGCGCCGAATGGGGCGAATCGCCCGCAAATACGGCCAAAAACTGCGATATTTTATTCACAATGCTTTCGACCCCCGAAGTTGTAGAATCGCTTGCGCTCGGCGAGGGTGGATTCCTCAAATCAATGCAGACAGGCACGCTCTGGGTGAATTCGACAACAGTCAACCCATCTTTTGCCCGCGAAATGGCTTCAGCCGCTAAAAATCGCGGCGTACGCTACCTCGATGCGCCGGTCGCCGGATCGCTCAAGCCGGCCGAGAGCGGCGAGCTTGTATTCCTCGTCGGTGGCGACAAAAGCGACGTCGAAACCTGCGCGCCAATGTTAGAAATAATGGGCAAAAAATATATCCATGGCGCCGACGTGCCGGCGGGATCGTCGTACAAAATGATTGTTAATATGATGCTTGGGTATTCGATGGCGGCGTTTTCCGAGGCTGTGCATCTTGGCAAGGCTCTTGGTATCGACCGTTCGGCATTGCTGGATTTCCTGCCGGATATGCCCGTAACTGCGCCATTTGTGAAGCTAAAGACCGACAAAATCAAATCCGGAGATTACAGCGCGGAATTCCCGCTTAAATGGATGCAAAAGGATATGCATCTGGCCGCGCTGTCAGCTTACGAACAGCAGATAGCCATTCCCGGCGAAAACGCGATCAAAGAGCTATACGCCCGGGCTCTGCAGGAGGGCCTCGGCGACGAGGACTTCTCGGCGATTTTCAAAAGCATCACCGGGAAATAATATATTTAAATATTGAGAATTCATTCAATCCACCTGAGAATATATCGGGTGGATTATTTTTTTCCATACATAGAGTCGATCAGCTCTTTGTACTTCTCCTCGACGATATGACGCTTGACGCTCATCTTTGGGCTGAGCTCGCCTTTCTCGACCGTAAAGGGCTTATCGAGCAGTGTGAACCGCCTGACTCGCTCGAATTTGGCCAGATCTTTCTGCAATGCGTCGATGTCCTGATGGATTTTATATATAATGTCTCGATTGGAGGTCAGATCGGTATCACCCTCCCATGCAATTCCTGTGCGTTCGGCGAGCATCCTGAGCTGATCGAAATCTGGAATAATCAGCGCCGTGCAGTATTCGCGGCTGTCGCCCACAAGGAACACCTGGTCGATATAACGACTCTCGGCGAGCATATTCTCTATTGGCAGCGGCGCAATATTTTTACCGCCGGAATTAACGAATATATGCTTTTTGCGGTCGGTGATTTTAATATTCCTGCGCTCGGTTAGCTGGACAATATCGCCTGTGTGCAGCCAGCCCTCGCTGTCGATTACTTCCTGGGTCGCAATCGGGTCCTTCCAGTATCCCTTCATAATATTCGGGCCGCGGGCGAGCAGTTCACCATCTTCGGCGAGCTTAACTTCGACTCCGTTGAGTGCAAGGCCGATCGATCCGAGCTCGATATTATCAGGGCGGTTAAGCGTAACCACAGGCGAGGCTTCGGTAAGGCCATAGCCCTCGAGCACGGTTATACCGATTGCGAAAAAGAATCTGCCAACTTCAACAGGCAACGGCGCTCCACCCGATACGAACATACGCAGATTCGGGTCGATTTTGTTTCGGATTTTCCGGAAGACCAGTTTATCTGCAAGTTTATATTTTGTTTTGAGCACCATCGGAACGCGGCCTTTCAGATTCCTGTCCACATATTCCTTGCCGATTTCAATTGCCCAGTTGAACATCTTCTGTTTTGAAGCGGGTTCTTGGGATATATTCATATAAATTTTGCGTTTCATCATCTCGAGCAGGCGTGGCACCGTGGTCATCATAGTCGGCTGTATGTCCTGGATTGCCGCCGGGACGCTTTCTGGCGATTCGGCCAGCGCAATTGATGATCCGCTGGCAAATGCGGTATAATATCCGGTAGTTCTTTCGTATGAATGATTCAACGGCAGAAATGAAAGGAATGTGTCTTTTTCGTCGAAATGGATTTCCGACTGTAAAGATTGAATATTAGACGCTACATTCCTGTGGGTGAGCATAACGCCCTTTGGCTCGCCGGTTGTGCCGCTTGTATATATAAGAGTCAGCAGGTCTTCTGGTTTGACATTTTCGGCATATTTCCGGACAATTTTATGCCGTTCGCCGGCCGGGCGGCATTCTTCGCCTCGGCGAATCAATCCGGACATAGATCGCACGGATAGATCCTCGGTCTCGAATTTATCGTTCATCACAATCACGTGCCTGAGGCCATCGAGGCGTTCTTTGAATTCGAGAACTTTTCTGAGCTGGAAATTATTCGAGACAATTATGTAAGAGGCTTTGCAATCCTGAAATATAAATTCTTCCTGCTTTGCGGTAAGGGTCGGAAACAGGGGCACATCGATAGCGCCAAGACAAGTTATCGCCAAATCGGAGATAATCCATTCTATACGGTTTTCAGAAACAATACCAATGCGGTCGCCGGGCTTCACACCAAGCTCGAGCAGCCCGAGCGCGAAGCATTCAACCCGCCGGCATAATTCGTCGTGGGTCAGATGTTTCCATTCTTCGTCGGTTTTATGAATCAATGCTCTGTGCTTAGTACCGGAATAAGTATCGCATAACCTATAGAACATTTCGGGAATTGTAGAAAAATCCATTTCGTCTCCGATAATCTCATAAATCTCTGAACTTAATTCATTTCCGGCGCAAAAATACTAAATTTTGAATAAACAAGCATATTCCTGACAATATTTTAATATTGCCCCGCAATTATCCGATTCGTAGATTTAACTATTTAGCGGGTTAAATTAAGTTTTTAATACGGTTGATATTTTCAACTTCTCCGGCAACTATTATTGATTCATCCGGCTGGAAGATATGATCCGCCTGGGGGATGGCTTTAATTTCGTGGCCCGCCGGGGTCTGCTTTTTGATCGAAAGCACATCCACTCCGTAGTCCTGACGAATTTTAAGCTCCAGAATTGATTTGCCGACAAATGCCGGAGGCACCTGCACTTCGGTAACGACGTACCCCTCGATAAAATGTACGTCTTTATCGGCATTGCTCAGGGTTATCTTTGTGGCGATGTCACTTGTGAAATCTATATGCTCTATCTCCTGCTTGTAGGCTTCGTCGATGTCTTTGCGCCAGACGATGCCGATCTGCTTAAGTGGATTGTCGGTATCGACCACCGGCAGTCCGTCGTAGTTGCAACGCCCCATGCGGTCGAGCGCGGTCTTGCAGTTATCGTTAAGCGTCACAGTAGAAATCGATTTATCGGCAATATCTCCGGCTATGAATACATATTTCAGCGCATCTCGATCGAGCAGCAGGTCCTTGATATTATGGAGCGATATTATGCCCATAAATTGCTTGTGCATATTCATTACCGAGACATAGGGAACTTTTTTGGAAACCAGTATATTAACTACTTCGTTGAAATTGCGGTTTTCCTCGATATGCTCAAAATCGCGGGAATATATGTCCTTCACGTATATCGACTTCATGATATTGACTTCAGCGCGCTCTTTGATCTTGATATTGCGAAGCAAAAGTTTGAGAGTATATATGGATTCGCGGGATAATTTCGATGATAAAATTGTGCTGATAATGCAGACCACCATCAGCGGGAGGATAATATTATAATCTTTGGTCAGCTCGAATACGATAATAATTGCCGTAATCGGTGCGCGGGTGGTGCCGGCCACAAGTCCGCCCATTGCCACAAGTGCATAAGCCCCCGGGCTTGCGGTTATATCGGGGAAAAGATAATGAACGAAATAGCCGAATCCGGCGCCGAGCATTGCCCCCATAAAGAGCGATGGAGCGAAAATACCTCCCGAACCACCAGAACCAAGAGTGATAGAAGTAGCCAGAATTTTTGCAAAAATTAATATAAGCGCCATCCACCATATCATATTGCTATGCAAAGCCATATTGATAGAATCATAGCCAACACCCATTACATGGGGGAAAACAAGCGCTATAACACCAACCAAGACGCCACCGATGGCCGCTTTGCTATAATCAGGGATTTTGATTTTTTTATCCCAAAAATCCTCGAAGAAATATAAGACCTTGATAAATATCCACGAAACTACGCCGGCGAGCAACCCAAGCACGAAGTAGAACGATATTTCATAAGGGCTTACCAAATGATAGCCGCTCACCGCGAAGGCTGCGAAATTGCCCTCGAAATGATGCGACACCACGGTGGCCATGACCGACGCGATCACAATCGGCGAAAACTGAGCCACCGCGAAATCCATAAGGATAATTTCGACTGCGAACAGAGCTCCGGCAACCGGCGCATTGAATGCTGCGGCAATACCTGCTGCGGCGCCGCATCCGACCAGTGTTTTCATTCGCTTTGTCGGCACCCGGAAAAACTGGCCCACGGTCGATCCCAGCGACGAGCCGATCTGGATAATCGGACCTTCGCGACCGACCGAGCCGCCGGTACCTATCGTAACAGCCGAAGCGAAGGCCTTTACAACAGCCACCCGCTGACGGATGAACCCCCCTTTGAGCAGAATCGCCTGCATTACTTCAGGGACGCCATGCCCTTTTGCCTCTGGTGCGAAAAAGTAGATTATCGGCCCGACAATAAGCCCGCCAAGCGCAGGAATAATCAATTTCCAATACCAGGGGGTGTTCATGATATTTTCGAGCAGGCTGCCCTCGCCCGACCAGGCCATGTCGGATATCCAGTGGATCAGCGCGCGTATGCCAATAGCCCCGAATCCGGCCATAATGCCTATGATAATTGCCAGAATTATCATGAAGAGGTGTTCCGTCATTTTGGCGCGCTCCACCATCTCGGCGGTCCGCCGGGAGGCGCTCATATAAAAGTTAGTTAACTTGTCTATGACGGAATTAGTACTCATGATCAGACAAAATCGCCTTATTTATATTAGCAAAAAATCACAATCACAAAGCTACGAAAAATCTATCATATATTAATTAAGGGGTTCATCAAAAGTGAGGATTATTTTGTTTTCGATTACGAAATTGGAAAGTAAAAGCATATCCTATGATCACCAAAAGCATTAGTAAAGCTGCCAGAAAGGCAACACTCAGCGAGGAAACCGGCGCCCATAGCCAAATAAATTCCAGGATACCCCCAATAAGTATTAATGTGGAAGCGGTAAGCGCGATTGAGCGGTTTTCCTTTGCCGCACGAGATAAAAGCAACGGGAAAGGTACTACAAAGTGCAGAATAATGACGGCCGACAGGACATGATAACTTCTTGAATGATAAAATATTACCTCTGATGGAATTCTGGCGTAACTGATAATTATATATTGCATCAAAAAGAAATAAGCCCAAAGCGCATTAGCCGCAAATAGCAGCTTCATCAATTCATATATGCGAACGGGATTATGGTTGCTCAGCAGATAAATGATTGAAATTAAAGCAAGAAACACAACATAAGATGAAAGCAAATAATACAGCCCGAACAAAGTACCCGAATGAGTCAGCCCCCCTGATCCAGCCAATGCATAAGCGAACAGACTACCCGTAAAAACATATAATATCAAGGACATTGTCGCTTTTTTGGCTGATAACAAATTCTTTTGTGAACTTATTCGATTCCAGAAATAAATCAGGAGAATTACGCCATAAGTGATCAGGACGATCCATTCATTTAATATGAATCCAAGGGACTGAGTACGCCATCCATCATTCAAATCAGTATAATATCCTTCAAAAAAAAGGAGGGGTATAATGAACATTACAGCAAAAGGAAGCATTTTATATCTAAAAGCCATGCTTTCAATCGAGAGGCTCCACTTCGCGCCGGTCAATCTCTGGACACAGGCGAATGGCACCACAGCGGAAAAGATGCCGACGAGCAACGCCACCATCAATATCGATAATTCGTGAAGCAGCGATGAGCTATAGAGATACAGAGCAATTCCCGCAACTGTTATCAAAACAAAAGGTGTAATAATCTTATATATCAGTAATTTACTCATCAGCCTCCCGCTGCATTTTACGAATAAAATACACCAGCGCGCGCCGATCGAAATCATCCAGCTTATAATCGACCGGGAACATCAAATTCTGTCCCGCGCTGAGTATGTGATATAGTCTCGCATCAGATTTGGCGCGTGTTTCAGACGATGTAAGATCAGGCGGCGAGGGGAAACCTTCTTCGTCCGGACTGGTTTCTACGAGAGTAATAACGCTGCCATCGGCATGACCCGTAACTCCATGGCAGGGCGTACAATGCGTGTTATATTTAAGCTCAGCTCTTCGAAGAATGATCGAATCTGGTTTATATATATATTTGAATATTTCTTTTGCTTTTTCGATTTCCGTCTGATGGAGATCATATTTTTGACCTTTTCGGGGTATCACGCCATCCGGTATAGTAAAATAAAATGACGATGATTCTAAGCTGACAAATGTTTGCGGTTGTACGATATTTGTATTAACCATATCGTCGATAATGAATCCTCTGCGATCATCATGGCTTATCTGCCATACGTCGGAATTTAGCACAGCGAACCAAATATAAACAGCAAACGGCGCAATAAATAATAAAATCAGCGATATAATGATTTTTTTATTCACGTTATATTTCTACGCCGCTATATTTATTATTAATTTCAATGACTTCCGGAGTTTTCTCAGAGAACACTTTTAAATAAAACGACCCCGATTTATAAATAAAAGTGAAACCTCCATTTGACTCATTTGGCAGATTTGCCTCTGCGATAAATCGGCCTAAAGCTCCGATCACGCCAGCTAGCGCGCACAGCTCGAAGAGAACAGGCGATGAAATGATAATATTAAAATAATTCATGCCTCCAATATTAACTTTATAATCAACAGCAGCAGTAAACCACATAAAAGCAGCAACAAACACAATACACAAAATGGCACTCGCCAAAGCAAACTTGCCAATTTTTGCAGAGCTTGACTTATCCGGACTTACGTGATATTCATGAACTTTTATTCCGAGATATTTCAATTCTTGTGCAGCGTTTTTTGCAGAAGACTCCGATTCGAAATTTAGTAATATGTAGTCTTTTGTGTTCATTTATGATAATATTCCGTTTCCCAAATACTAACAGGTGGGAAATATCTGATGAATCCAATGAACATCAGCATGAATATGCCAATGCTACCAGCAAATATGCTAAGTTCAGTAATTGTAGGCATATAGCTTCCAGTAATAGAAGAATAATGTGCAGAATATTGCGATGAAATCACTATTTCGTATCGTTCGGCCATCATGCCGATATTGATCATTATTGATATAATGAACATCATAGCAGTGTTTTTTCTTATGCGTGAAAAAAGCAGCAGCTGAGGTAGAGCAAAACAGAATATAGCAACCAGTATAAATACACCACTCTCTAATCTGTTCGTGAATAAATTTGCTTCGGCACTGCTACCTGAAGAAAAAGCATGAAAAAATTCGACTGTATAGGAATACCCAATAATCCAGCTCATCGCGATTATTATCTTATTAAGTTTTTCTAAATGCTCTATTTTTATAATATTTATAAGATTCATAGAATGCCGAAGTATAACGATTAACATAATGACAAATGCACAACCCGAAAGTATAGCTCCGGCAACGAAATACGGCGGAAATATAGTTGAATGCCAACCTGGCAGCAAAGTGACCGCGAAATCCAGAGATACAATGCTGTGGACAGACACCACCACAGCGGCTGCAATGCCCGCAACTATAGAATATGTATAAAGATACGCAGACCATTGCTTTGGATTTCCGCTAAAACCCAGACTCAAATGTTTATATATGCGTGCAATATATCTATTTTTCAGTCGATTACGGAGATATGCCAGATCAGGAAGCAGGCCGATGTAGAAAAATGCAAGCGAGATGATTAAATATGTCATTATCGCAAAAAAGTCCCACTCAAGCGGGGATTTATAATTAGTCCATACCCCCATTTGATTAGGATATGGAATCAGCCAGTAAAATGCATACCACGGTCTGCCTGTATGAATTAACGGGAATACCGCAGCGATCATTATTGCAATTACTGTCATAGCTTCTGCAGACCTGCTCAATGAAGAGCGCCAGTGCTGACCAGCAAGAAAAAGTATAGCAGAAATCAGCGTTCCTGCGTGCGCTATGCCGACCCAGAAAATAAAGCAGGCGATCATCCACCCCCAACTAATTGTGTTGCTCAGCCCAAATAGACTAATGCCTTGATAAAGTGTATTAAATATCGCAGCTATTCCTATAATTATCAATATGATAGCTATCCCCAACAGTCTTGGGAATCCGATTCTGTTATCAATATTGCTAATCAATATATTTTTATATTTTTGCTGCATATCACATTATATAATATATTGAAGGTTTTGTCCCGGTTTCAGCGAGAAGATGGTAAGTTTTATTGCTTTCAATTACTTTGAATACAGTTGATCCGGGGTCATTCAGATCACCAAAAACAATAGCATTAGTCGGACATGCCTGGGCACATGCAACAGTGAAAGAATCAGTCGCCAATGGCTTTCCGGCCGCACTGACTCTTGCATCCTCTATCCTCTGAACACAAAAAGTACATTTCTCGACTATTCCGCGGGAACGAACTGTCACGTGTGGATTGTTCCTGTATTTTGATTTATCGTCATCTAACGACGAATACTGATCATAATTGAATCTGCGTACATTATACGGACAATTCGCCATACAATAACGTGCACCAATACAGCGATTATAAGTCATTTCGTTGATTCCTTCCGCACTGTGAGAGGTAGCCTGAACAGGACAAACCGGTTCGCATGGCGCGTTTTCGCAATGCTGACAAAGCAGGGGCATAAATCTGTTGTTTTCCAATTGATTAAGCCTGATCCATTGCATAATCCGGTCTCTGCCGGCCTCTGCAGGGCCGACCACAGGGATGTTATTTTCGCTCTGACAGGCAATAACGCAAGCGCCGCATCCGGTGCATCGATTCATATCTATTGCCATAGCCCATTTATGAGATAAATACTTGTAGTTATTTGATATTCCTTTAGTTAGACTTGATAATGTAAAGGATTTTTTATCAAAAAACGAAGCTGGATAGCTTATTAATTTTTCAGAATGAAGTGATTTGCCATGAACATTAAGAAAACACCCAAGCATACCATATTTCAACATCTTACTTGCATTATATCCTACACTATCTGATCTATTTGGTCTTATGTTGCCATATCCCAATGAGATAGCCATC
The DNA here is from genome assembly GCA_964513465.1 of uncultured Hyphomicrobiales bacterium. GTDB lineage: Bacteria > Bacteroidota > Ignavibacteria > Kapaibacteriales > UBA2268 > CAZEMR01. The sequence continues at coordinate 11,687 of CAZEMR010000029.1, forward strand.
ATACCATCTGCCATGTCTTTCAGAATAACAACTGGAATAGCTATGACCTCGGAGTTGGCACAAACATTTGCAAAATCGCCGTCAGAAAGATCGTATTTATTTGCAATATCAGAGCTTACGCACAGCGAGTTGCCCCATGATTGATTTGTGACAGGGTCTGGAAGTTCGGCGAGCCACTCGACATTCGAAAAGGTACCATCATAAAATGAATGAGATGGTCGCGCTATTGCATTGATATTATTATAGTTTATCTCCGTATTCAATAATTCGATCGCATTAGAGACTTTGAGATTCACATTATCTGCCGGCTGTACTTTTGTCATGAAAAGGCCATCATGCAGTGCTATTTCCCAGTCGGTTTCAGTCGGGAGGAAATCAGAATAACATGCTCTTATAAAATCTCTATATCTACTATGTTTTTCAATAACTTTTGTATCAGCACCAGAAAATGTTCGGAATAGAAATTCCTCCGGAGAGATTGATTCCGGATTGAGTGCCTCTATCGCCGGCTGACATATTGTCACATACCCATCGCTCGTAATTGTGTCAGTCCAACGCTCGAATTTGTGATTTGAAGGAATAATAATTCCGCATTCTGTATCCGTTTCGTTTGGTATCAAAGAAATCGAAATTCTTCTATTCTTGTCTATCCTGTTGATTTTATTGATGATAGAATCATCGAGAAAATAGTATGCATTATTTTCAAAGAAAGAAATTGAAGCGATATCGCCGCTGTCAAGTTTTCTTACTAACTCATTAATATACTTAGATTTATCATCGCTATTGGGTTTAATGCGCGAAAATGATAGTAATCCTGAATGGAATGCTCCGCTGAAGTAATTGATAACTGCTGCAACTGCATGGACTTCGGCTGGCATGATCTCTCCGGCAAGCACTATAGGCGCTTTAGCTTTGATCAAGCTGGCAAGAATATCATTTGCGGTAAATTCATCGGCAATACAATTATATTCCAATGCATTATGCAAATCATTTGATAAATATTTCAAGTATGCTCTGCATAGATATTTTGCCGTACCGACGAGCTCCTGATAATTCATCGGGAATCGATTTTTAGCGAAACAACCCGTTGTTGTAGCATCCGGCTCGAGAACGTCAATATATGGTATCTCATTATCATTCAATTGAGTAGAGTAATTAAGCGAAAAGCGGTCTGTGCCAAGAAAGTCCGACCCCAGCGATAAAATATAATCACAATTGCTCAAATCTGGCATAAACTCTGCGTTTATACCGAAAATTTTCTGATTCACTCCTGCTTCAGGAGAGAAAAATGGCGGCAACTTGTAGAATTTGAGAGACTTATAATTTTCTTCTATTGTCCTGATCATTTGGTTATAAGTTGGAGAACAATGTTCATCAATAATTATAGCTGTCTCTTTGTTATTAGCGATATTTTCTAATATCTGCTCACGAAAAGCCGCGATACATTCATCTATAGTTGAATTGTATCCGGCGATTTCCGGCGAGCGAAATCTATCTGGATCATATAACGAATATATTTCCGACTGCATATATTTTGATGATTTACCTTGACTTACCGGATGCATTGGATTGCCCTCGATCTTAATTGGCCTGTCGGCGACAGTTTTGATGAGAGTCCCTGTTGTATTGTTTTTTAATGGTATTGCTGTTGCGATGTAATTTATATTCCCCGGATCGAGATATTCCTTCGGATAAACGCGGGGAAATATCTTTTCATCGGGGCGTCTGCAGCCGGTAAACGCCATTGCCATGCCCGCGGCTGTAAGCGATATGAAGTCCCGGCGCCGCATCAGTAGTGACATCCCGAGCATTGTTCTACTGCAGTTGATGGCCCGAAAGGCAGTTCAAAAGGGACATTCGGCACGTCGCCTGCGAGACTGTCGGACATCAGACCGTATTGCGGACGTGTTTTTGGATATGAGACGATCCAATAGTCGAAGCCATACCAGTCGCGAGTCTGTATCCCGCTGATATTTCTGGCGTTTATGAGATATTCGACAGGCTGCCGATGACAGTCCAGACACCAGCTCATCGAAAGCGAACGATCCTGGCGTGCGGCGTCGAGCGAATCCACAATACCATGGCAGGAAGCGCAGTCAATCTCGGCGCGGAGGTGTACGTCGTGGCGAAATCTGACATAATCAGGCAATTTATTTACTTTTGCCCATTCGATTGGTAAATCGTTGTCATAACTATAATTTAGCGGCCTCAGTCGCGGGTCGTCAACCAACAATGCGATATGACACCTCATACATTCGTAAGTCGTTGGGATCACAGCATGTTCACTGGTTTCTGCAGAGTAATGGCAAAACAAGCATTTGATACCGAATTTGCCCGCGTGTGTTTTGTGAGAAAATTCGATCGGCTGTTTGGGTTGATAGCCAATATTGGAGCCATAATATATATATGCTTCGCTGAAAGCGGCAATGACCATAAGCCCCCATATCGGCGATATAAATATCATATATCTCAATATTTTAGATTTAGTCATAATAAAAAGAGTGTATTAGCCGAATCTAAATAAAATCTTCGTAAGTCATATATATGGAATTGATTGAAAAATTTACTTGCTATTTTCGGTCAAATTCCGTATTTAAAGTTCATGATTCTCTGCATTCAGCGAATTTAACTATTTAAAATCCTGTTTACAAGTTTATTCTCGCAGTTCTTAAACCCAGTTTCGAAATAAATATTACTATATCCGGAGTCCATGATGAAGCGTACTCTTCTCTTATTGTTTGCGATCATGTTTCTGGCTGCCGTCGGTTACTCGCTGATTACAGCCGAGGAAAAAGCAAAATATGAATACGACGATTTCCAGACCCCGGAATACTGCGGAGCTTCGTGCCACAAGGACTTCTATCAGCAGTGGAAGGAAGCTATGATGTCGCAGGCATACACGCATCACTGGGACGAAATCGAGTACTTCAAGCTCGCGGTGCCACATACTTATAAAGACGAAAAGGTGGCCGAAGTGCGAGACGGATGCAATGGCTGCCACGCGCCAATCTCGTTTCTGGTGGGCGATACTCCCCCGCCCAAGCCTGAGGAAAACAGCCGAGCCAATGAATCCGTATCCTGCGAAGTATGTCATTTAATTAGTGGATACGAGGGCGATACTCCTTATAATTATAATTATATAATCGAGCCTGGCAAAACAAAATACAGCTCGCGCGAGGGCAAAACCAAATCGCCCAATCATGAAATTAAAGTGACAGAGCTGCATAAAAAGGCGGAATTCTGCGGAATTTGTCATAATGAAAAAAGTCCATATGGCGTTTGGGTTAAAAGCACTCACCTTGAATGGAAGGAAGGGCCGTATGCGAAAGAAGGCGTGCAATGCCAGGATTGCCATATGATGAAAACCCAAATGAAAACAGCCGTGATGGGCGCGGAATATGCCGACGCACGCACGCATTTTTTCCCAGGCGCTCACGATCCGGGCAAGGTCGAGGGCACAATCGAACTGCAGGTATACCCAGATATTCGCGAGGCCGAGCCTGGGCTGCCGGTGAAATTTACGGTAGCGCTGTTCAATCAGAAAACAGGACACAAATTCCCGACGGGCTCTGTTGAGGACAGAATCGTCTGGCTGCACGTGGAAGCTAAAGATAAAAACGGCAAGACTTATCACCTGCCGGTCAATAAAAAAGGCTTCGAGGGCGAGGAATATACAATTGCGGATAAATCTCTGGCATATCAGGACATGGGCGTGCCGCTCGAGATAGATAATTTCGAAGGCGTTCGACGCGAAGAAGTCCCAGTGGGCGACCGGATTTTCCGGATGCCATATTTCGATCCCGAGGGACGGATGACTATTATGCAATGGAATACCAAATCCCTCGGTGTGGATTATCGCATCGGGCCGCGGGAAACGGTGCTGGAGCATTACACATTCAAAATTCCATACGAAGTGCCGCCGGGCAAGCTAACCGTAACCGCATCAATGTATTACAGGAAATTAGTCAAGCCGGTGGCAGAGTATCTCGAAGTGCCTGCCGAAGAATATGAAGCAATCAAAGTTAATGAACACAGCACGGAAATCACTGTTTATTAATATATTTAAGGTCTATTTATGAAAAAAATTGCCGCATTATTTCTGTCTGCATTTCTGATAGTTATTATTTATGCAGAAACTGCGAGCGCCATTCCGGCGTTTGCGCGAAAATATTCAATGACGTGCCAGACATGTCACTCGCCGACTCCCCGGCTGAAGGATTATGGCGATGATTTTGCGGGCAATGGATTCCAGCTTTCCGACAAGGAAGCTCCGAGGTATTATCAGGAAACGGGCGATCCGATCCTGTCGCTTATCCGCGACTTCCCGATAGCTGTCCGCTTCGATGGGTTTATTTCATACAACAACGGTAATTCGGATATTTCGGATGTGCAGACGCCCTATCTGATGAAGCTAATGTCGGGCGGCGCAATCACAGACGACATAGCCTATTATTTCTATTTTTATCTGAGCGAACACGGCGAGATTGCCGGAATCGAAGACGCATATATTATGTTCAATGATATTTTCGATATTGATTTCGATATTTACCTCGGTCAGTTCCAGGTCTCCGATCCCCTGTTCAAGCGCGAGCTGAGGCTGACACTCGAGGATTATCACGTCTACACCGCCACACCCGGCCAGTCGAATATCAATCTGAAATACGACAAGGGAATCATGATGACCTTCGGATTTGATACCGGCACGGATATAATCTTCGAAATCCTGAATGGCAATGGCATCGGCGAGACAAATTCTCAGGGCAATTTTGACAAAGATAAATATAAGAACTTCGCCGGACGAATCTCGCAGAGCATCGGGGATTTCCTTCGGATCGGCGCATTCGGGTATTATGGTAAAGAAATCAATCAAGCGCCAGCCGGCGGCGAATTCGAAAACCGTATGTGGCTCGCCGGACCGGATATAACGCTCGCTCTGGGCGATATGCTCGAGCTTAACGGGCAGTATATCACGCGTAATGATGGAACTATGTATATGGCCGGATCTGAAGTTAAGGATTCGAAAACCGACGCCGCCCTTGCCGAATTAATCATAACCCCAATGGGAGACGAAAGCCGCATTTATGGCGTTGCAATGTATAACTGGATCGATTCGGATTTCGACGCTCTCGATTATCAGTCGGTCACAGGCCATATCGGCTATCTGCTTCGGCGAAATCTGCGGCTGGTGGCGGAATATACACAGAATATGACCGACGAATACGGGAAATTTTCAGTAGGATTCGTCAGCGCATTTTAATTATTTTCGTAAAGCTAATTATTAGTATTAGTTAAACTTAATTTTTTATTTGGAAACGCTTTATTATATTAACAGAACTAAAAAGTTCCATTTAAAAAATTAATGGAATCCTTTGATGGCGTCACGCTTTATGTTATTGATTATTCTGTTAATTACGGCTTGCTCAACAAGTATTTTTTCACAGGAAAGCGGCGGCCGTTCTTATCTTTTCGGAGGCTGGGACGGCAGCCGCTCTGATTTAGAGGACGACGGTTTTACGATTGAAGCGGTCTATACCGGCGAAATCTGGGGCATAGCCAGCGGGCCGGTCGACAAAAAAGCAATTTATTGCGACAACTGGGATATTATATTCAATTTCGATATGGAGAAGCTCGTTGGCTGGGATGGCGCCACACTGCAGGCATATTTTCTTGGCAATTACGGGGGTGTGCCAGGCGAAGTGGCAGGCATGACTCAGGGTATTTCGAATATCGCAGCGCCGAATACCTTTAAATTATTTAATTTATTTTATGAACAATTGCTTTTCAACGATGATTTGTCGATTATGATCGGAACCATCGATCTGAATACACAGTTCGACACCAAAGTATTCGCCTCGCTTTTCATAAATCCATCCCACGGAATCGGCGTTGACTGGGCTCAGAGCGGAGAGAACGGCCCCTCGATATTTCCCACGGCGTCCTTAGGATTAAGACTGCGATTTTCGCCTATCGAACACATTTTCGTTCAGGCGATTGTGCTCGACGGCGTACCAGGCGATCCGGACAATCCGTATGGCACACATATTATTCTCGATCCCGACGACGGTTTGCTCGTTAGTGCGAAATTCTGCTACGTTACCGGCAAATGCTGCGAAATCAGCGGGTTGCTGCAAGACCTCGAAAAGGCTTATACTAAATTCGGTGTCGGATTCTGGTATTATACCGATAATTATAAATATATTATCGATCACATAACTAATTGGGGATTCTATGCCATAATGGAGCAGGAGCTATTCGCCGAAAAGCTCGACGCGGGCCAGGGGCTTGGCTTGTATGCCCGAATCGGAGTGGCAGACGACCTCGAAAACCAGATGAATTACTTCATCGGCGGAGGATTAGTTTATACCGGATTATTCTCAGGAAGGGACGAAGACCAGATCGGTATCGCAATCGCATCGGGGCATAATTCATATTTATATCGCAACAGCAGGCGCATGGCAGGCGAAATCGTTGATCCGTTCGAGCATAATCTGGAACTTACTTATAAATATCAGCTTACGCCATATCTTGCGCTGCAGCCGAATATCCAGTACTGCATATCTCCCACCGATCTCGAAGCCCCGGCAGAGGTTTTGGTGGGCGGGATGAGACTCGAAGTGGTATTTTAATTATTTTCATAAACACTTTAATTGAAAAGCGTTTGGCAACAGACGCTTTTTCTTTTTTGAAACCAATATATACAAAACTGCGTAATATGGATTAAGTGGAAATAGTGTATCCGGGGCATTTTTAAGTAACTAATGACCCTTAATCCGGAGTAATGATGAAAAAATTCAATTATGTAGTAATCTTCCTGCTTTCGCTTTCGCTGATTTCGCTCGAAATGGTATGGACAAGGATATTTTCGGCAGAATTCTTTTACACTTTCGCATTCCTGATTCTCTCGCTGGCGATACTCGGACTCGGAGTCGGCGCACTCTCGCTCAGATTATTCCCGGGACTCAACCGCGAGGAAACCCCAGGCGCAGCAATTTCGCTGAGCGGATTTATGGCCATCGCCGGCCCGCCGCTTGTATTCATGCTCAATCTCGAGTTCACCGAATTGCTCTCCGGCTGGGATATGATTCTTAAATTAATCATTACAATTTTTATACTAAGCTCATCATTCTTTTTCGGCGGAATTGCCCTTGCTTATTTATTCAAGCGGAACAGCCGCAGGATTCCGCATTTATATATGGCCGACCTCGTAGGCTCGGGACTCGGAGTGGTGATGGCGATCGTTCTTATGAATGCGTTCAGCACTCCGCCCGCCGCGCAGCTTATCGCAATTCCCGCGCTGATTGCGGCATTAATAATCTCGAAGCGGCAAATGAAACTGGTGCCGATCGCACTGATGATTCTTGCATTTGCTATGACCGGCCAGTCGGATAGTCTGCTCGAAGCCAGACGATCCGAAAGCGCCCCGGTGATCTACCAGCAATGGGATGCGGTTTCGAAAATCAAGGTATATGAATACGATACGAATTATCGTGGGATTAATATAGATAATATCGCCAATTCGCCGGTTTATGGATTCGACGGCAATTGGAAGAAGCCGGATTCGCTGAAATTCAGATTCGGAATCGACGTGAAATATCTTATTAATAAATTCGACGATTGCACATTTCTCTCGCTTGGTTCGGGCGGCGGCACCGATGTACTACAAGCCTTGCAGTACGGCTGCGAAGAAGTGCACGCAGTCGAAGTCATCCCGCATATCAACGAGATAATGCTCGAGGGCGATCTGGCTGATTTTTCGGGGAATATATATAAAGACCCGCGCGTGAAGGTGGCCACCGAGGACGGACGGGTATATGTCCGGCAATTCCGCGACAAGTTCGATGTGATCTATGCGCTCAGCGCAAATTCATGGGCGGCAATGGCTTCAGGCGCTTTTGCGCTGGCCGAAAATTATCTTTTTACAGTCGAGGCATTCGAGGATTACTGGAGGGCGCTCTCGCCGAAAGGATATATGATGATGGAGCACCAGTTCTACGTGCCCCGCCTCGTAACGGAACTAAAAATGGCTCTCAATAATCTTAATGTTAAAAATCCTGACAAGCATTTTGCGGTTTATAATCTGCCGCAAATGCGCAGGAATATCCTGCTCATTTCGAAGCAGCCGCTCGATAAAGAGACGCTGCACAACGCATTCGGCCGCTTCCCGCGGAATTATCCCAATTTCAATTATCTGCTATATCCCCTGCCCGACTCGGCGTCGCGGAATATGATAGCCGACATCGTCGATCGGGGCTGGCGCGCGGTGCAGGACAGCGCAAAGATAGATATTTCGCCGGCAACAGACAACCGGCCATTTGTGGCTCAGCTCGGTATGTGGAAGAATTTCCGGATAGATACGAGCGGACGCATCCCGCCGTATGAATTCACGGGATTCCCGATTTCCAAAATTATCATGATTATAATTCTCGGCGTAATCGTCTTAATCGTAATTCCGCTCAATTTGCTGCCATATATGCGGAAAACCACACGCAAGCTGAAGCTGGTGCCCTGGCTGTATTTCTTTGCTATCGGCATGGCATTCATGGCGATCGAAATAATTCTGATGCAGAAATACGCCCTCTTCATCGGTTCGTCGATATACAGTATCGCGACGGTGCTGATAACCCTGCTGGTCGCCTCCGGCATTGGCAGCCGGCTGACGGAGAAATTCCGCAATTATCAGCCATTTATGTTTATCATTATATGGGTGCTGCTCGATATATTCGCGTTCACGAATGTAATCTATGCAGTCGAGGGCGTATCTCTGGCAATGCGCATCGGATTAACAGCGCTATGGATCGCGCCGCTGGGCTTTTTCATGGGGATGCCCTTCCCCAAGGCGGGGCTTCGCGTCGGTGAGCTGATCGACTGGGGCTTTGCGGTGAACGGCGCGGCATCTGTGCTGGGCTCGGTGATCATCGTGCTGGTGGCCATCGAATACGGCTTTGCGGTGTCGCTGGGACTGGGCGCTGCGATGTATCTCGTCGCGTTGCTTTTGTTCCGGATGAGCAAATCCTGGTAATATATATTTAGCGCTGGGCTGCCTGATTGCGGGCGGCCCGGCGTTTTAATTTTATGACAATCCAGTCGAACACCCCGGTCAGCGCGATTAACAAGAACAGCAGGGAGCCGAGCGGGATTACAAGTATATACCATCCCCCGATTATGTCATTGAAAATGCGGCCGTTATGAAGTTCGAACATGAAATTCCACAGCGGCATCCGGTAGGATTCGGACATTTCGCGAGGCATTTGGAATTTATCCGTCTCGCCGTTCAGACTCAGCAGGCCGGAATAATGAGTATTGACATATTCCTCATCTCCAAATCTAAAATAACCGGTAACGAGATTATCGCCTGGTCGGGCGGAGCTGCCGATTTTTGCTTCGCCTCCGGCAATTTTGTCGGTAATTTCCCCGCTCTCGCGATCAATCCGGAAGAGCCCAAGAAACGAGCCGATCAGATAATCGCCGCCCTCGAGCGTAAGGAATACCGTCGCGCCCATGGGGAATATCGCTACCGGCGGCTCCGATTTGCGGAATGGTGCGGAGAAATCGTCCGGCGCAGTCCAGTAGCCATCGGTTGCGTCGATAATTATTCGATTTTCGTGCGGATCGTGCATTGCATTGCGGATGCGGCTATGCCAGGGATTGTCATGCCGAATACCCGGATAATACTCCGCGGGGATCGATCCGCCGATCAGCGCGACAAGCAAAGGCGGACGCATGAAAAGCCCCGTACCGGCAATCAGGAATATCACAAATGCGAAGATTATTCCGAGTTTGAGATGATATTTGAAAAAATATTTGAATAATCGACGGAAATCGGGTTTCTGAAGGAATTTGGGCTTCCATTTGCGGGGGAATATCCAGATATAAATTGCCGAAATCGAGAGGAATATAATCACAATCCCCGCAAGGTCATAGAGCAGGCGGCCGGGAAGCCTCCATGCGTGACCTCCGTGCAGCTCGAAGAACAGATCGATCAGAGTAATCCGCTTGTCGGGCTCATGGCGGGATGTCTCGATTTTTTTGAAATCAATATTATCAAATCCGCTCTGATATATAAAATTCTCCGAAAATGCGAGCAGACGATCGCCGGCGATCATTACTTTTTTGAAGTCTTCGCCACCGATTAATTCCTGCCATTTTCCATCGAACATAGCATATAACCCGCCGGATGTGGCCGCAAAGATTATATCTCCACCGGGCAAATCGGTCGCAAGAATATCCCGCGTTTTGCGATAATAGGCGGATTCGGGGAATTCGCCATTCATGAATGGGCGGAAGCTGCGTCCGGAATCGCGGCTTTCCCATATTCCCATCCGGCCACCGATGTAGATTTCGTCTGGGCGGCCTTCGAAATAAGCGGCATCGGTCAGCGCAGAGCGGCTCCAGTTATCGAGATGATACTGCGGCGGCACGAGTGATTTGGGCACTGAGATGCCCGAGATCATTCCGGGATGATTTAGCAATATACCGCTGATACTCATCCAAACAAGAAACAGCGCAAGCACCAGCCCCGCCCATTTGTGGATGGGCCGGCTGACTGCGAACAATCGCCTGAGTATGGCGCTCTGCTTTTTATTTGTCCGGATTGATCTGAACATAGCATTTATTCGGATTAAAATATCTGAATATAAAATTAATATAAAAATCAGGAAATTCCAAATTAATCCCCCTTAATATGTCCGATTTAGTTGAAATATATTTTTTATTCAATAAACATCATGAAAAATTACGAAATCTCGTCTGTGATTTATATTTTTGTGATAATAAAAAAACCAAAACACCCGGCGATTCTATGCGAAGATCATTACTGTTTCTGTTTATTATATATATCAACGTATTACCTCTTTCGGCACAGAATTATGTCGAAACCGAAGCCCGCTCTGGCGATGGCTATTTCACACTGCTGAAGCGATTCGATTTGCCCTCGAATGATAATTATCTGGCGAAATTCCGCGAACTGAATAATCTGGCTCCGCGCGAGGGGCTAAGGCTCGGACGAAAATACCAGCTTCCCATCCGCATTTATGAGTATAACGGGCGCAGCATTCGCTCGACCATCGGCATCACCGATTTCGAGCAGGCAAAGGGCATTCAGGATTATAATCTGCGAATGATGCGCAAAGGACTGAAAAGCGGCGATTACCGCCGGGACAAAATCCTTTGGGTGCCGATGTTCAGCGTCAGCAAAGCTAAGCTCGAGAACACCACCTACCCGATTTTCGGCAAGAGGCTGGAAAAGGTCAACCAGATTGATAATCAGCTTCGGGGGAATGTTTATTATCTTGTTAGCGGTCACGGCGGACCCGACCCCGGCGCGATCGGCTTTAAGGCCGGCCATGAGCTGCACGAAGACGAATACGCCTACGATGTCACTCTGCGGCTGGCGCGGCGGCTGCTCGAGCACGGCGCAACGGTATATATATTGATTCAGGATCCTGACGACGGTATCCGCGCCGATGCCTATCTTCCGCACGACAGCCACGAGGTAAATATGGACGGCACGGCGATTTCGACTGACCAGGTTACCCGGCTGCGCGCCCGCGCCGATCTGATTAACAAATATTACGCTATGCACGAAGCCACTGCGCATTCTCAGCAGACGATCGTCGTCCATCTGGATTCCCGATCGAACAACAAGCGGATCGATATATTCTTCTACCACAACCCCGGAAGCGCCGCTGGGAAATCACTTGCGATGACGCTACTTACCACCATTGAGGAAAAATACGCGGACGCCCAGCCGGGACGCGGCTACCACGGCACCGTCAACGAACGCAACCTGTTTATGCTGCGCGAAACGCGTCCGACGGCAGTTTATATCGAGCTTGGCAATATCCGCAATCCCCGCGACCAGATACGATTTATCGAGAAAAATAATCGCCAGGCTGTGGCCAACTGGCTATGCGAAGGATTGATCCGGGCGGCCTCCGAATAAACAAAATTTCTGGCTAATTTTGCGTGAAATCCATATTTTTTGGAAAATTATTTTGATTTCCCAAAATTATTCTTATTATATATAACAAACACTTCAAACGACATTCCCGAATTAATATCTTTTTTTTTGAAAATCAATGGAGGTTATCATGCGTAAGCTATGGTTTTTACTCTTTTTAGTATTATTATATTCATGCGATACCGGCGACGATGCCAAAAAAGTTGTCGAAGTTGATCTCGAAAATCTGCATGGCGGATATGAGATGCTCTGGGAAATACAGTACGTTTACGATGCCGACCGGTCGGAAAATATCGTTAAGGAATATCAGCTCGACGACCGCATCCTCTTCAGCCGCGACGGGAAGGGTATATATATTCACGGCGAAGTTCCCCCGCCCGAAGGCCATTACGAAGCTCAGGGCGATGAGTTCGCATGGGAGCCCGCCGGCGCAGGCATCAAAATAATGGGACTGCACAGAGGCACTCAACTGTTGAATAACGGCACACTGATATTTAATGCCCTGACCGAAAATGAAGTCTCATATTCGATAAAAGTCGATGAAATTGACGACAAGGCAATGCAGCGTCATATCGAACTGACGCCAACAATTGCTAAAATGAATAACCCATCGGATTCGATGATCAATCTTACGAATGGTCTGGTAAAAACATGGAAACTCGAGGAGCGGATTGTCAACGGCCAGCCCACAGTGGCCGAAAACTGGCTTAGAGACAACACGCTGGTGATGCTTCACGACGGCCGGGCATTTTACGTAAAGGGTGAAGAATACAGAATTCACGACGACACTACCACAAACGATAAATTCATGTGGACATTTAATACTACAATGGATGCGCTAATTATAAATCAGGCGGAACATCGTGATATCCGCGGCGTCGAAAGATGGGATATTCTGAAGCTGACGCCGTCGGAGTTCGACACGAAAATGCATGACAATGAAACCGGCGACGAAATCGTAATAAAACGCACTCCCTACACTGAATAAGATTCACCGAAGTCCGGCATTGAAGCCGTCCGAGGGCGGTTTTAATGCTGGCTTACCAATGCCCGTATACAAAAGCCAGAATTTGCCGAAAATCCCTCTTAAATCTTTTTATTTATTTTGATTTTTGCATATATTTGTATTTTCCTGTTAAAAGGTATTATTAAACTGCCTATTTAATTATAAGTTAGGCGTTTTTTACAGGTGAATTTTCTGTTAATCATTTAATCATAAACAGGTTTAGGATCATGAACGTATTCGTATTAAACTGCGGTAGTTCGTCGCTTAAGTTCCAGATTATTCAGACAGATCTGGAAGCGATCGAAAAAGACAAAGATAAAATGCTGGCAAAGGGACTGATCGAGCGTCTGGGAAGCCAATCGCTGATTACATTTAAAGTAGAAGGCCGTCCGGCCATCAAAAATGCTATTCCGCTGCGCGACCACCGCGCCGCCCTCAATTATGTGCTTAAATTCATCACATCCGAAGAAGCTCAGATTCCCGGCATCGACAGCCTGGAAGACATCCACGCAATCGGCCACCGCACGGTTCACGGCGGCGAGCGCTTCAAAAGATCGATCCGCATAGATAATGAAGTAATCGAAGGCATCGAGGACTGTATCGATCTGGCTCCGCTCCACAACCCGGCCAACCTGAAAGGTATTTATGCAGCCCGCGAGCTGTTCGGCCCGAGCGTTCCGCAGGTGGCGATTTTTGATACGGCATTCCACTCGACTATGCCTGAGACTTCGTACCTCTACGCAATCCCCTATCAGATTTACAGAAGATATAAAATAAGAAAATACGGATTCCACGGCACTTCGCACAGATATATCGCATATCGCTATCGCAAGCTGACCGGGCTCAAGCGCGACGATACAAACATCATCACGCTCCACCTGGGCAATGGTTCTTCGGCCTGCGCGATCAAGGGGGGCAATTCGATCGACACATCGATGGGCTTCACTCCGCTCGAGGGCCTTATGATGGGTACCCGCTGCGGCGACCTCGACCCCACAGTCGTCGAATTCCTGATGCACAAAGAGGGCGCCACAATCGACGAAGTATTCTCGATCCTTAACAAGCGCTCCGGACTTCTCGGTATCTCCGGCCTGACCAACGACATGCGCGATCTCGAGATCGAAGTGGCCGAACACCAGGACCGCCGCGCACAGCTTGCGCTGGATATGTTCGCACGCCGCGTCCGCAAATACATCGGCGCTTATCTGGCCGGAATGAACGGCGCAGACGCAATCTGCTTCTCGGCCGGCATCGGCGAGAACGGTGCGGAAATCCGCGAGAGCATCCTTTCGAATTTGGAATATTTCGGAATTGAAATAGACAGAAAGAAAAACGACGATATGATCCGCGGCAAAGAAGGCCTGATCTCGACCAAAGACAGCAAGATCAAGATATTCGTTATCCCGACCAACGAAGAACTCGTGCTCGCACGCGATACCGTCAGGGTGGTGCTCAATGCTCCGCTGCCCAGCAAATAAAATTCAGCAAAATATTATATATGAAGGTTTGAAAAATGGCAGTAAAATTTATTGATGAAATAAGAAATAAAGCGAAGCAGAAAAATCTGAAATGCGCTTTCCCCGACGCCGAGGATATTCGCTCGATAGCAGCCGCCAGAACGCTTGCCGACGAGAAAATCGCCCGGCCTGTGCTGGTTGGCAACGAAGCAAAAATCAGCGGAATTGCAAAAGAGAATAATATCGCGCTCGACGGTATCGAGATTGTCGATCCCGAAAAATCCCCGCTCAAAGATAAATTCGCAGATATGCTCTACGAGAAGAGAAAACACAAAGGCATGAGCAAAGAGGAAGCAGCAAAAACCGTACTCGATCCGCTGTATTTCGGCGGATTCCTTCTCGAGACCGACGAAATCGCAGCCTGCGTGGGCGGCAATGTATCATCGACCGGCAACGTGCTCCGCGCGGCTATCTACTCCGTGGGAGTGGCCGAGGGCATCTCGATCGTCAGCAGCTATTTTATTATGGTATTCCCCGATCGCCTGCTCTGCTTTGCAGACTGCGCGGTCAATCCCGATCCCGACGCCAAGCAGCTTGCCGACATCGCAATCAGCTCGGCTAAGAACTTCCAGGCGGTAACGGGCGAGAAATCCCGAGTGGCTATGCTTTCGTTCTCGACAAACGGCAGCGCCGACCATCCTCTGGTCGATAAAGTCAAGGAAGCCACAAAATTAGTTAAAGAAAAAGCTCCCGAAATCCCGACTGACGGCGAAATGCAGCTCGACGCAGCAATCATTTCCGCAATCGGCGAGCGCAAGTTCCCAGGTTCTGAAGTAGCAGGCAAAGCGAATGTACTTGTATTCCCCGACCTCAACGCCGGGAACATCGGCTATAAATTAACAGAACGCCTTGCCGGCGCCGAAGCAGTCGGCCCGGTGGTGCAGGGTCTCAAAAAGCCATATTGCGATCTGTCGCGCGGCTGCAGCGCCGACGACATGGTCAACGTGGCTGCTATCTGCACCCTGATGGCGTAAATATATATACATAGTTATTCCCTCGCCGGGTGGCGGGGGAATTTTCTATTTTATTTGAACAGAAAAGGAGAAATTAAAATGGCAATCAAAATAAATGGCGAAGGGCTTTCGATCGAAAAAGTCCACCAGATCGCCCGCGGCGGAGAGAAAGTAGAACTCACTCAGGATTCGGTAGAAAGAATCAAAAAATGCCGCGCAATGCTTGAAGAAAAAATCCAGCAGAAAGAAATCATGTACGGCGTCAACACTGGTATCGGCGAGTTTTCCGAGATAGTGCTAAATGACGACCAGATCCAGGATTTCCAGAAATATCTTATATATAACCACAGCGCCGGCATCGGCGACCCTGCTCCAATCGAATACGTCCGCGCCGCTATGGTCGGACGCATCAACGTCCACGCACACGGCAACTCCGGCTGCCGCCCGGAGATCACCCAGACGCTCGTCGATATGGTCAATAAGGGCGTCACCCCGGTGGTCTGCCAGAAGGGTTCAGTCGGCGCTTGCGGCGACCTTGCTCCGATGTCGCAGATCGCGCTGCTGATGATGGGCGAAGGCGAAGCATATTACGAGGGCGAACGCCTCCCCGGCCGCAAAGCACTCGAAAAAGCAGGCATACCGGTTCCCGGTCTGCAGGCAAGAGACGGACTCGCCACAATCAACGGCTCGAACGTGCTCACCGCAATGAGCGCGCTGCACCTCTATGATTTTGAACGCCTGCTGAAGCAGTTCGAGATCGCCGCCGCGATGTCGCTCGAGGCATTGCTCGGAAATATGAAGCCATACGACATCCGCATTCATAAAATCCGCGGATTCAAAGGCGCCCAGCGTACCGCACTCGCATTAATGAAGGTAATCAAGGGCAGCGACCTGCTTAGCGGAAAAATGAAAACAAAGGTACAGGACGCATATTCGATGCGCTCGACCCCGCAGGTAATCGGCGCGGCCCACGACGCTTGCGCATATGCCCGCAGCCAGGTCGAAATCGAGCTCAACGGAGTCGGCGATAATCCGATATTCCTTCCCGACGATGGCATTCAGCTTTCGGGCGCGAACTTCCAGGGCACACCGGTTGCAGTCCCCATGGATATGGCCGGAGCGACAATTACGATGGCCAGCGTGCTTTCCGAACGCAGACTGAACCGCCTTCTGAATCCCGCTCTCAGTGTGGGATTGCCCGCATTTTTGACCAAAGGCGCAGGTATGTTCTCCGGAATGATGCTTAGCCAGTACACCGCCGATTCGCTGATCGTCGAGCAGAGAATTCTCTCGACCCCGGCATCGATCCAGTCGATACCGGCAGCAGCCGACCAGGAGGACTTCGTATCGATGGGTATGAATACCGCTATCAAAAACGGCCAGATACTCGACAATGCCTATGGAGTGCTGGGTATCGAATTTATGGCAGCGGCTCAGGCTCTCGATTTCCGCGAGTTCACACCAGGCGACGGCGTGCGCAAAGCCAAGGAAGTAATCCGGAAATATGTCGATCATCTGGACATTGACCGCCCGCTTTATAACGACCATACTGCGATGAAGCAGCTTGTAAAATCCGGCGAGATTCTCGACGAAGTCGAAAAAGTAACAGGCGATCTTTCCCAGGAATAATATATTCAAATAAGGAAAAGAAAATGGAATTAAATTCTCTGAATAAATTTATTGACATAGCTAAAAGTAAGACCAAGAAAACAATCGCAGTGACCGCCGCCGCAGACGAAGCCGTGCTAAGCGCCGTCCGCGACGCATACAACGAGGGTATCGCAGACGCTGTACTCGTGGGCGAGGAATCGAAAATCAAAGATATGGCCGGGAATATTGATTTTGATATTTCCAAAATTCGGATTATTCCCCAAAACGATCCGGCGGAATCGGCGCGTATATGCACCACACTCGTTCGCAATGGCAAGGCTCATATCCTGATGAAAGGCCTCGTATCGACGGCTGACTTCCTGCGCGCAATCCTTGATAAGGAAAAGGGGCTGCGCAAAGGTGCATTGCTGAGCCATATCGGATTCTTCGAGATAGAGCGTTACCACAAGCTGGTCGCGCTGACCGACGCCGCTCAGAATATCTCGCCGGATTTGCAAGGCAAAATCGGAATTATTAATAATTCGGTCGATATGTTCCATCGCCTCGGAATCGAAAATCCAAAAGTGGCATGCCTGGCCGCTGTCGAGAACGTGAATCCCAAGATGCCGGCTACTCTGGACGCCGCGCTGCTGACCCAGATGAACCGCCGCAAGCAGATTAAGGGATGCACAATCGACGGGCCGCTGGCGTTTGATAATTGCATATCCAAAGAAGCCGCGCATCATAAAGGTATCGAAAGCGAAGTAGCAGGCGATGCCGATCTGCTGTTTGCGCCGAATATCGAAGTAGCTAATGCGCTTTATAAGAGTTTTACATATTTCGGCGGGGCAACCGTTGCAGCGATTATTCTCGGAGCAGCCGCGCCGATAGTGCTTACCTCGCGCGCGGATTCGGACAGAAGCAAATTAATGTCGATTGCATTGGCAGCATCATTTTAATCAGGAGAAAATATTATGAAAGTATTATCTATAAATCCCGGATCGACCTCCACCAAGATAGCATACTGGAACGATCTGGAATTGCTGTTTGTAAAGATATTGCGCCACAAAGCCGATGTGCTCGCCGAATATCGCAATATCACCGATCAGTACGATTTTCGTAAGAGAATTATTCTCGACGCGCTCAAAGAGGAGAACGTCGAAATCAGCGATATCGAAGCTGTCGTCGGACGCGGCGGAATGCTGAAGCCCATTCCCGGCGGAATATATAAAGTCAACAATGCGCTGGTCGAAGACCTCCGCAAAGGCATTATGGGCGAGCATGCCTCGAATCTCGGCGGCATACTGGCGCGCGAGATTGCCCGCGAAACCGGCAAAGACGTCAATGCTTATATTGTCGATCCGGTCGTCGTGGACGAAATGGACGAAATCGCACGCTACTCCGGACGCCCGGAAATGCCGCGCGTGAGTATATTCCATGCGCTAAACCAGAAGGCGGTATCACGGCGATACGCACGCGAGAATAAGAAATCTTACGACGAGCTTAATCTTATTGTCGCTCACATGGGCGGCGGCATTACGGTCGGCGCCCACAAGAACGGCCGTGTGATTGACGTCAATAACGGGCTTGACGGCGAAGGGCCGTTTTCGCCCGAACGCACCGGTCAGCTACCGGTTGGCGCTTTGACCAGATTATGCTTTTCCGGCAAATATCAGTTGCATGAAGTCAAAAAGATGATCACCGGCAAGGGCGGTATGGTCGCATATCTCGGCACCAACGATGCTTACGAAGTCGAACAAAATATGGGAAAAGGCGATCAGAAAGCCAAAATGGTATATCTGGCGATGGCCTATCAGATTGCAAAAGAAATCGGCGCCTGCGCCACAGTGCTCGAGGGCAATGTGGACGCTATTCTGCTCACCGGCGGACTCGCCAAATCCGAGCCGCTGATTAAGTGGATCAGCAAACGCACATCGTTCATTGCGCCGATCAGCGTTTATCCCGGCGAGGACGAAATGCAGGCCATGGCCGAAGCTGTTCACTATGCCCACAAAGGCGAACTTCAAATCCGCGAATACGTCTGATATATTTATATATGCGTAAAAAAGGAGGGCTTTTTCGGGCCCTCCTTTTTTTATATTAAGCTGAAATATTATCTGATCCAGATGTATTGCGAATTTATCAAGCTTCGGTCGATCGGGACATCCCCGCCTGGGTGGAATGTTCGTCGGGATTCCGCGATTGCCATAGTCTCCCCCGTCGCAATATCATAAGTTTATTGCTGATCCAAATTTTCGTCATAATTTATTCCCCAGAATAATATCCCGCTGCCGTCTGTTGACCATTTCGGGCAGACGAAATAAAGAGATTTTCCCTTCGATTCGGCGATCATTTCCGTGTCGATATTCGTATCGTCCTTAATATATATATGGCTTTTGTTGTGGTTATGTCTGTCCAGCGCGCTGAAAGCAATCCGGTCGCCTGTCGGCGAAAACAATCAGAAGCGGATGCAGGGTAAACTACATCAAATGTCATGAATCATTTTTAGTAATAATAATGAATGAAAGTGGCATATTTTCAAGTTCCCTATTACTCTCATTTTTAGTTAAATATTTAATATAATGATAATAATTCAGAACAATATCCAAACTTCAAAAACAAAAGGCCTCCCGGTCAGGGAAGCCTTTGAATTCGGATTATTTATATGGATTCTATTTTGCAGATTAAATATGCTCCACAGAAATGTTGCGATATATGGCTGGCAATGTATTAATGATTTATTATGCCTGATTTTCGCAAATAGTCCTGAAATGATAACCATAAATTGCAAATGTAATAGCAAGATTCATTTTGAGGGGTCTTCTGATTAATGTCCAGAAAAACAGCTTCCAATATTGTAAACGCTCCTTATCTTTGATCCCCAATATATATATCGATCTGAAAAATGCCATTATATCTTCATGAATATTACGGAAATCGTTTTTTAATTTTGTTTTTGGAGCCTTATATTCTTTTAAAAAGGTTTTTACGCGTTTGGAAAATAGAGAAGGTGAATACAATTGATTCACTACGAAATTATAGCCTTTAGATAACGCTTCAATGTCCATGCGGGGTATAATATTAGTGCTGCCATCAGCGTTATCGCCGGACATATTATTCAAAATGCGGCCTTCCTTCTTGAGCCTTTTGTAAAGTAATGAATCGACCGGAGCCTGCAGCAGGCCGACCATGGCAGTTACAATTCCGCTGTTTTGAATAAAATTCACCAGAGTCGAAAATGACAATGGGGTATCGCTGTCGAAGCCTAAAATAAATCCGGCTCTCACCTGCAATCCGCTTCTGTGAATCTGGCGTACGCACTCGATGAGGTCTCTGTTCAGATTTTGTTTTTTATTGCATTCGGTCAGGCTAAGCTCTTCGGGTGTTTCTATTCCAATAAAAACGGCGTCGAAGCCTGCATCAACCATTAATTTCATCAGTTCTTCATCATCTGCCAGATTGATTGATGCTTCGGTAGTAAAGCTGATGCCCTTTTTGTCTTTGCGCCAATTTATCAAAGCCGGCAGTAAATCTTTTTTAAGTGTTTTTTTATTACCGATAAAATTATCATCAACAAAAAATACGCCCTTACGCCATCCTGAATTATATAGCGAGTCGAGTTCGTTGATAACCTGGTCAACGCTTTTTATTCGGGGTTTGTGGCCGAATAAAGTAGTTATATTGCAAAAATCACAATTATACGGACATCCTCTGGAATATTGTATATTCATGGTCGCATAATTATCAAAATCCGCTAAATCCCACAAAGGCCGTGGACTTTCAGTAATATCGGGAAATTCCGCAGAGGTGTACATTTTTTTGGGAGTACCGTTTTCGAGGTCATTCAAAAAATCGACAAGGGTAATTTCGGCTTCATTAAGCACAAAATGATCGACCGTATCAAAATCCTTGTATTCGGCGGTGAACAACGGGCCGCCGGCGACAATAGTTTTATCAGCATCATTACACTGTTCGATAATATTACGCGCTGATTTTTTTTGGATGCTCATAGCGCTGATAAAGACATAATCCGCCCACATTAAATCTTTCTGCGAAAGGGCTTCGCAATTAATATCGACTAATCTTTTTTCCCAATTATCCGGCAGCATCGCAGCCACCGTTAAAAGTCCGAGTGGCTGCGACGATGCTTTTTTTCCAATAAATCTTAAGGCATGTTTGAAGCTCCAAAAAGTATCAGGAACTTCAGGATAAACTAATAATACATTCATTTCTAATTTCTATATGTGAATTTTCTGTATGTTTAAGTGTTTGATTTTTATCTGATTTAAGTAATCCTTCCTATCCTCTTCGAGCGAGGCATAATGAATAAGTTTATCCGGGTTATAAATTCCATATAATTTTTATACAATTATGGAGATTTAATAGCGGTATGTGAATCCGAGCGCGATATTAAGCGGTTGCTTGTTAAAAATATAATGCGAGCCGTCGGTAAACGAGCCGTAGTTCGTGCGTAGCTCCGAGTGGTCGGTCCAGCGCATCAGCGCATCGATGCGGACGCTCTTGCCAATGTAAACGCCGCCTCCGAGCGAGAAGTAGCTCTTATTCGCATTTGCGATATCGTCGGCGTAGGGCGAAGTAGTGCTTGCATAGCTGGCGCGGGCAACGATTGGCAGCAGAGGCAGTTGATATTCGGCGCCAAAGCCCCAGGTAACCTGGCCGACGAGCTCCTGCACAATTGCCAGATTGAGCTGGTCGAGTTGGGGCGGCCCATCGCTGAATTCGAGCTGCGAGGCATCGGTATATTCAACTCCGGCTGCAAAAGTAACGCCCATTGCATTAAGCGACATGCCTGCGGAATATACAAACGGCGTTTTAATATTATACGAAGACTGGCCGTTATTCTTGTAATTATAAATTTTTCGGCCGGTTTCATCAGGATTGTCGTATTCGGCTTCTGCGTTTTGGCTCCAGTCCTCATCCACTTCGAAATAGGTCGGAAACTGTACGGATAATCCGACTCTGAGGAAATCGAGAGCGCGTAACTGAAGCGCCAGACGGCCGGTGATTCCGGAGATATTCTGGGTGACGTTTTCGTTCATCCGAAGCTGGTTGAAATCGATATTGGAATAACCATAATAATTGTTGTCATAATCGGGTTCGTCGTAATAATCATAAATATTTAAAACGTCGGTTTCTGTGTATTCACGGGTATATTTGTAGCTGCCCCATTTGCCGATGAACGAAAATCCGACTGCGACGTTGGGATTAAGGTCGAATGCAGCCGCACCGATAAAATTATGCAATCCCCCGCCCTCCTGCACAAAGGAGTATTGCTCGACGCTGTCTGTTACCGGGGTATTGAACTTTGTATTGGCAAGGAAAAGCTGAGTAGCCCAGTTGTCCTCGAATTGCTGCGGGCCATTTTGGGCTTCCCACCCGATCAGGCTGCTGCTCTTATTGAATCCGGAATATTTCATATTATTATCAAAATCGCTTTCCTGGAAATATCCGATACCGACCGATGCGCGGTTCTCGCCCATTTTGATTGGCGCAACCAGCGCGGCATGGCTGATGAATTCATTATTTGTTGATAATTCATTGAAATTATCCAGAAATTTGGTCTCGGTATTATTCCTTGTGAATCCCAGGCCGACGGTTAGTTCCGATTTGGTAACAAGGCTTAGGCCCGCGGGATTAAATACCATTGCTCCTGCGTCGTCGGCGATACCGTGATAGGCCACATTAAGCCCGGCTACACGCGGGGTGAATATTCCATTCGGAACGGCATATCTTAACGCATCTTCCATAAACTGGGCGCTGACCGCACCCGCCGACATGATCGTTACGATCGCTGCTGATATTAATGTCCTGAATTTCATGATTTACCTCGATCTCTTTTGTGGTTTTGAACTGCTTCCCGAACTTTTCGAACTGCCCGATGGCGCAGATGTTCTCCTCGACGGCGCCGAAGGCTTGCTGTAGCTGCTGCCGGAGGGCTTGCTATAGCCGCCCGATGGTCTTGAAGTATTGCCCGATGGCCGTGTGCTTCTCCTGGGCGGTGTATAATTGCTTTTGGGTATCGACTGCGTTTTGGGCGCGGTATAAGTATTCCCGGATGGCTTCTGGTAGCTGCCCGAAGGTTTTGTTGAAGACTTCCGAGAAGGCGCGCTGTAATTACCCGACGGCTTCGAAGTATTGCCCGATGGCTTGGTAAATGTCGATCTTTCGGTATTCGAAGGCGACGTATACGTTCTGCGCGCAGGCGAATTTTCGGGCGCTGTATTATATATATTGTTATCAGGTCTCTCGGTTTTCACCGGCCGGGTCGATCTGAAAATATCATTCTTTTCGGCGTCGGCAGAGCTTCTTCTCTCGGTTTTGCTATCCGGAAGTGACCGATTTGTTGCGCCGGTCAGACCACTGCGTTCGGGGCCTTTGGACGGAGCATTTTCGGGCCTCGGATTGAATACATCCCTCAAAGCTCCATCGCTTTTTCGTCTCTGCGGTGGATTGTCTGATCCGCCCGATTCGCCGCTGCCGGATGATCCGGACGACGGAGGAGTCGAAGTGCTCGATTCGGGGAGCGACCTTCTTTCGGGCGAACTACCCGAGGATCCGGGACGTGATTCGCGGCGAGGCTCAACGCTGCGGGTATCCTGGCCGGTGTTTCTGCGGCGCTGCTCTTCGGCGCCGGACTGGCGTCCAGATTCGCGGCTTTGGCCAGTCGAGCGATATCTGCCCTCGGGCGATTCATTCTGGCCGGCGCTG
>CAZEMR010000030.1:0-35196 GCA_964513465.1 uncultured Hyphomicrobiales bacterium
AAAAGCAATATTGAATTTCGATTTTGTGTTTGATGATTTCTTTTTATATTCTATTTATATATCTGCCTTCTGATTTCGTTCCGGAAATAATTATCATATTCATATAAACCAAGAGGTGGCCAATGAGCACAATCAAAAGCACCAACGAGTGGAAAAATCTGTCCGACCATTACGAATCCACCGCCAGCCGGCTGCATATGCGCGATCTGTTCGAGGCCGACAGCAACCGTTTTCATAAATTCCATATCGATTTCGAAGATATTCTTTTAGATTATTCCAAAAATATTATTACCGACGAAACCCGCGATCTGCTGCTCGATCTGGCCCGCGGCGCTAAGATAAAGGAATGGACCGAAAAAATGTTCGCCGGCGAAAAAATTAACTTTACCGAGGGCCGCGCCGTGCTGCATGTGGCGCTGCGCAATCGCTCCGGCCGGCCAATGCGGGTGGACAATCGCGACGTCATGCCCCAGGTCGATGCGGTGCTGCGCCAGATGCGCCAATTCTGCGATAATGTCCACTCCGGCGAGTGGCGCGGATCGACCGGCAAGCGAATCACCGATGTGGTCAATATCGGCATCGGCGGATCGAGCCTCGGCCCGGAGATGGTCTGCAATGCCCTCAGGCCCTATGCCGACAAGGGGATCGATGTGCATTTCGTATCGAATGTGGATTCCACCCATCTGGCCGAAACACTGCGCAATCTCAATCCGGAGACTACATTATTCATAATCGCCTCGAAATCGTTCACCACCCAGGAAACCCTGACCAATGCCCGCTCGGCAAAAAAATGGTTCCTAAAAAAGGTCGCCCGAACAGAGAAAGACATCGCCGCGCATTTCGTGGCGCTTTCGACCAACGAGAAGGACGTCGCCGATTTCGGGATCGACACGCGGAATATGTTCGGCTTCTGGAACTGGGTTGGCGGACGCTATTCGCTCTGGTCGGCCATAGGACTTTCGATAGCTTTATATATTGGTATGGACCGCTTCGAGGAATTGCTCGCCGGTGCGCACGATATGGACAAACACTTCCGCGAGGCGCCGCTCGACCGCAACATCCCGGTCATGCTCGCGTTGCTGGGCATCTGGTATAATGACTTCCTGGGCGCAGCCACCCATGCGGTGATCCCTTACGATCAGTATCTCGAAAAATTCCCCGAATACCTGCAGCAGCTCGATATGGAATCCAACGGCAAACGCATCACCCGCACCGGCGATGCGGTTGATTACCGTACCGGCCAGGTTATCTGGGGAACGGTAGGCACCAATTCGCAGCATTCATTCTTCCAGCTTATTCATCAGGGCACCCAGCTTATCCCCGTGGATTTCATAGCATTTACGAAAACTCATAACAAAATCGGCGCGCACCACGAGATTCTGCTGTCGAATTTCTTCGCACAGGCCGAGGCGCTGATGAAGGGCAAAACCGAGGAAGAAGCCCGCTATGAGCTTCGCAATCAGGACATGAAACCCGAGGAAGTCGAAGAAATTGCCCCGCACAAGGTATTCCACGGCAACAAGCCAACGAATTCGATACTCATCGATAAGCTGACTCCGCGCTCGCTTGGCAAGCTGATCGCTATGTATGAGCATAAGGTATTCGTCCAGGGCATTATCTGGGAGATCAATTCGTTCGATCAGTGGGGAGTCGAGCTCGGCAAGCAACTGGCCAAGAAGATTCTGCCCGAGCTGGCGAATAATAATCCAATTCATTCGCACGACAGCTCGACAAATGCGCTGATAAATCATTACAAAAAGAAATCTCCTGATTTTGATATATAAAATTGGAGGAATATCATGTATAAATATATTATATTAATAATGCTTATCGCAATCCCCATGGGCGCCCTGGAGTACGACTTCAACGTCTCCGGCCCGCTAAGTGCGAAGGATGCTCAGGCGCTGACGGCCGATTCGCGGGTGGGGCTGATTTCGATCGTCCCGGCCGAGCACGACTACCGGGTCGTTTACTGGGGATTCGGCACTATCGACCGCGAGAATATGAGCTACAGCATCGACCTCACCGCCGCACCGCCGGATACGGCGCTTTTGTATGGCGCATTCACTGCGGCTTATATCGCAATAATCAACGATCCGTCGATCGCCGAAGGCGAGGTGCGCAATAGCTACGAACACGACCTGATCCACGGCGCCGCCGAACGCCACATGGTCATATTCGTTGCCAATGCCGATCATGAGATTATGAAAGAGATGTGGCTGCCGCGGTTCCTCGCGGGGTATAATCTCGGGCAGTCCGTGCGCGACGTCGACGAGGCCGAGGGCGGGATGGATGCGCTCGAGAACGTGCATCCGGACAAATCGGTGCCGATCACTGTAGCGCCATTCAATCGGCTCGACATGATAAACTGGTTTTAATATATATAATATAATATCATCTGAACAGTCTGAGTATTTTCAGGCTGTTTTATTTTTTTATCAAATGCGAAATTCATTGATAATCAACTAAACCTTTTTTAAATTTGAAGTTTCTCTTTTGCACCATTTAAAATAATCTATGAAAAAATATCGCAATTTTTGCATTATCGCACATATAGATCACGGCAAGTCCACTCTTGCCGACCGTATGCTGGAGCGCACCGGCACTATCAGCAAGCGCGATATGATAATGAATCAGATACTCGACGACAACCCCCTCGAGCAGGAGCGCGGCATCACGATCAAGCTGCACGCTATCCGCATGGAATACAAAGCCAAAGACGGCGACACCTACGTGCTCAATCTGATCGACACGCCGGGCCATGTGGACTTCAGCTACGAGGTATCGCGGTCGCTTCGCGCATGCGAAGGCGCAATCCTTGTGGTAGACGCCACCCAGGGCATCGAGGCCCAGACCATTAGCAATCTCTATCTGGCAATCGACGCGGATCTGGAGATTATCCCCGTGCTGAATAAGATTGACCTTCCGAGCGCCGCAACCACTGCCGAGAAGGTAAAGGAATCCGTAATCGATCTGATCGGCTGCGACGAGGACGACGTAATTTCCGCCTCGGCCAAAGAGGGCACCGGTATTGAAGAAATTCTGGAAAGCATCGTCAACAAAATTCCACCGCCCCGCGGCGATTCCGAAAAGCCGCTGCGAGCGCTGATTTATGATTCGATTTATGATTCATATCGCGGAGTAGTGGTCAATATCCGAGTATTCGACGGGGTTATCCGCCACGGCGACGAGATCGAATTCATGCAGACCGGCCAGGTCTACGAAGTCGAGGAGGTCGGCATAATGCGTATGAAGCGCGTTAAAACCGACGAACTCACCGCCGGCGAGGTGGGATATATAATCGCAAATGTGCGCAATCTGCAGGACACAAAGGTCGGCGATACGGTCACCCACGCCAAACGCAAATGCGACAGCGCTATTCCCGGCTTCCGCGAAGTCAAGCCAATGGTATTTTCGGGTATTTATCCGACCGATGCCAACGACTTCGAGAATCTCCGCGAATCGCTTGCGCGGCTGGTGCTCAACGATTCTGCGATCACCTACGAACCGGAATCATCCAATGCGCTGGGCTTCGGCTTCCGCTGCGGATTCCTGGGATTATTGCATATGGAGATATTCCAGGAGCGGCTCGAGCGCGAATTCGCCGCAAATATCGTCACCACTGTGCCTAACGTGCGCTACCGGGTGGTCAAAACCAATGGCGAAACCTTTTTTATCGATAATCCATCGGCGCTGCCCGACCCCGGCCGGATCAAGGAAATTCAGGAGCCATATATAAAAGCGCAGACCATCACTCCAGACGAGTATATTGGCAATATTATGAAACTTTGCATGGACCGCCGCGGGGTGCTGACCAACCAGGTATATATCACTCCCGAGCGTGTCGATCTCCACTGGGAGCTGCCGCTGGCCGAGGTGGTTTTCGATTTTTATGATAAATTAAAATCTCTTACCCGCGGATATGCTTCGCTGGACTACGAGTTCGATGATTACAAGGAATCCGACCTCGTGAAGCTTGATATAATGATCAACGGCGAGCCGCTCGATGCGCTCAGCTCTATCGTCCACCGCACCAAGGCTTACGACTGGGGCAAGCGGCTTTGCACCAAGCTGAAGGATCTGATTCCCCGGCAGATGTTCGAGGTAGCCATCCAGGCATCGATCGGCGCAAAGATTATCGCGCGAACGAACGTCAAGGCGCTGCGCAAAAACGTCACCGCAAAATGCTATGGCGGCGATATTACCCGAAAAAGAAAGCTTTTAGAGAAACAAAAAGAGGGTAAGCGACGTATGAAACAAGTAGGGAACGTCGAGATTCCCCAGGAAGCATTCCTTGCGGTGCTCAGCATCGATGACTAATTTTTCTCATTTATATATAAAATAATTATGAAAAAATTATCCCGCCAGAAAAAAGAAAAGAAGGAAATGACCTTCGGCGAACAAATGATCTCATGGGCCAAGACTCTGCTCGGAGCCGTCGTCGTTGTGATGATTATCAACGGCCTTGCGATTGCTTCGTTCGTGGTGCCGACCGGTTCGATGGAAAAAACAGTGATGACCGGAGATTTCCTTTTTGTAAATAAATTTATATACGGACCTTCGACTCCGCAGGTGATTCCATTCGTCAACGTTCCGCTGCCGTACTTCCGTTTCCCGGGCATTCGCGAGCCGCAACCCGGCGATGTGATCGTATTCATATTCCCAGGCAACCGCGACGAGGTCGAACCCAGCCGTTTCGAATACTACCTGAAGCGATGCGTGGCTATCGGCGGCGATACGGTAGAAATTATCGACAAACAATTATACGTAAACGGCGAGCCCCAGCCAATGCCGGAACACGCAATGCACGACCCCGGAGTGCCAGTTTTCGAATCCGAAAAATGGCAGACCTTCCCTTACGGCAGAGGATATACACGGGTCAATTACGGGCCGCTGCGCGTACCCAAAAAGGGCGACATAATCAAGCTCGACCGCGACAATATCCGCGAGTGGATAGTATTTATCAAACGCGAAGGACATGAAGTAAGTGCCGACTCCAAAGGCATTTTTATCGACGGAGTCGGCGCCGATCAGTACACAGTCGAACGCGATTACTGCTTTGGTATGGGCGACAACCGCGACCACAGCCTCGACAGCCGCTACTGGGGATTCATCCCGGTCGAAAACGTCGTCGGCACTCCCATATTCGTCTATTGGTCGTGGGATACTTCGCTGCCGATCACCCGGATAGGCGACAAGCTCTCGTCGATCAGGTTCCCGAGGATAGGCACAATAATCGATTGATGAACGATGGCTGAAACCAAGCGCAAATTCAGCAAACCGAAAACCATCTTCTTATATATAATGGCGGCCGTCGAAGTGGCGGCTGTCATTTTTTTTGTGATAATATTCCTTAAATTTTTCGTCGTCAATTTCTTCCGCATCGATGGCCGCTCGATGTATCCCTCGTATAAGCCCGGCGATCAGGTCATGGTGTCGCGGCTGGCCTATTCATTCGGCCTGCCGGATTATATATACCCCACCGGCTGGGAGTCCGACCGAATCCGCATCGGATTGGGCGAAGTGCGGCGCGGCGATGTGGTTTCGATATACTTCCCGGTCAATAAAAAGCTCGAACATCCCTCGATCAAAAGAGTGATGGCAATATCGGGCGACAGCGTTTTCTTCGACAGCGAATGGGTCGGCATCACGCCGCCGGACGACAGAGATGCCAGTGCATTTCTCACTCCGGGGCCGGGTATCAGCATAGCGCTGGACAGCACGAATTTTGCTTATTATAAATATGCTATCGAAAACGAATGCAACATCGCAGAAATGATTGACGGAGTTATATATATAAATGGCAAAAAAGCCGCAAGCTATGAATTCGGCGACGAATATTGCTTCGTAGCGGGGGACAACCACGCGCTGAGCTACGACAGCCGCGATTTCGGATTCCTGCCCGAGGGCGCAATCCTTGGCAAAGCCGTATTCAAAATCAGGTCGGCGGACTGATGGCCGGAATTTATTTACATATTCCATTCTGCGAGCGGAAATGCCGCTATTGCGATTTTTATTCGATCACGGACAAATCGCTGATTCCGGATTATTCCGGACTAATTATTAAAGAAATCGCAATCGCCGCCTCCGATCATCCCAAATTCGCCGCCGATTCCGTATTCATCGGCGGAGGGACCCCGTCTATGCTCCCGGCCGAATCGATAGCCGCGATTATTGATTCACTCAGATCAAATTTCGAGATTAATACAAAAAGCGAAATTTCGATCGAAACCAACCCCGGCACTCTTACCCCACAGCAGCTTGAAGCATATCAGCGCACGGGCATCAATCGCCTGAGCGTCGGGGTGCAGTCCTTCGCCGATCAGGAGCTTGCATTTCTCGGGCGGATTCATGATTCAAGGCAGGCAATAAAATCTATTAATAAAATTAAAAATTCGGGTTTTACTAATTTCAATCTCGACCTGATATTCGGCATCCCCGGGCAATCCATTGATTCATGGAATCGAACGCTCGATACTGCAATCGAATTCGGCGCGCCGCATATCTCCGCATATGGCCTTATCTACGAACCCGGCACCCCGCTAACGCGCGATCTGGAGGCCGCGAGATTCGAACCTGCCGACGAAGACATCGAGGCGCAGCTATATCATCTGCTGGTCGAAAAGCTTGCGGCCGCTGGCCTATGGCAGTACGAAGTGTCGAATTTCGCAAAGCCAGGGCTGGAGTGCCGCCACAATCTGAACTACTGGAGCGGCGGGGATTATCTGGCTTTCGGCCCGGCGGCGCATGGATACACCCGCGGCGAGCGATACTGGAATTATCCGAATTTGCATGAATATGCCGAGGCTGTGCGCAGCGGCAGGGCGCCTGTAGCAGGCAGCGAAATACCATCCGAAAATGATAGACTTATCGAATACGTCATGCTGAATATACGTCAGGGCAGACTTGATATCGAGCGATTAGCCAGAGAATTACCGACCGAATCCGCACAGGAATTAGACCCGATTATTAACGCATTGCAAAAAGAAGGCAAGATATTTATCGAAGACTACATGATTCGCCTTACTACTGATGGCTATCTGGTGAGCGACGAAATCGCAATACGCATCCTTGATAAAATTTCAATTAATACTAACTCATAATTAACCGCCCACAGCAGCATACGGGGAAATGTTAAGGTATCTTAACACAGAGAATTTTTTTTATTTATATATTTGAACTTTCTTTTTTGTGGCATAATATTTATAATGGATTTCAAATAAACCCGGATGTTGAATTAAATTGAGCGAAGGAAATTGGAAACACAACTTATTATTGTAATCACGCTGATTGTTCTGGCCGTAGTCGATCTTACGGTCGGAGTGGCCAACGACGCGGTTAACTTCCTTAATTCGGCAATCGGCTCCAAAGCAGCGTCTTTCAAGCTGATAATGATAATAGCAGCGATTGGGGTAATGGTCGGGGTTACTTTCTCCAGCGGGATGATGGAGGTAGCACGTAAAGGAATTTTTAATCCGGAATATTTTCTCATGCCCGAACTATTGATAATCTTTGTGGCCGTGATGTTTCAGGACATCCTGCTGCTGGATTTGTTCAATACTTTCGGCCTGCCAACATCGACCACCGTATCCATTGTATTCGGATTATTCGGCGCAGCGCTGGCGATGACATTCATTAAACTCACCAGCGCCGGTGAAAATCTCGATCTGGTATTCACTTATATAAACACAGGAAATGTATTGAAAATCGTATCGGCAATATTGCTGTCCATTGTGATAGCGTTTGTGGTCGGGTCGATTATTCAATACCTCACGCGGCTCCTGTTCACCTTCGATTTCCAGAAGCGATTCAAAAGATATGGCGCAATCTGGAGCGGCCTTGCGGTCACCTTCCTGACCTTTTTCATACTGCTCAAGGGCGCAAAGGGCGCGTCGTTTATGTCCGAAGGTGTTTCCGACTGGATCAAAAACAATCTTTGGATGGTATTTATATATAGCTTTGTGGGATGGACAGTTATCCTGCAGCTGGTGATGTGGTTTACTAAATGGAACGTACTTAGATTCATTGTGCTGTTCGGCACTTTCTCGCTCGCAATGGCATTCGCCGCAAACGATCTGGTGAACTTCATCGGCGCGCCTATGGCCGGACTCAACGCATATCTTTTCGCTGCCCAGACGGACAATCCGATGACGGCATCTATGGAAATAATGCGCCAGCCGGTACAGGCTAACACCTGGTTTTTACTGATCGCGGGCGCAATAATGGTTACCACGCTCTTCCTGTCGCGCAAGGCCAAATCGGTGGCTTATACCACTATCCGCCTTGGCCGGCAATCCGAGGGATACGAGCACTTCGAATCCAACGCCATCGCCCGCGCAATCGTTCGCATGGTGCTGGTCGTGTTCGATTTTATAAGAAAAATCACACCTGATGGCCTCCGCAAAAAAGTAGCCGCAAGGTTTGACGCCACCAAATTCAAGCCGCCACAAACCAAAGACGGAGTGCCGCCGGCGTTCGACCTCGTACGCGCTGCGGTAATACTAATGGTATCCGCTGCTCTGATTTCGTTTGCAACATCACTGAAGCTGCCGCTTTCGACAACGTATGTGACGTTCATAGTTGCTATGGCCGCAGCACTGCCCGATAAGGCATGGGGACGCGAGAGCGCAGTATATCGCGTATCCGGCGTGGTAACGGTAATCGGCGGCTGGTTCTTTACGGCATTTATGGCATCTCTGGTTGCAATGATTATCGCTGCAATTATATACTACACTGATCTATACGGAATAATCGGCCTTATTCTGCTTTCAGGATTCGTGCTTCTTTACACTACAAAATTTGCGAAGAATAAAGAAACCGAAGAAACCGCCGCCGAAATGCAGATACAGATAGAAAACTCCAGCGCAGGCCAGATAGTCAAAGCGCTTTTCGATAGTATAAGCGATTTTCTTACATCGGTTTCCGACATCACAGACCAGAGCTATAAAGGATTATCAAATGCAAATCTGAAAAAGCTTAAAAAAGCCAAAAAGAAAGCAAATAAGCTTAATACCAAATCCGCTGTGCTTATTCGCGATATTCTGAAGCTGCTCCGGTTTGCACCCGACGAGGAAATTCGATCGGGCCCGGCATACACCAAGGCGCTGTCGTCATTCCAGGATATTTCCGACCGGCTCGGATTCCTTACCAAACAGAATTATGATTATGTTGATAATAATCATCAGGAGCTGACGAAGGATCAGATCGAGGAAATCGAGCATATACAGATATCGCTCGATAAGCTGACCGCAGGAGCCGCTGATATTATCCAACATATGAAATTCAACCAGATGGATATACTCGCCGTGCATCGCGACGAGCTGCTCGATGTGGTCAGAAAATGCAACCGTACCCAGCTCCAGCGGATCAAAAAATCGCAGAGCAACATGAAGCGCAGTATGCTCTATCTCTCGATCCTCGGCGATGTGGAGTCGATGGCCGACCACGTAATCCAGATATGCTACAACTGCCGTCTCGTAAACGAGGTAATCAGCAAGCATATCGACGCGTTAGATGTGGCTCCCAAGGAGGATTAGTCGTATTCTTCGGCTATCCGGATGCAATACTCGCGGTATGAGCATTTCGGAAGCCGTTCGACAATACGGAAATACTCCTCCTTATCAATGAATTTTTTATATAACGCAATTTCTTCAAGGCAGGCGATCTTGGTCCCCTGCCTTTTTTCTATTGCATGGATAAACGAGCCCGCCTCCATCAAACTATCCGGCGTACCGGTATCCAGCCATGCAATACCGCGCCCCATCAGCTCGACCTTCAGCCGGCCGCGACGCAGGTATTCCTTCTGCACATCGGTGATTTCGAGCTCGCCGCGCTCGCTGGGCGTCATATTTTTAGCAATTTCGGCTACCTCGCCGTCGAATACGTACAATCCCGGAATGGCATATTTCGATTTAGGGCTGGCTGGTTTCTCCTCGATCGAGATCACCTTGTTGCCCGCACCGAATTCGACGACGCCGTATTCCGATGGATTATTTACCGGATAGCCGAACACTGTGCCGCCGGTATTATTACGCAGCGCATTATGAAAGAAATCCAGCTTGCCATAGAAAAGGTTATCGCCCAGAATCAGTGTCGTCTGATCGCCCGCAATAAACTCCTCGCCCAGCAGAAAAGCCTCGGCGATGCCTTTGGGTTCGGGCTGCACTTTGTAGTCTATATTGATCCCCCACTGGCGGCCATCGCCCAACAGGCGTTGGAAATTCGGGGTATCGACCGGGGTTGAGATCAGCAATACGTCGCGAATGCCTCCCAGCATTAATGTCGAGAGCGGGTAGTATATCATCGGTTTGTCGTATATCACCTGGAGCTGCTTGCTGAATACCGAAGTCATCGGATATAGCCGGGTGCCGCTGCCTCCGGCGAGAATTATGCCTTTGTTTGTCATATCAGTCAGATTAAAAGTTAATAATAATGATTAATACAATAATACAAATATATATAATCATTCCGAAACGTGGGCAATTCAGAGAGATACAATCTATATGATCCTTCCGAAGGTTTCGAAACCTTCGGAAGGATGTTGACTGAATACGATTCATTGGAAAAATTCTAATAAAAACTAAGGGAAGAAAATTTTTCCAAACATGCAAGTGTTTTTTTTAATATTTTTTTTCTATTTTTTTATTAAGGTATATCTCTTTTTATTAATAAGGATGGTGCGATATGATGCGCAAGTTAATTACTGCGGTTATTTTTTTTATGATGACCTCTTTTGCTTTGGCACAATTCCCGCCCGTGATTAATTATCAGGGCAGACTATTAGACAGCGACGACAAACCAATCACGAAATCAGTCGAAGTTGTATTCTCGATATACGACAGCGAAACCGACGGCAAGCTTTTGTGGACGGAAACCCACACACTGCAGGCCGACGACGGATATATAAATGTATTCCTCGGTTCAAAAAATCCGATAGAATATGAAAATACGGTAACCGATATGTGGCTCGAAGTCGCTATCGACGGCGGCACCATCTCCGGCCGCACACAGTTTACGGCGGTGCCCTGGGCATTTCACGCGGCCACGGCCGACACCGCAAAATACGCGCTGACCCAGCTCGGCGAGTATGAATTCAGCGGAGTGCTCGACACCGAGAAAAAGAAAAATGTAGAGATCAAAATCGCAGGCACCACCGCGGCAACATATATACCGGGCGATACCGCGGCAAGCATGCGCCAGGGATATGCCGGCAATATTATCGACGAAGGAGTAGAGGGCAGCTCCATACTCGGCGGCGGACGCCCGGGCGCTCATAACCGCATTGCGGCCAGCTATTCTACAATCGCAGGCGGCTGCAACAATGTTATCGGAGATACTACCACCAAACCACGCACCGATAAAACGGATAAACCCCAGTATGGCAATTATGCCAGACGGAATTCATTTATTGGCGGAGGGCATAGCAATTCCGTGAGTATGCAGAACGCCGGTGTGATATGCGGCATTTTGAACCATATCCATGTTTTCAGAAATGAAGAAAATTATGACGATATAACCTCCAGCTTGATCGGAACGGGATATGACAATATAATTAAATCCTCTCAGGCTAATTTTATCGGCACCGGCAGAACCGGTAAGATGAGCGGCGGAGAATATAACGCAATATTGAACGGATACAGAGGCACCATCGACAGCGGAAGATATCAGGTAATTGTCAATGGCTATGAAAATAAAGTATTGCACACCGAGCTCAGCACAATTCTTGGCGGCGTTAAAAACGTAATCGGAAAAAATGGATTTAACAGCGTAATTCTTAATGGTTATTATAACCGCGCAGACGCCAAAAGGACACTTGTTGCCGGAAGCTTTGCCAAGGCTCTGCACGACTATTCAATGATATTTCACGCCACTGCCGACAGCGGCGATTATGACAATAATAAAGCGTTTTTTTCCAGCAAACCCGCCCAGTTCCTCGTTAAAGCCAATGGCGGCATCGGATTCAACACCAACGTGACCCCCGAGGTGCTCAACGTGAACGGCGCAATCCTTATAGGCGAAAACAACGAAGAGAACGCGGGCACAATCCGCTTTAAAGACGGAGCTTTCGAAGGCTATAACGGCGAATCGTGGCTGGCGCTCTCGCCCGAAGGCATCTGGCAGAAGGACGGCGACGTCATCCGCAGCAGCAATAGCGGCATTATCAGATACAACAACCAGGCGCATGGCAACCGCATAAGCACACATATCAATCTGGCATCAGGCGGCACCACCGGAGCCGAGGGCAGCGACTATGCTTTCTGCACCATCGGCGGCGGCTATCTTAACGGCGCAAACGCAAGCAAAGCTACTGTGGCCGGCGGTATGCTCAACATAGCCGAGGGCGACGCGGCCACTGTCGGAGGCGGCAATGCCAACCGCGCGGCCGGGAACAATGCCGTAGTAGCGGGCGGAAGCACAAACAAAGCCGATGAGAACAATTCCGCTGTGCTCGGCGGCTACAAAAACGAAGCGCTGGGCGAATATTCAATTATCGGAGGCGGCAACGAAAATATAGCCAGCGCCGAATATACAATAATCGGCGGCGGCGACAGAAACAAAGCACAGGCGGTATATTCATCCGTACTCGGCGGTCTTCAGAACGAAGCCAATGGCCTGCACTCGATCGTTGCCGGCGGTATCAAAAACAAAGCCGTTGGTTCCAAATCCACCGTTCTTGGCGGCGAGGAAAATATTGCAGGCGGGATAAACTCCGTAGTCTCAGGCGGCTACAAAAACGAAGCAGCAGGCGATGCATCCGCTATTCCCGGCGGCAGCGCGCTGAAAGTCGGCAATAATTCATTCGGATTCAAAGGCGGACTCGGCAATCCCATGTTGGTCACCGATGTGTCCTCCAAAACGAACGCATTCCACGTAATCGACGCACATTTTATATTCAACGACAGCCGCGAAGACGCCGATTTCATAATTAACGGCTCTATCGAAAATCTTTTCTTCGCAGATGCCTCGGAAAACAAAATCGGTATTGGCACCAACGAACCAGCAACCAAACTCGATATCGACGGCGCTATCAAAATCGGACAGTCCGCCACCACCGCCCAGGGTGCAATCCGCTACCAGGACGGCAAGTTCGAGGGCCGGACTTCCGATGGATGGAAGCAGCTCGACAACACCAGCAGCAGCACCAAAGGCACCAATCTGGTTATGAGCTATAAAGTTGTGAATTCGATTTCCAATCTGTCATCAACCGACGCCTCGGTTATTAAATATACCGACGCAACTGACGACAGTATCGAGCCATCCAATCTGCCCAGCGGCGAGAATGGCATGATGCTGGTGATCCATAACGCCACCGGCGATGTGATCTATTACGACAACAGCACCCACAGTTGCCTTGACGGCAAAGTATTCCAGTTCATCTATAGCGATGGCTGGCGGCTGATGTCGAATTATTAATTAGATATTATCGGCTTAATCCTGCGCCTGCCCGTAATCATCGGGCGGGCGTTTTTATTTTGTCCGATCGGTCGAATGCAATCGGTCCTGCCCCGAAATATGCCACAATAAGCAGGCCGCCCATGATTGCAAGATTTTTCATAAACATAGTCATCTGCATCGGGTCGGCAAAATCTGTATGGAATATGAATGTAGTCGGGATCATAAATAAAAACAGCAGTCCCGCTCCGAATCTGGCCCACAGCCCCATAAGCACCATCAGCCCGCCTCCGATTTCGACTATTATCGCCGCAATCAGCATTATCTCTGGCAACGGCAGACCGTATG
The DNA here is from genome assembly GCA_964513465.1 of uncultured Hyphomicrobiales bacterium. Taxonomy (GTDB): domain Bacteria; phylum Bacteroidota; class Ignavibacteria; order Kapaibacteriales; family UBA2268; genus CAZEMR01. The sequence continues at coordinate 13,741 of CAZEMR010000030.1, forward strand.
AGGTCATATAGCCGATTGTCCCCTCGGAGCCTGTGATTTTGCCATATCCGGCATTGATAAAAATTGCGCTAAGCAGTATTCGTCCAATAAGTGGTAAGATTTTCATGAGGATACTCCGACTGGTTAATTAAGACATTTTGTGGCGTATATATATATTTTTTACGTTTTACCATATATTTAATTATATTTTTATTTTTGTATAAGAATATTCATCATCGAAAAACCGATCTATATGCGCAAAATCATTCTGATTCTGACTATATCTTTCTTCGCAGCCAGCGGCTATGCCCAAACCGCAGACAGCCTCTCGCTCGACCGGGCTATCCGGATTGCACTGGCAAATAATTACAGCCTGCTGATGGCCGAGAATGCTTCGCTGATTGCTAAAAATAATTACAGCATCGGCAGCGCCGGATTTTTGCCCACTCTCGATGTGTCCGGTCAGCAGAGCAACAGCGTCAATAATTCATCGCTCGAATTCCTAAGCGGAGAGACCATCGACAAAACCGGCGCCAAATCGAATTCTTTCAATGCCGAAGCGAGCCTGAACTGGCGAATCTTCGATGGGCTGGAGAATTTCAACAGCTATTCCCGGCTCGAAAAGCTAAGCGAAATCGGCGAACTCGAGATGATCGCCATCCGCGAAAGCATCATCGAAAGCGTTATCCGCGCATATTATGATATCATCCGCAGAAGCCGGATGGCCGACGTTACTACTGAAATTCTTAGCATCTCCGAAAAGCGGGTCGCTATCCGACGGCAGGAGTACGAGCTTGGCGCAGCCTCGAGAATGGACATGCTCGATGCACGCGCAGATATGAACACCGACCGCGCTGGCCTGATCTCCGAAGAAACTATGGTCGAAAACGCAAAAGTAACACTGAATGAAATTATGGGGCGCGACCCCGGCGAAGTATTCAGAGTAGCGGCGGATTTTGACCGCGGCGAGCGCATCGGCTGGGACTCGGTGCTGAATTTGGCGATGGCGCGCAATCCGCAGCTTAGGCTTGCCCGCGGCGCATACTCGGTGGCCGAGAATAATCTTAATACGGAATATTCCGAGCTGCTGCCTCGGATAGGCCTGTTCGCGAAATATGATTATTCGACCTCAACGTCCGAAGCGGGATTTATTCAGTCAAGCACGAATTATGGCATCAGCTACGGATTTAACTTTTCGCTGAATTTATTCAATGGGTTGAACACCAGCCGCAGGATAGAAAACGCCAAAATCGTGCTCGAAACAGAAAATATCGCTCTGGATATGACAATCAACCGCATCCGGGCGGAGCTTTTGAGAGCTTATAATAATTATACGAAAAATCTCGATTTGCTGGATTTCGAACTTGAGAACTTCGACGTAGAGCGCCAGCGGCTCGATCTCGCGATAGACCAGCTAGAGCTGGGGCGGATATCCTCTCTGCAGTTCCGCGAGGCCCAGCGCAGCTACGCTGCAGCCCGCGGACGCATAATCAATGCCCGCTATAATGCGCGGGTAAGCGAAGCCGAGCTGCTGCGAATTGCGGGCGCATATTCGCAGATTCGCTGATAATTATCCACGGCGCGACGCGGGATCGCATATCAGCAACAGATTGTGCGAATCCAGCGAAACGGCCCGGATTTTTATTTTTTCGAATTTCTCGTCTGCTACAGGCGCTGTCAGGTGCTCCTCTGCGTTCACAGGATAATTAGAGCTGATATAATCCCAGAATTCACTACCCCGCGATTCGCGGAAATTGGCAAACCATTCTGAAATGTCGGACTGCTTATCAGGATCAATCCCAAAAACTTCGCGCGCGGGAGGATTGGTATAAACCAGCTCTCCCTTATTGCTAACGATCATGGTCGGCAACGAATATGATTCCACTATTTTTCGAAATTTACCCTTGTGCCCGGCGAGTGTCTTGCGGGCAATCACCTGGGGCGTAACATCGCGCGTAATCCCGAGCAAATACTGCGGGTTGCCCTCGGTATCGGGTATAATGCTGACTGTGTTTTCGCAGAATATACGTCCGCTGTCTTTGCGGATATATTCGAATTCGACGGTTTTGGTAAAATCGGGGTTTTTCCTGATTTCCTCCAGATAGTAATCCCGTTTATTCCATATATTTTCGTAATCCTCGATAGAGGATGGCGCAATATATTTTTTGTATCCTTCGGGCTCGGCGCCGATTTCCATCAGCTCTGCTACGGAATACCCCAAAAGCTTTGTGCCGCCAGGGCTAACGTAAACCGGCCGATTATGAAGGTCTTTGATCCATATGAACTCATTGATATTTTCGACCAGATTGCGGAAGAGCTCTTTCTGGGCAAATAATTCGGATTCGCTTTCTTTGCGGACAAATACGTTTGCCAGCATATTGGCAACCAGCCTGAGCAGAGTGATATTGTCCGCCGGCCATTTTTTCTCGCCGGACACCGCATCGAATCCGAGGGCGCCGATCAATCGGTCGCCGTAGAATATCGGCACCGAGATGAGCGATTTTATGCCCTGCTCGCGGAAATGCGCGCGGTCTTCGGATTCGCTCGCCGGCATATTATGCACTCGCGGTATGTGGACTATCTCGTTATTACGGAGCTTTTTAATGGTTGCGGGAATTTCATTTTCGATTTCAATTTTCTGCAATTTATCTTTTTGCGAATCGATACCTTCGCGCGACCATTCGTGTGTATTGGTTGCAATTTTGCCGCTTTCGTCCAAATAAATCACATAGCTCCTGTCGGTTTCGGCAAATTCGCCGATTTCGCGCAGCGCTTTATTTATCTGGCTGTCGATTTCCTTTAGCGGAGTTGTGATGAATTCGCTGGATAGTTCGGCGACCATCTGCTCGAGCTGCATTTTGTAGCGGATTTTCTTTTCGGCTAACTTGCTTTCGGTGATGTCGCGGCCCACTCCGATTATGCCGTCTATTTCGCCTTCTTCGTCGAGCATTGCCTTATCGGACCACGCAAGCCAGCGCCAGCCGTTTTTGGTCAGTGCGCGCTGCTCGATATAGCACGTATGCGGATAATCCCGGAGGCTTTCCATTGCGCGCCGGGTGGGTTCGATGTCCTCTTTATGTATCAGCGGGAAGAATGTGCGGCCCAGCAGTTGTCGTTCGGTCTTGCCGAACATTCTGCAATACGATGGGCTTACGAAAACGAATCGATTGTTCGAATCGACTTCGACCACCAGGTCGTTGATATTGTCCACCAAATGCTGATAGTGCTGGCGAACGCTTTTGTCGTCGTGCTCGGTTCGTTTTTTTTCGGTAACGTCCCGAATTGCGCCAATAATATACGAGGACTGGTCGCCTTCGAAAAAGATCGTCATATAGTCGCTCATATATTTGTATTCGCCGCTGCGGGTTCTGATTCTGTATTCGAGAATGAACGAAGAATTTCGCCCCTTTTGAATATCCCGCAGTCTGAGCGCCAAGTCTCCGTATTTCTGACGGTCGTGCGGGTGCATATGCTGCTGCATAACGGCTACCGGCCCGAGCGCCATGATTTCCTCCTGAGTATAGCCGAGCATATCGAAGCAATTTTTGCTGATAAATTCAAATCTCATATCCGCCAGATTTGTTTTATATATAATATCCGGCGAATGGTTAGCCACTTCTGCCAGTAATTCGCGGCTGTCTGCGATCTCGCGTTCGAACTGGCGGCTTCGGCTTATATCGCGGAAAATGTTTGCGGATATATATCCGCTCTCGGTTTTCACGGGGTAGTAAGATGCATGAACATCCCGCCGGGTGCCATCGGTATGATATAAATTTATTTCGTCTTCGTTGCGGAGAATCTCGGTATCGCCGGTGCGCAGGTATTCCTTGAATGTTACTTTAATCTGCTCAGCAATATGCGACGAGGAATCATTGTAGAGCGCGGTGGATATTACTTCCCAGTATTTTCGTCCGGTGGCTTCCTGCGCGCTTATACCTGTGATTTTCTCCATGCCGCGGTTCCATGCGGTTATGACCCCCTCTTCGTTTGTAAGCACAATACCGTCGGTTGATTCGCTGACGATGCTGCGGAAGCGGAATTCGCTCTCGCGCAGCTCCAACTCGGTTTGTTTTGAGCGGGAAATATCGGTAAATGTGCCCACAATCCGCGCGGGATCTCCGGTTTCGTCGCGAGCGGCAATGCGGCCGCGGATAAGCACCCATATCCATTGATTGCCGGCGGTGCGGAAGCGGCATTCCACATTAATATTTTTAGTAATGCTATTAATATTATCCCTGAATGCCTCTTGCAATTTTTCGCGGTCGTCAGGGTGGGTGACTTTGTTCCAGAAATCTTCGGAATAATAAGGCCCTTCGGCATCGGGATCAATCTTTCCGGCAAAGTTTTCGCTGCAGTAGATTTCTTTTTTGATAATATTATATTCCCAGACCCCATCGGAGGTGGCGGCAAGCACCTTGCGCAATAGTTCCTCGCTCTGGCGCACGTTTACTTCGGCTTCCTTCTGGTCGGTGATGTCGTACATCGATCCGACATAGCAGTCGATTTCGCCATCTTCGTCGAAGAATATTGTTATCCAATCGGCCAGCCAGCGGTAGGTATCGTCATAAATTCTATATCTGTATTGCCATGCGTAGGATACCCTGTCCTTTTCGGAATGCCTGGCGTGGCGGATGTCTTCGAGGACGGCCGGAAGGTCGTCAGGGTGTATCCGCCCGATGGCATCCTCGAAATTATTATATATAATATCGCTGGGGTCGAAGCCTGTCAGATCGCGGATATGAGGGCTGACGTAATCGTATTTGTCTTCTTTCGCATTGAATCTGTAAATAAAATGCCTTGTGCCGCTCAGAATTTCGCGGAAGAGGCGTTCGCTTTTGTGAAGCGACTGCTCCAACTGGTGATAATCCGTAATATCGCTGATAAAGCAGCATAGCATCGGGCCATCGCCCGATTCGATACGGAAGAAATTTTGGTGTATATAACGCTCGGCGCCGTTTGGTGTGACTATACGGTGGTCGTATAGCTCGCCGAATGTATCCGCAGATTTTCCGCCCGAGATATATTTTTTCAGGTCGCGGGCCAGGTCTTTGCGGGTACGATCGGGATTCATCTCGAAGAACACATCCCAGATTTTGCGTCCGGCAACAGTAGCTGCGGGGCGCCCGGAGATTGACTCCATGTAATTATTCCATTCGAGTATATCGCCATTGCCGGCAGTAATGCAAACCCCGGTTGTTGCCTGGTTGATAATTTTCCGGTATATTTCATTTTCCGATTCGGATTCGGTGAGATTTACCGGATCGCCGACGGGGTAGACCTTGATGATTTTAACTTTGCGTCCCTCAAATGTTTCGCGCCGCGAAAAGGCCTTTATTTCGATTTCCTGATCTTTTTTGGGAATGGTGAATCTGCGCACAGACGACACCGCGTTGAATGGCAGCCTGCTGCCAACAATGCTGTCGGCCTTGGTATGCAGAATTCGGATTGCCGCCTTATTGGCATAGAGAGCCTCGTTGTGGACATCAGCAATTATGATGCCTTCGTCCAAAAGGCCAAAAATGGTATCATAAAAGGCATTTATATTAATCTTATTCATATGTGACCGATCATATGTTCTTGCAATGCTCCCAATTAAATATAATCTAAATATTTACTTAAATCAACAGAAAGTTTTATTAATTTTCAATTTTTAATCGAAAAAGCATTGCGAAACGCACATCCGGCCATGCTGAATGCCCTATTTTATTATTATCAATATATCCTCTACCTCCCATCGCGACCGGATCGATATCTCGCGGCCAATTCTCCGGAATGGCTCTGCGTGGCGGAATGGCGCAGGATAGCCATAGTCGTAGCTGCCTTTGCCGTTCTCGTCGCAGAATGCTTCGAACGTATATGTGCCCTCTGGAAGATTCGGCGCCTTCCATGCGCCTGTGGAGTCGGGTTTATATATATATCTTTTGCCCTTTGCGTCGATAAGCGCAAGCATTAGATTGCCGCAGTCAAGCGATGAGTCGCGAACCATACCCGAAGCGCTGCCCCAACTCCGGTTGTCCACCGTCCGGAATTTTAATTCGAATATCGAATCACGCGGCTGGCGCCCGAATATCCCATCAACGGCGCCGGGCCGGTATTCCAGCCGATACCAGCTATTGAAATCAAGCTTTCCGCGCGGCCGGATATTAATTATATTGCCGGAGGTCATATCCCAATCAACGGGATGATAGAAGCTGGCGCTCTCGTTATAAAGCGTGGCGAGCGTGTCGGCGGCGATTTCCACCGGCATGGAATAATAGAGAATTATGGAGTCGCCGGGTATCAGATTTGTCGCGCTGTCTGCGGGAAAGCTCCGCGTTATCGCCGGGCGCGAGGTATCCGCGCTCTCTGCTGCAATAAATCGCGCGGTGGCGGCTGTGTCCTGAAGCGCATTTCCGGCGCTGTCGCGGATAGCATATTCGCCGGAATAAGCCGCACTTAGGAAAATGGGAATATCCCGCGGCAATTCGCTTTTAAAAAATATTATCGCTTTGTTCGGCTCGATGTGGGGCATAGCGCCGGCTATGGCATAATCCCGCCCGAGCGAATCCCGCGCCGAGAAGCTTTCCGGGCGGATGCTTGCGGGCGAGAGATTTTCGCTGAACATGGCCTCTGCGCTGCGGAGGCTGATGCCGGTTACTTCAAAGAGCAGCGGGCCATAGATATCCGGCGACGGCCCGAGCTTTATATCTATCGGTTCGGATTTGCCGTCAACGACTTCGACGTCCCGCGGAGCAGCTCCGAATGCATCCTGGCCGGGATCGAACACGCGGTTCAGAAACCGGTCGGTCAGCGCAATCAGCCGATAGGTGCCGTCCTTGAGCGCGAGCAGTTCGAACTGGCCGCTGGAGCCGCATTTGACAAAGTAACCCGGCGGGGTGGTGATGGGATTAAGCGTATCAGCGTTCATTGCGTCGATTTTGTACGCAAACACGAAAGCGCCGTTTTTTTCATCGCCAAAGAGATTTCCCGAGATTCGGCCGCTATCCAGCTTGTCGCCAGTCGAGAACGTAATCGCAAAGCCTTCAGTCGGATTATTATTATGCAGATCCTTGTATCCGCCGCCTATCATCACAAGATAGGTGGTGTTTTCGGCGAGTGGCTCCATAAATTCGATCTCCAACTCGGGACCCGACCAGTCGTAGTCTGTTTTGATTTCGGGTTGGACGTGTAGATTCTCGATAACGCTGTTTTTATCGACCCACTCGCTGAATTCGATGGTAATGCTTTCGCCGGCGAAATTGCGTGTGCCTGCGGCCGGGTTGTGGGCGATTACTACCGGCGGAGTAGTGTCGGGCGGCCCTCCCGAAGGCGGCTGTGGATTGGCGCATCCGGCCAGCGCCGCAAGGATTATTAAAGTGATTTTTATGAATTTCATTTTAATAAATTAAAAAATAAAACTATATTGATATTACTTTCGTTCCCGGCGGGAAACAAGCATGCTTCGAATTCGCTTACATTTATTTCCTTCGCCGATTTTGTTTGACCAAATATATAAAAAATTAGTAATGTTCGAACGTTTTAAAGACAAAAAGGGTATTCGCGGATTTATCTACAGGGCATATAACGAGCTGGACGGATTGTTCACCCGCGCCGACCAGCACCATATATATATGCTCGCCGCAGGAATTGCCTTCAATATTCTGATATACCTTATTCCGCTGTTTCTGGTAGCCATTTTTGTGGTAAATCTGATATTCAACATAGAGAATATCGGCATTACTCTGCGCGATTTGCTTCAGGATTTGATGCCGCCGACCGAATCCGCCAAGGATGTAATGGACACAATATTGAGCGAAGCAAATAAGATACTCGACAACAGCCGCTTTTTCGGTCTAATTGGTCTGGGCGGCCTTTTATGGATATCCTCGTTGCTTATCAGCTCGCTGCGGACCAGCCTGAACACAATATTCGAGCTGCCCTCGCCCAAAATTTTCGTGCTCTATCGCCTGAAGGACATTCTGCTGATCATCGTAATGGCAATCCTGATATTGATCTATTCCTATGTGGTGCCAAGCCTTTCGTTCATTCTGCAGCTAATCGAGCAGTATGTGCCCGCTCGTGTGGAGTGGTTTTTGTCGGGAATCGTAGTGGCGGCGTCCTCGCTGATTGCCTCGTTCATTTTGTTTTATTTCATATTCCGCTTTGTGCCCAATGTGCGGCTGCCGCGCGAGATCCGGCTGATGAGCACCGGCATGTGCGTGCTGCTGATCGAAATTTCAAGGCATATTTTTGCGTTTTATATAAGCGAGATAAGCAATTACGGCAAATTCTACGGCACCTATGCCGTGATAATATCGATTGCAATCTGGATATACTACTCCTCGCTTATTATCCTGCTCTCGGCCGAAGTCAGTAAATATATATTCGACCGCCGCCACGATAAAAAAGCAAAAGAAGAAATCATGGAATCCCACGAATTCGAAGACGAAAGCGAGTCTGATTCTAAAATCTGAGATATTTATGCCAGTGCAGGAACAGCTCCCAGGTGGCGTTGATGTCCCTCATGCAATATTCCGCAATCTCCTGGATCTGACCATTATGGAACATTTCCCCGACCATCGATCCGTCTACGCCCTCGGCTTTGGGCGAACTGATGCCGAATACCCGCGTATAGAAATCGAAATTGAAACGGCGGGTGGCGCCCCATGCCTGCGGCATGAAGAATGTCAGCTCGTCGATCAGATCGGTATGCAGCGGGTAGTTGAACTTGGTGCCGGTCATAATATTCCGCGAGGGCCGGATGTGGTGTACCGCCGAGCGCAGCATCATAAACGGCGCATCAAAATTGCGGCCATTGAACGAAATCAGATGCACATTTTTATATTTGGTCAGTATCATCCAGAAATCCTCCAACAGCTTGCGCTCGTTGGATATATAACAGGGGTCGCCGCCGGCCAGATCGATTTTATTCGTATCCTTGCCCTCGAGCGAATTGTCGGTAGCAAACGCGGCGCGGCTGACTATTTCCCAGTCGCCGTCCTCGTTCTGCTGCATAAGCTGGAGTCCGACGCAGACCACCAGCGCGGTCATCGGCGATAGCGCCATTTCGAATTTTTTCTTCTGTATCTGCTCCTCGTTTTCGCAGTACCGGACGAGATATTCCTGCTGCGATTCCGAGAGCGATTCCCATTTGACCGGGGCGGTTTCGATATCGAAAACTAAATATTGCTGCATATCGTGTTATTCCTTTATAAATAGATTTTTGGTATAATAATTTCTATAATTTGCAAATATAACAGCGCAAACGACATTTTATGTCGAAGATAATACAAAAAGGGTGAATAAAGTTTAAAAATGCCGTCGAATTTTATTATTTTTAAATTCTATGAAAATATAGAATTAAACCCTGAGTTTTCAAAACGGGCATTGGCTTAATTTATATATAATAATTTATGAAAATGATTTCAGAATTCAGAAAATATTTTGTTTTGGCCGCGCTTGCCGCAATTTCGATTACGCTCGGAGGATGCGCCAGCTCTCGTTCGGCCGATGAATTATCCGAAGACGAACTATACACCCAGGCTAAAGAGCTGATGGCCGAGGAGGAATACCGCGAGGCAATGAAGCTATTGGAGGTGCTCAAGCTGCAGTATCCGGCCAGCCAGTATGCCGACGACGCCCAGTATATGATAGCCGATATTCATTTCCAGCGCGAGGAGTATATCCTGGCAGCGTTCAACTTCAGCAACGTCCGCAAGTATTACCCCGGCAGCCAGTACGTCCGCGAAAGTATGTACAAAGCCGCGCTGTGCCTTTATAATCTGTCGCCGTCGTTTGCGCGCGACCAGGATTATACGGTGAAGGCAATCAAAAGCTTTTCGGAGTATCAGACGCTTTATCCCGAGCGCGACTCGCTCTACCTCGAGGCCGGCCGCATAATCGACGATCTGCGCAATAAGCTGGCCCATAAGGAGTATTTCATCGCAGAGCTATACAGAAAAATGAATTATCCAGAGTCGTCGCTAATTTATTATGATTCGGTTATCGATAATTATGTCGATACCGAATATTACGAGCCGGCTTATTTCGGCAAAATCGAAACTCTTGTAGCCGTCGGACGATACGACGACGCCAGATCGCTGATCAGTCTGTATCGCAGGCAGTTTCCGGCTGGCGAGTTCCTGGACGAAGTTGCAGAGCTCGAAAACGAAGCCCGCAACGAGACAAAGTAATAAATCATTTCTCCCTTCATAAATCGGAGATAATTGATGAAAAAAATTCTGATTATCCTGACGATCCTGCTAATCACCGGCGCAGACGGCTTTGCCCGCGATATTTATCCCTACTCGGTCGGCCCGGCAATTTCCTACAAGGCCGGTATCAATGCGGTCACTACCCCAAAGGGCCGTAAAAACGTCATTGCCATCAATCCCATTCCCGACTTTGGCGCGCGGATGTACTTTCCGGTTTCGGAAACCTCCCGGCTCGGAGTGGTCGGCAATATTATGTATAATAATTATGCATATAATATCGAGGCGGTCAATACAGGCAATGATTATACCCACGAGTATTCCTATCTTACAATCGGCGCTGCGCTCAGCTTTTCGGGGATGTATCTCGGATTCGACTTCGGCGCGCCGCTTTCCGCCAATTTCGGGCCCGCAATCCCATCGGATAATCTGGTGTTAATGACCGAATTCAAAATAGGCGGCGAAATAACAATCGCCGACGACGAGACCGGCCGAATGATCTTCTTTGCCAGGGCTGGATATATGCTCTCGGGGATTTATGAGGACTTCGGCGAGCACGACCCGCTGCGCAATATAGCACCGACCGAAGAAGGCCAGACCCTGACGAATGAATTCAATCCCCGCGCGGCATCTATAGCCTTGGGATTCAGCTATTTATTCACCCTTAATTTCTAAATATTTATTTGATAAGATTCTTATTTATATATATATCTGTCATCTCTCTGGCGATTGCACCCACGGCAGCCCAGGAGGGCGATCTACCCGTCGAAAAGGTCGATCTTCCCGCCCAGGTACGCATGATCCGCATCTATGGCGAGGGCGGCGAGGCCGATCCGCCCGTTGTGATTATCAATCCGGAGCGCAATGCGGTAGCGCCCGCAGTGGGCAGCAATTCGATTATTATCGAATTCGACATCGATGCCCCGGTGCCGCCCAATTTATACGCAAAATTCGTACACTGTTCGGTGGATTGGGAGCCCGACGATAATGTTTTCATCAACAACGTAACCGGCAATCGCACCAGCAATATCGAATGGAAATCCGCGCCAACCCACGCCCGCTATTATAAATTCCGCGGCAGAATAGCAGCGCCCAATTCGCAGGTGAAATTTGAATATTCCGGCAACTGGAAGGTGCAGCTATACGAGATGTACGGCGGCGATGAGCCGATCGCCGAAGCGCGATTCTTCGTTGTAAAGCCGATCGCAGAGTGCGCAGTCGATCTCTATACGGATTTCTACGAACCGGCGTTTTCGGTTACCCGCACTTCGTATTCGGTCGAATGCCGCGTGCATAGCCGCGAATCTTTATTCGAAGCGCGGCTCAATACGGTGGTGGTCTATCGCAATCATCGCTGGCACGAACCATATGTTATCTCTCGCGATCCCGACGAAGCAGGGCTGCGCAATCGTTTCCGCTACGATTTCCGAACCCGGGTAAGCGGATTCTCAACAGTCGAAAAATATTTCCGGATTGAAGGCATCCCGGCGGAAAACGGCTACCGGATACTCGACCTGACCAATATGGGCAATTATCCCTCTGTTGGCGGACTGATCCGCATGCCTTTCTCGGATTTTATTCGCAACGGTCATTATAATTACTCCGACGACGACGGCGCAATGCTGACATGGAACGTGCCATCGTATTATGACGATTACGTTTACGTCGAGATGGTGCTCGATCCGGATTACCATGTATCGCACGACGAGGTATTCGTTTCGGGGTCGTTCAATGGCTGGAACCCCGACGGAAGCTGGGCGATGTATTACGACGAGGAAACCCGACTTTATAAAATGCGGAACTGGATTCGCCGCGGCCGGCATAATTATCTTTATGGCAGCGGCCGCTACGACGTGGATATGGGGCAATTCGTGAATTATTCCTATGACGAATTCGAAGGCAATACCGCCACCAGCAACCACACAATCTTAGCATTCGTATATTATCAGTCATTCGAAAACGGCGGCTATGATGCATTGATCGGAGTGGGAGCCGGCAACATATTTGGCAATGTCCGAAGATAAATATATTATTTTTTTAAAATAATTATGAAGGGTTAATTATGAAAAAAGTAAAACTCGACCAGATCTCCGATGATTTTGCCAGTCTGATTGAACGCCTTCGCGAGGGAAACCACAGATTTGTCGAAGTTTCGATTGAAGCAAAGGATTTCAACGAGCAGCGCAAAGAACTCGTCACGGGTCAGAAGCCCGAAATAATCATGCTTACCTGCGCTGATTCCCGGGTGGTGCCGGAATATATTTTCGACAAAACCATAGGCGAGCTTTTTGTAATTCGCGAAGCAGGCAATGTTTTCGGCCACGTATCGCTGGGAAGCATCGAATACGCCGCGGGCAATCTGGGCTCGAAGATATTTATGGTGCTCGGCCATACGCATTGCGGCGGGGTGACAGCCGCAATCGACGGCGCAGAGGATACGCCATTTATCAAAAAAATCGCCGAGGCCGTATCGCCGGCCGTAATTATTACAAAGGCAAAAGGGCTGCCCCGCGAAGAGACGATCAACGAGACTATCCGCGAGAACGTCCGCCTGCAGATGCAGAAATCCGTCGATACCAGTAATTTACTTCGCGAGTTGGTAGAAAAAGGCAGGCTTGCAATTATCGGCGGAATTTACGATCTTGAAACCGGCAAAGTCGAATTTCTCGACGATGCCATAGTCGCCTGATAATCAAAATCGGGGAGAACCTGATGGAAAATCTATCCAAAAAACGCAGCTTTCTGCAGAGACTGATCGGCCGGTGTGCCACAGAATGCCCGGCCGACAGCTCCTGCTGGACTTATATCAACGGCGCGGTCGTGGTCGATCTCGATCTTGCGCCCGAGCTAAATGCAAACGGCAGGGCTATCCGGATCGAAGGCCGCGCGCTGCCTATCCGCCTCTTGCTGGTGCGCGCCGCCCAGGATAAATATGTAGCTCTTGAAAACCGCTGCACCCACAAAGGCCGGCGGATCGACCCGCTTGCGGGCGAAGACCTGGTGCAGTGCTGCTCGCTGGGCAAATCCACTTTCGACCTGGCCGGCCGCCGCATCGAGGGATCGGCTAATGATGATATAGCCATATATCCTGCCGAGCTACTGGATAATCGGCTAAAGATTACTCTTTTCGACGCGAAATTTCCCGGCGAGGCTTTTTAAATTTTCTCGCGACCCTGCCGAAATATCTTGATAAGCTGGATCGTAACGAGCGGCAGAAGGCTGACGATGCCTATCATCGCCCACATCCCGGGCGTGAGCTCGCGGAAGGAGAGCACCTCGCTGAGGCCGGGAGCAAAATACGCGCCGAAAAGCGCCACGATGCAGAACGACAGCGCCCACCATATATATTTATTGCGGGTGATCTGATTGTTCAGAATATTTTCATTGTCATCCCGTTGATTGAATACATGCCAGAATTGCGCAAGCGCAAGCGAAAAGAATGTGATATTATTCGTGATTTCCTGCGAGTAACCGAAATAAGTCCTTGATGCCACATAAATTCCCGTCACATAAAATGCGATGATTATTCCGAAAAGGCCGATCTCCAGCCAGTGAGTGCGGGTGACGATTGCTTCGGAGGGGTCTTTGGGCGGTTTGTTCATCACCTCTGGATTGCCCTGCCCGAGCGCCAGCGCCAGTGCGGGAAATACATCGGATAATAAATTCAGAAACAGCAATTGAAGCGGCAACAGGGGCAATTCGAAGAACGAAAAGCTGATCGCCGCAATGAGCAATATCTCGGCCAGATGATACGATAGCTGATATGCGATAAATTTGCGGATATTACCAAATATTATGCGCCCCTGGCGTACCGCCTCGACTATTGACGAGAAGGAGTCGTCGGTGAGCACCATGTCGGCTACCTCGCGGGCGGCCTGGGTGCCGCGCTCGCCCATTGCGATGCCGATGTCGGCTTTTTTCAGCGCGGGGGTATCGTTCACTCCGTCGCCGGTGACGCCGACAATTTCTCCGGCCTCCTGGAAATCCTCGACTACCTTCAGCTTGCGGCCCGGATCGATTCGAGCAAATACCGGCGTTTCGACAATCCGGCTATTGCTTTCTTCGCCTTCGACAAGGTATTTATCAAGATTTTTGCCGCGGACGACAGAATCGTCCTCGTCGGCGATATTCAGCCGCTCGGCGATATTGAACGAGGTCGCCGGGTGGTCGCCGGTTATCATTACGACTTTGATTCCTGCGCGGTGGCAATCCTCGATTGCAGGCCTGACCTCTTCGCGCGGCGGATCGATGAACCCCACGAGACCGAGGAATATCATATTTTCAACGAATTCATCTCGGTCGGCAAGCTCCTCGTTGCCGCTTTTATCGACCTCGCGATAAGCATAGGCCAGCACCCGCAGCCCTTTCGAGGAAAGCTCGTCGTTGGCGCCGAGCCATTCCTCGCGATCCTCCCCGCCAAGTTCGCGCACGCCGCCGGGAGTCCTTATCCGGTCGCAGAGCCTGATTATCGCCTCGGCCGCGCCTTTGGATGAAATATAATATTTGTCATCAATTTCATTAATTGTGCCCATCATTTTGGATTCTGATTCGAATGGGTCTTCATTTACCCGATTTTTTTCTTTCGAATTTTTATAAAAATCCTCATCCAGAGCTTTTGCATATTCCAGCAGCGCGATTTCGAGCGGATCGCCATCGTGGCCGCCTTCGATCTTCGCATTATTGCAGAATACCGAAATGCGGGTGAAGTGGCGCAGAATTTCCTCATCCGGGTCGCCCTGGATTTGCGGTTGGCCGCTCTTCCATTTAATTTCGTGCGATTCCGCGGTCGTTCGTATAACGCTGACCGTAAGCTGGTTCTCGGTCAGGGTGCCCGTTTTATCGGTGCAGATCACGGTGGTTTCGCCAAGCGTCTCGACCGCCGAGAGCCTTTTGACGATGACATTCCGTTCGGCCAGCCGGAGCATCCCCCGCGCGAGCGCAATGCTGGCCACCACTGGCAGCCCCTCGGGTATTGCGGCTATTGCCCATGCCACGGCGGTCTGGAACATTAAATATAATTCCTTGCCGCCAAGCCAGCCTAATGCAAAAAATGCCGCCGCCAGCCCCCCGATTATCCAGATCAGGCGGTGGGTGAGCCGGTTCAGCTTGCGGTTGAGCGGCAGCTCTTCCTCGCCGGCCTCTTCGACCATTCGCGAGATGTCGCCGATTTGGGTGTCCATACCGGTCTCGGTGACCACAGCGCGGGCGTTTCCATGGGTTATCGAAGTGCCTTTGTAGATCATATTCGTGCGGTCGGGCAGCGAGGTGTCCTCGTCGATAGCATCGCAGTGTTTTTCGACCGGGACGGATTCGCCTGTAAGCGGGGCTTCGTCGACCTTAAGCTCGGACGAATCGACCACGCGGGCGTCGGCAGGGACGACGTCGCCTGCCTCCATATATAATATATCGCCGGGGACAAGATTGACCGAGTCGATGTCCGTCTTGCTGCCATCGCGGATAACCGTGGCCATGATTTTGTCCATCTCCTTGAGCGCATTCATCGAGGTTTTGGCGCGGTATTCCATCCAGAATCCGATTATCACATTCAGCAGAATCACCACGGTGATAGCTATTCCTTCGGGGACGTCACCCATGATGAACGACACCACTGTCGCGGCTGCCAGCAGATAAATCACCGGATTATTGACCTGGTCGAGCAGGATTTCGAATATGCCCTTTTCCTCTTTTTTGCGGAGCTCGTTGGGGCCGTATTTATCTCGGCGCCGGGCGGCTTCTTTGGGGTCGAGTCCACGCTCGGCGTCGGATTCGAGGCGACCGACAACTTCATCTTTATCAATAGAATAATATTTAGTTTTGCTCATTTTTTTAAATAATTAATTGGAATAGAGTGATGGGATATATTATGGGGCAATATTAATAAATATTAGGTGCAAATCCAATTTTTGCTACAAATCAATCAGAACTCCTTCAAAATCGGTCAAATTTTCATCTATTTGCCAAATTTATCTTTTTTATTATTAAAAAATTAATAGATTATTACAAATCATCGAATCCGGATTCAGCATTTCATTTTTTTATAAATTATAAATACATATGCCGGTTCTGAAAAAATCCAGCCAACTCAAAAAAGAGCTTCGACTGATAGACGTTTACGCCATCGCCACGGGCACCACGCTCAGCGCGGGATTCTTCCTGCTGCCGGGGCTGGCAGCCAAATTCGCGGGCCCGGCGATGATACTGGCATATCTTCTCGCAGCCGTGCCACTGATCCCGGCTACTTTCAGCATTATCGAGCTGTCGACTGCGATGCCGCGTGCCGGCGGGGTTTACTATTTTCTCGACCGCACCCTGGGGCCGGTGTTCGGCACAATCGGCGGGATTGGCACATGGTGCGCTTTGGTGCTCAAGGTGGCTTTTGCCTTAGTGGGCATGGGGACATATATCGGGATATTCATCCCCGGGCTGCCGGTAGTACCAATAGCCGTGGGGCTTGCGATAGCCCTCGGCGTGGTCAATATCTTCGGCGCAAAGCGCAGCGGCCAGCTTCAATTATTCCTCGTAATCGGGCTGCTTTTTCTGCTGATGCTATTTATCGGAAAAGGCTTTGCGGATATTGATTACTCCCGCTTCACTGATTTTTTCGGAAAGGGATTCGACGCGCTCATCAGCACCACCGGCATTGTATATATAAGCTATGTGGGCGTGACTAAGGTCGCCAGCCTCTCCGAAGAGATTCGCAATCCCGAACGGAACATCCCGCTGGGAGTATTGCTTGCGCTCGGTACGGCAATGATTATCTATGCGCTGGGCACCACGATTATGGTCGGCGTGCTTCCAATGGAAGAGCTGGCCGGCAGCATCACCCCTGTGGCCGACGCCGGCCGCGCGATATTCGGATTCACAGGCGCTGCGGCCCTGGCCGTGGCGGCTCTGCTGGCGTTCACATCTGTGGCCAATGCCGGGACGATGAGCGCCTCGCGCTATCCGATGGCGATGAGCCGTGATTACCTGCTGCCCCACGCATTCCATAAGCTCAGCAAGCACGGTATGCCTCATATATCCATAATCGTTACCGTCGGCGCGCTGGTAGCAATTCTGATATTTCTCAATCCCACGGGCATTGCCAAGCTGGCAAGCGCATTCCAACTATTGATGTTCGCACTGGTCTGCCTGGCGGTCATCGTCATGCGCGAAAGCCGTATCGAATCCTACGATCCCGGATTCCGCTCGCCGTTCTATCCCTGGATGCAGATTATGGGCATACTCGCGCCGATGTGGCTCATTTACGAAATGGGAATAATGCCGATTGCGTTCAGCGTGGGAATTATTATTGTCGGAATCGTCTGGCATAATTATTACGCAAAGGACAAAGTCGCCCGCTGCGGAGCGATATATCACATATTCGAACGCCTCGGACGCCGCCGCTACGAGGGTCTCGACCGCGAGCTGCGCGGCATTCTCAAAGAAAAGGGCCTGCGCGAGGAAGACCCCTTCGACAGCATCATCTCCCGCTCGCTGGTTATTGATTTCGAAAATGAAAAGATTGTCAATTATACAGAAATTCTTGGCCAGGTGGGACATTGGATGTCGCAGCTAATCCCGCTCGAAAGCGACGAAATCCGCCATAAATTTCTCGAGGGTACCCGCCTCGGAGCCACCCCGGTTACCCACGGCGTCGCGTTGCCGCACTTCCGGCTCGACAGCATCGACGTATCCGAGCTGGTAATCGTCCGGTCGCGCACCGGGATTGCAATCGAGCTGGACAACCCGCTCAGCGACCACGGAGTAGAGGAGGCCACCGTATTCGCAATATTCTTCCTTGTCAGCCCCGAAAAAGACCCCGCTCAGCACCTGCGCATACTTGCCCAGATCGCAGGCCGGGTGGACGACGACAGCTTCGCCCGCGAGTGGTTCGACGCCCGCAACGAGCACGAAATAAAAGAGGCCGTGCTGCACGACGACCGCTTCCTCTCGTTCGTTGTCAGCAGCGAGAACGACACCCAGATGCTCGCCGGCAAGGCATTGCGCGAGATAACCATACCCGAAGGCGGCCTTGTGGCAATGATCCGCCGCCACGGCCAGACCCTGGTGCCCAAGGGCAACACAGTGCTCCACGAGGGCGACCGCGTCACCTTCATAGGCGATCAGCCCAGCCTCGCCGAGCTAAGGCGTACCTATCTGAGGGAGTGATATATAATATTTATATTTCCCTCAAAGTGCGGCGGTGATTATGGAGTCGAGATATTTATGCATGCCCTCGCCATAGCCGCTGTGGGAGTGCACGATCTTCCCGTCCCGACCGATTATGAAAAACGAGGGATAGCCGCTTACCTGATACGAATCCGGCGTTTCCTTATCAACGAATATTATGGGATATTTGAATTCGTTATGCTCGAGGAATTTGGGCATTTTGTGTTTGTTTTCATTGTCATGCGGATTAAGCCCCAGCACGACGACGTCTCTGCCGGCGAACTTGTCGGATATTTTGTTAATTTCTTTTATCGCCTGGATGCAGGGCTTGCAGCTCATATACCAGTAGTCCAGCACGACTACTTTGCCACGGTAGTCCGACAGGTGAACTGACCGGCCATCCGGATAAGTCTCGCCAGCAAAGTCCGGCGCCGCCTCGCCCGGCCCGAGCATTGGTTTATGAGCTGCGGTTTTGGGATCGTATAATTCATATTTATAATCCAGCTTTTTGGCTTCTTCGAGTTTTTCGGCCATATGTTCTTTGTGATATTTATCGAATTTTATATTGGATAAATTCCATTCATTATATTGATAATTCCCCTGGAATTTCGCTTTGAAACGAATTTTTTCAATTACATTTTCAGTTTTCGAAACGAAATAAGATTTAAGCATTTCGGAATAATCTTCGTCGTCGGGATAATCAACATCTATCCGCCAGAAATCTCGGCCATCGATCGCAGTGTCGGAAACCGCAACCTGATGCAAAGTATCGGATACGGCCGAAACGATTTTTTCGGGATCGAGGAAATTGATTCGGATCAGTCCGTCGTCCCAGTTGCCTCCGAGCCAGCCTTTGGACGGACAGACTGTTTCATAAATCATTTTTTTTGTGTGCTGAATACTGAATTTCGATCCATCGATATAAAACTTATCCCAATCGGGGTCCTTGCCATACCATATCGCGGCATTTACGATCGAATCCTGCGGATCGCGGATCTGGATGCATTTCGCATCGACTGAATTAGTATCGTCCGAACTGAAGAATTTGAATCGGTATTCCACATCATAGCTGATCGACTGGTGAGCGGAGTAATTATCGGCGACTCGGCGTGCGATTTCTTCGGCCGTGGGCTTTTCGCTGGAGCAGGCGGTTATGACTATCAGTGCGGCAAGGCATAACATGATTTGTTTCATTGCGCGTGACCTTTTGATGAGTGAAGGAATATGGGATAAATAAAATATACGCCATAAAAATATTAATAACAAATATAAAATCACGCCGTGTGTTGTTTTATTCGAAAATATATTTAGAAAATAGAGTAGGTAGCATAATCAATGATGCAGAAGAATAAATGAGCATTATCTAAGATTCTGCCATCCTGCGGGCGGCCTCGTAGGGGGTGGGGCCGATTGTGATTATGCCTTCGGGGTGGCCGGCCAGCACGATGACGCCGCTCTCCGCGAATTCCGCAGTTAAGGCAATTCGCATTACCTCGCGGGCAAGCTCCGGGGTGCCGAATTCCGCCAATTCCGGGGTTGCCTGGGCGCGATTGATTAATTTTTCCCATAGCTCGGGGCTGTGGCCGTGGGCGACCGCTCCGCAGCCGGGCGTGGCCGCGTATATGGCCGCATGTGTCATCGCCTCCGACGATGCCCTTATCGGGCCGCGACACCTCACGAAATTCCGATCGATGTCGTAATCAGTCACATAAGTATAATGCCCGGGCGTGGCGCGCTCGATGCCGCCGGTGGCGCTGCCTGAGATAATGAATTCCCTGCCTGCGCCGCGAACGGAAATATTCCCGAAGCCGATACCATCCTCAGTGATTCCGAGCAGTCCGCGCTCGCGCAGCAGATTGCGCCCGAGATTGAGGGCATCGACGACATCGACGGGCGGGGGAGCGCCGCGAATCCATTCGCAATTATATTTTATATATCCCTCATCCATTGCGCTTTTCGGGGAAGAGTCCGAGTATGCCTTCCTCGCTCGCAGGGCAGACTCCGCGCTCGGTGATGATGCCCGTCACCAGCCGCGCGGGCGTGACGTCGAATGCGTAGTTGACCGCGCTCGTGGTTTCGCCGGCTATGCGTACGCTGCGCAACTCGCCCGAATCGAGGCCATCCATATATAATACCTCCGCGGGGTCGCGCTGCTCGATCGGGATGCCGCGCACTCCGTCGCGAATCTCCCAGTCAATCGTCGATGAGGGCAGCGCAGCGTAGAACGGGACGCCATTGTCGCGCGCTGCGAGCGCCTTCAGATAAGTGCCGATCTTGTTGCCCACATCGCCCGTAAATGTGGTGCGGTCGCTGCCGACGATACACATATCGACCATGCCGTGCTGCATAAGGTGGCCGCCGGTGTTGTCGACGACGAGGTCGTTGGGTACGCCCTCCTGGTCGAGCTCCCACGCGGTCAGCTTGGCGCCCTGGCTGCGCGGGCGCGTTTCGTCCACCCATACGTGCAGATCAACCCCGGCCTTGTGGGCGGTATATATCGGGGCGGTGGCCGTGCCCCAGTCCACCGTTGCTAACCACCCGGCATTGCAATGGGTTAATATATTCACCGGGCCTCGTTTCCGCGAGGCAATTTTTTTGATGATCTCAGCGCCGTGGCGACCAATGCTTTTGCAGAATTCGACGTCCTCGCCGGCGATGGCGCGGGCGCCTGCCAGCGCGGCTTCGATTTTCGCGTCGATTCCGTCGCGGGATTTCATCGCGTCGATCTGCCGCCGCACGGCCCAGGCAAGGTTGATGGCCGTCGGACGGGTGGCGATCAGCTTCTCCCCGGCGGATTCAACAGCATAGTCGAAGTCCTGCGCGCGGCGGTTTTCGATAGCGGCGACGTACATCCCATAGGCTGCGGCGGCGCCGATCAGCGGTGCGCCGCGGACGTACATCTCATAAATCGCGCGGGCGAAATCGTCCACGCGGCGGAGCTGCACGACCTCGAAGCGGTGAGGCAGCAGCCGCTGGTCGATAATTTCGATAATAGAATTGTCGGTCGTGTTTTCCCAGATCGTGCGGAAATGCGTTCCATTGACAAGCATATTTATAAACTAATTGATTTGAAATACTATAAGTATATATAAATTATCCATAATCACCAAAATAATCAAGCAGAAATTGGGGGGGG
>CAZEMR010000031.1:0-34227 GCA_964513465.1 uncultured Hyphomicrobiales bacterium
GCGCTTTCGAGCGGTTTCTATATGCTTAGAATCCGGACTGCGGAATCAGTCCTGGTTCTGCCTATGATTATCAGAAAATAGATTCGTTCTAAATATATTGAATGCTTTCAGCCTTCCGAAGGTTAGAACCCTTCGGAAGGGTATTTAGGGAGAAGAAAGTATTGAAAGCCTTCCGAAGGTTTTAAACCTTCGGAAGGCACTTATTTATATATAAAGGGAGGGAATGCTGCGAAAAATGATTTCCTTCCCTTAACTTTATGATTTTGAGCGATAGTTTATTAATTTTGCAGCTTATCTTACTTGCGCAATCAAATCATATCATTACTATAAAACGAAAGGTCAGGAATGTATAAGCTCGAAGTAATTCAATCACTTGCCAAACGCAGAGGTTTTATTTTCCAGTCATCCGAAATCTACGGCGGACTCAATGGCTGCTGGGATTATGGTCCGCTGGGAGTAGAGCTTCTGAATAATATCAAGGACGCCTGGTGGAAATCTATGACCTACCGCGACGACGTCGAGGGCATCGATGCATCAATCCTGATGCACCCCCGCACATGGGAGGCCAGCGGCCACACCACGCAGTTCAGCGATCCGATGATCGACAATAAGCAGTCCAAAATGCGTTACCGCGCAGACAATCTGATCGAAGAATTTGTGATGAAATTATATAAAAAGAAAAAAAACGACAAAGCCTGCGAAATCGAGGAAAAGCTCGCCAAAGCAGTCGAACCCAAGGATTATTACGATATAATTATGGAATACGAGATTCCCGATCCCGTATCCGGCTCGCGCGAGTGGACCGATGTCCGCAATTTCAATCTGATGTTCAAGACATTCGTCGGCCCGACCGAAGACAGCAAATCGGCCGTATTCCTGCGCCCGGAGACCTGCCAGGGTATATTCGTCAATTTCAAAAACGTGATGGAAACCGCCCGCCAGAAAGTGCCCTTCGGCATTGCGCAGATCGGCAAAGCCTTCCGCAATGAGATTAACACCAAGAATTTCCTTTTCCGCACGCGGGAATTCGAGCAGATGGAAATGCAGTATTTCGTCAAGCCCGGCGATGAAATGAAATGGATCGAATACTGGCGCGAAAAACGCTGGAATTGGTACATCGAGCATGGTATGAAAGAAGACAACCTGCGGCTGAAGGTACACGATAAATTAGCCCACTACGCAAACTATGCGGTCGATATCGAATACCAGTTCCCGTTTGGCTGGGGCGAGGTCGAGGGCATCCACTCCCGCACGGATTACGATCTGGGCAAGCACCAGGAATTCTCCGGCAAGAAGCTGGAATACGTCGATACTGTCAACAAAGACCGCTTTGTGCCATATGTGGTCGAGACTTCCGGCGGAGTATCGCGATCGCTGATGGCATTTTTGGTGGACGCCTACGACGAAGAAGAAGTAACCGACGACAAGGGCAAAACCGAGAAACGGACAGTGCTCCGTTTCCATCCGAAGCTGGCTCCGGTGCAGGTGGCTGTATTCCCTCTGGTGAATAAAGAGGGCATGCCCGAAATGGCGCATAAAATATACAAAGATCTGCAGAAAACCTACAAAACTCAGTATGATACGAGCGGTGCAATAGGACGCCGCTACCGCCGTCAGGATGAAATAGGGACGCCCTTCTGCGTAACCATAGACGGGCAGACCCTCGAAGACGAAACGGTCACCATCCGGGAACGCGATTCTATGCAGCAGGATCGTATCCCTGTTCATAAAATAAAAAGCTGGCTGTTCGAAAAGATATATTAATTTTTGGAATCCGAAAGCCCGATATATGAAAAAATCAATTCTGATAATGACCGCTGTCTTTCTGGCAGCGGTCATTCAGTTACGCTCCGCAGATGACGAATACTACTACAAAATCAACAAATCATTCGAAACCTACGGCGCGATATTCAAAGAAATTTCCTTCCATTACGTAGAGGACATCGACCCCGAAGAACTCGTCCGCCTTAGCATCGAGGGCATGCTTGGCAAACTCGACCCCTACACGGTTTATTACGACGAAGAAGAAGTCGAAGACCTCGAGCTGCTAACTTACGGCAGTTACAATGGGCTCGGGATCACCGTCGGCGTTTACGACAGTATGCTGACCATCGTCGACGTCGAGGAGGGGTTCCCGGCCGAGAACGCCGGACTGCGTATCGGCGACCATATATATAAGATAGGTGCCGCAGTCGTGCTCAATGAATCGACCGAAGAGCTACGCCAATATACACGCGGCGAACCCGGCACAGAAGTAGACGTCTGGGTGCTGCGCGACGGCATCAGCGACACCCTTCACTACACTCTGAAGCGCGACCGCATCCGCGTCAGTAACGTTTCGTACAGCGGCTATGTAGGCGACGGCATCGGCTATATCAAGCTTGAGCGGTTCTCTCAATCCAGCGCACAGGAATTTCTCTCGGCGTTCAACCGGTTGCGCGAGGGACGCAAGCTCGAAGGCCTGATCATAGACGTACGCGACAATCCGGGCGGACTGCTCGAGTCGGCGGTATCCATATGCGAGATGTTTGTGCCGCGAGGCAGCGTAATCGTATCGACCAGAGGCCGCAATTTTCATGAAAGATTTACATACAAATCACTCACCGATCCCGAGGAACCCGAACTACCTCTGGTCGTGCTAATCAATGGCCGCAGCGCCAGCGCAAGCGAGATACTCGCCGGAGCAATGCAGGACCTCGACCGCGGCGTGATAGTCGGCCAGCGCAGCTATGGCAAAGGTCTGGTGCAGTCAGTATTCGAACTGCCTTATAATTCCACAATCAAGATTACAACATCGAAATATTATACCCCATCGGGCCGGAGTATTCAGAAGATAGACTTTGCTAATTTATTGAGAAATAAAGAATCTGAGCCGGATACTTCAGTGTTTTACACAAAGAATCACCGCAAGGTGTTGGAATATAAAGGTATAATGCCCGATACCGCAATCAGCGAGGAAGAGTACTCCGATTTTATAATCGATTTGTTCGAGCATAATCATTTCTTCGAATTTGCAAATATATATACATCCGCGCTGGATTCGCTCCCGGCGGATTTCGAAGTGGACGCAAAAGTGCTTGATAAATTCAGTAATTACCTTAACGAAAAAGATTTCCGATATGAATCCCCACTTGAAATGGAAATCGAAAGAATCAGAGAAATCGCAGAAGAAAATATAAATAATGACGAAATTATTAAATTAGTTAAAAAACTGGAAAAATCAGCCGATATTGAAGAAAGCAAGTATCTCGAGCAATATAAAGAAGATATAACGGAAATTCTCGAAGCCGAAATTCTGCGCAGACTGAAGCCCTACAGCTATGTGATTGGGAGCCGCCTGGACGACGACCGGATAATCCGCACCGCCAGACAGCTTCTCACCGAAGGCCAATATAAAAGCATACTCGCCGGAAGCGACGATACGAAAAACAAGTCGGAAAACTGATAACGATCACTTCGCGTGCATTTTTTGAAAATATAATTTTTAAAGTTTCGTCAAAGAAAAAATATTGATTTAAACAGGTATATTCTTTATTTCAAAATAATTATGAGTCGCTTATGAGGATCACCAAGCAATACACAAACCGCGAAAGCCAGTCTCTTGACAAATACCTTCAGGAAATTGGCCGGGTGGAGCTTTTAACACCCGATGATGAAATTGAACTTGCCAAATTAATCAAAAAGGGCGATCTGAAATCGACCCGCGCCCTGGAGCGTTTGGTCAAGGCTAATCTGCGATTTGTGGTTTCGGTGGCAAAACAATACCAGAATCAGGGTCTCTCGCTTGGCGACCTTATCAACGAAGGCAATCTCGGCCTAATCAAAGCGGCCAAAAGATTCGACGAAACCCGCGGGTTCAAATTCATTTCCTACGCGGTGTGGTGGATTCGTCAGTCAATTCTCCAGGCTCTGGCCGAGCAGTCGAGAATCGTTCGTCTGCCGCTGAACCGCGTTGGCGCGCTGAACAAAATCGGCAAAAAATTCAGCGAACTCGAGCAGGAATTCGAACGCGAGCCAACCGCAGGCGAACTCGCCGACCAGCTTGGAATGAGCGTATCCGAAATAGCCGAAACAATTAAAATCTCCGGCCGCCATCTTTCCGTCGATGCGCCGTTCGTACAGGGCGAGGACAACCGACTGCTCGACGTATTGCCCAACGAACAGCAGCCGCCGCCCGACTCCGAGCTTATCCGCGAATCCCTTCGCGTAGAAGTGCAGCAGGTGCTTACGACGCTATCGGCTCGCGAGGCCGAGGTCATCCGACTTTATTTCGGGCTCGACGGCCAATGCCTGACGCTCGAGGAAATCGGCGAAAAATTCAATCTGACACGCGAACGCGTACGCCAGATCAAAGAAAAAGCAATCCGCCGTCTGCGACATGCTTCTCGCTCCAAAACTCTTCGTTCATATCTCGGATAAATCGGAAATTATATATATGACCAAACCTGATACTAATTCTAAAAAAAAAGATAATACAGCAGCTCCGGGGCCCGATCAAAGGCCCCGGCGCCCTGAATGGCTCAAAGTAAAGGCTCCCGGAGGCGAGAATTTCGCCCGCGTCCGCAAGCTTATGCGCAGCAAAGCGCTCCACACAGTCTGCGAAGAAGCACACTGCCCTAATATCAGCGAATGCTGGAACCACGGCACTGCGACCTTTATCATATTGGGCGACCGCTGCAGCCGGAACTGCCGATTCTGCGCTGTCGAAACCGGAGGGCTATTGCCAGCCGACACAAACGAACCAACCCACGTGGCCGAATCCATCGAAAGCATGAAGCTGCGTCATGCAGTGGTGACTTCCGTAACTCGCGACGATCTGCCCGACGGCGGCTCGGAAATCTGGGCTGCGACTATCCGCGAAATCCGCCGCCTCAATCCCGATACAACGATCGAAGTGCTTATCCCGGATATGAAGGCGGACAAGAAATTGCTCCGCACAATTTTCGCAGAGCGCCCCGATATTCTGAACCACAACGTCGAAACTGTGCCCCGGCTATACTCCGAAGTGCGGCCCCAGGCGGATTATCAATGGTCGCTCGATGTCTTGCGCCAGTCCAAAGAATTCGGACTAAAAACGAAAACCGGCATAATGGTCGGTCTTGGCGAGACATTCGGCGAAGTAATCGATGTAATGAAAGACCTCCGCAAAATTAATACGGATATCATGACGATCGGCCAGTATTTGCAGCCATCTAAAAAGCACCGCCCGGTCGATCGATACGTCCACCCCGACGAATTCGACGATTACCGCAGAACTGGCGAGGAGATGGGCTTCGAGACTGTCGAATCGGCGCCGCTGGTACGCAGTTCATATCATGCCGAGCGCCATGTCTGAGCGGCCCCGGCTGCGATTTACAGTGCTCGGTAGCGGCACATCGTCGGGCATTCCGACCATAAGCTGCGACTGCCCGACCTGCATCTCCGACGACCCGCGCGACAAAAGACTGAGATGCTCGCTGCTGGTCCAATCGCCAACAACCACCGTGGTAATCGATACATCGCCGGATTTCCGGCAGCAAATGCTCCGTGCCTGCGTGAAGAAACTTGATGCTGTGGTGTATACTCATCATCATTTCGATCATATAGGCGGGTTCGACGACATCCGCGCGTTTAATTATACCAGCCGCCGCCCGATGCGAATATTCCTCAACGAAAATACATTTAAAGAATTAAAGCGGACATTCGTTTATGCATTCGAGCCGCCGGAGCAGATGGGCGGGGGAGTGCCCGTTACCGAAGTCAACATAATAGATGACGATAATTTATATATTGGCGATATCGCAGTCGAGCCGCTTGGCTTGATGCACGGACGCCTCGAAGTGCTCGGCTTTCGGATCGGCAATCTGGCTTATTGCACCGATACGAATTTAATACCAGATGATGTAATTCAAAAAATTCGCGATGTCGATGTGCTGATTATCGATGCGCTCCGCTATACTCCGCATTCGACGCATTTCAATATAGAGCAGGCGATCGGAGTATCGCGAAAAATCAATGCCGGTCGGACCTATCTGACCCACATCGCCCACCAGATAAAGCATTCGGATTGCGAGAGTGAACTACCGGGGAATATCCGGATAGCCTACGATGGATTAGTTATTGATTTATAAAAAAATAATTAAAAAGGTGAAAAATGGCTGATAAACATACCGTTCGAATCGATGTTGATTATCCCGGCGATCTCCACTGCAAAGTAACTCATGCGCCTTCGGGCAATAGCTTTATGACCGACGCTCCGCTCGATAATCGCGGCAAGGCCGAGTATATTTCGCCGACCGATCTTGCTGCGGCCTCGATTGCTTCATGCGTGGCGACTATTATGGGAATCAAAGCGCAGGATAATAATATACCGCTCGAGGGTCTGCGAATCAGCGCAGTCAAGGAGATGGTCAACGAACCATTCAGACGCATCGGTAAGCTGACTCTCGATATAGTATTTCCGCATAAACTTAACGATAAAGATTTCAAATTGCTGGCAAATGTGGTAAAGACATGCCCGGTGACCCGCAGCCTTCATCCGGATATTGTATTAGTCTATAATTTTTCTTTCGCGGAATGATTATTCCTTTATCCCATTTTTTTCCAATAATCCGCCGCTTTATCAGTTTATACACTATTATATATTTGATCAAAAAATCGAAACAAATTCCATGAAGAAATTCTTTTTATTGCTTATAATTGCTTTGTTATCAGCTAATTACGCCGATGTGTATTCACAAAGCCACCCCGCGAACGAACCCGAAATGCGCGAGCGAGACAGCACATGTTTCCGGTATAAATTCTTTCCGGGAGATTCACTTTATTATTATGTGGTCGGGTACGACAGCATAATTATCGACTACGACGACGCGCTGATGCGTACCCGTTATGAACGCTGGCTGCTCACCTGCGATTCGGTGTCGAAGGATGATCATTACTTCCTTTCGTTTAAAATGGTGGACTACCTTGCCAAAGAGAAAAAGGGCAAAATGGAACCGGTTACCCGTAAGACCAGTCCCTGGATAGGCCGGACTGCCCATTTGTGGATCGATTCGCTTGGGCGGCGTTACAGCTCGTTCCAGGAGGACGAGACAGTCGGCGCGATGTCTCCCGGCGGCGCATTTACGCCACATTTATTGATAAAGCTGGACGAATCCTGCAAGGCGGTTAACGAATCGTGGCTGGTAAACGGCGTGGAAAGCCTGACAGAGAATGGTTTCCCATATCCTAACGTAGACCGGACAATGCTGATACGCGCCAAAGCGCCGGCGGATACGCTGGATTATACATGCAATCGACTGAATTTCATATCGACCGGTTCCGGCGAGGTGACTGTGGTGTCCGATCTTGCCAAAGTGCACGTCAGCGCAATTCTCAATGGATTCGGCGATTTATATATGAGCAATAAGGAATGGATACCTGTGCATTACCACGGCAAACTGGAACAGAAGCTGACCATTGTAATGCCCGAGGAATACCAGAAGCCCGGCTGGCAATACGTCCAGGTCGATTATTCACTCAGCCGGTTCATACCTTCTCCCGAGCGTTTGAAATATCACGAGGAAAAAGAAAAAGCAGCCGCGCAGCCAGTTCAAAAGAAAAAATGATTATTCCTTTTCGCTGCCTGCTATTGCCATTGTGACTGCCGCATCGCCCGACACATTAGTGACGGTGCGGCACATATCCAGTATACGGTCTACCCCCAGAATAAGCGCAATGCCTTCCGGCGGCACATGCACCGCCTGGAGTATCATCACAAGCATAATTATACCCACACCCGGCACCGGAGCTGTGCCGATTGAGGCCAGCACTGCAGTAATCACTATTGTTAATTGCTCTGCAATTCCGAGATCAAATCCATAGACCTGCGCGATAAATACCGCCGCCACGCCCTGATACAGTGCAGTTCCATCCATGTTTATTGTTGCGCCCAATGGCAATACGAACCCGCTGATCTGTTTTGGCACGCCGAGGTTCTGCTCGACGCATTCGAATGTGACCGGCAGAGTGGCCGCGCTCGAGCTGGTCGAAAATCCGATTGCCTGAGCGTTGCGAATTCCTTTGAAAAACGCCATCGGACTTGATTTGCCGACAAATCTTACCAGAGAAGAATATACTACAATCGTATGGAATAAAAGCCCGATCAGCACTGCGACAATATACCAGACAAGTGTGGATAATATATTAAATCCGAAATCGGCAATGGTTGCCGCAATCAGCGCGAATACGCCATAAGGGGCGATTTTCATTATCAGATCGACCATTTTGATCATAGTTTCGCTGATGCCGTTGAATAATGCAAGCACCGGCTCTGAATATTTTTTTTCTATAAACGTAAGCGTTATCCCGAATAATACCGCAAAAAAGACTATCTGCAGCATATTCCCCGAAGCCATTGCCTCGATCGGATTTGTGGGCACTACGTCGACGAAGAATTCGATGATGTCGATCTCCATTTCATCAACCATCTTTTCGGAGCTTTCGGACTTGAATGTGCCCATCAGCCGGTTGCTCGATTCGGCGTCGACCTGCCTGCCTGGCTGGATAAGATTTGCTGCGCTGAGCCCGATCGTTATCGCAAAGGCCGTTGTAATTATATATATAATAAAGGTTTTGCCGCCGATTCGCCCGAGTTTCTTGATGTCGCCCAGGCTCGCCGCGCCGGCAATAAGCGAGGCAATCACCAGCGGAATTGCCAGAAAGCTCAGCAGCCGGATGAATATATCACCGATGAATTTAATCTCGGTCGCAATTGTCGGAATCTTGCGGATGGATACGACATTTTCGTATGATTTGACGACATGCTGATTTTTGATGATTTCGATTGTGGCGTCGAGTTTTTTCTTGCGGGAGAGTTTTTTATAATATTTGATGATCTGTATCTGGTCTTCAGCGCCGAATGCGGCGGTGTCGATTTTTATTCCGTAATCCGTCTCGCGGGGGATGACCACCCGCAATTCGTCCCAGTTTTCGATGGTGGTTTTGTGCTCATGAAGTTCGGTATCGGTATATTTAATGCGGAGTTTATGCGGATCGACATTGAAGATTGCGCCGAAAACCGATCCGAGCGCGAGAGCAACAAGAATCTGAATATGCAGAGGAATTTTGGGTAATTTCATACTTGCCAGTGCGATTATTCATTTTGAACGGAATAATTCTGCAATATATGAAATAATCGCGAATGCGCGGAATTGCAATTTCTGGGAATTCGGGTTATTTAAATATTAAAACTGCGCTTCAACAGAAGGTCGATGGCAAGCAGGGCCAGCACTCCCAGCGCAATTATCAGATAGAGGCTGTCGAGAGAGGCCAGCGACGACCAGAACTGCGAAACCGTTGCGAGTGCATCACTCACCGGGCTGAGGGGAATATCATAATCGAGGACGCTCGCGGTCTTCGGGATATCGGATTTTCCGACAAAAGCCGGAAAAAATACGGCAGCCACAATCAGCAATATTGAAATATAAATCGGAAAGCGCGAGATCGATGGCTTGCGAAGTACGCTTTTGCTGATTGATTCGCTGATAACGCGCTGCATCACCTTGTCTGTGAAATCTGGCGCGGGGGTATCCTCCGGAGAATTTCGCAGAATATCGCGGAATATGTCTTTGTTGTTGCTCATATGGCTTTCAAATATATTTCAGCTCATTTTTCAGAATTTTTGATAAATAATCGCCCATCGTCAGGCGGGCACGGAATAATTTGATCTTTACGTTTGATTTGCTCAATCCGGTAATCCCGCTTATTTCAGCGACGGAATTATCCTCGAAATAATATAAGGATACAATGGCAGCCTCCTGCGGCCCGAGCTGCTCAAGCGCTTTGCGGATTATTTCTCGTCTTTCCTTATCCGCTATTCGGCCGAGGGCGCTGTTTATTTCGTATAACCTTTCTTCGAACTGTTCGCGATCGGAGAGTTCCGGAGCCTGAGCCTCCGGTTTCGAGCGCCGCTGACGCAGTCGCGAAATCGCCGAATTATATGCAATCCGAAACAGCCATGTCGGGAACTCCGAATCTCTGCGAAATGTCTCCAGCGCTTTGTATGCCTTCAAAAAGGCGTCCGAAGCGGCTTCCTCGGCGTCTTCGGGATTGCGCAGGATTCGCACGCAGAGCGAATAAACACGCTGCTGGTATCTGTCGATTATTTCGGCAAACGCCGGTATATTCCCGCCCAGCACCTGTTCGATTATTTCTATGTCCGGTTCCGTCATATTTATTTTGACGCAGTGAGCGCTGATGCGGTTACAAATAATTATTTAGAAAAAAAATGTAACCAGTGTGAAATACCCTGCGTCAAAACAAATGTAACGAAAATGTACCACATAATGCAAAGGCACAGAAAATGGCCGAAGGACTTTTAATACCGATAGCTTTTTTTGCGGCGACAGTACTGATAGTTTATATCATATATACGACGCGAAATCGCGAACGCATGGCAATGATCGAAAAGGGGGCCGATCCGAAAATGTTTCAGGACGTCAGCAAAAGATCATCAAGCTCTCTGAAACCGGCGCTTTTTCTGATAGGCATCGGCCTTGGGGTGCTGATGGGGTCATGGCTGCATTCATACTCCCGAATGGAAGAGCCTGTGGCCTTTATTTCGATGATGATTTTATTTGGGGGAATTGGGCTTCTGGTCTATTATTTTATTGAGGGAAAAAAGCTCCAGCAAAAATCAGATGAATAATAATAGATTTATTGATTTCAAAAAAAAGCGCAGTCGGATATTCCCGGCCGCGCTCTTTTAATTTATAAATAATTATGGTCTGACTTTCTCGAGCGCCCATTTGAACACCTTCAGGTATTCCAGAGCGGATTTGCTCGAGGAGAATTCCTGCGCGAATGCGTTGCGTCGGATCAGATCCCAGTGCGGCTCCTCGTTGTATATCTCGAGCGCGCGGCGGATTGCCCATGCCATGTCGTCGGCGTTATACTGCCAGAATCGGAAGCCTGTGCCCTCGCCGGTTTCGGGGTAGTATTCCTCGACCGTATCGGCCAGTCCGCCGGTTTCGCGGACAATCGGGATTGTGCCGTATTTCATGGCGTACATCTGGGTAAGGCCGCAGGGTTCGAATCGCGATGGCATCAGCAGAAAGTCGCTCGAACCGATTATCCTATGCGCAATTTTATTATTATAACCTATATAAACAAGCGCCAGCTTGGGATATTTATATTTCATATAATTAAAAAAGTCTTCGTAGGTGCGGTCGCCCGAACCGAGCAATATCAGCCGGAACGATCGGTCGACCATATACTGCTCGAATTTATTGATCAAAAGATCGATGCCCTTCTGCTCGGCCAGCCGGGTTACCATGCCCATGAGCGGGAGATCGAGGTCATCCTCATCGGTAAGTCCGAAATCCTTTAGCAGGGCATGCTTATTCGCGCGTTTTTTATCAAGTCCCTGGCTGTCGAAATTTATATACAGGTGTTTGTCCTCTTCCGGATTCCATTCATCGTAATATACTCCATTTAGTATTCCTATGAGATCAGCGCTGCGTTCGTTCAATACGTCCTGCACTCCCTCGCTGTAGTACGGCATACGGATTTCGCGGGAATATGTCGGGCTGACTGTCGTAATTTTATCTGCGAACATCACTCCGGTCTTCATTGCGTTAACGCTGCTGTTGTGCTCGAACCATGATCCGGGATAGAACTCGCTCATGCCGAATCCGGAATACTCCATTGCGGTCGCAGGATTGAAATTCCCCTGATATGCGAGATTATGAATCGTATAAACCCCGCCGGTACGCGAAAACCGCGGATCAAATCGATAATGGGATTTCAGAAATGCCATGGTAAATGCCGTATGAAAATCATGCGCATGAATAATATCCGGCGTAAAATTGAGAGCCCTGGCTGCTTCGAATACCGCGCGATCGAAGAAAATAAACCGGCGGTCGTTATCCGGATATTCGTCCGGGTCTCCATAAATACCTGCGCGGCCGAAATATCCGTCGTGCTCGACGAAATAAACCGGCACCTCCGAGCCCGGCAGAGTGCCGACCATCAAATGTGCATACTCGGTCCAGTATCCCATGGGCACTACCAGCGTCAGGTAAGTGGGGCGGATGTCCCATTGATGATTGTCGATAAAGCCGTATTTGGGCATAATCACGATAGGATTCTGGCCGAATTTCTGCCATTCGATAGGGAGCGCCGAGGCAATATCGGCCAGGCCGCCGGCTTTGGCAAAAGGAGCTACTTCGGCAGATGCTAATAATATGTTCATAAAGTATAATTAATCCGTATATTTATCATTGCAATTCAGATATATATATATTTTTACGATTAAATGCAAATCTATTATTGATGTTCGAAATCATCCTCTGGCGGACACATGTGCGTAAAGTATTGAGGAAACGAAGCTTTAGCCTCGAATGCCGCAGCTTTGTCGTTGAAAAATCCGAATACGGTCGCACCGCTCCCGGAAAGCTGAGCAAAAATCGCGCCCGATTGATACAAATCTTTTTTAATTTTTTCGATTTCAGGATAATCCCGAAAAACGACTTCCTCGAAATCATTAATAAAATATCTTTTGAGCATTTCCGGCTTTTTTATCGAGCGCTTGAAATAGAACAGCAGATCGGTTGCTTTGCGGCCGTCCTCCGAGCGGCCCAGCGCCGAATATGCCCACGCGGTAGGTATGTGGATATTAGGATTGACCAACAGTATCCAATATGGACAGGTGTAATTAAAGAACTGGAGCTGCTCGCCTCGGCCCAGAGCCACCGCGGTGCCCTTGTGCAGAAAGAATGGAATATCCGAACCCAGAGTCATTGCGAAATTATATAATTCTTTGATATTGATCGGGATACGCCAGTAATTCGTAAGCATCAGCATAGCTGTAGCTGCGTCGGAACTTCCGCCGCCAAGTCCGCCTCCGCTTGGAATTTGCTTGCGAAGTGTTATTTTTGCACCTGGGCTGCGACATGAAAAATTATTAAGCAACATTTGCGCGGCTTTATAGACAAGGTTCTCCTGCATCGGGATGCCCATCGGCGGATCGGTCTCGACTATCAGCTCTTCGCAGGGCGCAATTTCTATCGAATCCGAAAGGCAGACCCGATGGAATATCGTATTTATATTGTGGTATCCGTCGCTGCGTTTGTTGAGGATTTCGAGTCCGATATTTATTTTGCACGGAGCGTTTTGAATTATTGTTTTCATATTTTATTATTTTAGCAAATTTCCGAAAATGAATATTACAAATATGGCAAAAAATACAGACATTCCATACAACCATGAATTGCTGCGCAAGGGCATTCATCTCATTTCGTTGTCAATACCTGTCGGCTATGCAATTTTCGACCGTGAAACAGCTTTATATATATTAATTCCCCTGACGATTTTATTTCTTACGGTCGATATCTCCCGCCGGCACAATGAGTATGTTGCGCGAATGCTATATAAATATTTCGGCAATATCTTCCGCCCTCACGAGATGACCGACGGATTCGTACTCAACGGAGCGTCATGGGTGCTGCTTTCGGCGGTGATGACCATATTGATTTTTCCGAAAATAATTGCGGTTACTGCTTTCACAATTCTGATCATATCGGATATCTGCGCCGCTCTGATCGGCCGCAAATGGGGCCGGACTCCGCTTTTCGGCAAGTCGGTCGAAGGCACAATGGCGTTTATTATATCGGCTATTCTGGTTATAATCGCAATCGGGCTTATGACCGCTGCGCCGATGTCTTATTATATTACAGGAATTATTGCCTCGATTATTGGAGGAATTGTCGAAGCCGGATCGAAATCGCTCGATGTGGATGATAATCTCTCGATCCCTGTGTCGGTCGGACTTGTGATGTGGCTGGGCGGGATAATCGCCGCCAGTTATTCAATGTCATTTTTACAGGTAATGTAATGAAACAGAATAATTCATTCACAAAATATTTTTCTATGATACTTGCTGCGGGATTATTCGTTGTTGTTTTTTTTTGTTCATTCTGCGGGATAATCCCTCATACGAAATTAGGGATTACTTTGCCGACAGCGCGGGCGCCCAGAGGACTGTCTTCATGTTTATCGAAACGGAAGACGCCAATCAGGATTTTGTCCGCAACGCCGGATACAGCATGATCCGCACGCATCCTCTGCTGTTTTTCGATTCTGATTCGACAGAATATATCTGTGTGGCTTATTTTTATGATGCGGACGATGTCCGGCCTATTACAAGCGACCTGACCGAAAAACTAGACGAAAATTATCCCGGAAGGGGAGGCATTGAGCGGCGGCTGGCATATGCCGATCATGGATATATATATACTGCATATCTGCGTAAAAAATCCGGAAGAATAATCGCCCGCGATACCTTGTTCGAATCCCCTGTGTTCATTCCAGGTCCCGGCATGAAAGCCCGCGATATATTCAATCCCGCTCCGCAGCCGGCGGATACAATTGCTCCGGCGCAGCAAGAATTAATTGATACTACCGAATCAGAGGAGGAATAAATGATCGATCTCAGAAGCGACACCTTTACCGCGCCCGACGAGGATATGCGCAAAGCTATGGCTGCCGCGCCGGTCGGCGACGACGTTTTCGGCGAGGACCCCACGGTCAATGAACTCGAGGAATTCACCGCCGGACTGCTCGGCAAAGAAGCCGCGCTATATGTGCCCTCAGGAACAATGAGCAATCAGATTGCGCTTGCTTTAAATACCCGCACCGGCGACGAGGTAATCTGCGAAGCCGATGCGCATATATATTATTACGAAACCGCCGGGCCGTCGATAATTTCGCGCGTGCAGATACGGCCGGTACCATCGGATCGGGGAGAGATGCCTCTTTCGGAAATCGAAAAATCCATCCGTCCGGATATATATTATTATCCGCGGACTTCGTTGATATGCCTCGAAAATACCCACAACCGCCACGGCGGAACGATACTCTCCCGGGAATATATCTCGGAAGTCTCCGAATTGGCGAAAAGCCGCGGGCTCGGGCTGCATCTCGACGGCGCCAGGATATGGAATGCCGCAATCGCCACTGACATTCAGCCGATCGACTGGGCGGCGCCGTTTGATACGGTCTCCGTATGCTTTTCAAAAGGGCTGGGGGCACCTGTTGGCTCATGCCTTACCGGCAGCCGCGATAAAATCGAAGCAGGCCGCAAAATCCGCAAGATACTCGGCGGCGGAATGCGTCAGGCTGGGATCATTGCCGCAGGGGCTCTGTACGCATTGCGGGAGAATATGGAAAAACTCGCACTCGATCACGAAAACGCCGGACTTTTTGCCCGATCAATCAATGAATCCGAATATATTGATGTGGATTTGTCGACAGTTGAGACAAATATCGTCATGTTCCACCACGATCCGCGCATCAATCAGGATGGATTATACAAAGAGCTGACCGACGCGGGGGTGAATGTAATCCCGATAGGCAATTCGACCATCCGCGCGGTATTCTGGCTAGGTATCACACGCAGGATGGCAGAGCAGGCTGCCGTGATTGTTAAACAAGTAATCGAAAAAATCTCGCGGAGATAGTATGAAGCGGGCAGTTTTATTAATAATTATTGTGGCATTTTCGTCTGTGTCGCTCCAAGCGCAGAGTAATCGCGCACGAATGCTCGAATCGGTCGCCGAAGTTACCGCAAATAATATGTTTCTTAGCTGGCTGTCGATTCAGAGCCTCTACGAAAACGTCCGCCGCGGCGAGTGCAGTCCGGTGCAGTTCAAAACCGTAAAGGAGTCAATATCCGAGAGCATTCAGGCTTCGCACTCGAATCTGCGCGATCTTGAAACCCGATTCGAGCTGAGCAATATCGACTATGAACATATCGATAAAGTTGAAGAGATTTATATTAATATGGATAAATCCCTCGATTTGCTGGACAAATATTTCAAATCCAAAAAAGAATCCGACCACGAGAGATTTTTCGAATCATATGAAGAGATTTACTACAAAATAAAAGAATTATATAAGATTAAGAACGGTGAGGAAATTGGCAGATAAACAAAAACTATCCCGGGAATATATCAAAAAATTTAATCATAAAATCGAAGGTATGGTCGAATTCGCAGACTGCGACGCATTCGGTGTGGCTCACAACGTGAAGTACCTATACTGGCTCGAGCGCGGCCGCACTGAGTATTTCCGCTATGCCGGGCTGCCGTTGGGCCCTGAGACATTCGTCACCGAAAATCGCTATATGGTTGTCCATGCCGACATCGATTATTTCTCTGCGTTACGATTTACCGAAAAATACACGGTGCTGACGCGCGTTAACTTCATAAAAAAGAGCTCGATCGGCTTCGAAAATCTGATTCTGGACGCATCCGGGGCGCCGGTGGCAATGGCCTCTGCGGTGCTGGTGCATTTGAACGAGGCGATGCAGCCGGATCGAATTCCGGACGATATCCGCGAAAACGTAAGCCGGATCGAGGGCAATAATGTAAGTATTAATGAATAAATTAATTTAGCAAATGAAAAGAATTGATAAATGGTCATCCCACGAACTCGCTGCCCAGGTAGTAGTCGGCCGGATATCCGGCGCGGAATATTTTTCTAATGATGAAATCCGCAGCAAAGCAAAAAAGCTGGCAGAAGCCGGAGCCGGAGCGTTCTGCGTATTTCATGGTTCCACAGGCGACACCGCCCGAATGATCGAGGAATTGACAATCGCCTCGCCGATAGCCCCGATTTTTATGGCAGACTTCGAGCATGGCCTGCCTATGCGGCTCGCCGGAGGCACGGAATTCCCCCACGCAATGGCAATGGGGCGCTCGGGCAATTTCGAGATGATCCGCAAGGTTGGCGGCGCAATCGCTCAGGAAGCTAAGGCCATCGGCATCAACTGGGTGCTCGGGCCGGTCTGCGATATTAATTCCAACGAATCCAATCCGATTATAAATATTCGGTCATTCGGCGAAGACGCCGAGCTGGTGGCCCGCTGCGCAGAGGAATATATTTATGGACTGCAGGAAGAAAAGGTGCTCGCCTGCGCAAAGCATTTCCCGGGGCATGGAGACTGCGCGCTGGATTCTCATATCGATCTGCCTCTGCTTAAGCATTCTCGGGAGCATATTGATAAAGTAGAAACTCTGCCGTTCCGTAGAGCGATTGCCTCGGACGTTAAGTCGATAATGCCGGGGCATCTCGCAGCGGCTTCGATCGACGAATCGGGCTTGCCTGCGTCATTATCTCCGGAAATTATAACTAATTATCTAAGAAAAAATCTTGGATATAGCGGCCTTGTGATCACCGACGGACTGGATATGCACTCGATAACGCGGCGTTTCGCTCCCGGCGAAGCTGCCGTGATGGCGATCCGTGCCGGATGCGATATTGCGCTGTTGCCTGCCGATCCGTTTGAGGCTATTGAATCAATCGCCAACGAAGCTGACCGGGATATGGAATTCAGAAAGAAAATAGAAAATTCCGTCAAAAAGATTATCGACACTAAGCGCTGGTGTGAGGTTATTCCAGGATATTCCTCGCTTGATCATCAAAAAATTATATATAGCGCAAAGCACGAACAGATTGCTCTTAAAATCGCTCACGATGCGGTTGATGTCACCGGCGACAAATCGCTGCTCCCGCTGAATAAATTCAAAAATTTCGCCGGATTCGCTTTCGTGCAGTCCGAAGACGATCTGGACTCCGGCGCGAGATTCTTCAAAATGCTGGCCCAGGCCGTGCAGACCGAGAGCGATTTCGGATTTATCGACGAAACGATAAGCGACGAGCAGATCGAATCTTTCAATGAACAGATAGATACCGCCGAGGCTGTGGTCATCGCCTTTTTCTATCGCGCTCGGGCATTCAAAGGGTCGGTGGATATTCCCGAAAGACTTGCCGAAATAGTAAAAAAAATCAAGCCCGGGCTGCCCACAATTGCAGTGTTGCTTGGGAATCCCTATTTGAAGGATAAAATACCGGCGCGGCTGCATATCCGGGCGTTTTCTGATTCGTTGCCATCTATAGCGGCGACAATACTAACGCTAAGCGGCCGTGAGTTTCAGCCACAGGCCGACGAGCTGTCAAAAAATTGATCAATTATTTTGTTTATGGAGGCCTTATTGATTAATTTTGTTACTTGGATTTTTTAATATAAATATATATATGGCTCGAAAATGGCTGAAACAATTCTGGTTACCGGCGGGGCCGGATTCATTGGCAGTAATTTCATCCGCCTGATGATCAATTCTTCCGATTGCCGGATAGTTAATCTTGATGCGCTTACTTACGCAGGCAACCCCGAAAATCTGGCGGATATTCAGGATAATCCCCGATATATATTCATAAAAGGGTCGATCGGCAATCAGGAGCTGGTTGATTACACACTTGCATCGTATAAAATTGACGGGATAATCAATTTTGCGGCGGAATCGCATGTAGACCGCTCAATCCTGGATTCGACTCCGTTTATTGATACTAATATTCGTGGTACCACCATACTGCTTGATTCGGCGCGCCGTTTGGGGATTAAACGATTTGTACAGGTTTCCACCGACGAGGTTTACGGTTCGCTCGGCAAAGATGGCAAATTTACGGAAAGCACCCCTCTTGCTCCGAATTCGTCGTATTCAGCCTCCAAAGCATCCGCCGACCATATGGTGATGGCATATGTAAATACATTCGGAATGAATGCCTCGATCACCCGATGCTCGAATAATTACGGGCCGTATCAATTCCCCGAAAAGCTTATCCCGCTTATGATATCCAATGCGCTTGAGGACAAATCGCTTCCGGTATATGGCGACGGAATGAACGTCCGCGACTGGCTCCATGTCGATGACCACTGCAGGGCTATCGAAATGGTCTATTTCCACGGCCACAAAGGAGAGGCTTATAATATCGGCGGGAATTATGAAAAAGCAAATATCGAAATTGTACGTCTGATACTCGAAAAACTCGGCAAACCGGAGTCGCTGATTACTTATGTAACCGACCGCCCTGGACACGACCGGCGATATGCAATAGATGCTTCGAAAATTCACAATGAGCTCGGCTGGCAGCCGGAAATCGATTTTGAGGCAGGAATTTCACAGACAATTGAATGGTATATAAATAACAAGGACTGGTGCGACCGCATCCGCACAGGCGAATATCTGGAATATTATTCTAAACAATATGGTAATCGATAGAGTGAGTGAATTATGAAAGAAGAAATAATCGAGAAAATCAGATCGAGGAATATCACTGCCGGCATAATCGGCCTCGGATATGTAGGACTTCCGCTTGCGGTTGAATTCGGCGAGAAAATGATTAATACAATCGGATTCGATGTCTCCGGGGAAAAGGTGGCCATGCTCCAAAGCGGTGCTAATTATATTAAAGATATTGCAGACTATCGGGTGGAGAATATCGTCAAAGAAGGCGTTTTCGTTGCAACAACCGATTTTTCCCGGCTGAAGGATTGCGATGTTATATTTATATGCGTACCTACGCCGTTTACGATCAACAAAGACCCGGATATATCATATATAATGGATGCCAGCCGCAATGTTGCTGAAAATCTGCAGCGCGGACAGGTCATTATCCTGAAAAGCACAACCTTTCCCGGGACAACCGAAAAATACGTTATGCCTGAGCTCGAGAAATCCGGCCTTAAAGCGGGCGAGGATTTCTATCTGGCGTTTTCTCCCGAGCGTATTGATCCGGGAAATAAGGTCTGGAATACAGCGAATACACCCATAGTGGTCGGCGGAATCAACGAGATTTCGACCGAGCTGGCGGTTAAATATCACAACATGGTGGTCGATAAAATTGTGCCGGTGACTTCTCCCAAAGTTGCCGAGATGGAGAAGCTGCTCGAGAATATCTTCCGCAGTGTCAATATTGCGCTGGTCAACGAGCTGGCTCAGCTATGCGACC
The DNA here is from genome assembly GCA_964513465.1 of uncultured Hyphomicrobiales bacterium. Lineage (GTDB taxonomy): Bacteria > Bacteroidota > Ignavibacteria > Kapaibacteriales > UBA2268 > CAZEMR01. Next base: position 19,810 of record CAZEMR010000031.1, read on the forward strand.
GCATCGGGATCAATGTATGGGAAGTAGTCGAGGCCGCTTCGACCAAGCCATTCGGATATATGCCGTTCTATCCCGGCCCCGGCATTGGCGGGCATTGCATATTGATCGATCCCTACTATCTGGCATGGATGGCCCGGGAGTATGATTTTGTGACCAAATTCATCCAGCTGGCTGCTGAAGTAAACGAAGATATGCCCTTCTACGTTAAATCAATGATAATCAAAGAGATTGCAAAGCAGCCGATTGCGCTCGACGATGCAAAAATATTGATGCTCGGAGTCGCTTTCAAAAAAGATGTGGACGACCTCAGGCATTCGCCCGCGCTGAAGGTGATGGAATTTCTGATGGCAGAAAAGATTACGAATATTTCGTATTATGACCCGTACATTCCTGAAATCGAGATCAATGGGCGGAAATTCTACTCTGAAAAAGATATGACTAAAGACCTGCTCAAAGAGCATGACGTAATTGTGATAACCACCGACCATACCGTATTCGATATGGATATGATCGTTCGCAACAGCAAAGCGATAGTCGATACGCGCAATTCATGCAAAACAGCAGATGGAGACAAATCTAATGTCACCCTGCTCGGAAATGGAAATTTATATATTTGAAAAAAAATAATCCGGATAAATGAATAAAGTAATATCAGTAGTGGGAGCGCGGCCGAATTTTATGAAAGTGGCGCCAATCCACAGAGCTTTCGAAAAATATAGCGACAAAATCGAACACATAATCGTTCATACCGGGCAGCATTATGACCCGAATATGAGCGACGCGTTTTTTAAAGATCTGGATATGCCCCAGCCGCGCTACTTTATGGGGGTGGGCTCCGGCACTCATGCCGAGCAGACAGCTCGGGTGATGGTCGAATTCGAGAGAATAATCAAAGAAGTGCGGCCGGATTTAGTGATTGTTGTCGGCGATGTTAATTCTACTCTTGCATGCGGCATTACAGCCGTCAAAGAAGGCGTAATGCTGGTGCATGTAGAGGGCGGCCTGCGCAGTTTCGACCGGGAAATGCCCGAAGAGATAAACCGGATTGTCACGGATTCAATAGCGGATTATTGTTTCGTCACCGAAGAAAGCGCTATTAAAAATCTCAGTCACGAGGGATTCCCTAACGAAAGGATATTCCACACCGGCAATGTGATGATCGATTCTCAGCATTATGCATTGCCCAAAGCCAGACAGTCCGATGTGCTGAATCGGCTCGGACTTAGCACGGGTGAATATATATTGTGTACGCTCCACCGTCCGAGCAATGTGGATGTCGAAAGCCAAATAACGAAATTAATCGACATATTCTCAGACGTCACCCGCAGCCGGAAAATCGTGTTTCCGATGCATCCCCGTACTCGAAAAAATCTGGTGAATTTCGGACTGGTCGAAAAAGTAGAAGCAATCCGGAATCTGATAATTATCGATCCGGTGGGTTATGTTGATTTTCTGGCGTTGATGATGAATTCGGACTTTGTGGTTACCGATTCCGGGGGCATTCAGGAGGAAACCACAGCCCTGAAAATACCGTGCCTTACGCTTCGCACCAGCACAGAGCGCCCGATAACCTGCGAGATAGGCACAAATACTCTGGTTTCGCCGAAGGCGGAAAATATTCGCGACGAGATGTTCCGGATGATAGCGGCCGGTCATGTTGCTGGTAGCGTGCCGGAGCTATGGGACGGACACGCAGCCGAAAGAATTGCAGAAATAATATATAATATGTTCGACAATCATAAGAGCAGGGATTAACGAATTATGAAGAAAATCACTCTTATCATACTTATTTTGATGATTCCGTTTGCTCTCGAAGCCCAGTTCAAGGGCGGCGGCGATATGGATGCCGGTATGAAAATGCAGGAAGAGCTCGAAAAGAAACTCGGCGCTAAGGATATACTAAAGGGAGAAACCCTGCCTGCCGGAAATAAAGTAATCCCCGAAAAATATTTGGTCGGGCCTGGCGATTATATCGCAGTCCAGATAATGCCATATCAGCCCATGGAAACAGTTCTGCAGATTACACCCGACAATTCTTTGATTATTCCTCGTATTGGACAAATCCAAGTAAGCGGGAAAACCCTTGCTGAAGTTGCCGATACGCTCAATCATATTATCACCCAGCGCAACAGCAGCGCCGAAGTTAACGTCAGCCTTAAAATAGCCCGGCTCTGCCTTGTGACTATCGATGGAAACGTGATTTTCCCCGGCACATACTCGCTGCCGGCATCCTATCGGGTTTCTACTGCTATTCAGTTTGCAAATCAGATTAATACCGAAAAAGTCAGCCCTCAGCAAATTCCTGCTCTGCTGAATAAGCAACAAAACAAACGACAGCGAGACAGGCTTTATTCTAATAGCGGTATGGCAAATGGCGCTGTTTATGCCAGCAGAAATATCAAAGTATTCCATAAGGACGGCAGCAGCCAGATTGCCGATATCGAAAGAGCGATAGCCACTAACGACGTCGGATACGATCCTTACATCCGCGAAGGCGACAATATCGAAGTCCCTTTCGAAGCAATGAATTATCCGCTGATATCAATCTCAGGCGAAGTGATGCGCCCCCGTGTGGTGGTATTCAAAAAAGGCGATATGGCCTCCGCATTACTGAAAATGGGGTCGGGGCTTACCGAAAATGCCGATCCCGGAAGCGCAATGCTTATCCAGCCGGATGGCTCAAAACTACCTTTAAAAATCGACAGCAGGATGAATCTGTTTGGCGATGATCACGCACTAAGGCCTGGCAGCGTTATTATTGTTGACGCATTGCCTCAGCCCGAACCGGTCGACCAGGGCGTGGTATCAGTAACCGGCGAGGTCGGGCATCCCGGAGTATTTCTTATAGAAAATGATCAGACCCGGCTGAAAGAAATAATCGAACTCGCGGGTGGATTTACTGACGATGCCTATCTGGCGGGAGCATATATTATTCGGCGCGACGATATTCAAAACCAGATAACCGATCCCCGCAATCAGGTACTCGAAAAATTTCAATATTCCGATCTGACGATGGAAGACACATCCCGTTTTCAGATAGATATATTAATGCGCGAACCACTCGTCTCCTGCGATTTCGTTCAGCTATTCGAAGAGGGAATGGACGAATTTAATGTGCTGCTCGATGACGGAGATGTAATAGTAGTGCCTGCTCACCCGGGCAAGGTATTCGTATTCGGACAGGTGAACCAGCCCGGATATGTGGAATTCAGACCCGAAAAATCTATGCAATGGTATATTGATCGCGCCGGTGGATTCGCTCAGGGCGCAGAAGAAGACCGCGCCAGAATAATCCGCGGCAAGACCAAGGTATGGGTAGAGGGCGGAGAAGAAATTGCGGTTTTCGACGGCGACGAAATATATGTACCCCGCCCGCCGGATATTCCGATTAATGTGGAAACCCAGAAATGGGGATTATATTCCGGACTTATCGGCTCGGCGGCAGGTCTGATCGGTTTGCTGTTCACAATATTTTCCAGATGATAATGAAAATAATAATTTCAATAATTGTAAATTTTTTTTTCGTCTGTGCATTATTTGCCCAGGTGGAGAATGTTCCGGTTACTCATCCGGTATATGAATACTTGCTGCGCGCCGAAACCCGCGGATTTTTGCCGCATTATTCGCTGGCCGATCTGCCGCTCGAGCGCCGACGTATCGTATCGGCGCTAAAGATGATCGATGAACGGCGATCATCGCTATCGAATGCAGAAAGCCGGACTCTGGATGCATTTATGGAAGATTTCGATATACTCCCCGGCAATAATTATGTGATTATACCGAGCAAGACAGACTCCAGCCAATTGATTTTCGGCGGACTCATTACCGACCGTGAGAAATATATATATCATTATCAGGATTCGAGCTCCACCGCAAAATTATCACCGCTCGCGTCGGTCGAATATCGCATTAAATCAAGCGCCGACGGCATAGCTGCCCGAAATGTGGCGCTGGGAAATCTTGGCCTTCGGCTTTTCGGCACAATCGACGGAAAACTCGGATATTATCTCGAGGCTACCAATGGCCGGATAATCGGCGGCGACCGCTCACTGGCAAGAGAGGACCCCCGACTGCGGCAGAACGTTAAGTTCGGAATACTAAACGACGATTTTGACTTTACTCATTCGCATGTTCGATATCGCAACGACTGGTTCTATGCTTCGATCGGACGCGAGAGGCGGGTGATCGGTGCGGGGCTCAACCAGCATGTGCTTGTTTCGGGTCATGCTCCCGCGTTCGATGCTCTGACGATCGGGGCGTCATTTTCTCAGTTCGAATATTCATACACTCACGCAAGTCTGCTTGCACTTTCCGAAAGCGCCTGGCCATCGGGTTTTCCGGCGGATATCCCGCAGAAATATGCAGCATTCCATCGTTTCGCATACAAACCCTCCTGGGGAGAAATCGCATTCTGGGAGAGTGTTGTTTATACTGGCCGGCCACCTGATCTGGGTTATCTGAATCCGCTCAGCTTCCTGAAATCAGTAGAACATGCCCTGCACGACCGCGATAATTCGATTATGGGATTCGATGCCACCATCAGGCCTTTTGCAGGTTTGCAGATCAAAGGCGGATTCTTTCTGGATGATATAATTATCGAAAATATCGGCACGGGATACTGGAGCAATAAGACTGCTTGGAATATCGCATTCATTGGCGCAATTCCCGCTTCGCTGCCGATCGACATCGGGATTGAATATACCCGCGTAGAGCCATATACATATTCGCATTTCAAATATCAGGAGTCGTTCACTCATGATAGTTCTATGATCGGATCTGTTATTCCGCCCAATTCCGACCAGCTTTCGGCTATGCTTAGGCTGTGGTATGGCGGACGCTATCCTGTTACGATCGAGGCAACCTATTCGAGGCATGGCGCTAATATTTACGACGCCGAAGGTAATCTGGTCGAAAACGTCGGCGGCGACCCGTTTCAGACCAGGCGCCCGGAAGATCCCATGACCGTCGAATTCCTCGACGGCAGGCTCAGCGAGGTAATCCGCCTCGGAATTGAGGGTGGCTGGGAAATACTCCGCGGATACAACCTGCATCTTAGAACTGAGTTATTAAATGTCAACGGTGCTGCTTATTTTGCAGGCAGGATATTATTCAGATTCGGGGATTTTTAATTTCGATGGATTTGTTTAATATCATAGAAATCATTGTACTGGTCTGCCTGTTTATACTGCTGTGGACATATGCGTTTTATCCGGCAACGCTCCTGCCGCTCAGCATATTGTTCGGAAAAAAAATCAAACGCCAGAATATTTATCCCGAAATATCCGTAATTATAGCCGCTTACAACGAAGAACGACTGATTGCCAATGCAATAAAGGCCATCCGCAAATCGGATTATCCTCCGGAAAAAATCGAAATCATCTGCGGGTCGGACGGTTCGACGGATTCCACTGTGGACATTCTGAAAGAAATTGCAGCCAATGATAATAAGCTAAAAATATATAACCTGCCCCGAATGGGCAAAAACGCAGTCCTCAATGAAATCACGCCCGGTGCAACCGGAGAAATCATCTGCTATACTGATGCCGATTGTCGCGTGGGTATGGACACTATTCGCCTGATGATGCAGAACTATGCCGACGATACCGTGGGCGGCGTTATTTCGCCCATGGCTTCGGTGATCGAAGGCGAGGGCGATACCGGCGGAATGGGCGAGACTATGTACCAGAAATACGAATCGCATATCCGCTACCACGAAGGGCGCATATGCACTACGGTCAACGGCCTCGGCGCATTCTATTCGGTTCGCCGCGAGCTGTATCGTCCGCTGCCCGACGATATGGTCTGCGATGATTTTATGCCTGTGCTCGAAGTAGCACGCGCCCGCAAACGAATGATATTCGATAAGCGGATCAGGACGATGGAAGTCCGCGAAAAATCGCTTACTGACGAGCTGTCCCGCAGAATCAGGGTGGCAGCCGGAGGACTTTCGACTATACGGCAGGCGTCGGATTTGCTTTCGCCATTGAGGGGATGGGTAAGTTTTTTTCTATGGTCGCATAAATTACTGCGAACACTATCGCCGCTTTTTTTGATTCTGCTCCTTGCCGGAACTCCCTTTGTTACAGGTGTGCCGGAGCTGTTCTGGCCGCTTGCGATCGGGCAGAGCATTATATATATACCCGCAGTCATCGGATATTTGCTGGAAAAAATTGGTATTAATCTGATATTCTTCCGAATGAGCCTTTATTTTGTTACGATGAATATAGGATTTCTCGCTGCGATATTCAGATTTCTTGGCGGCCGGCAAAACGCTAAATGGCAAAGAGATTGATGTTTTTTGGAGATTTTCATACTTTTTGCAGGAAAATGTATATATTTGAATTAATTTGACAGAATTTAAATTATTTTTTAGAAAATGGAATTTACCGCGGAAAAAGCAGACAACAACCGATCAGTACTCAAAACCCGCACAAGGGTGGGAGTCAAGCGGATCAGGAGTCAGGTATATCCCGTGCTGATTAAGGTCTTCGCGGATATGATTGCTATTTTTGCGAGTTATTTCATTCAGTATTATATAAGATTCGAAGCGGGATGGTTTACTAATCCTGTAGAACCGGAATTCCTTGATATTGCAATGAGTTCTCTGGCTCTTTTGATGTACTGGCTGGTACTTTTCTTCTTTTCGGGGATGTATAAAAACTGGTATCTGCGATCGCCATTCGACGAGATTTTTGCAGTTTTCCGCGTGGCGCTCGTTGGCACGATAATCATAGTATTCTTTGTATTTACTGATACTACGAAATCTCCGCGTATGCTATTTTTGCTGTATTTTGTCGTCTTTTCGGGCAGCGTCATAATTGGCCGGATGATAGCTCGGCGCATTCAGAAAATGCTCCGCAAGCGCAGAATTATTGCAATCCCGGCGCTGGTAGTCGGCGATCTGAAGAATGCGGTCAATTTTCATAATCGGACGCATATGTCGCCGGCCTGGGGTTATGAATCGATCGGAGTGGTTGCAGCGGGCGGCGATAAGGAATTATCCGGCGATGTTCCGGTGCTTGGCACTATCGACAATCTCGGCGAAATTCTCGACAAAATCTCGCCGCAGGAGGTAATAGTCAGCATGAAATCCCCGGATCACTCGCGGCTTCTGAATATTGCCTCGGAGTGCGGCGACCGGAACATCCGGGTGATGATCGAGCCCGATTTGTACGATATATTCACCGGCCAGGCACGCGCCCAGCATCTTTATGGTATTCCGCTGATCGAAATAAGCACCCAGCTGATGAAGCCTTGGGAGGAAGTGATTAAACGTATATTCGATATAGTATTCAGCCTGATGGTGATCGTTATCGGTATGCCGGTATGGCTGCTGGTTGCGCTGATAATTAAAATCGAATCTCGTGGCCCGGTGTTTTATACCCAGCCGCGTGTTGGCAAAAATGATAATGTTTTCCGCATATTTAAATTCCGATCGATGGTGCAGGACGCCGACCGTCAGAAACAGAAATGGACATCGGTCAACGATCCGCGGGTTACCGGATTCGGTAAATTTATACGCAAGACGCATCTGGACGAAATTCCGCAGTTCTGGAATGTTCTCAAGGGCGATATGAGCATCGTGGGGCCGCGTCCCGAGCAGCCGCAATACGTCGAGGAATTTTCTCGCGAGATACCATATTATAAACGACGCCTTAAGGTGCGGCCAGGCATAACGGGGTGGTGGCAGGTGAAATATACTGCCCATATTCTGGATAAAGATGAAATTGAAAACAGATTAAAAGATGATTTTTATTATATTGAGAATATTTCTCTCAGATTAGATATTGAAATAATTGTGCGCACTGTCTGGTGCGTGCTCAAAGGACATGGTCAAGCATAGGTTAGTGTATGAAAAGTATAGTTGTAGTACCCACTTATAACGAAAAAGATAATATCGAAAAATTAATACCCGCTATTTTCGAACAAATAGAGGGCATTAATATACTTATAGTCGATGATAATTCGCCCGACGGCACTGCAGATATAGTGCGTAGTATGCAGAAGGAAAATCCGGCGATTCATCTGCTGGAGCGCCCTGGCAAAATGGGGCTTGGCACTGCCTATTGCGATGGATTCCGCTATGCGCTCGACCATGATTTCGAAGTAATTTTCGAAATGGACGCCGATTTTTCGCATGATCCCAAAGAATTGCCCAATTTCCTGAAGGCACTCGAGGATAACGACCTTGTGATTGGCTCGCGCTACAAAACGGGCGTAAATGTGGTCAACTGGCCGCTCAGCAGGCTGATCCTCAGCTATGGCGCAAATGTTTATACCCGTATAATAACCGGGATGCCCATTATGGACGCCACCGGCGGGTTCAAATGTTTCCGTGCGAGTGCGCTCCGAATGATCGACCTCAGCGCTATCCATTCCAACGGATATGGCTTCCAGATAGAGATGAACTATCGCATGTGGAAAAAAGGCGCCCGAATCGCCGAAATTCCGATTATATTCATCGATCGCCGAAGCGGGGTATCGAAGATGAATAAGGGGATAATCTGGGAGGCGATATTCCTTGTATGGCGGCTTAAGCTTGGGTTCATAAAGATTAATAATAAGCGTAAAAACAAAAAACTTAACTCCGCAAAATAAGCGCAGCTATATGGCCAATCCGGATATTTCCATAGTCATAGTTAATTATAACGTCAGAGAATTCCTGCGCGAGTGTCTGGTTTCGATCGAAAACGCATCCGCCGGGCTTGCTGTGGAAACCATCGTCGTGGACAACAATTCCTCCGATGGCTCGGTCGAGCATCTCCGCCCGGACTTCCCGGAAGTGCAATTCTATGCGCTGGAGGAGAATATCGGATTCGGCCGTGCAAATAATTTCGGATTCGACCGGGCCAGCGGTAAATATATATTGATCCTCAATCCGGATACCGTGCTCAGCGAAGACACCCTTCGAGTTATGAAGGAATATATGGACTCGCATCGGGAGGTTGGCATTGCCGGATGCAAAGTGCTTAATCCCGACGGCACATTCCAGCTTGCCTGCCGGCGCGGATTTCCGACTCCCTGGGCGGCATTCAGTAAATTATTCGGTTTGCAGAAATTATTTCCGAATTCCCGATTATTCGCAAAATACAATCAGACATTCCGCAATATCGACGAGACGTATTATATCGACGCACTGATCGGCGCGTTTATGTTCGCTCGCCGCGAGGCGATCGACCAGACCGCCGGATTCGATCCGGAATTCTTCATGTATGGCGAAGACCTCGACCTATGCTGGCGCGCCCGGCAGGAGGGCTGGGAGATAGCCTATGTGCACAAAACATCGATAATCCATTACAAAGGCGAGAGCACCCGCCGGAGTACGATCAACGAGGTCAGGCATTTCTACCGCGCAATGGAGATATTCGCTCGCAAGCATTACGGAGGGTCGTCGTTTTTCCTGTTTTTTCTGCGTATGGGAATCTGGCTGCGCTCGGCGATGGCATATGCCAGCAAATACCGGCGCGACCTCGTCGTAATATCAGCCGACCTCGCAGGAGCGAATCTTGCGCTGATGGCCGCCACAAAAATACGGTTCGGCGAATTTCTCGATTTTCCGCCCTATGCCTATCCGACTGTATTTATTGCGCTTACGTTGGTTATATTGATAACAATGACCGCAATCGGCGAATATTTTGAATCGAAGCCCACGATCAGGCGCTCATTTTTTGGGTACATGATCTCATTTTTTGTGCTGTCGTCATTGACATATTTCTTCAAAGAGTACGCATTCAGTCGTGGGATTTTGCTGATGACAATCGGCTTTTCTATTGGATTATCCTCGATTGTGCGAATGATAATCGGGCTGTTCGACCGACTTGCCGGCCACGAGTCCGACCGCCGGATTTTATTCGTCGGTTCGCCCGATGCTGCCCGCGAGATAATGGATTCCATCCGTCCGCTGCACAGCCGGAATATAAATATAATCGGAATAGTAGGCGACACTTTTCGTGCTAATGCGGACTCTTCGCAGGCGATTCCCTATCTGGGCAATTTTGATCTGCTGCCGGCGATAATCGCCGAGAAAAAGATCGACGAGGTGATTATTACCGACAGCAATCTTTCGAAAGCCGAAATTATGGCTATGATTTCCCGCCATGGCCGAAGGCCTGTCCGCTATCATATCGCTACCGAATACGATCAGCTATTGGCATCGGAGATCATAGCCGATATTGCGGGAATCGAGCCCACTTTGCCGCGCTACAGAATCACCCTGATCCGCTATCGCATGATCAAGCGTGCATTCGATATTGCGACATCTTTTTTTCTTTTGACAATCGGGCTGCCGGTGGTATATTTGCTTGTTAATGATTTTTCATCTATATTAAAAAAAATATCCGGCGCAATCAGTGGCCGGTATTCGATTGTGGGGATTCACCCCGCCAGCCGTGATTTGGGCAATCTCGGCAAGCCGGGGCTGATCAGCCTTGCTTCGATCAGCCATCCGGAGATGCTCAGCGACGAGGCTATCCGGAATTTGAACGAGTATTATCTTCAGCATTACTCGCTTTCTTTAGATATAGATATCATGTTGAAATATTTTTTCAGGAAATAATTGTGGCACAAAAACACGTACTGGATTTTGAACGACCAATTCTCGACCTGGAGCAAAAGATCGAAGAAATGCGCAAGCTTTCCGATCAGTTCGATATTGGCGGAGAAATTGAAAATCTTGAGAAAAAAGTAGAGGACCTTCGATTGGATATATATAAGAATCTCACCCGCTGGCAGCGCGTTCAGATTGCGCGCCATCCCGAACGCCCCACCACGATTGATTATATCGAAAACTGCTTCGATGATTTCGTCGAGCTCCACGGCGACCGTAAATTCGGCGACGACAAAGCTATCATCGGGGGGCTGGCCAGCTTTGCGGGCAATTCCGTTATGGTAGTCGGCCACCAGAAGGGACGCGATACCAAAAGCAATATCGTCCGCAATTTCGGAATGGCCAATCCCGAAGGCTACCGCAAGGCTCACCGCCTGTTCAAACTGGCCGAGAAATTCGACAAACCGATTATCACTCTGCTCGATACCCCCGGCGCATTCCCTGGTATCGAGGCCGAGGAACGCGGCCAGGCCGAAGCAATCGCAGCCAATCTGCTGCTTATGACTCAGCTTAGGGTGCCCATCATCGTCGTTATCATTGGCGAGGGAGCCTCTGGCGGAGCAATTGGCATCGGAGTGGGCGACCGCATCCTGATGTTCGAAAACGCCTGGTATTCGGTAATTTCGCCGGAATCATGTTCGAGCATCCTCTGGCGCAGCTGGGATTATAAAGAGTCCGCAGCCGAAGCGCTCCGGCTCACATCGATCGATCTTATCGAACAGAAAATCATCGACGACATAATCGAAGAACCCACCGGCGGCGCGCATACCGATCCGAAGAAGATGTATGAAATATTCAAGGACGAGCTGGCAGACGAACTCAAAAAATTGATGAAGGTATCGCCCGACAAACTAATCAAAAAGCGCAGAGCAAAGTTTATGGAAATGGGCGTCTGGGAAGAAAAATAATTTGGCAAATTTGACCTAATGGTAAGGAAAATGAAAAAATTAATCGAATGGATGAGAAAGCTCAAAGAGTGGATGGAGAGCTTTGCTGAAAAACCCGGGGCAATGGTTACCCTGTTTTTTCTTGCGCTGGCCGAATCCTCGTTTTTTCCGATACCGCCGGATGTATTGCTAATCGCAATCGGGGTATCGAAGCCGAAACGGGCATTCATGGCTGCGTTGTGGTGTACCCTTGGCTCGGTGATTGGCGGTATTCTGGGGTATTATATCGGATATTCGCTTATGAGCACAGTAGGCTATCCGATCGTGGAATTTTACAACGCTCAGGAAGTGTGGGCCAAAGTAGTGGAAACCTACCAGGGCGAGGTCGGTATGATGTTCCTCGCCGGGGCGGCATTCTCGCCGATTCCGTATAAAATATCGACAATCGCGGCCGGCGCCACAGGAATGGATTTATTCTATTTCATAGTAATATCCTCGCTCGGGCGCGCGGGTAGATTCTTTCTGGTAGGCGGATTAATTTATTTCTTCGGCCCGACTATCAAGGATTATATCGATAAATATTTCGATAAACTTTCGATAGCGTTTCTAGTGTTACTTATTGGCGGATTTGTACTTGTGAAATATATTGTATAAAATTTGTTAAATAAATGACATAAATATATGGAAAAAGAAGAAATTAAGGCACTTGCGCGCGCTTTAGTAAATGAAATGGACTCGATGCACAACGCCGATCTCGCATGGAAATGGGAGGGCGGCAGCATTTTTTTTATGCCCGGTGATTCCGACACTAAAGAGCACGAAATGCCCATCGACCGGCTGATGCACAAGATCGTCATGATTCGCGATAATCTTCGCGTACTCGAAAGTAAAATCAACGCAATGGACGCGATCAGCGAAGGCGAAAAGCTCAAGTTGCAGAATTATATCACAAAATGCTATGGCTCGCTGACCTCGTTCAATTTCCTCTTCTATAGCGACGAAGACAAATTCAGATCGAAATAATTAATTCAAAAATAAGGGCCTTCCGCAATTCGCACGGAAGGCTTTTTGATTATGAACCTCACCCGCAGAAAATTCTTTCGCTCAGTAATGATCGCACTCGGTGCGCCGGCTGCTCTGTGGATGTGGTCAATCGCCGGACGCGAGCGTAAGGCTTCCGCAGATAAGCAAATCAGCATTCCTGCAGATCTCCCCCCTGGCATCACTTTCCGCGATGACATTATTATTAATAATTCCGGCGAAAAGCCGCTGTTTCTTTCTGCGAAATGCACCCACCTCGGCTGCCGGATAGAGAATATCGAGGGCGATCGCCTCGTTTGTCCTTGCCATGGATCGCAGTATGACCTCGGCGGGAATGTCGAGCGCGGTCCCGCGACAAAATCGCTGCCCAGGCTCGGATGGGAATACGACAAATCCCGATCATATATATATATTACGCTCGCATGAAGCTGCCTGCGAAAATATTGCTGCCGGGAAAGATTAATTACGGCTATTTCGCCTATGCGCTGTTCGCGCTGATTGCACTCAGCGGGGTGATGCTCGCATTTGTTTACGATCCCGAAAGCGCCCGCCAATCCGTCGGAGGTATGTTTTTCGGTCGATCTGGCGCATTGCTTGCGCGTTCCCTGCATTACTGGGCGAGCCAGCTTTTTCTGATATTTGCCGGCATTCATATCGTCGATCATTTGCTCAAGCGGCGCGACAAGCAGCTTCGAAGCGGCGTATGGCTGCGGCTTACGCTGACCATCCCCGTCATTTTTTACGCAATGCTTTCGGGATTCATACTAAAGGGCGATCCCGACGCCCTTCATGCGTCGTCGATATTTCGCAGCATGATTACCTCGCTGCCTTTTATCGGCTACGACCTTGCGTTCATGCTGCTCGGCGCGGCAGATGATTTGTTGCTGATATATGTGCACCATATCTGCACTGCCACGATTATCATCTGGCTTACGACAATCGAGCACACGCGCAAAATCCTGCCTCCTGCGAAGTATTCCGTTTATCAGCTGCCTGCGTTGGCGTTTCTGTCGATTCTCCTCATACCGGGTTTGCATGACGGACTTTCGGGATTATCCAAAGGTCCCTGGTATTTTCTCGGCGTTCAGGAGATGATGAGCTGGACCGGCCGCCCGGATTGGATAAGCTATTTATTTATAATAATATTGGGAATTTTTTTCTCGATAAAATATTTGAATCATTTTTCGGAAATGATTGCCCGCAGGTCTATTATATATATAATATTTGCAATGCTGGGGCTGATCGTATTCGGAGCCTGGTTCCGCGGCGAAGGCTGGCGTGCCGACTGGCCCTGGAATATCCGCCAATTCAATACTATCGGGTTTTATACGATATTCGATTTTTCTGCGGATGAATATCCCGAAATATCTCAAATCCCGATGATAAACGGGCGGCAGGAGTCATGCCTCGGCTGCCATGGCAATGTCAGCGGATTTGTCGACTCGCACGATCCTTCGGCGCTGGGCTGCTCGTCTTGTCATCTGGGCAATCCGCTGACCCCGGATATGGACTGCTCGCACGAGGGGATGATCCTTGTGCCGGGCAATCTGGCCGATGCTAAGCGGACGTGCGGCGCGGCGGGCTGCCATCCGCAAATAATCACGCGCGTAGAAAATTCGATTATGAATACAGTAAGCGGAATGATTTCGGTCGATAAATTCGCTTTCGGCGAAATCGACTCGCCTGGGGGGTTATTTCATGTGAATAATCTCGGAAATACCGCTGCCGGCACGCATTTGAAGCAGATGTGCGTGGTGTGTCATATCGGCCAGCATAAGCCTATGCCGGACGCAGTCAGCCAGCAGTCGCGCGGAGGCGGTTGCAATGCCTGCCATCTGAATTATTCCGATTCCGCAAAAATATTCCTGATAAAATTTATTACGG
>CAZEMR010000032.1:0-33712 GCA_964513465.1 uncultured Hyphomicrobiales bacterium
ATTGGATTTTTAGATAAGAGCGGGCGTGGAGATTACTTTACCGCCGCAATAATTGGCGATATAAGTATTTATTAAATATACTTTTAATCAAAATATAAAATAGGTCGAGCGGATCAGTCCGAACGCCACTCCGCTTCCGATTATCAATATATACATAATCACAAGCGTTCGGCTTAGCTTCTTCATTCTCATAATATTTCCCATTTATAATGAAAAAATCTCTAATCTGATTTTGCTGCTGTCGATATTTTTGCGTTCGAGAATATCGAGCATCTGTTTCCTCATTGGCGGCGGACAGCAGATGTAGAATGCCATTTTACTGAGATCGGGGATGTATTTCGTTATAATCTCATCGTTTACATAGCCGGTTTCGCCCTGCCAGTCTTCGCCGGGACTGTCGAGCACATGTACGATTGTCAGATTCGGATGCTGCTTTTCGGCCATTTCTTCGAGTTCGCGGCGGAATACGATATCGCCTTCGGTGTGGTTGGCGTAAATTAACGTCACTTTTCGAGGGTCGTCGGTGTCTCGCATATGGCGAAGCATACTCATTATCGGCGTTATCCCTATGCCTCCGGCGATGAATGCTATTTCGTCATCCTCGGGGAAGAACACATGCGAGAATCGGCCGAAAGGGGCTTCGATAGCTACTTTATCGCCCTTCTGAGTGTCTTTTATTGTCGATGTAAAATCGCCGGATTCCTTGATTGTCGAAGTCACAGCGCCGGATTGAGTCGGCGAAGAAGATATGGTAAAATGATGCTCCTCTTCGGGCAAACCTCTGTCGCGCAGCAGCTTTATAAAATGAAACTGTCCGGGATTATATTCATACCGCGGATGGTTCTCAGGGGGCGACATTTCGAGAGTCCAGACGTCGTGGGTTTCCTGGCGGACGTCGGTAATCGAATACGCCAGGTCTTTGCGTTGCGCCGGAACAATTAATTTGTGATGAATATAGAAGATCAGGGCTATCGCGGCTATGGCAATCCAGAGCACAAGCAGCGCCGTAAGGTCAAGATCACCTCCGGCAATCAGGCTGTGAATAAATATTCCTGCAATAATCGCTGCGCCAAGAATGTTGTGCCAGACCCGCCATTTCTGAAATCCAAGACCGATTTTTTCGCGGAATGCACTGATTAATATATGTATAAGTATCAGCAATAATCCAAATTTACCCAATAATATATACCAGGGCAAATCAATCGAATACAATAGCTCTGTGTGGCCTGAGCCGAACGCCAGCAACAACGGGTGCATCAGTATTAGGAATCCCGCGAGCATAGCCATTGATTTATGGAATCGAAATATGATATCGAGTCCGTAGGGCCGCTCAATCCATTTGCGGCGAGACGACAAAACGAATTGCATCATCACAATCATAAACCCGATAATTGCAAAAGCTTTACCGGTTTCGTAAATGTACTCGTGGCTGGTAATAGGGCCGGAAAGAAATATCAGCGCGAGGGGGCTGATGACGATAAGAAAATAAAATACGGGCAAGGCAATAGAATACATGATGATAACTCCGTGGTGAGATCATTTTCAGATAATTGCCCAACCCCATATACATTGGCAACGTATGTATCCGGCTTATATTATTTGATTTAGATAATGATATTCTGGGTTTATTTACATAAAATCGGCTCTGCTTTGCGAATAATTACAGCCGGATTTTAATCCGTTGATATCCGGCGAAAAATCATATTTTCATAATCTGATAAATCTTCGAGTCGGTGCCGCTGCTTAGTACCATGATATACATCCCCCGCGGATAATCGAATCCGACCGGCACAGGCGAAGCCGAAGCGGGCAGACTCAGACTCGCAATTTCGCGGCCGGACATATCGTAAATCTTTGCCACCGAAACGCTTTCGGAGAATGCATTTATATATATATTATCATTTTCGCAGATTAATTTCCTGATCCCAATATCTTTATTCTTGCCCGCGACGGATGTAAATCCGGTCTTGCGGATCGGCAGTTCCAGACGCGACACACGGTCGCCCTGAGTGAATATCGTCACATCCACCGGCAGGCTCGTGATCGCGTCGTGCACCGGATCTCCCGTATTCGGATTTACCTTATATTTCGGATAGTTTGATGTACTCAGTATAATCCCCAGCCGGTGGCCCGGGGCGATCGTATACGCGGTATAATTAAGATCGACTTCGATCTCGTATGGCATATGCGGCGTCAGCAAATCCTCAGTAGCGAATCCGTTTCGGTGGCGTGCCATTTTGATGCCATCGGTAATCAGCATCTTTCGTCCATTCGGGTATACATCCACCAGCCGTGCGGCGATATCCACATCCGGCCGATTGGCGCTCATGGTGAGTATCAGGCGGACACGTCCGAAAATATCGAACGGCTCGGCATAAGTATCCGATTGATATAAAAGTACATCATTCCGATCGGTAATAGCCGATTGATCCTTTGGTCCGGATTCGAGAAAGAGATTATTGCCTCCGATCGTGGGCACAGGATTGTCGGGATTGCCATGCAAATGAGTAATCGTATTGTATGGCATTTCGTCGAGCAGATTATTATTCTGACCAAGATAGAAATTCAGAGTATCGGTATCCGCAAATGGCAACTCGTCGAATTCCAGCCACTTATTCCAATGGCCGCCCTCCCCCGTCGGCCCCATCAGATATAATTTGACATAGGGCAGATCGGCGATGGAATTCACTGAATCGCGCAGCAGATAATTGAACCAGTCGATCGCAAGCTTCAGATAGTCATAATTGGCGTTTAGCGGGAATATCATATCGCCGGCTATATTGCTGCCCACGTTGAGATGAGTCCAAGGCCCGACAATCAGCCGCTGACGACCGCGTGCGCCATTACCGCCGCGATTTTGTAATGCCTCGAATGCCTCTATCTGCCCGGGATGAAAGAAATCGAACCATCCGCCGAAATGCAGCATCGGTTGGTGCATTTCGCCGACCCGGGTATTGCAATCAACTTCTTCCCAGAATTGATTATAATTATAATTATCTTTGACAAACGGCAGCATGTCGTTGTTTGCATAATCATCCACCCAGGCATTTACGTCAGATTCGCGGTATTCGCCGCCCGGGTAGACGCAGTGATGATACATGCTCCACGCAGCCACCATAGGCATCGCGCCTACGAAGTGCTCAGGGCCTGCTCCTGCGGCCAGATATTGCGGAATTCCCAGGGCGCTGGGCCCGAACATCACAACCCGGCCGTCGCACCAGTCCTGCGCGGCGATCCACTCGATCGTTTCGTAGCCGTCGCGCTTTTCGCCCCAGCCGTCCTCGCGGAATATTGTGTTTTCGCCCTCGCTGTTATTTGTGCCGCGAAGGTCCTGCATAACGAGAACATAGCGCTGAATCTCGGTAATTGCTGCCACCACCAGATTGAATGCAGCATTGCCGCCAAAGCTTTCCGCTCCGTACGGCGAGCGAATCAGAATGACCGGCAACGGGAAGTCGTGCTGCAACGAGGGTTTATATATATCAGTATAAAGCTTCGTACCGTCGGGCATCGGCAGCATGACGTTTTCTTTATCGAATGCTGAAGCAATCTGCGCAAAAGCAATAATTATTATAATTATTAATTTTTTCATGATTTTATCCCGTAAATGATTATCAGATATTCATCTAATTTAATCAAATTTCCGGAATTCTAAAACCATAGTCTTAATCCGATCCTGAATCCCAGATAATCGATTGTTTTGTCGTCGTCGCGAGGATCGTTCGGATTTTTCGCGTCGTTCAGATGCCGCTCGATAATTTCGTCATTGGGCTGAACGTCTGGCATCACGAAGTTTTTGCCAATTATATTTATATTCGAATAATTTATCGAAGTCTCCAGCGCGAGCGGAGTATGGGGGATATTCAGCCGGCCGCCGGCGGCCAGATCGAGGCCGAAGCGAATGCCGGGGTTAACGTAAACTTCATTGCCGACATAGTCCACCCAGCCGAATATCAAATTACTGCTGATCCCCGCCCGGGCAAAGAAATTCCATAGCTCAAGCGGATCGCCCACAGTATATTCGACTCCGGGAGTGAAGCTGAATATCGGCATCCCCGCATCCACATGATTCAGAAACCCGATATAATCCCATGTATAAAACAGGGTCATCGATACATCGCCATAAACCGACCAGTCGGACTCCGGGAATCGATACGCAAGCTGTGCGCCAATGTACGACGAAAATGCATTGCGATCCGCAAAGGGATATCGATAATTCAGATAATCATTTGCAATATCGGCCAAAAACTCGTCATTGGTGCCGCGCATTGCATAAGACAATCCGTGGTTCATATTCACGTTTCCTTCGATCATAAGGCTCCACTGGCCCGGCATCCTCATCTGGGAATACCCGTTATTGCAAACAAATGCCATAAATATTACTATAAATAATATCTTTTTCATTTTAATCTCCGATTGAATCATAAGCTGAAATTATATATTAGGTCCAGGCCCAGGCTTAACTTTTTCGAATGGTGCAAACTGCCGCCGTAGTCATAGAACATGTGAGTATATTTCATTCCGGCGGTAATTGCGAATTTATTATTCAGATGATAGCCCAGTCCGGTTTCGACTCGCAATACGGGGCCTCTTGCGGTGCCTATCGCAAATTCGCCGTATGGGAATAAGTGGCTGGTATTATTGAAGAAACGCAGAGCAATACCGTAGACGTCCATGGCTTTGCGATCTTCGGAAAATTCGTCGTAAACATAGCTGTCTGTCGGCTGAGTGAAGTATTCCCGGCGCGCTTCGAAGCCGATTGCAAAACCGTCGCTGACCTTCCAGAACAGGCCTGCATCGTAGTCAGCAAAGCTGAGCGCGTCCGCAGAATTATCAGTATGAGGCGGAAGGAAGAATGCCCCTGCGATGCTTCCGGTTGCAAATAAATCAATCCGCAAAGGCTTTTCGTATTCGATTTCATTTACATCATCAAATTCTGCGGCATTATCGTTTTTTATTAATCTAAGAGCACTTTGTTCATTTTCCGGCATGAATCCAATCGATTTTTCTGCAATTCTGTTGTATGCAATCTCTTCATCACCGATTTCCTGATCATTTACTTCATTATTATTATGATTTTGTACAATATATATATTTTCTGATTTTTCGGGTGTCGGAATTGCCTTGCTTGCTTTTCTTTCCGAATTAATATCTACATATTTATTACCTGGATTTTCTTCGGTAAATGACTGCGCCGAAATCGGTTGCGTCGACGCATACTCTTGTTTTTCAATAGCTTCCCGCGATGGATTATAAAACAACAGAAAGAGCATCGAAGTTATCGCAGCCGCCGCCAGCGAGCCGATCAGCATATTGCGATTGGCCGAAAAAAAACGCCCGATCGCCCAGCTGCTGCCTGCCGCCCCGGCGGATATGCCCAGCTCGTTCATTATTTTCATAGTACTCGAGGCCGGCGGTGCGAAATGCGCCGATGCTCCGGATGCGGCGCGCCGCAGCGTCAGATAATCGCGGAACTGGTCGCGCAGCTCCGGATCGCCCTGCATTGCCAGAAAAAGCTCGTCCTCATGCTCGGGAGGAAGCTCGCCGGCGGCATAATCCATAATATATTCGAAGTAATCTTTTTTCATCGCTCAAGGTCTTTCATATATGGCGATAATATTTTGATAAGTTGCTGGTTGGCGCGGGCAACGCGGGTTTTCGCGCCCGAAAGAGAAGTGCCGGTTATCTCGGCGATCTCCGCATATGCCATCCCGTTAAGTTCTCGCAGCACAAAGGCTTCGCGATATTTTTCGTCGAGCAGCGAGACCGCCTGCATCAGTATCTCGAGCATCTCGGCGCGTTCGAGATCGCCGCGCTCATCGACCGTGAGATGGCCGATGTCAATCGGCACGGTCACCTTGCGGTCGCGGTGGTAATTCATACACAAATTGCGGGCAATGCCGATCAGATAAGCATTAATATTTTTGATATCCTTTCCGGCGCGCGCATTTTTATAGAACGAAATAAATGTCTCCTGGAAGATGTCCTCGGCGTGGTCGCGATTGTCCACAAAGCAGAGCACAAACCCGCGGACGACCCCGGCATAGCTATCGTAAACCGTCATAAACGCACGGTCGGCGCGGCGTTTCCGGGATTGCAGGTCTCGAAGCAAGCGCTGGTCATTATTTTCTGCAGATTTCAAATTCGCCCGATAAAAAGTTGACATTTCCCTTTGCAATATAGTAACATCAACCGGCAAAAGGTCGCAAAATTACGAAGAAATTTATAAAAATGAAGGTATAGCTATATATAAACAATTGGGATTAAACGGCTTTCATTTCTGCGCCGCAGTCGCTGCAATTATGGCGGTGCACACAGATGACGCCGCCGCAGTCGGGGCATTCCCAGCGGGATTTTTCGTAGCGGACAAACGCACGTATACCGGATTCGTCGATCATCCGGAGGTTATCGAGCATGCTCATCATATATTTGGCGGTGTAGCGCATATCGAGGGCTTTGAGGCGGCGGCAGGGGTATTCCGGGCAGTCGGGCGGGCAATATTTCCAGCCGTTTTCGAGGCGGATCGCGCAATTGACCACAACGCAGGCGACGCAGGATTTGGGTTTGGTGTCGTCGGCGGCGCGGCAGCCTTCGCACTGGTTTTTATCGCGCTGATATGCCATGCAAAGCGCGCAGTTCATCCCGCATGGGGCAACGAGATTTATCTTTATTGCTTTTTGGGCTTTCATTATTAAAGGGCTTGCATTAATGAAATATAAGGATAGGATTGAATTCAATCAGAATCAGCGCAAAGCTTTGGCAATATCAGATTCGACTTTTTTCCAGTCATTTCTTAAATTTAAATAATCAACCAACAAACCAATAGGTTTTTCAGGTGACTGTTTAAATGAACCAAATATATTAAATACAGAGAAAAAGCCTTTTAAAATGCTTTGAAATACCGATCGCTTGCTTTCATAATTTTTCATAATTACCTCCGAAATTAAGAACGCATGTAATTTATGTATATTACCGGATTTATGCAAATCAAAAAAAGCCGGGCGACGCTTTGTCGTCCGGCCTTTGTGCAAGTGAAGAGTGATTGATATTAGTAATTTGAAATACTAATTAATAACAATTCATTTATCTATGAATTCATAATTTGAAATTCATAATTTCTAATTATTATTGATATTTCCTTTGTAATCGACTGATTCCTCGGATTCCTCCTCATCGCCCTCGGCGTCTTCGCCCAGCAATGGATGCGGCAGATCCTTCTCGTCTATCTGAGAGAGTTCGCCTTCGGTGAAATCGAATTTGAGGCCTTTTTTCTCCTCGTCGTAGTCGCCCACAACGCTCGCGCCGTGTTTAAGGGTGCCTTTGAGCATTTCCTCGGCGAGCTCGTCCTCGATGAAGCGCTGGAGCGCTCTTCTGAGCGGACGCGCGCCGAATTGCTCGTCGAAACCCTTATCGGCAATGAAGTCCTTGGCTTTGTCGGTCAGTTCGAGCGACATTCCGTTCACCTTCATGCGATCTTTCAGATATGCAAGCTGGATATCGATGATGTCGTAGATATGCTCTTTCTGCAGCTTGCGGAATATAATGAAGTCATCGATTCTGTTGATGAATTCGGGATTGAACAGCCTGCGAACCGAGTCTTCGATTGTGGTTTTGAGCTGTTCGTATTCGCCCTGGGCGGTGTCCTCGCTGAATCCTATGCGGCCGCCTGCCTTGACGTCTTTCGTGCCGACGTTCGATGTCATAATTATAATCGTATTGCGGAAGTCCACATTGCGGCCGAGGCCGGAGGTAAGCTGTCCGTCGTCGAATACCTGCAAGAGGATGTTGAATACAGCCGGGTGCGCTTTTTCGATCTCGTCGAGCAGCACGATGCTGTATGGCTTGCGGCGGACCTTCTCGGTCAGCTGGCCGCCCTCTTCGTAGCCGACGTAGCCGGGAGGCGCTCCGACGAATCGCGATACGGAGAATTTCTCCATGTATTCGCTCATATCGATGCGGATAAGCGCGTCCTCGCTGTTGAACATTGTGCGTGCAAGCACCTTGGCAAGCTCGGTTTTGCCGACGCCTGTCGGCCCGAGGAACATAAATGAACCGATCGGGCGGCGCGGGTCTTTGAGTCCTGCGCGGGCACGGCGAATTGCTTTGGAGAGGTGCTGAATCGCTTCGTCCTGGCCGACCACCTGCTGTTTGAGGTCGTCTCCGAGCCGGAGAAGTTTTTTGGATTCGCTCTCGGCAATTTTATTTACCGGCACTCCGGTCATCATAGCGACCACGTCCGAGACGTCGTCTTCGGTGACGGGATATACCTGCTCGCTGGCTTTGGCTTCCCAGTCTGTCTGGGCTTCTTCGAGTTCGGCCTGCAGCTTTTTCTCGAGGTCGCGCAGACGTGCTGCTTCCTCGAAGTTCTGCTGTTTGACCACATTATTTTTATCTTTGCGTGCCTGTTTGATTTTCTCTTCGAGTTCGAGAATTTCCGGTGGCACGACGATATTCTGCAAATGAACGCGGGCTCCGGCTTCGTCCATCACGTCGATGGCTTTGTCCGGGAAGCTGCGATCGGTAATATATCTTTCGGAAAATCTTACGCAAGCCTCGATTGCGTCTTCGGAATATGCCACGCTGTGGTGCTCCTCGTAGTATGTTTTCAGGCTCTCGAGGATTGTCAGCGTTTCCGAAATTGAGGGCGGTTCGATGATTACCTTCTGGAATCTGCGGTCGAGCGCTCCGTCTTTTTCGATATGCTTGCGGTATTCGTCGAGCGTGGTGGCGCCTATGCACTGGATTTCTCCGCGTGCAAGCGCCGGCTTGAACATATTGGACGCATCGAGCGATCCGGATGCTCCGCCTGCGCCGACGATTGTGTGCAGCTCGTCGATAAAGAGGATGACGTCCAGAGCCTTTTCGAGCTCGTTGAGCACGGCCTTCATGCGTTCCTCGAACTGGCCGCGGTATTTGGTGCCCGCCACCAGAGATGCGAGGTCTAGCGTCACAATTCGCTTGTCATAAAGCGCGCGCGATACCTTTTTCTCGATAATGCGAATTGCAAGGCCCTCTGCGATCGCGGTTTTGCCGACTCCGGGCTCGCCGATTAGCACGGGGTTGTTCTTTTTGCGTCGCGAAAGCACCTGCGAAACGCGTTCGATTTCCTTCATGCGGCCGATCACCGGGTCGAGCTTATTCTCGGCGGCGAGCTTGGTAAGGTCGCGTCCGAAATTGTCGAGCACCGGAGTTTTGGCGCGTTCTTTGGCCGATTTTGGCGCAGCCGGCGACGGCGTGCGCTGCGGCATACTCGGCTTGCCGGTCATCACATTGTCGAGTTCGCGGCGAACCGAATCATATTCTATATTATACTGGGCAAGAATCTGGGCAGCTATGTTCTCCTCGTCGCGGAGAAGCGACAGCAGCAGATGCTCGGTGCCGATTATATCCGACTTATAAAGCTTGGCTTCGAGATAAGTGATCTTGAGTACTTTCTCTGCCTGCTTGGTCAGCGGGATATTTCCGATAGTCAAAGTGGAGCTCGAAGTCCTGACCGTTTCCTCAATGCCCTTTTTCAGCTTGTAGAGGTCGGCGCCGAGATTTTTGAGTACTTTGACGGCAATACCTTCACCCTCGCGAATAATGCCAAGGAGAAGATGCTCGGTGCCGATGTAGTCGTGTCCCAGCCGGAGGGCTTCCTCGCGGCTAAGGCGAATTACATCGTTTACTCTATTTGAAAAATTACCTTCCATAATTATTTATCCTGCTTAAATGGATAAAGCTCCTTATTATTAAAAACACATTTGATTGACTTTTGTTTCAGTCTCCCGTTAATTCAAGCAGCAAATTATCTGACGTATCGCAATAAGTATTATTTAATTTCTAAATTATTGTATTACAATGCAACTTAATTGATTACGCGGTTTTGCACCGTCTGTGAATAAAGACGTTCGAGATTAGAAAAAATTAATTATGATATATTTTATTAAGGTTTGCAATTTAAACGCAGTTCATACTTCAATTTCTAACTGTGGCAACGGAAATGTTATAACGCAGTTCTTTTTGCTTTATTTTAACAAAAATTTTGCCACAAATCTTTGTTTGACTTATTTTTGCAGAATAAATCTGATAGAAAAGGTGATATCATGTTCGAACCGCATAGGGAAAAAATCGAAGACCTCAAGAAACGTTCGCTGAAACTGCGGAGGTATCTTTGACATCGACGGTAAGTCCCTCGAAATAAAAGAAAAAGAAAAGCTCACCCAGAACGAAAATTTCTGGAATGATTCCAACCGCGCTCGCGAGATAATGCAGGAAATTTCCGAAATGAAGGAATGGACTAAGGATTGGGAGGAAACCCACTCGGCAATCGAGGACGCGCTCGCTATGGCCGAACTCGGCGAGGAAGCCCGCGACGAATCGCTCGCCGCCGATATCGAAGCCGAAATCGAACGCGCCGAAAAGAAAATCGAAAGCCTCGAAATTCGCAATCTGCTATCCGGCCGCGATGACGAGCGCAACGCTCTCCTGACAATCCACGCCGGCGCAGGCGGCACCGAGGCGCAGGACTGGTCCGAGATGCTGATGCGGATGTACACGCGCTGGGGCGAGCGCCATAATTATAAAGTCGTGCTGGTCGACGAGCTCGAAGGCGACGGCGCAGGCATCAAATCAGCAACGCTCGAATTCACCGGCAAATTCGCCTACGGCCTGCTGAAGGCCGAGAACGGGGTACACCGCCTGGTGCGTATATCGCCCTTCGATTCGAATGCGAGGCGGCATACTTCGTTCGCGTCGGTATTCGTTTATCCGGAAATCGATGACGACGTCGAGATAGAAATCGATCCATCCGAAGTTGAAATGGACACCTTCCGTTCGGGCGGCAAGGGCGGCCAGAACGTGAACAAAGTCGAGACCGCCGTACGGCTGCGGCATCTGCCCTCGGGAATTGTGGTTAGCTGCCAGCAGGAGCGCTCGCAGTTTCAGAATCGCGAGCGGGCGATGAAGATGCTCAAATCGCGCCTCTACCAGAAAAAGCTCGAGGAAGAGGAAGCCGCAAAAGCAGAGATCGAAGGCAAAAAGAAGAAAATCGAATGGGGCAGCCAGATCCGCTCATATGTCTTCCAGCCATATACTATGGTCAATGACCACCGCAGCGAGACCAAGCGCACCGACATCCAGGCTGTGATGGACGGCGATCTGGACGACTTTATCAATGCATATTTGCTGTTGGGCAATTAATCCGTTTTTTATATATATATTTTCGGAGAAAAAATTGATGAAAACAAAGAGATTCTTCCTCGCAGTGCTGCTGCCGCTTATTGTTGTTATCCTGGCCGGCTGCGCATCGACCGAAACCACATCCTTCCGCGATCCGGAATTTATCGGAAAGCAATACGATAAAATCTGCGTTTACGCCGACATCACCGATCTGAAATACCGCCTGCTGATTGAAAACGAAATGGTGAAGGAATTCCGCGAAGCCGGAGTCAATGCCGTCCGCGGATACGACCTATTCCCGCCTACACGCGAATGGAGCGACGACGACATCCACCGCGCGCTGGTCGATAAAAGTATCGAAGGCTACCTGCTGATTGCATGGACCGACCGCAACGTCGAACAAGTCTATAAGCCGGGCGATCTGGTCACCGAAACCAAGAAGGTAAAGGACAAGGACAAAAAGGGCAAAGAAGTAACCAAAGAAAAATCCGTCACTTACCAGACTCCCGGCCATACCGAGAATAAATATTATTCGGCATTCGAAACAAAACTGATCGACGTGAAAACCTCGAAAGTAGCATGGATAGCCACTTCGCAGTCGGAATCCGGGGAATCATTCTCCGGGGATTTCAGGCCGATCATCGATTCATATTCGGACGACATAGTAGAAACCCTAGGCAAAGACGGCCTTATCCGCAAGAAATAAATATATATGATAAATATGCGATCCCGGCAGGATTCTTAGTAGTCATGCCGGGATTTTTATTATTTATAATTAATTTTTGCATTTTTCCGGATTAATCTTAGTTTATATGAATATCCTCATCTTGCCCTCGAATTCTTCGCGGGATTTCTTATATTGGACAAATTAATTTTGCATAAAATATTATTAATATATTTTTAACAAATACGGAGTTTTTCATATGAAACGAGTTGCCGTAATTATGGCCGGAGGCAGCGGCGAAAGGTTCTGGCCAAAAAGCCGCCGCGACCGCCCAAAGCAGCTTCTCGATCTGCTCTCGGCCGGCAAAAGCATGATCGAACAATCGATCGAACGCATTTCGCAGATTATTCCACACGGACACATATTTATAATCACCAGCGAACGTCTGCTCGAACCGATGCGTCAGGCACTGCCGCAGATTCCCGACGCCAACATCGTCGCCGAACCATGCAAGCGCAATACCGCGCCAGCGCTGGCTCTGGCCGCTGCATTTGTTGCCGCACGCTATAGCGCTCAGGGATTCTCGTCGGACAAAATTTCGATGGCCGTGCTCACTGCCGATCAGGATATACGCCCAATCGGAGGATTCAAAAAAACCGTCGATAACGCACTGGATTACGTCGAAAATAACGAGGTGCTCGGCACTATCGGCATCCCGCCAGCGCGCCCCGAAACAGGTTATGGCTATATCGAAGTCGCCGAACCCTTCAGCGAGGAAAACGGCGAATTGCAGATCAAACCAGTCAAGCGATTCACCGAAAAACCTGATTCCGCAACCGCCGAAAAATTCTTCAATGCAGGAAATTATCTATGGAACAGCGGCATGTTCTTCTGGCGGCTGGATACATTTATCGAAAAAATGAAGAAGCACGCTCCCGAAATCGGCGAAATGATTCCCGAAATGATTAAAAAATACGAGGTTTATACTAATATCCCCCTTGCCGGAGCTAATGAGAAAATTGGCGAGATTTTCAATAATTTCCCGAATATTTCAATCGATTACAGTCTGATGGAAAAAGCCGACAATGTGGTGGTCGCCCGCGCACTTTTCGCATGGGACGACATCGGCGCCTGGGACGCGCTCGAACGCATATGGGAACACGATGAACGCGGCAATATTTCCAGCGGTGTCTGCTCGCTGGTGGAAACCAAGGATTCCATAATTGTCAATTCCGAAGCCAAAGGCCAGAGACTCGTGGCTACTTTGGGTCTCGAAAAAATCGTAGTCGTAGTAACCGACGACGCGATAATGATTTGCCCAAAGGATCGGGTGCAGGAAGTAAAGAAAATCGTCGAGGATATCGACAATCACTACGGCGACAAATGGCTATGATCTTTATTAATTAAATACGTATTAAACAACATGCTTACACTGATTAAAAATATAAGCTCGCTGGTTACTGTCGGCGCAAAAGGCGAACCGGTCAAAACCGGCGTGGACATGGGCCGGATCGGCAATATCGAAAATGGCGCGATTATTTTCGGCAAAAATATCGAATGGGCAGGCCCCACCGCCGAAGCAGAAAAGCTGATCGCAGACGGCGTTTATAAACCCGAAAGCACGATCGATGCCACAGGCAAAACGATTATGCCCGGCTTCGTGGATTCGCATACCCACTTCGTATTCGGAGGCAACCGCTCCGGCGAATTCGCCCGTCGGCTGCGCGGAGTGTCGTATCAGGAAATCGCTGCCGAGGGCGGAGGCATCCTTACCACGATGAAGGGCACCCGCAGCGCCAGAGTCGAAGAACTGACCGAAAACGGCCGCGCGCTGGCCAAAAGCGCTATCCGCCATGGCACCACCGCCGTCGAAATCAAGAGCGGCTACGGACTGACGACAGAAAGCGAACTGAACCAGCTCCGCGCGGTGCGCAATCTGAAGGAATCGATGCCGCTGCATATCGCGGCCACATTCCTCGGGGCGCATGATTTTCCGCCGGAATATAAACAGGATCGGCAGAAATATATAGATATAATCCGCAACGAAATGCTGCCCCGCGTTGCCGAAGAAGGCCTTGCGGAATATTGCGACGCATTCATCGACAAAGGCTACTACACGCTCGACGAAGGACGGCAGGTATTGCAGGCTGGCCTCGACCACGGCCTGAAGCTCAAAGTCCATTGCGACGAGCTGGCTGACGTCGGCGCAGCATCGCTGGCCGCGGAGATGGGCGCGGTATCGGCGGATCATCTGCTGTTCGTATCCGATCGGGGGATTGATGACATGAAGCGTGCGGGCACGGTCGCAACCTTATTGCCGGGAACGGCTTACTTTATCCGAATGCCTTTCGCCGATGCACGAAAGATGATCGATCGCGGCGCGATTGTGGCGCTATCGACCGACTGCAATCCGGGGTCGAGCTTTACGGAAAATATGCAGTTAATTCTCTCATTCTCGGTTATAAATATGGGAATGACGGCCGAGGAAGCGATTACCGCCGCCACGCTCCACGGCGCCCATGCGATCAATCAGTCGCACCGAATGGGCAGCCTCGAGCCGGGCAAAATGGCGAATTTCATCGTCTGCGACGTCCCCTCCTATACGGATTTATTCTATCATTTCGGGATCAATCACGTCGCCGAGACCTGGATAGAAGGCGTCCGATTCGAAGATTAACCAAGCTTTATACCAACGAGCGTAATATCGTCGCGCTGGGGCTCGTCGCCCTGGTGCGACTCCAGCTCGCGTTCGAGCGTTTCCTTCTGGGCGGGCATATCCTCGGCGCTGATCGCAGAGAGCAGCTCCTTCAGGCGGCGGCTGCCGAATTTTTTGCGCTCGGAGTTGGCCTGATCCGGATATCCGTCGGTCGATAAATATATAATCGAACCGGGATCGAAATTCACCGATTTATTTTCAAAATTGCCATCCTTGCGGCGAATTCCTCCGATCGATAGCCTGTTTCCGGCTATTTCCGAAAATTCCGAATTATTCACCATCCAGAGCGGTCGCTTCGCTCCGGCGAATACGATTTCGCGTGAGTTTTGATCAATCCGGCAAAGGCAGAGATCCATGCCGTCCTGGGTGCCCTTGCCCTCGGTCTCCTGATTGAGCGCCTCGCGGACTCGTTCGTGCAGCTCGTCGAGAATGCGCGCCGGATCGGTCAGATTCTGCTCCTTGATTAGCTGGTTGAGTATGGTATTGCCGATCATCGACATAAAGGCGCCGGGGACGCCGTGACCGGTGCAGTCCACCGCCGCAGCAAAGATGAAGCCGTTCGATTGGTACATCCAGAAAAAATCACCCGAAACGACATCCTTAGGGCGGAATAATATAAAGCCATCCGCGAAATGACTGCGCAGGACTGATTCGTCGGGCACGACGGCCTTCTGGATTTTCTCGGCGTAGGTGATGCTTTCCATGATGTGGCGGTTTTTCTCGCTGATAACGATATTTTTTTCGTTGAGTTCATCGTTGGCTTGTTCGATCTGTGCATTTTTTTCGCTAAGCAATTGATTCGCCCTGCGTTTATTACGATAGCGATTATATACCACGATTCCGAGGCCGAAGGTCAGCGCTGCGATTATTATCAGATACTTGATAAAGCTGCTCTGGCGGTCGAGCTCCAGCTCGTTGATTATTTTACTTTTGCGCAGCAATTCATTTTCTTTTTCCTTCTTATCCGTTTCGTATTTGACCTGCATTTCTGCGATGGTCTGGCTGCTCTGTTCGTTGAACAGCGAATCGTTCAACCGCGAGAATCGCTTGTGGTATTCCAGCGCTCGGGCGTAATTCCCCGATGCAGCCCATGCGTCCGACAGAAATTTGCAGCATTCCTTTTCGGTTTCGCGGTATTTCTCTTCCTGTGTGATTCGGAGTGCGCGCTCGAGGTATGGAATCGCCTTCGCCGGGCGTTTTGTGATTGTATACAGGTTTCCTATGCGGGCGAGCTGGGTGGCAAGCAGATAGCGGTCGCCGCCTTCGCCCTCGATCGATAGCGCTTTTTCGTAGAACGACAGCGCTTTTGCGTACCGCCGCATATGCTCATATACCGAGCCGAGGCGGGATGCTGAATTCGATTGCAGGCGCGGATTGCCGATTTCTGTCGCGATTTCGTAGGCTCGGGAGTGCATTTCGAGCGCTTTTTCGTAATTATCTTTTTTGATATAAATAAGACCAAGATTATTCAGGCACTTTGCGATTCCGGCACGATCGGAGGTCTCCATTTTGATTTCGAGAGCTCGGGAATATGACTCCTCTGCTTTTTCGTAATTCTGCATTTTAAAATAAATTGCGCCGATATTGTTCAGGGTGTAAGACATCCCCATGCGGTCGCCGATCTCCTCCTTTTTTCGGAGGGCGCGCATGTAATACTCAATTGCGTCGTCGAAGCGTCCCATATCGGTATAGAGCAGCCCGATATTATTCAGGGTCGAGGTAATCCCCCGCTCGTAGTTAATCTTTTCGTATTCAGCCAGCGCAAGCTTATAATATTTAAGAGCTTCGTCGAGTTTGCCGCGGGCCTCCCATGCGTGACCATAGAAGAGATGCGTATTGCCGATTCCGGTGGTATCGCCGCTTTTGCTGAATATTTCGCGGGCATCGCCGTAATACTTCAGCGCCGAATCGATATTGCCGCGGGCATCGAATATATGCCCATGATAAAGCAGGGCGTTGGCAATCCCCTTGGCGTGATCTATCCTGCGGAATTCTGCGAGCGATTTGCCAAAATTGATCTGCGAGCTGTCGTAATCCGATAGGTAATAATAAGCCGATCCCTTGTAATAATATGCAGTTGCGAGATTCTCTATATCGCGTTCGCGGCGGGATTCCGGAATTGCCCGATTTGTGTATTGAATCGTAAGGCGGGGATTTTTGCGAAGCCATGCCGCTGCCAGCGAATTGAGGATTTCGGGTCGGGAGCTGTCCGGAGCCGCTTCGAGGGCGCGTTCGAGGCTGTCGGTTTGGGCCGGAGATTGCTGAAATAATCCCGCCAGTAAAATTATTATAAATATATAGAATACCTTTTTCATGTCATTCCATTTGGAAATCAGATTAATTTAATTTAATAAATATATGAAAATATTATGGAATAACAGGAAAAAATTATGCCAATTGATCATTTTACGGATTCGAGCTTTACCGGCATATTCTCGCGCAACTGTATGATTGCCGAGGATATCAGAGTATCGCCCTCGCCGAGGCCTTCGACTATCTGTACTTTTTTCGGAGTGCGGATGCCGGGTACAACATTGCGGCGCACAGCCATCCCGTTTTGATATACAAACACATATTCCCCGCTGATGCCGGGCACGATGGCCTCGCTGGGCACCAGAAGCGCGCTCTCGAGCTCTTCGAGCATTAGCTCAAGGTCTACATATGCGCCGGGAAGGATGCTGCCCTGGCGGTTGTCGTATATCGCTCGCATCGCCAACATGCGGGTTTGCGGATCGATTTTGGGTTCGATTGCGTAAATCCGGGCCTTGCTGAATTGGGCGTCTTTGGATGTGCGGAATTTAATTGTATCGCCGTCGTGAACTTTTTGCGAATATTTCTGAGGCACCGAGAATTCGATCTTCAGCGGGCGTATGCGTACCAGCCGCGCTATTTCGGCGCCGGAGCTGAGGTATTCCCCCGGGCTTACGCGGCGAAGGCCTATTGTGCCGTCGAATGGCGCGCGGATTTCGGTCTTGTCGATTTGTGCAAGCACAAGGTCTTTCTCGGCTTTGAGCGTATTGACCGTATTCAGCGATTTTTCATAAGCCTCTTTGCTGATGCCTTCTTTTTCGAGCAGCTTTCGCTGGCGGTATTCGATTTCCTTGGCAAGTTCGATATCGAGCTCGATTTTTTTAAGTCGCGCCTGAAGCTCGGAGTCGTTTATTTTGAGCAGAAGATCGCCTTTGCCGACCCGGGTGCCTTCGCGAAAATTGATCGCAGTAATTCGTCCGCCGGTCTCTGCGCGGAGCTCGACTTCCTCGTCGGCGAGTGCTGTGCCGGTGGATAATATTTTGTGTTCGAGCCGCTCGGGCCGGATAACGATTGCGTCTGCGCGGACGGTCTGCTGTCCGGAAGCGGTTGCCCGGGCTGGTCCGGTTTCGCCGTCGGTCATAATTTTAATTACGACCAGTGCGACCAGTGCAAGGATGACCGCGGCAATAATTATGGTTCTTTTGCTCGATTTTTTCATTTTAATAATAAATTATTTAAATAAATAAGAGGTAATATATATAAACTAAGCTGAATCCGACAAGGAAAAATATACCGGTTATAGAAAGCGCGCGCAGCCAGCGCTTGGGGCGTGCGGCGATCGGCATGTGTTCGGCGGTTACGACTTTGTAATTAATTATCGCAAATACAGGCGCAGCAAGAAATGAGATAATGGTCGCAAAATCCATCATGGCCTTCATGCTCTGCTTGAATTGGGTTATTATCAGTACTGCTGCAACCGCCATCAGCATTGTCCAGAAATAATTCATTGCGCTGCTGTTTTTGCGAATCCCCCCGCGCAAAAGATCGAAGCTGCCCTGCAGTGTGCGCGGGTAGGCGTCGAATACCGTCATCACTGTGCTGGCCATGGTAATAAGCACTACCGCCGAGATTATCCAGAAGCTCCAGCCGCCCAGCGTCTCGGTATAAAGCGCCACGAGCTGGCCGCTGAAAACAACGCCCGAATCGGAGAAATGCTCGCCGGTGCCGTACATCACGAATGCGCCCAGTCCCAGAAAAAAAAGCGCCATTACCGCAGTGCCGATATATCCTACATAAAAATCGAACAAATGCTCCCGAAGATTGGGCGTGTAATTGGTCTGCTTTTTTCGTTCGAGCGCCCAGAGCGAGGGCCACACCGACACCTCGATCGGCGCTGGCATCCATCCCATCAGCGCCAGCAGAAACGCAACGCCGGTGATATTCCAAAGCTCGGGATCGACAAATCCCGGAGCGGTTGCGAATCCGCGCTGGGCGGCGATGGTGAATGCAATTATTGTAGAAATAATTGTGGTGATTCCGAGTACCGAGACCATCACCTTCATTGTCGAATCCAGCAGCGGATATTTTCCTATAAATAATATGGAAAGTGTGACGAGAAGTATCAGGATACTTGTCCAGACCGGCCCCAGCGTGATTCCGAAGAAATGAGAAGTAAGGCCGGCGGTTACGATAGTCACGGCAGCGGCATTGACAAAGGCAGTAATAACCGATAGCCCGAAGAATGTAGCCACCGCCCATTTGCCGATGCGGAGGTAGCCCTCGAGTATGCTTTCGCCGGTGGCGGCGACGTATCGGTGGCCATATTCGAAGAACGGGTATTTAAATATATTTATTAAAATGACCGCCCATAGCAATTCGAATCCGTAGCTGGCTCCGGCGCGGGTGGACTGTATCAGATGCGATCCGCCGATAGCTGCCCCGGCAAACAAAATACCCGGCCCGAGCGCTTTCATCAAACCTTTGATTGTCGCAGCTCTTTCCTCTGTCATCTTTTTGTCCGTCCTGTTTCTTTATTTCTCACTTAGCGGAGAAATTCCGGGAACCAGATAACGCCCACTCTTGGCACTGAGAAAAACTGAGTGGTCGTTGCGATAACCATTTCGCCGCCTACCGGAATTAATATTTCCGATTCGCCGAATTCGTAATCGACGCGCCATTCGAAATATGGCACCAGCATTCCCGCATTGCCCGACAGCGGAATATTAATATTGGCTCCGAGGCCGATATCAAGCCCAAGGCGTTCGGTATTGCCATTATTTGTTGAATTAAAAATCAGGGACATCCCGGTATGCGCATAGAAGCTTACCTTGTTGTAGGGATTGGCTATCCAGCGCCCGCCCAGCTCAACGATCTGATGGGTAGAGGGATCGACCAGATAATTATAAAACTCGGCGATCTTTGTGTTTTTCGAATAAATATATGTGGCCTCGAGCATAAGATAATCCCATACTTCGGCCGAAATCGTCCCGCCGTAGGCAAGCAGTCCGTCGTATGAAGCCGGCTTTGCATTGGCCACACCCGGCAGCTTCAGCTCCTGCACGATTGTGTTGAATCCGAGTACGCCGCCGAAGCCGAAAAGCTTCGGATATGGGTGTACTAACTGCTCTTCGGGGATGTCTTCGTCCTGGTAATATTCGTCACCTTCGTCGTAGTAATAATCATCCTGGTAGCCTTCGTCCTGGGCAATTGCTATTGACGGAAGCGCCAGCATAATCAGCATAATAACTAAATTAAAGAATTTCTTTGCGGTTTTGGTAGTCATTTCCAGTACCTCATCTATGGATATGTTTTTGTACTCTGCAATTTTTTCGGCGACCAGGCCCACCCTCGAAGGGTCGTTGCGGCGTCCGCGAAACGGCACGGGTGTCATATACGGCGAGTCGGTCTCTATCATTATCCTCTCGAGCGGCGCGGCGGTCACTTGTTCGGCAAGATCGGTGTTTTTGAATGTAATATTTCCAGTAAACGAAACATGCATGCCCAGATCGAGCGCCTCGCGCAGCGCTCCGACCGGCGACGAAAAACAATGCAGCACCCCGCGGAGCCTGCCGTCCTGCTCGTCGCGGATTATGCGGATAAGGTCGTCGTCGGATTCGCGGTTATGGATAATCGCAGGCAGCCCCGTTTCTTTTGCTATTCGGAGCTGGCGGCGGAAAACTTCCTGCTGAATATCTTTTGGCGAAAAATCATAATAATAATCCAGCCCGATCTCCCCGATTGCTACGATTTTGTTCTCGCTGCTTCGTAGGGCCACCGTATCCAGATCCTTCGGCGCGATCTCTGCGGCATGATGCGGATGCACTCCGATTGCGCAGAATAGCTCCGGGCGGCTTTGGGCGAGATTGATTATTTCGTCGAATTCGTCGGGCTTAGTAGCCGGAATTATCACAGCTTCGACTCCTGAATGGAATGCATTGCGAAGCATTTCGTCGCGGTCTTCGGCGAATTCATCGGTATTTATATGCGCGTGGGTGTCGATCATTTTATTTTTGCAATTCTTTTAATTTTTCGATTACTTCTTCTACATGTCCGGCCACTTTGACCTTAGGGAATACGTGACGGATGATGCCTTCGTCGTCGATAATATATGTAGAACGGACGACGCCGTGGAAGACTTTGCCGAACATTTTCTTCTCGCCGAGCACGTCGTATTCGCGGCAGATTTCTTTGTCGGTATCGGCCACGAGATGGAAATTAAGATCGTGCTTTTCGCGAAATTTATCGTGAGTAGCGGGTTTGTCCGGGCTGACTCCGATCACTTCTGCGCCGAGCGCGGTGATGTCGGCCATCGAATCGCGGAAGCATTTTGCTTCTTTAGTGCAGCCGGGAGTATTGTCCTTCGGATAGAAATAAAGGACAACCCATTTTCCTCGATAAGCGCTTAGCGAGAGATTTGCTCCACCTTCGATTGGTGCAGTAAAATCGGGCGCTTTTGTGCCAACTGGTAAAGCCATATAGCCTCCGGGATAATTATTTATTATTCTTCGGGTTTTTCTTCGGCGTCGAACATTTCCAGAATTGCCCGTTCTATCGGGTGTTTGCCGGCGAGTTGTTCCTCGCTGGGCTTCGCCTTCGCTTCCCTCGAATCTTCAAAAGAATACGATTTCTCAGGGGGTTTAGTGTTAATTTCCGGTTCATCGGGCGCCTGCTGGCTGACGACTTCGATTTCCTGAGCGGGCGGCGAATCGGACTCTACGATTTTTACACCGACGGCGCGCCCCCAATATTCAGCAAATGCGTTTAGTATATTCTGCCGTTTGAGTGTCAGATTTTCGAATATAAAGCTCTGCGGCACATGCAGGATAATCTCGCCATTATGGAAGGACGGAATGGCGGATTTGATCATGCTAAGGCCATTGCTCCCGTTGGCAAATTTTTGCAAAAATTCAGACCAGCCGTGGCGAAGTTCATCGGCCGGAACGGTATTCCCGGACGTCGCCGCAGCCGGTGGCTCGTCGCTTTCAGGAGCTCGGCCTGGGCTCGCCGGGGATTGTTCGGCAACCGGTTCCTGTATTTTCGGCGCAGATTTATTTTCTGTGGGTGCAATATATATATCTTTTTTGGATTGGGATTTCGGGGACGAAGGCTCCTGCCTAAAAAAATCGGAAGAGCCATCCCCTCCTTTCTTGAGATTTTTCAGTTCATTAATCAGATCGGCAATCCGGACGGTGGATTCCATCGACGCGAGCTGCACAAGGCATATCTCGAATTTAATGCCCGGCTGGGGCGCGAATTTCAGCGATTGCTCGATTTTGGTAATTATATTCATATACCGCAACAGGTCGGCCTTTTCGAAATTCTCCGCGGCTTCTTCATACATTTTCAGATAATTCTCCGAGCTTTCGATCAGATTGGCCGTGCCGGTCACCTGTATCGTCAGTATATTCCGGAAATGCTCCAGCAGTCCGGCAAGGCACTCGCCGACGTCGTAGCCGCGCGCCGATACGTCGCGGCTTATGGCAAACATCTCCGCCAGGTCGCCTTTGCGGATGCCGCTGCTTATCCGGAAATAAAAGTCGCGGTCGATCAGATGCAGCGCGTCGGCCATATCCGAATATTTAATATCCGTGCCGCAGAACGCAACCACCTGGTCGAACAGGCTTTGCCCGTCTCGCATCGAGCCGTCGGCCTTTTTGGCGATTGTCATCAGCGATTCGTCGTCGATTGCGATGTCCTCCTGTTCGGCGATAAACCGCAGACGCGAGGTGATATCGGAAATCTCCATGCGGCGAAAATCGAAGCGCTGGCAGCGGCTTATGATGGTAGCCGGCACCTTGTGGGCCTCGGTCGTCGCGAACACGAATATCAGGTGCGGCGGCGGCTCTTCGAGCGTTTTCAGAAGCGCATTGAAAGCCGAATTCGAGAGCATATGCACTTCGTCGATTATATACATTTTATAATTGCCCTGCACCGGCGGGTATTTCACATTGTCGCGCAGCTTGCGGATATCGTCCACGCTGTTGTTCGATGCGCCGTCGATTTCGATGACGTCGTAGCTGCGGCCGGCAAGAATCGCCAAGCAGGATTCACATTCGTTGCATGGTTCGGAGTCGTCCGAATTCGTGCAATTAAGCGCGCGGGCAAGTATTCGTGCAGTTGTGGTTTTGCCCACTCCGCGCGGCCCGCTGAAGAGGAACGCGTGATGGATACGATTGGATTTGATCGAATTGCGCAGGGTTCGTGTAATATGTTCCTGCCCGACGACGTCGCTGAATCTAAGGGGTCGCCATTTGCGCGCGGTAACTACGAAATCTCCGCCATTTGAATTATCGGCCATTATATTGTAACTTTTTTGATATTTGAATAATCACTATTTTAATATTTTTAATTTGGAAAAAAATATTTGAAAAATAAAATTTTCCCGGAAATAATCTTCCGAATAATTTGGATACTCAAAGAGGAATGATCTCATGAAAAATTTTACGCAATTTTTGATATTATTGATATTAATGCCAGCCTTCCTGATCTGTCCGGCGATTGCGCAGACTGCGTACGAAATTCTCCCGGCCGATCCTAAACTCGAGCGCCCCGGCAAAGTTCTGGCGGGCACCGCAATAGTCCGATTCCGCAATGGCTCCGGCAAACGCAGCGCCCAGGGCGAAACGCTCGCTATGGGAGCCGAAATCGGCCGCCGGATGCTGCCTGCCTCGGCATCGCTCTCGCACAATAAATATATGTTCGACCGGGCGATGAGCAGCGGCGACAATGTCCGCTCCGTCATCCGCGCAGAGGAACCGCTTTTGCGGACTTATATCGTGCATTTCGACAAATCGATCGCGCCGGAGATATTCTGCCGCGAGCTTATGAAGTCCGACCCATCTGTCGAGATCGCAGAGCCGTATTACCTGGCCCGCGCAATGTTTGTGCCCAACGATCCGAAAGCTCCGACACAAAATGCGCTTGCACAAGTGAAGGCTTTCGACGCATGGGAGCATTTCAAAGGCGATACATCGGTGGTAATCGCTATCAGCGACAACGGAGTGCTCCAGAGCCATCCCGACCTGGCCGGGAATATCGCTCCAAATTACGGAGAAATTGCTGGTAATGGCGTCGACGACGACAACAACGGCTACATCGACGACCGCACCGGCTATAATTTCGGGCACGAGCTGGATGGCAGCGATCCGGGCGATACATACAATCCATTTACCGAGCATGGCACTCCGGTTGCGGGAATTGCCGCAGCGGGATTCAATAATTCCGAGGGAATTGCGGGCACGGGCGCCTTTTGCCGCTTATTTCCGATAAAAGTCGGTATCAACACCGATACCGATATTTATTTCGGTTATGAATCGATCATTTATGCCGGTGTGCGACAGTTCGAGGTACTCAATCTGAGCTGGGGCCTGCCTAAGACTTATTCGGACATCGACCAGTCGATGGTCGATTATGCCGTCAGCCGCGGCGTGGCGATAGTTGCTGCCGCAGGGAATTACACGTCATTCCCCGGAACAAGTTATAAAACAAATTTCTATCCCGCAGCTTACAATGGCGTTATGGGAGTCGGCGAAGTTAACGGAAGCGACGCTGCCACCAACTCCACCTCGCTCGGAGCACATACGAAAATAATGGCGCCGGGAACGGGGCTGTGGATCACCACCGACCAGGGCGGCTATCGGCAGGAGCATAGCGGCGGCACCTCGTTCGCTGCTCCGATAGTTGCCGGGGCGCTCGGATACGCGCGCGCGAAATATCCGGAACTCGGGCCGCTCGAGGCAATCGAATTCGTCCGCCAATGCACAGACGATATCGCCGCCAAAAACGACGCGGTGCGCGATATTATCCCCCGCAGGCTGAATATGCAAAAAATCACCGAAACCGATCCGATGTCGATTCCCGGACTGAAGCCCACGGCGCTGCGCACGAAAAATTCCGATGGAATATATACAACCCGCTTTACTTCCGGGCAGGACGTTTATCTTGAGCTCGATTTGCATAATTATCTCGGCCCGGCGGATAATCTTACGATTACCCTGTCGCTAAGCCAGTGGAATCAGGCGCTGCGGCTGATCGACACTGTGCAGACCGTTGCTTCGGTAGGTTCGGGCGAGGATATTACAGTCGGCGATTTCTCACTCAATATCGAGCGCAGCGACAATGATATCAATCTGCTCAGGTTCGATATTTATGGCGAGGGTGGCTATCATGATTATTTCACAATGCCTTATACTCCTACTACCGAGCTAATCACATTCGACAACGGCGTTATTAAATATTCGGTTGGTGATTTCGGCAAATTCGGATTCGCCGGCTCCAAAAGCAACCGCCTCGGAGTCGGCTTCGCAGTCGATGAATTCGGCAATCAGTTATACGAAGGCGGTTTGATGGCCACGGCTTTTGATAGCCGCGTGGTCAGTGCAGTTTATGGCGCAGCCAAGGATCAGAGCGATTTCGCATCGGTCAAGCCATTTGCGCTGCCGGATTCGAATATCGCGATCATCAACGACAGCGAGGCACGCTCTGCAGACGAGATCGGACTCGAAATCACCCAGGAGCATCTGATCGCCAATGCGCCCGATCCATACACACGTATCGAAATGTCTGTCCGTAATATCAGCGGCAAAACGCTGCGCGAAGTCGCCGTCGGGTATTACCTTGACTGGGACATAATGGACGACGCCGATTTTAATCTGGTCGGTTCATTCCCCGAAGGTCTTCCGCTCTCGATGCAGGACGGACGCGCCGCTGCCGAATTCGCCACACATGAGGGCACAGACGCAGCTACCGTCGCAGTCGGAGTAAACACCAGCGATCCCTTCGGAGTGGCACAGGCCGCCGGGCTCAATTTCGACATTACATGGGATTTCAGCAAAGAGGACCAGATTCGCGCGTTGGGGCTTGGCACCATCTGGCAGGAGGCTGGAGTTAACGATATCAGCATGGTGGTCGGAATGCGCTTTCCGGGCAATTTTGCCGATGGCGAGACAAAGCATTGCTATTTCTGCATTGTATCGGGCCAAACCCAGGATGCCGCCGCTGCCGCAATGCGCAAATGCCTCTCCGAAGGCGTCAACGTGGTAGAAAGACCTGACGATTCGGAATTGCGGATTTATCCCGTACCGGCGGATGATTATTTTGAAATCGGCCGCAAACACTCTGCCGGAGCTGACATTCAGTTATATGACATATTCGGCAGAATGGTATACTCACAAATAGCAGAGTCGGAATCTGCACGGATCAACACAGCCGATCTTGCTTCGGGCATATATATATTGAGAATAATTTCGGGTGAAAATATAATTTCACGAAAAGTCATTATCCGGCATTAATTCTTGCTGATTAAAATCGAAAATAAATTAGGTAAATAACCCGGGCCGGCCTTCAAATCAGTGGGCCGGCTTTCATTTTTTTTAATCACTATTTTCGTATCCGGGCTGAGTCCCGCGGCAAAATCGCGGATGATTTCGGCAACTGCCCGGCCCGATTCGTCGAAATACCGGATAATCATATTCCGGCGGCCGACGATATTTTTCCGGATATAATCCTGATACGAATTAAGATATGGCCAGTGTGACTGGTGCCCCACAAGCATCATTTTTTTAAAGAATACTTTGCCTTCAATCAATTCGATCGCCGGACGCGAAATCGAGGTATGGGTAATCCCCAGCGTTACCGATTGCGAGTGGCGGCCACCGGCATTGTCGGTAGCCCTGAAGAGAGCTTCGAGCGAATCGATTTTGGCGATATGCGGCGCGAATTGGTCAAGTCCGATCAGTGTCCGCGCTGGTAGCTCTGCCCCGATTTTGACCACCCTGATAGTATCGCCCATTCGCAGGCTGAAGTTCCATTCGGAAATATCTTCGGCAGGGCGGGCGTCGAGCGCGACTTCGAGCATTGGCGGGGTAATCGCCGTGCTGTCGTAGATTTCATACATTTTCCGAAATACGTCCGAATCTGCCGAAATCAGATATACGTCCTCCGCTTCGAATCCGCTTTCGGTTGAAATTCTTTCGGCCGATTCAATTTCCTGATAATCCGAATCCTGCGAATTGCCCACCGGGTGCAGCGCTATCCTGCTGACCGATTCGGCTGCGATCGAAACCAGCGCAGGCATTTCGTCGATATAATCCTCGAGCCGATGGGAGCCGGCGGCGTGGAAATCGCTCCGGACGCGCATTTTCCCTGATAATGATTCATTATTGCTGATTAATATATATTGCGGCGGCAGAAGGATCGAGGACTTTTCGAATTCGAAGTAATTAATCTGGCGCACCAGTGTGCTGATCGTCAGGTCAATCTCGCTGCGCCTTACGTGTTCGATTGATGGCCGGGTTCTGCTGGTGATATATAGATCGAGTCCGCCCTCGCCGCCTGGACGGTTCGAAGCAAACATAGCCCTGCCGTCCGGAAGCTCCACAAAGTCCGATTCGTCGAATACGGTGTTCAGCTCGCTTATCGGTATGGGGCGCTGCCATGCGCCGCCCGAGAGCACCGACATAAAAATATCGAATCCGCCGGGGCCCTTGTGGCCGTTCGATGCGAAATAGAGCGTATCGCCCGAGGCGAGGAATGGCGTGATATCGTCGCCCGGCGAACTGATTTCGTCGAGCCGGACGGGAATGTCCCAGGAAACATCGTCCAGCCGCCGCGCCATCCAAAGATCGGAATCGCCGTATTCGGAATCCCGCGTGCTCGAGAATATTATCAGATTGCCGTCTGGCGAAATCGCCGGGTGGGCAGTAAAATAATCCGAGGCGAGGTCTTCGACCAGCATCGGCCGCGACCACATCCCCTTCTGGCGAATAGTGCGGAATATATTGAGCTGGGCGCGCCCGCCGGCCATCCTGAAGGCGGAAATATAAGCCTCGTCCGGATTGAGGAAGCTCATATAGCTGCGATTCTGCGCCGGAGCGTTTAGCAGCCTGCCCAGGGCATGAATGCCAGTGAAACAAAAGCTGTCCGGCGCCGCCGTATAGAATTTCGATACTCCCTCGCGATCGGAATTGAAAATCAGCGAGGCGTCGGTATCATTCCAGACCGGCGCGAATTCGTCTGCGGGGCTGTTAATATCGCGGCAATTCCGGGGTTCGTTCCAGCCGTATTTTCCCGGCAGAAAAGCTTTTGCCGAAAGCGCCCAGCAAATAATCAATATATATATTGCAAATTTTTTCATGATTTATTAATTAGCGCACGGATATTTTCCTCGCGCCCGAATAATACAAGTATATCCTTTTCCTTAATTTCTTCCTTCGGATCGGGCACGCCTGTGATCTCGGTTTCGGAGGTTTCACCGAGCGAAAGGAAGCCCTTTTTGCGCACGATTCTTTTGATTGTGACAACGTTAATCCGATATTTACTACGAAGATCGAGATCAATCAGTTTTTTTCCAACGAATTTATCCGGGGCTTCGATTTCGTAAATACCATAATCCTTCGTTAATT
The DNA here is from genome assembly GCA_964513465.1 of uncultured Hyphomicrobiales bacterium. Classification (GTDB taxonomy): domain Bacteria; phylum Bacteroidota; class Ignavibacteria; order Kapaibacteriales; family UBA2268; genus CAZEMR01. The sequence continues at coordinate 28,193 of CAZEMR010000032.1, forward strand.
CGAAAGATTCGATTATTCCGGGCATCAACAGTCGGTTGGCCAGATGCGATGCGGCTTCGGCTTCGGGCACCAGCAACTCTTCGATGCCCATCAATCTGAGCAATCGCTCGTGCACCGGCGAGGTGATGCGGTTGATAATCTTTTTAACGCCTATCTCCTGCAGCGCGGCGGTGGTCATTATCGAATCCTCGAATCCCTCGCCAATGGCAACTATCACGGCATCCATATCCTGGACGTCGAGGCTGCGCAGCGCGCGCTGGTCGGTGCTGTCCATCCGTACCGCATAGACGACGCTCTCGGAGACGAGATCGACCCGATCCTGGTCTTTATCGATTGCAATTACTTCTCCGCCTTCTTCGGTGAGGCGCAGCGCTAAGTTCAGCCCGAAATGGCCGAGGCCGATCACGCAGAATTTTTTTATTGCCATAATATTTATTTTAAATATTTATAAACATTATAAAGCAAAGAGGCTTCCGACGAATTGACCGCACGGAAGCTCTCTTGCCGAAACAGTCTGCCTTCGAAAAGGCAAACTAAGAATTTTTCGGAATTATTTAAACTAATTAATATAAATATTTGAGTTCATTGCAAATAGATTATTTGGCGATTATTATTTTCATAAAGTAAACATCGGCGCCACTCATAATTCGCAGTAGATACACTCCGCTTCCGGCGCCAGATGTCGAAAGCGCCAGTGTCTCGCCTTCGGCTGCGGCGCTGCGTTTTATGCAGTCCATAGTCCGCCCGGTCAGATCGGTAAGGCAAATATCCAGTCCTGCCGCAAATGTGCGATTAATACGAATATTCACACGGTCGCCGGCGGGATTGGGGAATACTTCGAATATGTCGCCTGCCGCGTCGATTTCGATTACTCCAAGCGTGAAGTTATACTCGTCGGAAACAGCTTCGCAGCCGTTATCGGCGGTTACAATTACCTGATATATGCCGTCCTGCTTTGGCGCAATCCGGTCGGCAGTAGCGCCGGGCAATGGCTCGCCTTCGAAATACCATTGATTATTGAATTCCGCACTGGATACAAGCAAATCGCCCTCGCGGGTGATTTCGGGCTTATCGGGTGCATCGAGCACCATGATTATATCAGTGGCAGAGCCTGTGCATCCGCGGGTATCCGTATATTTATATTCGATTTCGTGCTCGCCGGGGCCTGCTGCCGCCGGGTCGAATATACCGCTTCCGACGACTCCCGGCCCGCTGAACCGACCGCCTGATGGCGAACCATTCATCTGGAATGGATTGGAATTCTCGCATATCTCTTCCGGAAGACTAAGCGTTACGTCCGGGGGCGATTTGATGTTGACACGGCTGCCGACCGAATCAGCGCAATCGCCGGATTCCACGATTTTATGCAAAGATATTTCTCCTCTGACCGAACCGTCCCACAGGACTTCTACGACAGGCTGGTCTGCGCGCCCCACGATTGTGCCCTGGTCGACCGACCAGTTGATCAGTACGCCGGTTTCGGCATTGGTGGAATAGGTTGTGCTGGAATTTTTGCAGACATCGAATTTACCCCCCGTAATTTCCGCTATTGGTGCCTCGAGTATTGAGATTTCGTACACGGTGGAATCTTTGCAGCCGGTGGCGACCATAGTCTCGACCAGCTTCAGCCTGCCCTGGCCGGGTTCGCTCCATTGTATTATCACTCTGTCCGCATTATCGAAATCAACTATTTCGCCGCCTTCGACAGTCCATTTGAAGTTGCGTTGCTGCGAAATACTAATCGCGTGAAACACGGTCTCGCTGTATGCGCATACTGCGCCAACGTCTTCCGCTACTTCGGCCGGGGGCAATCCGCCTACTACCTGCGTAAAGAAGTCCGAGCCAGTGCAGCCGGTTTCGAGGCTTGTTTTATAAAGCGTAATCGTGTGCGATCCGCCTTCTTCGAAATATACCTCTACGTTGTCCATATTGTCCGGGCCGACGACTTCGCCGGTTGGCGCAGCCCAGCGGATTATATATTTATCCGGGTCAAATTCAGTTGAGAGTGTCACCGAATTGCCTGCGCATATCGGATTGCCCGGCTCTTCGAGAATTTCGACGGGCGGCAGAGAATCGATTTCCACAATTTTAATTAATTCCCTTCTGCAGCCAGAAACCGAATCCTTCCGCAGGCAGGTAATTGTCCCGCTGCCCTGCTCGAGCCAGTATACTTCAACCTCCGCTGCGGAATTCGAATTGGTCACATAACCGCCGAGCACCGTCCATGCCTGCGATACGTTGTCCTGCTTTATTACGCTGAAGGTGGATGTCGAATGCGCGCATACGTTTTCCGGCACGTTGTCGAATCCCGCCGGGCTTGGCCGCAGCCCGATATTGCGCTGCACCAGGTTTACGCAGCCCGTATATATATTGGTTACTTTTAATTCTATCGAATGCGCGGCAGCAGGCTCCCAGACCACCACGATTTGGCCGCTGGTGGGGTCGCCCTGAATAAAGCCGCCTTCGACAGTCCAGAGAATTTCGTCAGCGGGATCGATACCCGAGGAGGTATAAGTAATCTCTTCGCCAGCGCAAAGTCCGTTGAATTGTCCATTGAAATCTCCCGTCGGTATCGCTCCTATCTGAAGGTCGGCGCCGTTGTTCGAATCGGCGACAATCGGGTCGGTCGTCAGAAGCCTCATGCGGTACTGATCGCCGGGCTCGGCATCAGCCGGGATGGTTCCGATAATTGTTCCGCCCTGGGTTGAATTAAGCGAGCCGAGGGTCGTTGCCCCCTGGAAGCTGCCGTTACGGTCGGAGAGCTGAAGCCGGAAGATATTACCTGCATTAAAATCCTGGTGGGTTTCAAATTCGACTACCACATCATCCCCCGCGCAGAACGGATTGCCTACGGGCGGCTTAATCGTGAAATACTGTCCGGTCTGGAGCTTCAGCCGGAAGAGCATTACGTCGATCTCCCCGCCGATTGTGGTCTGATTTACATTTGCAGGGATATCATTGCTGTTGGTGTATCCCGCTACCAGGACGTCTCCGTCGGCTGCGACTGCCACGCTGGCGGCAATGTCGTCATCCGAGCCGCCACCGATGTACGATCCCCACTGATAGCGGCCTATATCGCTGAGTTTTGCGACAAAGCCTTCGTCACTTTCGGAATTTGTCCGGAATGCATTTCTGGGAAAATCAGTGCTTTCGGTATGGCCTGTTACGTATATTGCGCCACCGGAAGTCATTATTACACCCGTGGCATAATCTGTGAAAAGTCCGCCAAGCAGGGTTGACCACACAGTCGCCCCGTTGCTGTTGAATTTGGCAATCAGTGCGTCGCTGTATTCGGCGCTGCCGCGTTCTGTCTGGCCGACGCTGGTATAAATATCGTCGCTCATTGTGCGGCCGGCGATTACCACCATATTTCCTTCTGCCGAGAGCGCAGCAGCTTCGTCGAATTCCGAACCGCCGAAGTATGTCGACCATTGTGTCGCGCCCGTAGCGGAGAATTGCGCAACAAAAGCGTCATAATCCCCAGCAATATTCCTCTGATTGACCGTGGCGCCGAGGTCATCGCTTGCTGTGCGACCGGCTATATAAATATTGCCTGAGTCGTCCAGCCCGACTCCGCGCGCCACATCGACCGATGATCCGCCGAAGTATGTAGCCCACTGCCGCATTCCCAGCGGTGTGAAGAATGCAAGGAAAGCATCCTTAGCGCCGCCGAATGTGGTCTGGTTGGTAGTTACGTCCAGATCATCGCTCGAGGTCTCGCCGGTAATCATTGCGTAATTACTCGGGGTCAGGTCTATTCCATAGGCGATATCCTCGCCGGATGCGCCGTAATAAGTGCCCCAGATGAAATTGCCGCTGCCGTCGAACCGAACAAGGAATGCGTCGCGACCATCTGCGCGGCTCTGCTGACCAACGGTTACGCGCAGGTTATCGCTCTGGGTTTCGCCGGTCAGCCACACATGGCCTCCGGCGTTTACGGCCAGCCCCCGGCCGATGTCATCGCCCGAGCCCCCGTAAAATGTACTCCAGGCCGGAGTTCCGTCGGAATTGAGCTTGACAAGGAATGCATCGCGACCTCCGCTGACTGAGGTCTGGTTGACCGTGGCGGTCAGATCCGTGCTGGCGGTTTCGCCGGTCATATATATATATCCGTCTTCGTCGGTTATGATGTTGTGGCAAAGGTCATCGTCCGAGCCCCCGTAATAGGTGGCCCAATCGAGTACGACCGGATCGATTATTATCGTCTGCTCCCGGTCGTAATCGCCAAGCTTGTATGAAATTATGTCGCCATCGATCACATATTCCGATTCGATCTCCTCGCCAATTTTGCCACTGTAATACGTATATGGCTTCATCTTGGTGATGTCGCCGAACGAATTGCGCACGGTCATCGAGCCGTCTTCGTTGATATCGACCCCCTCGGCATTCGAAAAGCGATAGCGAATCTGCGAGGGATCATCGCCGGCATATACCGCAAAGTCGTATTCGAGCCGGCCATCCTGGTTGGTATAAACCGCCAGATTGACGCCTTTATAAACTCCCAGAAGCATAACTCCGCCGGAAACGGGAACTTTTTCGAAAGCTTCGCCGTTTTTGTAATAATTATGGTGCGCACCGGTCGGATTGGGCAGCAAGAATTTTATTTCTTCGCGGCTGCCGATAAGCTCCATATCCACCCGGCGATACATCCCTTCGGCGTCGCGAAATACGAAGCTGAGGCCGTCGCGGCGGACGAATACCTTCTCGCCCGGACGCTGGCCGACTGCGATCACATCCGGATCGGCGAACTGGCCGACGTTTTCGACAAATTCGAAATCATTATTCTGCGAATCATCCTTTGCGGATAATGCCCCGCATACAAGCAATAGTGACAAAAGCAGTAGCAATTTTTTCATAACAAATCCAATTTTTTTATTGCCAAATCAAAATTTATTTATATTATTTTTTCAATTTTTCTAAATTATATTATTCAAATTAATATACAAGCAAAATTTTCAAAGAAATAATATCAATGGAAAACAAAATCGAAATATATACCGCAACGGATAATACCACAGAAATCCGCGTGAGATTAGACGATGACACCGTATGGCTGACTAAAAACCAAATGGCTTATCTTTTCAACCGGGACAGAAGCGTGATAAGCAGGCATATCAGCAACATTTTCAAAGAAAAGGAATTGAATATGAAAGAGGTATGTGCATATTTTGCACACACCACTAAACACGGGGCCATCATCGGCAAAGAACAAACCCAAAGGGTCGAATACTATAACCTCGATGTGATAATATCCGTCGGTTATCGGGTTAAATCATGGCAAGGTACGAAATTCCGCCAGTGGGCAACACGCCGCCTTAAGGATTATCTGGTCGAGGGATATGCCATCAACGAAAAGCGCCTGGCCCAAAAGCATCAGCAGGTGGAATATCTGGATGAGCAAATGGAAATTGCATTCTCTGCGCAAGGATGAATTTATAATGGATGACGGCGGTTTTATAGATTAAGATTTAACTTCCGTATAATCAATCGACAACGGCCAGGGCGGCGGCGAAAGCGGCC
>CAZEMR010000033.1:0-33650 GCA_964513465.1 uncultured Hyphomicrobiales bacterium
TTACCATTCGCATTTCAGACGACAAATAATGACGCGGATTTGGCTATATTGGGGGCGTGTTCCTTTCATTCCAATAAACATCAGAGGTGGATTATGAGAAAAGCGTACTTATTTATTTTGTTATCTTTATTTGTGCTAAGCTCATGTGCTCCAACAAGAATTTATTTTGAACATTTTGAAACAAAATCGAATGATTTGCAGATTAACAAACAAGGAGCTTACTCTTACGAGGATGAGAACGTCATTGTCGAATATGATTTCTGGGAAAATTATGGTAAAATGAATTTCACGATAACGAATAAGACTGATAAAATGATTGTAATTGATCTCGAAAAATCATTTTTTGTAAAAAATGGGGTATCCTTTTCATATTATTCAAACATTATCGAATCGATAACAACAACGCAATCTATACAAAATCTCGTACAAGCAAGGTACTCTATACTGACTGAAGGGGTATCGGCCACAACAGGAAACGCCCGTACTTTATATTATATCCCTGAAAAAAAATTATATGTGTTGCCGAATCTGAAAGCCGAGATAAATCAATTCGATTTAATCAATGGATATTACCCGCATTGTGATCTGCTCAAGTTTCCTGCTTCTGGCTCCAGTAAAAAAGTAACGTATCTTTCTGACAAAGCTCCTTATACTTTTATAAATTATATTACATATTCCTTTGTTGGCGAAGAAAAGGAATATTCCTTCCGGAATAACTTTTATGTAAATTTAATCAGCACTTTCAATATGGATGATTATTATATTGAAACCGAAATAACGGAATGCGGTAAGGAAAAAGATGTGTATTATTTTCCTAAAAGAGATCCAAAATCTTTTTACTTCAGATATGATATTATGGAAATGTATAAGTAACGCCTTTAATACCGTGATTATGTTGCTTAAATTTTCCAAATATGAAAGCGGCTTGTATATGGTAAGATTAAAAACTCTAATATTTCTCTCCATTATTTTGCTTGCGAGCTCTGCTAGCCTATTCGCCCGGCCGTCGGTTTTGTTCATACAGCCCGAAGGCGATACTTATGTGATAAGCCGGGTATTTAATAAGTTCCAAGACTTGTATCCCGGAGTTGTCAAATGGGTGGCTTATGACAAGTACACCAAAGAAATTGGGGCGAAATATGGTGCTCTTGTTTTAGCAGAAGAGCAACGATATACCAGCGGTGCAGTTAGCACAAACTTTGAAATTTATTATGGCGGCGCCAAAATGATGTGGGCTGGCGGTGGCAGGATTAATACTTCGCTGCCTTGGGATTCAGTTTATGATCTGCAGGCATTAGAAATTGTTAAGGATCTGATAGAAGAATTCGATCCGGAATACTTTGAAGAATTAAAAGAAATCTTCTGTGAGGATTAATCCCTCTACTCCCCCGCCAGCGAATTGATTAATTCGGCGCAGCCGCCTGCGCGGACGTATTCCGCGTGCCCGGCCAGGCTGCCGAAGCGGCGGCCGCATAGCTGCTCGCAGTGGGTTTCGCCGCCGGTGTGCGCCATGAATTTGGCGATGACGCCCCCGGCGACGGATTCGTTGAATGCGGATTTTTCGGGGTTGGCGGTCGATGCGGGCAGCGTTTTCATCCAAATCGCCGCGCCGAGTGCGCCGCATGTGTTGCCGCTAAGAGCCATGCCCCCGGCGAGCGCCGATGCCATTGCCGCCTGCTGGTCGGTGCCGCCCATTTTGCGTACCAATTCGGAGGTGCATGTAAGCGCCTGGCCTGAAGCGGTATCGGTGGATTCGTCGAGCGATTCGGCGGCTGCTGCGCAGGCCTCGGGTTTCCATTTTGCGGCAAGGTTGAAGCACGAGAACGCCCCGCCGGTGATCAGATATTTGAATATACCGAATCGTTTGCGGAAATTTATATCGGTGATTTCCATGCAGTTGTGGCTCTTCGCGCGGCTTTTGAACGAATCGAGCAGTCGCTGGCCGGCGCTCATTGCGGGCGGTATTGCTTTTTCGAGCGAGCCCGCGCGGCGATATGCCTCGGCTCCGGCAGCCATGACCGCCCCCCACAGCATTCCGCACTGGTAGCCGTGCTGGCTGATGCCCCCGGCGAGCGGATCGGCGGCGCGCTCCTCGGCCGGATGCGATGCGCCGAATTCGCGGTCGAGCAGGTAGAACATGGTATGCGAGCAGGTGCCTTTTTTGCGGAAGACCTTTTTGGTGTCGTTGGGCGAATTGGTTTTCTGGAATAGCATGGAAATTCTTTCGAATATTAATATTATTGGCAGTCCGAAAATAATACGAAACGCAAGTGAATTAGTTTCAGGAATTTAAGCTTCGGTGACATACGATTATATTAATCTGAATATTAAAAAAATCCCGCGAGTCGAGTGACCAAATTGCTGGTCGATGCATTCGCGGGATATATATATTTATTGAATAATTATTCTGACTTATCAATTCTTTAAGCATCAATGCACGAGCAGCTTCAGGATTATGTTGTCGATTCTGACGATGTAAAATCCACGGGCGAGGCCTGCGATATTGATTTGTTCGTTGCGGGCGATTTCGGTCGTGAATACCTGCTGGCCGAACATGTCGATGATTCCTACCCTGCCCGAGTAGCCTGGGATAGTGATATAATCCGCAGCGGGGTTGGGGAATATCAGATATTGTGCGTCTTTGGCCGGGGAAGAATTATCCGTTGTGTCCTCGCTGTCGTATAGCTCGATCTCGCCGCGGAGCCGGATATCCGCCGACGATGCGCCAATCTGTATTTCATAGATGCCGGGTTCGACGGCGTAAGATTCGGATTCGACGTCGTAATAAAATAATTCGTCGAGCACGAGCCGGATGGTGTCAGTGACGGCTTCGCCGGGCTCGAGGAAGCTGCGCCGGAAGCCCTTAAGCTGTTTGATCGGCTGTGGCAGCTTCGATGTCAGAAGCGATGTATAAAGCTGGGTGACTTCTCCGCCTGCGCGGTCGCCGGAATTCCGAACAGTATATACGATTGGGATTGTGTCGGTCGAGCGCAGGTCGATTTTTTCTGTCGGCAGCGTAAGATTTTCATATTCGAATGTGGTATAGCTGAGTCCGTAGCCGAATGGATAGAGCGGCTCGTCTCGGAAGAAGCGGTATGTGCGGCCCTCTATTGCGTAATCCTCGAACGGGGGAAGCTGGCCGTCGGATTTATAGAATGTAACCGGCAGGCGTCCCGAGGGGTTATAATCGCCGAAGAGGATATTAGCAATGGCGACCCCTGCCTCCTGCCCGCCGTACCAAGCCTGGAGTATAGCGGGAATGCTGTCCTTGGCCCATCCGAACGCGAGATTGCTGCCGCTATAGATGACGAGTACGATGGGAATGCCGGTTTTGCGGAGTTCCTTCAGCATACGGTACTGGCCGTCCGGGAAATTGATCGAATGGCGATCGACCATCTCGCCTTCGAATGCGCGGGATATCCCACCGACGAAAACGATGACATCGTGGCCTTTTGCCTGCTCGACTATCCGATCATATAAATATTGATGTGTATTATTGCTGCCAAGCTCGAAAGTGACATGCGAGAATGACTGGGAGTAGAAATACTCGAGTTTGAAAGGATATTCCACTCCGCCTTTGAGTGTGTCCAATTCGTAGAATGGCGCCGGGCCGTGCTCCCACCAGCTATCGACAATTTTTTTGTTGTTAATATAAAGCCTTGCGCCGTCGTTGCTTATGACGTTGAATGTGTAATTCCCGGAAGTGTCGAGAGTAATAGTGCCGGTCCACCTGACCGAAAACGGCTCGCCGGTATTGGCTCCGGTAATCGGCGAAGTGCGCTCCCAATGGAAATCGATAAGCGAATCAGTTCTTGTAAAAACGGGTTCGCCCTCGAGATCGGGATTATCGAAATACTCCGCTTTGAGTCCGGACTGGCCGTCGGGTGTTTTAAACATCCGTGCCGGTGCGACATCGGTCATCATTCCGTATAGCTCGCAGCCTTTGGAGTGCGTGATCTTCGTATTATCAGAGACTTTGTCTTTTATCGCGTTAAGCGTGGGAGTCCAGTACTTCTCGGGATAGCCGGCGTATGCTCCGAGCATTTCCCAATACGCTCCCGCATTGGGGCCGACAACGTATATGGAGCCAATATCCTTATCCAGCGGAAGCAAATCGCCATCGTTTTTCAGAAGCACCATAGCTTTTTCGGCGGCTTCGATGGCCATCATTCTGTGTTTGTCGCATTCGACAATTGAATCCGGAATCGAGCTGAATGGGACATCTTCCTCCGCATCGAACAGCCCGAGTTGGAATCTTGCCTTGAACACGCGGAAGACGGCTGTATCCAGAAGCGCCTCGCCGACCATGCCTTTTTCGATTGCTTCCTGCAGATAGTAATAATAATATTCGCCGCATTCCAGATCGAGACCGGCCTTCAGCGCAAGCGCCGCTGTGCCGGGTCCGCTGCCTCCGAATCCGAAATTCCACCGCGCCATGCTCAGACCTCCGCAGTCGTTCATAACGAAGCCCTCGAGCCCCCATTCGCCGCGAACCAGATCGGTGATCAGATATTTATTTACGGAAACGGGCACTCCCATGTATGCATTATATCCGCACATGATCGAATACGAGCCGCCTTCGACCACCGCCGCTCTGAACGGCGGCATGTAGGTTTCCCACACATCCCGCTGAGTGACCACGGGATCGGAATGAAATCGCAGATTTTCCGGGCCGCTGTGCACGGCAAAATGCTTGGGCGAGGCAATTGTTTTCAGATATTTCGGGTGGTCGCCCTGCAGACCTGTAATATATGCAACCCCCATGCGGGCTGCAAGGTAGGGGTCTTCGCCGTATGTTTCCTGGCCGCGTCCCCAGCGCGGATCGCGCACGATATCAAGATTGGGCGAAAAATAATTAAGGCCCATCTTTCCCTGGCGATAAAACACGCGGCCTTCGTCGCCGGTGGCCGAACCGATTGCGTGCACCAGTTCGGTGTCGAATGTGGCCGCCAGAGCAATCGAAATCGGGAACACAGTAACCCCCGCATTGCAGAGGCCATGCAGCGCTTCGTTGTGCCACGGGTATTGCGGAATGCCAAGCCGCGGGATGCCCGATAAATATTCGGTATTGATCTGCGAAGTCTTTTCCTCGAGCGTCATTTGATTGACCAGCTCCCAGACCCGGCTGTCGAAATCATAGCTATTTTGAGCATTAAGAAATGAATAAGCTGATATAAAAAGAAATGCGGCAAAAAGGATTTTCCAGGGATTCATATTCTAAACAAAATTATTTGCGAAAATGAAAAATTAAAAAAGTAAACGATTAATAAATCAGTCAATTTTATGCATTTGCAAGATAATTATTATTTGTGTCTCCCGCAAAATAAAAAGGGCAAAAAAGACGCGCTGCTTTTAGGCCGGTTTTGATTGACTGTTCTGTTGCAACGAAGTGTAAGGGTTACTTAGTTTTGATGTGAATTGACCAGGTGGATTATATTTAAAAGCTGCCTTTTATCGGGAATGCTTTTGTAATTCCGTCGAGCTGATCAATAAGCTTTTTCAAAATCGGCTTCTTCCGGCTGATTTCCTGCAGCGCAAGCTCGCCGCCGGATTCGTATAACTCCTTGAATCGATAGAAGCTATCGCGGGAATAACCCATAACTTTGCAAGCCTCGGACACATTGCCGAGCATTTTCGCTAACTTAAGCAATCCGAGCTTGTTTTTAATAATTTTTTCTTCATTACTCATCTGAATTCTCCTTTTTAGTTCACCACTAATATAAGAAAAATGTCAGATTAAATTGTGAGCAGGACAATTAAACGGCAATACCCGAAAGGGATACTGCCGCGTTGCGCACAGCGGCATACTTACGCATACGTTGACAAACGACTACCTTGCGGAGCTGGGATTTGTCAATCTTGAGGACATATATCTGAAATGACATGCTTAACGAACCGCCGTATACGCGATCCGTACGTACGGTGGTATGAGAGTTCGGTTAGGGAATTAATCCCTAACCTCCTACTCGATTGCTGAAAAATATTCCGGAAAATGAGAGAATCTCCACTGCGCGGTGCGCAGCTACTAAGCATTCTCGTTCCGATATAAATATGCGAGGCTCATGATCCGGAGTATCAATTCTTGCGGCTGTCGCGGATATCTTTGAGCTTTTTGAATAATTCCTTTTCCTCGTCGGTCAGATTTTTGGGTAGCCGGACTCCGAGCTTGACGTATAGGTCGCCCTTTTTCGACGGGTCGTTGTAGTGTGGCATTCCCTGGCCGGATAGCTTCATCACCTTGCCGGGCTGCGACTCTGGTGTGATATTGAATTTCAGACGGCCGCCGAATGTCGAAAGGGTCGATTGCCCGCCGAGTATCATTTTGTATAGATCGATTTCGGCATCGACGTAGAGGTCGTCGCCTCGGCGCTCGACGCGCTTGTGGGGTCGCACTTTGACTCGGATAAGCAGGTCGCCGCGCTTGCCGCCGCCCGCGCCGGGCATTCCTTTGCCGGAGATTTTCATAATCTGACCGTCGGTGATGCCGGGCCGGAATTTTACTTCAAGGCGATGCGAGTTGATTTCGATCATTCGGCTGGTGCCCCTGTATGCCTCCTCGAGCGATATTTCGACTTCGGATTCGTAGTTTTCGCCCTTGCGCGGAGGGTAGTTGAATCCGGTCTGCTGTCGGTATCCAGCGCCGGGGCGCGTACCTGAGAATTCCTGACCGAATCCGGCGCCGCCTGCGGCAGCTCCGCCACCGAAAATTTTCTCGAAAAAGTCCGAAAGGCCGCCGCCCTGCGAAAAGAAATCGCCCATGGTGCGGTATTTCTGACCTCTCTGGGCCTGCTGCTGGCTGAACCAGTCGCTCCAGTTGAAATCCTGCGAGGTGCCCCCGGACTGGCGGAATCGATTATAGCTCGAGCCGAGGTTGTCGAATTTCTGGCGTTTTTCGGTGTCTTTGAGCACGTCGTATGCCTCGCTGATGTCTTTGAATTTTTCCTCGGCCTCTTTGTTGTCCTTCTTCCGGTCGGGGTGGTATTTGCGCGCCAGCTTTCGATACGCTTTTTTGATATCGTCGAGCGTCGCGGATTTGTCCACGCCGAGTATTTTGTAATAATCCTTGAAATTCATATTCATAATATTTAGAAATTTACTTTAATATAAACAGGTGCGGCGAACCGATCAAAAAGTCCGCCGCGTATGCTAAATCATTCATAAGTAACAGACGTATTAACTCCGAAAAAAAATTTGCCGGACGCCTGAATTACATATATCTGTGGATCAGGCCTTCCTGCTTGACGAAGTCGGGCTTATATTCCGCGGGCTGGCGGCCAAAGCATACGCCGAGCGATTCGTAGAAGGAAATTTCCTCGAGATTAACATAGCGCTGCTTAATTGCCTCGCTTGTCGAGATATAGGTAATATGCGAATGCTCCACTCCGACGACTGTGACGCCCCAGATGCCCTGCTCGATCAGCAATACAGCCGCGCCGCCGGTCTGCTTGCCGAATGTGACATCGTAGCTGCTGGTTTCGCCCGCTCGCACGAGGTGGCCAAGCACTATCTCGCGGATTTCGGGATACATATAAATATTCTCGACGTATATGCCTTCCTGGCGGAGAATGAATTCCCAGTCCTTGTCTTCTTTCATGCGGCGTTCGAGTTCGCGGCGTACATACTGGCCCGCTCCGGAGAGTTTCTGATGGCCGAAGGAATCTTTCTGGTTTTCGTCGGTAAAGTGCTCGCCCTGTTTGTTCTTGACGCCCTCGGCTGCGACGATAATATATGTCGCGCCTTTGACGTCGCTCGAGAGCAAACGGCTAAGGTATGTTTTTTTGAAATGGTCGTAGACTACGTCGTAGTCCACATATATTTCCGGGATCAGGATACTGTCGGCGTCGGCGCCGATGCCGCCGCGGAATGCGGTATGCCCGGCGTAACGCCCGAATACCTCGATCACCAGTGCGCGGTTGTGCGTAAGGCCGGTAGTGCGGAGGTCCGAGGCAAATTTCGAAATACGGTTGATCGTCGAATCGCCGCCGACTGAATATGTCTGAAGGTCGAGGTCCATCGTCTTCGGCACATGCACGCATTTGATGCCTTTTTCGATCAGGTCGACCACCACCGAGCCGGTGTCGTCGCCGCCGGCTATGATGAGGCCGTCGATTTTGTGCTTATCGAGTCCCGCGCGGATTTTCTCGTACTTTTTCTCGTCCTGAATCTTGCTTATTTTAACTCGCGAGTGGCCCGCTTCGGAGCCTGCGACTTCGGAGCTTATCCGGTCGCTGCGAGCAAAGTCTATAGTGACGGGCGTAAGGTCGAGCAGGTTGTATAGCCCGGCATAGCCATTGGGAATAAGGCAGGGCTCGACATTCAGATGGTGGCACATCCGTGCGGCGCCGTTGATGACGGCGTTGAGTCCTCCGCAATCGCCACCGCTGGTGATGATCCCTATTTTTTTAACGCTTGGCATAGTATCTCCTGGGTGAATTCAATATTAATTTTGATATATTTGTAAAAGATTGACATTAAAATTAACTAAAAGAGCAAATTACGCTTGATTTTTGGCAAATTCAGCCGAATAATAACTTTATCCGGCATGGTTATCCCAAAAGGATTCCGCAATTTTGGCCATTTGCATTAATTAAAAAAATATAATATATAAATTATGAAATAGCGGGCAAAATAAATAATGCTTTTTCAGGGTTTGCTGAGCTGAAGATTAACTATGAGTTAAAAATTATTTATTATTATCCCTATAATTTATGCAAATTCTTTTATATATTAGACATTATCGATTATATATTATCTGATATTCATAATAATTTAGGCTATCATTCGGATATATTTGTCATGGAAGCACAACACAAAGAATTAGAAGAGCTCGTCGACGTTCTGGCCGAGCAGCTTGCCACGAATTTCTACCAGACCACTCAGCTGCTTGGCACTATTGTGACGTTTATAGAATATTATTATGACGGCAGTCACTCCAGATTCGTTTCCGATAAGTCCGCAGAGCTTGCAGCGCTTCTGGATATGAGCGAGGAAGCAGTCACCGAAGTACGGTTTGCCGGGCTTTTGCACGACATCGGCAAGCTGGGGATGAAGGACAACGTGCTGTTCAAATATCCCAACGAGATGTCCGATTCGGAGTATAAGCAGTATACGATGCACCCCATAGTAGGCCGCCAGATACTGATCAAGCACGACGGCTTTAAGAATATCGCCGAGATCGTCTATCAGCATCACGAAAAGCTGGACGGCTCGGGATTCCCTAATCACCTGACTGCCAAAGATATACATCCCGGCGCGGCAATAATCGGAGTGGTGGATTATTATCACAATTCTATGTTCAAGCGCAAGAAGCGCCGCACCAATCAGACCGGCTCGACTTATTCGTATTCGAGCACGGGGTCGTTTCTGGAATCGACTTCCGACAGGTATTCGGCCACGATGAATTACCTGAACCAGAAGGCAGGAGTGCTCTACGACCGCAAGGTGGTGCAGTCTTTTATCGGGATGATGGAATCCGAGCGCCGCATTATTGGCCGCAAGACCGTCATGCGGGTGCCGGTCAATAAGCTGGAACCGGGCATGGTTTTCGCCGAGGATTATTTTACCTCGTTCGGACTTCTGATAGCCGCGCGCGGCGAGGCAATCGGCCCGGAAATGGTGCGCGCACTGGTCCGGTTCGCCGAATCGGGAGAGATCCCCCACAAAATTCTCGTAGTAAAATAATTACAGGTCAATAAATGGAATTTCCGAATCATACAATACTGCTGGTGGACGACGAAGAGGGCTATCGCAAATTCATGCGTGCAGTGCTCGAAAAAGGGCTTAAGGTGCGCATAGACGAGGCCGCCAATCCCAAACAGGCATTTGAATATCTCGAAGAAAATCTGCCTTCATTGATTATTCTGGATATGCAAATGCCTGTGATGGACGGCTATAAGGCGCTCCGGCTGATGCGACAGAACGAGCGCACCCGCCATATTCCCGTAATTGCCTGCACCGGAATATATACCAAGGATTTATTGGCAAGCCTGGCCAAACTCCGCATCGCTGATTATATCGTAAAGCCGGTCTATGGAGATGTGCTTCTGGAAAAAGTTGGAAAAGTAATGTACAAAATCGAGAAAAACCAGCCGGTATGAGCGATCCCACAGACAGATTAATTGCTTCCGATAAACTGCCTTCCGTGCTTCTGATATTCGGAGAGGAGGATTTCCTGGTCGAGGAGGCATACCGCAGAGTAGTCGACAAAGCAGTCCGCAACGAACAAGACCGCTTCAATACCGATATGCTCAGCGGCGAAGAGACTACAATCGAGGCAGTGGTCGATATTGCCCGCTCGTATCCGATGATGTCCGACCGCCGGGTCGTGGTAGTCAAAAATTTCGATAAATTATTCTCCGGCCGCACATCCAAAAAGAATATCGACGACCATCCGTTCGCTAAATATCTTGCCGCTCCGCCGGACGCGACTTTCATGCTGCTATTGGGCGCCCCGGACAGCCTGAAGGGATTCACCGCCTCACAAAAAAAGAAGCGCGGAGCCAAAAAAGCCGCCGACCAGAAATTCCCGTTCAATATACTGCTCGAACGATACAAATGGATAGAATATGGCAAGATATACGAATCGGACTTCCCTGCCTGGGCGGAAAGCCGCATCAAGAGCCACGGCAAAAAAATCCGCCCCGAGGCGGTCGAGCTGCTAATTGGCCAGAGCGGCCAGACACTGCGCGATATTAACAACGAGATCGAAAAAATAATTATAAATATTGGCGATAAATCGGTCATAGACGCAGACGATGTCGCCCAGGTGGTCGGCGCTTCTCGCAAATTCAACGTATTCGAGCTGCAGAACGCAATCTCGGCGCGATCGGCCGAAAAAGCCACGCTGATACTCGAGAATATGCTCGCCCATGAGCGTCAGGAAATGCTTATAATCACAATGCTTACGCGATATTTCACTGCGCTGTGGAAGCTAATGGAGCTTGCCGGACGCGAGACCAATCAATACAACCTGGCGCGCCAGGCCGGCATAAGCTTTTATTTTCTGGCGGAATACCAGAAGGCGCTGCGCAATTACCGCCCCGCCGAGCTGGACAACGCATTCACCGCGCTGCGCCGCGCCGACCGCGAGCTGAAGACCTCCTCGGGCAGCAATATATACATAATGCAGAAAATGCTGCTCTCGATAATCGATGGCGAAACCCTGCCCTGACGAATTCCTTTTTTTGGAATTATTTCTAATAATTTCCCAAAAAATTTATTATATAGAAATGCGCCCGAAATTGCGTAATTTTGTAGTTTCTGCTCAACACTATTTACCCTGAAATCAAATATGTTAAATAAATAAATCATTTATGCAATGAGACAATCCAAAAATTTTATACCCACACTGAAGGAAGTCGGCCAGGAGGCCCAGATCATATCTCACAAACTGATGCTGCGCTCCGGCCTGGTGCGCCAGGTGGCATCGGGCGTGTTTTCCTTCCTGCCGCTGGGATATAACGTACTCAAAAAAATCATGAACATACTCCGCGAGGAAATGGACGCAATCGGCGGTCAGGAATTCCTGTTGCCGGCGCTCAATCCTATCGAAATCTGGGAGCAGACCGGCAGGGTCGAAGCCATGGGCGATGTGATGTTTCACCTCAAAAACCGCGAAGGCCTTGTGCTGGCCCCGACTCACGAGGAAATAATCACTTACCATGCGCGCCAGCATGTGCGTTCCTATCGCGATATGCCGCAGATATGGTACCAAATTCAGACTAAATTCCGCAACGAGCCGCGCCCCAAATCCGGCGTACTCCGCGGCCGGCAGTTCATTATGAAGGACGCCTACTCGCTGGACACAAGCTGGGAGGGCCTCGACGAAAGCTACGACAAGCATTTCGAGGCTTATCAGAAAATATTCGATCGCTGCGGGCTGAAGTATTTCGTAGTCGGCGCATCAAGCGGCGCGATGGGCGGCCGCCAGTCGCAGGAATTTATGGTCGAGTCGGACTCCGGCGAGGACACCTGCGCAATCTGCGATAATTGCGGATACGCCGCGAATATCGAAGTGGCCGAATCCAAAAAGCGGCCGGTCGGACGACTGCCCGAAAATCCCGAACCTGAGCAGTTCGCTACCCCCAATGCGCGCACAATCGACGAGCTGATGGAGCAGTATGAAATACCCGAGGAGCGCTGCGCCAAGTCTGTTGTATATATGGTGGATGGCAAGCCGGTGCTTATCTTTATGCGTGGCAATGACGAGCTTAACGAAACCAAGCTGCAGTCGGTATTCGGCACCGCGAACACGCGCCCGGCCACCAACGACGAGCTTAAGGAATATACCGGCGCCGAACACGGATCGATCGGCCCGATTAATCTTAAATCAAAAGACATCAAAGTCATAGCCGATCAGGCGCTGATCGACGCCAACGGACTCGTCAGCGGCGCTAACCGCGATGGCTACCATATCAAAAATATTGATTTCCAGCGCGACGCCAATATCGAAGCGTACCACGATCTGCGCACCGTCCGGTCGGGCGAACCCTGCATGGAATGCGGCAACGTGCTGCGAGTGGTCAAGGCAATCGAGCTGGGGCATATATTCAAGCTCGGCACTAAATATTCCGAAGCACTCGAAGCGAAATTCCTGGATCCCGACGGCAAAGAGCAGCCAATAATCATGGGCAGCTACGGCATCGGAGTAGAGCGCATTCTGGCATGCTTTATCGAACAGAACTACGACGACGCCGGCATAATCTGGCGCGCGCCGATTACTCCATTCCATGTGCATATCCTTGGCCTTAGCATCAATAAATTCGAAGAAGTGGGCAAAACCTGCGAGAAATTCTACGAAGAGCTCGGCCAGGCCGGATTCGAAGCGCTTTATGACGACCGCAATGAATCGCCCGGCATTAAATTTAACGATGCCGATCTGATCGGTATTCCGGTGCAGCTCATAGTGGGCAATAAGAATCTTAAAGACGGCAATGTCGAAATCAAATTCCGCGACTCCGGCGATCGCAAAGTGGTCGCCCTCGATGAAGTGATTGGTACAATAAAGGAATATTACAATAAATGAGCCGCGACGGCCTTTATTTAATTACACCGTCATTTTTTTGGCAATTAATTGAAAAGAAGAGCGAATCAACCGCGGCTTTTTATGGAACATATAGCCGACTTACATATACATTCGGTATTCTCTGACGGACTTCTGACTCCGGAGCAGATTTTTATCAAAGCTAAGGATAATGGTATTTCTGCGATCAGCATCACCGATCACGACTCGATCGACGGCAACATCATCGCGCTCGAGCTAAGCAGTAAATACGATATCGACTTCCTTACCGGGGTAGAGTTCTCCTGCTACGACGGCGGGCGCGAATACCACATACTTGCCTACGGGCTGGACGTATTCAACGAGCATTTGCGATTGCAGCTCGGGGAATTCCAGGTCGCACGCTATCGCCGCGCCGAAATTATCCACCAAAAGCTGGCCTCGCTCGGAGTCGATATCGACTTCGATCTGATTGTCGAGAAAGCGGGCAAAGCGCCCATCTCGCGGCCGCATATCGCCACAGCGCTGGTCGATCTGGGGGTGGTCACTCATTACAAGGAAGCTTTCGAACGGCTCATTGGCGACGGCTGCCCTGCCTACGAACCCAAGCTGCATTTTGCAGTCGATAAGGCTATCCAGCTTATCAACGAATGCGGCGGAGTGGCTGTGCTGGCGCATCCCGGCCATATGGTCAATCAATCCACATTATATAAAATAATTAAATTCGGACTGGACGGAATCGAAGTCGTGCACCCGATGCACAATGCCTACCTGCAGCGCTATTACCATTCGATCGCAAGCCAATACTGGCTGATCGAGACCGGTGGCTCGGATTATCACGGCACCCGCAGCTTCGATGAGGACAATTTCGGCAGATTCGTCGTTCCTATCGCCGCGGTGGAGTCAATCCGCACGCATATCGGCGAAGCCTAATCCTCGAGCATATCCGGCCGGCGACGGCGGGTTTTGGCGAGCGCCTTTTCGTATCGCCATTTTTCAATCGCTAAGTGATCCCCCGAAAGCAGCACCTCCGGCACCTTCATTCCGCGGAATTCCGCAGGCCGGGTGTATTGCGGCGCCTCGAGCAGACCCTCCATAAACGAATCATTCAGCGCGGATTCCGAATGCCCCATTGCCCCCGGCAATAGACGCACAATCGCGTCGGTGAGCACACCCGCGGGGATTTCGCCGCCGCTCATTACGTAGTCGCCGATCGAGATTTCTCGAGTAATCAGCGCGTCGCGCACCCGCTGATCGACCCCCTTGTAATGCCCGGCAAGTATGATAATGTTCCTATTGAGCGAAAGCTCGTTTGCAATCGATTGCTCAAGCCGTTCGCCGTCTGCGCTCATATATATAATCTCGTCGTAATCGTGCTCGGATCTGAGCCGGTCGATGCATTTGAAAACCGGCGCGCACTGGATCAGCATACCTGCGCCCCCGCCAAACGGGTAATCGTCGATGTGGCGGAATTTGTCATCGGCGTAATCATGCAAATTATGCACGAAAATCTCTACCACCCCCGCGTCGCGGGCATTGCGAACAATACTGTAATTAATCATGGAATCGAGTATTTCCGGCACCGCGGCTACGATATCGATGCGCATTTTCGGCTCACTCATTGCCGCCCCCCATGGCCAGGTCCCATATCCCGTCGGGCAATTGTGCGTGAATTATTTTATTCTCTTTGTCCACTTTTTTAATAACTTCGTCCGTTACCGGAAGCGGCAGCTCGCCACGGTCGGTATCGACAATCCAGACGTCGTTGGCGGGCATATCGAGCACCTCGACTACTTTGCCGATCGACTCGCCCGACTCGAGATCGATCACGTCCGAACCGATCAGCTCGTCCTCAAAAATGATCTTTTCGTTGGCGCGGCGGATGTCCTCCTCGTCGATAAATATGCCGAATTCCTTCATATCGCGGGCCTGCTCGCGGGTCTGCACCTCGCGAAGCCGGACTATTGCGCCGCGATTCATGGATTTGAATTTATATAATGTGTAATCCCTCGCAAACGCAGGCGTATAGCCGATCTTGACGGTTATGCCCTCTGGCAGCGATTTCAACTCGTTGGGTACGTCGCGCAGCATGATCGCCCCCTCGACCCCGCGCGAGCCAGTGATTGTGCCAATATATCTAAGCGCCATAATTCCTCCCTATTCGGATTCCTTTTCCAAAATAATTGTGACCGGCCCGGCATTGGTCATTTCGATGTCCATCATCGCCCCGAACTCGCCGGTGGCTATATCGAGCGGATAATTCGTCCGCAAAAAATCGACCATCCGGTCGTAAAGCGGTTCTGATATTTCCGGCGGTGCGGCAGCCATAAAATTCGGACGGAAGCCCTTTTTCGGATCGCCGTAAATCGTAAAATTCGAGATCAGCATAATCCCGCCGCCGATGTCCATTGCCGAGCGGTTCATCTTTCCTTCGTCATCGGGAAAAACGCGCAAATTGGCTATTTTATTGCACATCCATTCGATTTCTTTATCGGTATCATTACAGGCAATCCCGAGCAGAACAACCAGCCCGTCGTCAATTTCACCTGCGACTGAGCCGCCGATCGACACCCGGGCACGCGATACCCTCTGCACCACAGCTTTCATATAAATCTCAGGAGATAATTAAACATATCCCAAATTTAAGAATTTAGTTCGAGAAATCAGAATACCATTGATTCCTGAATTTAACTGTTGGACTTATAATGAAGAATAATCCCATCCACTCCCCCGCCGTCCCTGCGAGCGCATCTCATCAGGTCGACATCCGCTTGTCACCTGCAAGCGCAGTGAAGCAGTCTCTCTTTGGATTTAATTAGCTGTTGCGTAAAAAAAAGGCAGCCCGCGATGGACTGCCTTCTGTTATAAATATTATATATTTATCTCGATTATTCTTCTTCCTGTTCCTTTTTGTATGCATCCATGAGGTCCTGCTGGACGTTCGGCGGCACTGCCTGATACTCGGCGAATGCCTGAGTATGGGTGGCGCGCGCCTGTGTCATCGAGCGCAGAGCGGTTGCGTATTTGTCAAGCTCTGCAAGCGGCATGCGTGCTTTGATTACCTGGGTTTTGCCGTCTGCTTCGATTCCCTGGATCACTCCGCGGCGGGTGGGCAGATCGCTCATGACGTCGCCTACGAATTCCTCGGGGCAGCGGATTTCCACTTCGTAGATCGGCTCGAGGATTTTCGGGCCTGCCTTGACGAATGAGTCTTTGAATACCATGCGTCCGGCCATTTTGAATGCGGCTTCGTTCGAATCTACGGGGTGCATTTTGCCGTCGTAGATCGTAACGCGGATGTCGCGCACGTAGGAGCCGGTCAGCGGGCCGATTTCCATTTTTTCCATAACGCCCTTCAGGATTGCGGGCATGAAGCGCTGGTCGATTACGCCGCCGACGATGCAGTTGACGTATTCCAGATTTCCGCCCCAGTCGAGCTTGTGCAGGTCTTTGCCGCGCACGCTGAGTCCCTCGGGATCGGGCATTCCTTCGTACCAGGGCTCGATCATCATATGGACTTCGGCGAACTGGCCTGCGCCGCCGGACTGTTTTTTATGTCGATAGCTGCCGCGCACCTGTTTCTGGATGGTCTCGCGGTATGGTACTTTGGGATCGACGAATATGGTTTCGACTTTGAAGCGATTCTCGAGGCGCCATTTGGCTACGCTCAGGTGCTGCTCGCCCTGGGCGTAAAGTATCATCTGGCGTAATTCCTTGGAGTGCTCGACCACGAGCGAGGGGTCTTCCAGATGAAGGCTGTGGAGTCCCATGCCGACTTTTTCCTCTTCGCCCTTGGTTTTGGGTTCGACCGCAACGCGGACTTTCGGGTTGGGATATTCGATTTCGCCGAACTCGACGTTCAGCCCCTTTTCGTGGAGCGTATCATTTATATGAGTGCTCTTGAGCTTGACGGTGGCGGCAATGTCGCCTGCCATTACCTCGGGCACTTCGATGCGTTTTTTGCCATTCATATAGAAAAGCTGACCGAGGCGTTCGGTGGCGTTTTTATTTTCGTTGACCAGGTCCTGGCCTGCGGCAATCTTACCGGAATAAACACGAAAATATGTCATCATGCCGAGGCTTGGCTCGGAATATGATTTGAAAACAAAAGTGGCGGTTTTGGCCGAGGGGTCGCATGCGACTTCGGTTTCGCCGGCTTTCGGAGCGGGCATATCCAGCGGCGACGGAGCGGCGTTGACAAAGAAATCGAGCAGCGTTTCCACTCCGGCTGCATTTTTTCCGCAGGATGCGAATACCGGGAAAATCTGGCGGGTGATGATGGCTGTTTTGAGGCCTTTGTCCAGATCGGCCTGAGATAGTTCGCCTTCCTCGAGATATTTGTTCATCAGCTCTTCGTCGCTCTCGGCGATGGATTCGATAAGTTCGTTGCGGAGCTCTTCGGCCTGGTCGGCTACTTCGCCGGGGATGTCGATTTTTTCGGGTTTGCCCTCGGGCGAGAATTTATAAGCGGCCATGGTCAGAAGGTCTACCACAGTGTCGAATCCCTGTCCGGTCTTGACGGGGAGCTGCGCGATAGTGACACTTCCGCCGAAAGCGGTCTTAAGGTCTTCGATATTCTGGTCGAATTTGGCCTGTTCGTTGTCGAGTTTGTTGACAACAAACATAATGGGCTTGCCCTGCTTGTAGGCATGATGGAAGCCCAGCTCGGCGCCAACTTCGATTCCGTTGGATGTATTAATAAAGATAACTCCCAGATCGGCCACGCGTATAGCGGCAACTGTTTCGCCGATGTAGTCGTCGTAGCCGGGAGTATCTATTATATTCAGTTTTGTATTATTCCATTCCGCGAAAACCGGAGTAGCAAAAATAGAGCATGTTTTCTCGTGTTCGATCTCGCTGTAGTCCGAAACAGTATTGTTGTCCTCTACCGTGCCGCGGCGGTTAACAAATCCGGATTTGAAGAGCAAAGCTTCGGCCATGGTTGTTTTGCCCGAGCCGGCATGCCCCAAAAAAGTCAAATTCCTTATGTCCTTTGGTTCGTAAACTTTCATAAAAACTCCGTTATTTACAGAAACTATATATATTAATTGCCAATTTCATCAGGAATTACGAATTTATTCATAATCTGCGAAAAAATAAAACGATTTATTCAAAATACGGCACAAAAGGAAAATATTTTGTCTAAATTCATGATACTCATAAAAAAGCATTAGGTCAGCACCTCCTTAAGGCCAGTCGGCATGAAATAAATTTAATTTTTTTAAAAGAAATTTTTTTTGTTTATTGGTGAACTCTTAATGTGTATAAATTTTCACACTTTGAATCGCTATTGTTGTAAAACTAAATCGGAATTAAAAAACATGCGGACTAAATGCAGACGATGCCATTTTCGCTGAATTAGTTATCCGTCCTGATTGCCGGCAAAAAAAATCGCCGGGTTTTTTGATAATACTGATTCAATTTTCCGACCATATTCTGTCACATTAACCTTATTTCGAAAATAATTGGTGAAATATGCTAAATAAGTTGTCGCTATTTACTAAAACGCCATTCGTGGCGCTTCTGATCTTTACTTTTGCAATTACCGCAGGCGAATCCTTCGCACGGAAACGCAACAACCCCAAGGCCACCCGCGCCCAGGCCATCGAAATCATCCGAACCAGCAGCGAAGAAATTTCCGAACTCGCAGGCCTCGAACCCAACCTCGATTCGCTCGCAGCCGCCGATACGCTCGACGCGGTAGAAGGCGAACTGCTCGAAGAATTCGAAGAAGAGGAATCCGTCGCTGTCGATATCGAGACCTTCAAAATGCTGTGGCTCTCCTTTGCCGAAGACGCGGTCGACGAGGAATACACCGCCGCTGGCATCAGCAAAGCGCGGATCATGGAAATTATTATGGACTGGCTCGGCACTCCTTACCGCTATGGCGGCATCACCGAACGCGGAATCGACTGCTCGGCTTTTATTCGCGAGATATTTCTCGAGACCACCGATGTCATGCTGCCACGCACCGCAAGAGTTCAGTATCAGGTGGGCATGGAAGTAGAGCGCGAAGACCTTGAATTCGGCGACCTGGTGTTTTTCCACACCCGGCGCTATCCCTATATTTCGCATGTGGGCATCTATCTCGGCGACGGCCTTTTTGCCCACGCCAGCAGCCGTCACGGGGTGACCGTTTCGACTATGGTGGGCAATTATTACGATCGGCGATTTGTGGGCGCCCGCAGGATAACCGGCCGCGAAATTGCAAAATACAGCATTGCCAAAAGCGAACATGGCGGCCAGTAATCATTTAATATATACAAAAATTCCAAAATGCGCCGGTCGCTACAGCGTCCGGTGTTTTTTTTGCAAAAAATCGTTTCTTATCAGACGCTAAATATTAACTTGCATAGAATAATTTTTTTATTAAATTATCGTTGATATTAAAAGCAGATTTTTATTCAGTCTTACTCATTGCCGCTCCGGCCGCATTGCGAAGTAATATTAGCAGCGGATTATGATGTAAATATCCGGATAATTTCAGTACACTCAATTTAAAATTAGCTATGAGCCCCGGCGAGAGAATACTTTTTTTCATAAAACAGTTTTATGGTTCGCAAACCAAATTTGCGGAGTATATAAATATACATACCTCTGTGCTGAGCCGATATATTTCCAACAAAAGCTATCCGGGCTGGGAAATGCTGTTAAAATTCCACGAAGCCGGCATGTCTATCGACTGGCTGATCAACGAAGAGGGGCCGATTTTTGCCGATAACCCTCGCGGATATGAGCTGCGGGGCGATATATCCGAAAGCAGCGACAGGACGCCCGCAAACCCATACGACCGCATCCTTGGCTGGATCAATATAAATTTCGGTTCTCTGAAAAATTATGCTTATGTGACTGCTTCTGACTATAACGAACTCCACTGCATTTTCTTCGGCGACTATCTGCCCGGTCCGGAATTCGTTCGCGATCTCGTGCACGCCGGCTGCAATACCGAATGGCTCTCCACCGGCGAGGGCAATTCGTATGCCGACAATCCGATGGGCCGCTTCCTTATTATCAGCGCCGAACCGGACATACCGCCATCGCTGAAAGCCAATACAGATGCGCCCAAAGTGCCACTGGTAAAAAAGCGGATATTTTCTAATGGTATCAAATCGATGATCGCCCGCGAAAACAATACCGAATGATCCTTAATAAATTTTTATTTTATCCGACTAAACACATAATTAGCTCGAAATGCAATTCATTTGTAATTAGAGTAATTTGTTCTATATTTGTCTTAATTATGGATAATGAAAAGCATAAGCTCGCAGAAGAGCGCATTCGCTATCTCCAGAAAATTGCGGCCACCGCAGTATGGGAGTGGAGCGTTCCGGACGACCGGCTGAGTATTCCGCCGGAGGGTCTCGAAGCCATCGGCCTCGACCCCGGACTCCGCATTGAGAAGCTGGCCGATTTTGAAGAGCTTGTGCATCCGGACGATCGCCGGAGATTCATTGATTCGGTAGAGCAAGCCAAAGAGGGCTGCCTCGATTTTTATGCGGAATACCGCCTCGTCGGCAAAGACGAGCGGATTGTGCTGATCGAATTAGAGTGCAGGGCTATCTGCAACAATTCCGGCGGCTCTGATAAATTCGTGGGATACGCGAGAAATATATCAAGCCGCAAAAGCGCGTTCGAGGAATACGAGCGCATCGACTTCCTGCTGAACGAAACCGGCAAAATGGCCCGCATCGGAGGCTGGATGTTCAACCCCAAAACACGCGATGTGTTCTGGTCGCGCCAGACCTACCACCTGCACGGGGTGGACTATAATTTTGTGCCGACCATCAAATCCGTATTCGAATTCTATCCGAAAGAATACTGGAGGATTTTTCAGAAGAATTTCCCATATATATATCGTCGTGACCGCACCTTTTCGATGCAGGCGCCGCTGACCACCCCCGCAGGCAAGACGCACTGGGTGCAGCTCCACGCCCGCGGCGAACTGAACCACTGCGGTGAACGCGTTGTCGTCGGCACTGTGCAGGACATCACCGAGCGCCGCCGAATAGAAGACGACCTGCTGCGCAACGAAAGGCTCTATCGCAGCCTCTTCGAGCTGAGCAAGGACGGCATATCCATAGCCGATCCGGAAGGTGTTATAATACGCGCAAACCACGCAAAGGCCGAAATGCTCGGCTACGAAAACCCCCAGGAACTCGTCGGGGTAAACGGTGTTGACCTGATTGCCGCAGAGCACCGCTATCTGGTGGGCGAGATGATGCCGGTCGCGCTCGAAACCGGCGGGGTCAGCAATATCGAGGTCAGGCTCGAACGGCTGGACGGATCGGAATTCTGGGTGGATTTTTCGGCAATTGTACTCCACGACCGCGCCGGCAATCCCGAATTATTCATAGATATTGTCCGCGATATAGATCAGCGGCGCCGCGCCAAAGAGGAACTGGCCATCCAGAAAGCATTCTTTGAGAATCTTTTCGAAAATTCGCCGCTGGCAATTGTAATACTCGACAACCACGACCGTGTGGTCGACTTTAACAAAGAATTCGGACGTCTGTTCGGTTATTCCAAGTCCGAGGCCCGAGGCCGACAGATCAATGATCTGATTGTGCCATACGACCTGCAGGATGAGGGCTGGCGCGCGACCGAAGACGTCGCCAATGGCCGGCAGATTGATTTCGAAACCGTCCGCCGCGATAAAAGCGGCCGCAAGATCGAAGTAAACGTTATCGGCAAGCCGATATTCACCGAGGAGAACCAGCTTGCGGTATATGGGATATACCAGGACATCACCGAGCGCAAGCGCGCACGCGAGGAGCTTCAGAAGATCGCGCGGCTGGAGTCAATCGGGATAATGGCAGGCGGAATTGCTCATAATTTTAAAAATTTACTGGCTTCGATGGCGCTCAATACCGGATTCGCGCGCCAGATTCCCGAAAAATCCGGAGAATTCCTCGATAAAATAGATAAAGCAATCGATGCTGCTAGCGCGCTTGCCACACGATTTCAGGCATTTTCCTCCGGCGGCGAACCCGTCACCAAAGTGGCCGACCTTAGCAATGTAATCGAAGAGGCTGCCATAATTGCGTTGAGCGGCTCGAATGTTAGCTGGAAATTCTCCCATGTAGAAGACATGGCGCATGTAAAAATCGATCCCCGGCAGATCGACGAGGTGCTCACTAATATCTTTTTGAATGCCCGCGAAGCAATGCCTCGCGGCGGAATGGTAACAATCCATTGCAGCAATTCTAAGGTCGAATCCGAAAAAATTGCCAATCTGAAACCGGGATTATACGTGAGAACTTCGATCGCAGACGAGGGCACAGGAATTCCGAAAGAATACCTCAACCGCATATTCGATCCGTTTTTCAGTACCAAATCCGGCGGCCATGGCCTGGGGCTTTCCGCAGCTCAGGTAATTATACGCAAGCATGGCGGCGCTATCACAGTCGAATCCGAACACGGACGAGGCAGCACATTTAATATATATCTTCCGGCGGCAAAACCCGACTCCAAAAAAGCCTCCGGAAAACCCGGCCGCCACAAGCGGGTCAGCGCGCGTGTGCTCTTTATGGACGACGAACAGGACATCCGCGAAACAATGGCCGACATGGCAGAAATACTCGGATATGAGATAATTACAGCCAGGAACGGTGCGGAAGCAATTGATTTATTTAAAGAAGCAATCGAATCCGGGAGCCCCTTCGACGCAGTGGTGCTCGATCTGACGGTGCGCGGCGGAATGGGCGGCGAGGAAACGCTCGGCGAACTCAGGAAAATCGATCCTGAAGTAAAAGCTATCGTATTCAGCGGGCATTCCACAAAGCCGATTATTGCCAATTACCGCGAATACGGATTCGTCGCAAAAATGGAAAAGCCAATCACTATCGACGATTTCGGCAATACACTGAATGAAGTAATCAGCAGCAAATAATCCCCTGATATTTACCCCCGGGAATTCATCCGGAGCGCGAAATCATAAATTTTTCACAAATTTAACACTTTTAGGCATTCTGCTTCGTTTTTCTTATTATATCTTCATTTTTGCCACATTCCCGGTGGCGCGGATTTGGATTTTTCCGATATGCTTATATTTTAAAAGCTATCCCCTGACATTTGAACTTTCGAATTAATCTGTCTGTAATATTAACCCTATGGTTGCTATGAGCAAAAAGCTTATTATTGTTTCCAATCGATTACCTTTCAATATCAAACGTGAAAACGGCAAACTGACATTTACCCCCAGCGTGGGCGGGCTGGCCACCGGCCTCAAATCGTATTATAAAACGCGGGAAAGCCTCTGGCTGGGCTATCCCGGGCTCGGACTTCAGGAACTGGACAAAGGCGAAATCGCCGAAATAATTTCGCGGCTGGCCGAAGACCGCTGCAAGCCGGTATTTCTCGAAGAAGAGGACTACGCCGGATATTATAATGGATTCGCCAATAAAACCCTGTGGCCGCTTTTCCATTATTTTTCTGAAACCACGGTTTATGACCCGATTTTCTGGGAAAAATATAAAAAAGTAAACGAGATATTCTGCGAGGAAATCCTGAAGGTAGCCGGCCCGCGCGACGAAATATGGGTGCAGGACTACCATCTGATGCTGCTGCCGGCTATGCTTCGCGAGAAGCTCCCCGAAGCCAACATCGGCTATTTTTTGCATATCCCGTTCCCGTCGTCGGAAATTTTCCGGCTGCTGCCGCGGCGCCAGGAATTGCTCGAGGGCGTTCTGGGCTCGGATCTGATCGGATTCCACACCTATGATTATGTGCGGCATTTTCTCGAGAGCGTGCGCCGGATTGTCGGATTCGAGCATGTATATGGCGCAATCCAGACCTCGCGCAATATGGTCAAGGTCGACGCCTTCCCGATCGGAATCGACTACGACAAATTCGCCGAAGGCTATAAAAACCCGAAAGTTATCGAAGAGTCAAAAAAAATTTCCTTCAAAAAGGATCAGAAAGTAATCATCACAATCGACCGGCTGGACTACACCAAGGGCATCCCCCGGCGGCTGGAGGCATTCAAATTATTTCTCGAAAAATATCCGGAATATCACGGAAAAGTCACAATGGTGATGATTTCCGCGCCGTCGCGCACAAATGTGGAATCCTACGAAAATCTGAAGCACCAGGTGAACGAGCTTGTCGGCAGCATCAATGGGGCGTTCGGCACTATAAGCTGGACTCCTGTGATATATTATTACCGCGCAATGCCGTTCGAGACTATCTGCGCGCTCTATAACGTGGCCGACGTTACGATGGTGACGCCCATCCGCGACGGAATGAATATTGTAGCCAAGGAATTCGTGGCCTCTAAAAAAGACATGCGCGGGGTGTTGATACTCAGCGAGACCGCCGGCGCCGCCCAGGAGCTCAGCGAGGCAATCATGGTCAACCCCAACAACCGCGACCAGATGGCCGACGCAATCAAAGAGGGCCTCGAGATGGACGAGGAAGAGCAGATAGAGCGCAACAGCTCTATGCAGAAACGCATTCGCCGCTACGACGTCCGACGCTGGGCCAATGACTTTATGGAGATGCTCCAGGAAATCAAGGCTCAGCAGCAGAGATACCTCTCGCGCAATTTGGACGACAACGACGCCAAAGAGCTTATAAGTAGATATAAGCAGTCCGAAAAGCGATTGCTGCTGATCGATTACGACGGCACGCTCGTCGGATTCAAAGATAAGCCCCAGGACGCCAAACCCGACGATGAGGTCAATAAAATAATTAAGCAGCTCACCTATGTCGAACAGAACCGTGTTTATGTTATCAGCGGACGCCCGTGCGCAACGCTCGAAAAATGGTTCGGACATCTGAGGGTTGGCATGATTGCCGAGCACGGAGTCTGGATACGCGAAATCGGCGAGGAATGGAAGACAATATTCCCCCTGAATAATGACTGGATGAAGGAAATTCAGCCGATATTCCAGCTATTTGCCGACCGCACCCCCGGCGCATTCGTCGAAGAAAAGGATTATTCGCTGGTGTGGCACTACCGCAACGTAAACCCCAGCATGGCAAACGTCCGGGTAAACGAGCTGAAGCACGTGCTGGTCAATCTGACCGAAAACCTGAACCTCGGGGTAATGGACGGCAACAAAATCATAGAGGTCAAGAATCTGAACGTAAACAAGGGCTCTGCGGCGATGACCTGCGTGGAGGCAATTAATCCGGAATTCATATTCGCTATAGGCGATGATTTTACGGACGAGGATATGTTCCGCGCTCTGCCCAAGGAAGCATATACTATACGAGTAGGATTCCCGCCCTCTCATGCGCGGTTCAATCTGCAATCAGTCAGAGATGTAAGAGATTTGTTAAATAAAATAGGAAAAGCGAAATGAACAGACTACAGGATTTCAACAAAGTCGTAGGCGACGAGCTGATACATAAGGTTTATCTGAAAACCAGAAATCTTTATAATACTCATATTGTCCATATTAATTCCACATCCCAGGGCGGCGGAGTGGCCGAAATCCTGAACTCTCTGGTGCCGCTGATGAACGATATCGGACTCAACGCCGGATGGCGAGTGCTGCACGGCAATTTTGATTTTTTCACATTAACCAAAAAATTCCACAACTCGCTGCAGGGCGAGGGCATCAATCTGAGCGAACACAAAAAGAATATATATACGAAAACCAACGAGAATTTCTCGGTATTTACGCATATCAACCACGAATGCGTGATTATACACGATCCCCAGCCGCTGCCGCTGTCGAATTTCTACCAGAAAAAGCAGCCCTGGGTATGGCGCTGCCATATCGATCTGTCGCATCCGAATAAGGCATTATGGGAATACCTCAAGAAATTTATTCTGAAATACGATATGGTTATCGTATCGCATGAGGATTACAAAAAGCCCGACCTCCCTGTCGAGCAACGCATCATCCATCCGGCAATCGATCCGCTGACCAATAAAAATATGGAGCTGAGCAAACGCGACATCGACCGCTACGTCAAGAAATTCAATATCAAACGCGACAAACCGATACTTACGCAGATCTCGCGCTTCGACAAATGGAAAGATCCGCTCGGAGTGATCGACGTATTCAAAAAGGTCAAAAGCGAGATTGACTGCCGCCTGATCCTCTGCGGAAATATGGCCGCCGACGACCCCGAGGGCATGCAGATTTTCGAAAAAGTCAAGCGCAAAGCGGGAAATATGCTCAAAACCGGCGATATTATGCTCATCACGCTCGAGGATAACGTGCTGGTCAACGTACTCCAGCGCATCTCGGATGTTGTGATACAGAAATCCATCCGCGAGGGATTCGGCCTTACGGTGACCGAGGCTCTATGGAAGGGCACCCCGGTGGTGGCTTCGAACAAGGGCGGCATCCCGCTGCAGATCATCAACGAATTCAGCGGATATTCTCTCGATCCGGAGGATCATGACGCTTTCGCAGATAAAATCATATATCTCCTGAATAATCCCGAATTAGCCGAGCAATTCGGCAAAAACGGCCGCGAGCACGTCCGCAAGAACTTCCTGACCACTCGCTTGCTACTGGACTACCTGAATTTACTGGAAGAATTATTATAAATATTTATTAAAAATTGATAAATAAATATTATATTCGCTAAATTCTGGTAATTCTAAATAATTCAGGGAGTAATCACAGTGAAAAAAAATTTCTTTATCGTATTATTCGCGGCACTTGTTGTTGGATTTACAGTTCCGACCTATGCTGAAGCAGAGGTCGATATCGAGGTAACCCAATTCGACGGCGCCACGATCCTGGCGGTCAAAGACTCGACTGTCAATATGCAGAACATCGGCGAGAAGCTTGGTCAGGCCTACGGCGAAATCATGCAATACGGCCAGAATAACGGCATCGAATTCACAGGCGCACCGGTGGCGGTAACTTATGAATTCGACATGCAGACCTACAAATGGATTTTCGCTGCAGGCATTCCTTTCGAAAGCACGGGCGATTTTATCCCGTCAGGCCGGATTTTCGTTGAATCAATACCGGCATCGAAAGTCGTAAAAGCAGTAGTGGTCGGCCCATACGAGGATTCCGAAACGGCCTATACTAAGATTGGCAAATATATGGAAGAAAATGGCCTCGAAGAAAATGGCAACTCGTGGGAGGAATACATCAGCGACCCCACGAATACTCCCCCCGAAGAGCTGGTGACGCATATATATTTCCCCGTGAAATAATTGCTTAATTCCTTATAATTCAAAAGGCTGCCTGATTATCGACCGGGCAGCCTTTGTAATATTGGTAAATGTTTATATAATCAATTTATTTGATGTCCGCAAATCCGTTCAGCTCCTGAAATGCGCGGCCGCTCAGGGTATCCCCGTCGATAATGACGATTGCTTCGCAGGCGCCCTCCCAAATCGAGGGATTCAACGGCGTGAGCGTATGCATTTCCTGCGAATCGGCCATCGGCGCCAGCTCGATAATTACTCCGGCCGTGGGGCTTTCCCAGCGGCTTGCAATTGGGTATTTCACTCCCGTCGCGGGCGAAATCCACTGACTCAGCTCGCGGTATTCGACGTCGCGTAGGATATCCTCGGCGCCGTTTCGCGAGATCGTCATCATCCCGCTGCCGGTCAGCTCTTTCGTGAAAATATTATGAAATTGATAGAGATGTATATATACGTCGCCGGCCTGCACTCCGGCCCAGCGCCAGCCATTGGCAATCTCGGCCGGATCGCCGCCGAAGTCCTGCCACTGGTGATCGAACCACGCCCGGCCCTCGATATCTTCGACTGCGCCCTCGAATTCAACGCGGCCTGAGAGCGCGAGATCGGGGAATGTGTAGTAGTGCATAACGTCGGAGACCATGCCAGTGCCCATGACCGGGACAATATCCGCCACCGGATTCAGATTGATATCGAATGAGTAATCATCCGCCGCGGCTCTGCAATCAAAGCTAAGCTCCGGCGAATTTACCCGGAAATAATCACCGGCATAATCCAGATAAACCGGCCATTCCGTAGTGGTTATCGAGCTTATCCGCGAATGCGGCCAGGGAGCGCGGGCATTTTTCAGCGAATCGATCCGCATCTGCTCGATCGGCGATGGCCGCCGCTGCAGCAGGAATTGATAAATCATTTCCTCGACATTGCCCATAGTGGTCAGAAACGCAGAATCCGCACGGGATGTGGCATAATGCGCGCCGGTCTGAAGATCGGTAACTTCATGAATTGCATAATGCCCGACCGGCGAATTTTCCCCGCCCCTGAATGTAAAAAACGAGGCCATAATGCCATACTCGCGGCCGGTGGTTTTGCCCTCGGCAAATGCGAAGAAATACCACCATTCGACCTGGGAATCGTGCATTCGCAATTCGTCGCGGTATTGCTCCGCGCGGAAAGAATTGTCGGCGGTTTCATTGTTAGAACATGATGTCAGCGCCGCAATAATTAACAAGCCAATAATTGCAAATTTTTTCATAATCAGAAATATTTCAAAATGGACAAAGTTGAAATATAATAAATTAATTAGGAATTTTGATTTATTATTTATTATATTTAATAAGGGAAAATGATCTATCGGCGCTGAAAACAGACCAAGAGTCCGGGCCAACCGACCACACAATTATCAGATTCATCAAATTTATTGGCTTAAAATAAAGGACTTACGCTTATGTTCAAACGCATACTGGTGGCCAATCGCGGCGAGATAGCCGTTCGGGTGGTCCGCGCAGCCCGCGAAATGGGTATCGAAACAGTGGCAATCTACCACGAAATCGACAAAGCAATGCCTTTCGTTCATTATTCCGATTATGCATGGAAACTCTCCTCGCCGACCCCGAAGGCCGGCTATCTGGACATCGACCAGATAATCGACATCGCCAAAAAGAGCGGCGCCGAAGCTATCCACCCCGGCTACGGATTCCTCAGCGAAAACGCTAAATTCAGTCAGGCAGTCGAAGACGCAGGTCTCGCATTCGTTGGGCCCCGCGCGTATTCAATCGACGTCATGGGCAGCAAAACCCGCGCCCGCAGCCTGATGGAAAAAGCCGGAGTGCCTATCGTTCCCGGTACCCGCGAGAAAATCACAGACATCGAAGAGGCCAGAGCCGAAGCCGGCAGGATAGGCTATCCCATTCTGCTGAAAGCATCGGCCGGAGGCGGCGGCAAGGGTATGCGCAAAGTGGCCGACGAAAGCGAGTTGGAGTCCAGCCTTGAAGCCGCCCGGCGCGAATCGAAAAACGCTTTCGGCGACGATTCTATATATATTGAAAAATTTATCGAAAATCCGAAGCATATCGAATTCCAGATAATCGCCGACAACTACGGGAATTACGTACACCTCGGCGAGCGCGACTGCTCGGTGCAGCGCCGCCACCAGAAGGTAATCGAAGAAGCGCCATCGAGCGTGCTCGACGAAGAGCTTCGCGCCGAAATGGGCCGCGTTGCCACCGAGGCCGCAAAGGCCTGTAAATACGTCAACGCAGGCACAATCGAATTCCTTTTTGATAAATACCGGAATTACTATTTCCTCGAAATGAACACCCGGCTGCAGGTAGAGCACCCGGTCACCGAGCGCGTTACCGGCATCGACCTCGTCCGCGAGCAGTTCCGCGTTGCCGCCGGAGAGCCGCTGTCGTTCCGCCAGGAAGACATACGCTGGAGGGGCCACGCAATCGAATGCCGCATTAACGCCGAAGACCCCTTCAATGATTTCATGCCCGACACCGGCCGCATCAAATATCTGCGCGAACCCGGCGGAAAAGGCGTCAGAGTTGACAGCGGCGTCGAGACCGGCTCGGAAATATCCATCCATTTCGATTCGATGCTCGCCAAGCTTGTCATATTGGGCAAAGACCGCGCCGAGGCAATCAGCCGCATGGAGCGCGCGCTGCGCAATTACCGTATAAAGGGCCTGAAGACTGTGATCCCTTTCCAGCTTGCGGTGATGCGCCATCCGGACTTCCGCTATGGGCACTTCGACACGGGATTTATCGAAAATTCATTCGATTTCGAAGTGCTCGAAAAAATGAAGCAGGAGAACGAAGAGATCATAGCCGCAATCGCCGCTTATGGATACCGGATGACCAAGGGCGCTCAGGCACCGTCGAATCATTCGCCGCAGCCCAGCAAGTGGAAGCAGAAGCGAATCCGGTCGTGGACTTAATTCATTATTTATCAAAGGAATAGAATATGGAAGACCTGACTTTATCAATAAATGAAAATGAATATACTGCTCGGTTCGACCGCAAGGATTTCCAGACCATATATATAAATGACAAGCCGGTGACGATCGAATTACTGAAGAAATATTATGACAATATATTCTCATTTTCGGTCAATCAGAAGCTCGTCCAGGTAGAGCTCGACATCACCGAAAAAGGCTCGGTTTCAATCGGACTCGACGGAATTAATTACGAAATTGACGTATCCAGCGAAACGCGCAAAATGCTCGAGAAATTTCTGCTCGACAGCGGCGTCGACACCCTGGCAGCAGCCGGCCGCATCGCCGCGCCTATGCCGGGTATGGTCGTCAAGTTGCTTGTCGGCGAGGGCGACAACGTAGTCAAAGGCGACAAAGTCGTAATCGTCGAAGCAATGAAGATGGAGAACGCGCTTAAATCACCAATCGACGGCGTAGTCAAAAAGATAGCGGTCGCCGCCGGCCAGCCGGTAGATAAGGACACATTGCTGATCGAAATCGAACCGGCATAAAAAACGCGCCCCGGATAATTCAGGGACGCGCATATATATAAATATAATAATATCAATTATTTGGCGGGCTGCTCGGCTTCCTCGGGTTCGGGGGCTTTGTCCCACGATTCCGGATCGCTGAGGAACTCGTCGATAGCTTTCGCTGCGGTGCGGCCTGCGCCCATAGCGAGTATTACCGTTGCGCCGCCCGTGACGATGTCGCCGCCTGCGAATACGCCCTTTTTGTTTGTCTTCATCGTCTTTTCATCGACCAGAATATTGCCCCACTTGTTTACTTCGAGGTCGGGCGTGGTCTGGCTGATAATCGGATTCGAGCCATTGCCGATAGCGCATACCGCCACCTGGACGGGTATATCCTCGACCGCGCCTTCGATCGGCACCGGGCGCCGGCGTCCGGATTTGTCTGGTTCGCCGAGCTTCATTTTTTGCACCTTCATCGATTGCAGCCAGCCGTTTTCGTTGCCAACAAGTTCAATCGGTGAAGCAAGCAGCATAAATTCAACACCTTCTTCTTTGGCGTGTTTGATTTCCTCGACTCTGGCGGGCATCTCCTTCTCGGTGCGGCGATAAACGATCATCGCGCGTTTGGCGCCAAGCCGGAGCGATGTGCGTACGGCGTCCATTGCTGTATTGCCGCCGCCGAATACCGCAACTTCCTTACCCTCGACATTGAACATCGGGGTGTCGTTTTCCGGGAATTTATATGCTTTCATCAAATTAACGCGGGTGAGATATTCATTCGACGAATAAACGCCATTCAGGTGTTCGCCCGGGATATTCAAAAAGTAGGGCAATCCTGCGCCGACTCCGATGAATACCGCATCGAACCGATCGAGCAGCTCGTCGACCGTCTCGGTCATCCCGACTACGTAATTGGTAACGAATTCCACTCCCATCTTCGAAAGCCCTTCGACTTCCGCATGGACGATTTCCTTGGGCAATCTGAATTCCGGAATGCCATAAACCAGCACCCCGCCAATCTCGTGGAGCGCTTCGAATACGGTAACCTCGTGGCCCATTTGCACCAGATCGCCTGCGCAGCTCAGGCCGGAAGGGCCGCCGCCGACTATTGCGACTTTCTTGCCTGATTTGGGCTTAAGCTCGGGTTGCTGAAGGCCGATATTTTTGCGTTCCCAGTCCGCAGCCCAGCGCTCCAGATAGCCGATTGCGACGGGCTTGGCGTTTTTGGCCAGCACACAGACCTGCTCGCACTGCTCTTCCTGAGGGCAGACGCGTCCGCATACCGCCGGCAGCGCATTGTCTTTTTTGAGTACGGCTGCGGCTTCGGCGTGTTTGCCTTCGGCAATTTTTTCAATAAACAGAGGGATATTGACAGCCACCGGGCAGCCGGCGATGCACTTTGGCTTTTTGCACTGGATGCAGCGCAGAGCCTCGCGCATAGCGGTTTCCTCGTCATAGCCGAGATTGACCTCTTCGAAATTGCGCGCGCGCTCTTTTGCGTCCTGCTCGGGCATTTCGTGGCGCGGAATTTTCATTCTTTCTTTTTTGCTAAGCTCAGCCATTTTTCCCCTCCTTCAGCATTTCCTTCTTTTTTGCGCCTTCATACATTTTGTCGATATTGCACAAATGCCGATCCAGCGATTCCTCTTCCTGCTGCTGATACATTTTATTTCTGTTTGTAAGTATTTCGAAATTCACTTTGTGTGCATCGAATTCCGGGCCGTCCACGCAGACGAATACAGTCTCGTCGTCGACAATCGCGCGGCATCCGCCGCACATCCCGGTGCCGTCCACCATAATCGGATTCAGGCTGACCACAGTCTTTATATTATGCGGTTTAGTGACTTTTGCCACCGCCGCCATCATTGGAATCGGGCCAATCGCCAGCACAAAATCAATCTGCCGGCCTTCGTCGATCAGATCCTGCAGCTTCTGGGTTACAAATCCGTGATAGCCGTATGATCCGTCGTCGGTTGTGGGGTAAACCTCGTCGCTTACCGCGTTCATTTCGTCCTCGAGAATAACATATTCCTTCGAGTGACCGCCGATGATCGAGATCGCATGGTTGCCTGCCTCCTTGAGCGCTTTGGCCGTCGGGTAAGCAATCGCAGTGCCTACGCCGCCGCCGATCGAAACTGCGGTGCCGAAATTCTCGATATGCGAGGCCTTGCCAAGCGGCCCCACCAGGTCGTGAATATAATCGCCCGCTTCGAGCGAATTAAGATGTTTAGTGGTTTTGCCCACGCCCTGGACGATGATAGTGATAGTCCCCTTGTTTTTGTCCGAATCCGCGATGGTGAGGGGGATTCGTTCGCCGTTGTCCTCCACGCGCAGAATAATAAACTGTCCGGCCTTCCGTTTTTCGGCAATTTTGGGCGCCTCCACCCGGAAAAGCTTAACGTCCGGTCCGATGAACCTTGCTTCAACGATTTTATTCATACCGGTTTTCCTATAACAAATAATAATGATTAACCTTTACAAAAGACTCGCAACCTGCAGATTATTGCAGGAAGCTCAAATATATTGAAAAATCGGATTATAGAAAAAAATAAAGGAAAAGAATAATAATCGGATTTCTGGATATTAGCTGCTGGATTTTGGACAGAATAATAATTTCACCCGAAAATCCCCGCCCCTGCGAGCGCAGCTCATCAGGCAAACACCTCATCGTCACTGCGAGGAGCGCCAGCGACGAAGCAGTCCCTCCACGCCACAGCCGCGTCACTGCGAGGAGCGTCAGCGACGAAGCAGTCTCTCCACGCCGCGCCCGCCCCTGCGAGCGCGACGAAGCAGTCTCTCTTCGTATTTAATTAGCTGTTGCGTTGCAACGGGCTAAAGCCCGTTGTTGCCTTGATCTTTACGCACGCAACAGAGGGCTTCAGCCCTCTGCCGTCATGAAATTATTGCAAAAATTCTCTAAAAAATCCTGAGACCTTTTCGCAATTAATGTGTCATTATAAAAACCGCAAACGCCAAAAAACCCGGAGCCATAATGCGAATATTCTTAATCGCTATATATATAATGATGCTCGCCGCGCCGCTGCGCGCGCAGAACGCCGGAGAGTTGCTCTGGCACCT
>CAZEMR010000034.1:0-22332 GCA_964513465.1 uncultured Hyphomicrobiales bacterium
ATATTCCCTGAAAAAATCAATCCCCGTCGAGGATTTTCTTATTAAAAAATAATAAAATGTCGATAGAGGTGACCAAACCCATCAGATTCTGATCCCAGTCGACCACCGGCAGGCAGTCCACCTTCTCCTTCAGCATGATTGTGATGGCCTTCCGGACGCTGTCCTCGGGGAATATCATGCGAATATCGCGGAGCATCACTTTTTCGAAGTCGTTTATTTTATTTCGGGCGAATTCGCCCATATTATCCTCGTAATCATAGAGATGGCGCAGGGAGTATTCAATCAGCGTCCGCTCGGTAATCAGCCCGACATATTTTTTACCCTCGAGCACCGGCACATGCCGGACGCGCTCTCGCTTCATTATTTCGTCGGCTTCGTGGACCGTATCGTCTATCTGGACTGCAAAGATATTGCGAGCCATTATCTCATCGACTCTTATTTTGGTGGCGGGCATAGTTCCTCCGAATTATGTGAATTATATCTGGGGGAATTCTTAAAATCAGCTATAATATAATCATTAGCTGCGTATCTTCAAACATAATTCATGCAAAATTGAGCGGATCCTAACAAAATTGAGCTTTCGCACCGAAAAAGTTTGCTATTAATCAGGAATATCTTAATTTAATCAAAATTAAATAATCGAATCCGGAAGGTATTATGGATAATCTCGAAAAATTCGCCATGTCGACCGATATATTCGTCACCGCCCATCGCGGCGCTTCGGGAAATGCTCCCGAAAACACCCTACCGGCTTTCCGCAAAGCCGTTGAAGCAGGCGCGCGTATGGCCGAGGTCGACGTACAGATAACCAGCGACGGACGAGTCGTCGCATTCCATGACGACACGCTCGACCGCACCACCAATGCCAAAGGCCCCGTCGCCGAACGCAATTACGACGAGCTGCGCAGTCTCGACGCCGGAAGCTGGTTCGATAAGGAATTCGCCGGCACGAAAATCCCATCGCTCGAGGAAGTCATCGATGTGATCAAGGATAAATTATATCTGAATATCGAAGTGAAGAGCTACCCCGGCGGGAATGTAACGCGCGATCTGGCGAGGATAGTCGGCACGGTGGAGGGCGCCGGATATGCCGAATATACCCTCTATTCCTCATTCGATCATAAATTGCTGAGCGCAATCAAGACGATAGACCCGGCATTGCCAACAGCCGCGATCATGATCCCCGGCGACGAGAGGCTGCCTTCGGAGATCTCGCGCGAAACCGGCAGCGAGGGATTCGTCTGTTCGATAGCCCAGATCAGCGAGCGGATAGCAGAAGACGCCGAAAAGCACGGCATTTTCACAGCGGTCTACCCCGTTGATACGCCTGTGCAGCTCGACCTTACGCTCCGCTTCGGAGTTAAATCAATAGTAACGAATTTTCCCGGCGAGATCATCGAAGAGATGCTTCGCATAGGCCGAATGGTACGTTGAGTATATTAACTGGATAAAAGATTGCGCACTACTTCCAGCAGGTCGCCTATCTGCGGCTTGGATAGCTGTGCATCGGCGCCAACCGATTCGCCCTTGTGCAGAATATCGCGGTTGATCATCGACGAGAACAGCACCACCGGGACATTTTTGAGCACTTCGTCTGTTTTGATGCTTTTGGTCAGCGTGTATCCGTCCATACGCGGCATTTCGATGTCGGTAATAATTATATCTACCAGATTTTTGATATTATTTCCATTGCGGGCTTTCTCGACGAGTTGCTGCAAATAGTCCCACGCTTCCTTGCCATCGTTAAATGCATAAATCTCGAATCCCGCCGACTTCAGCCGGTCGGTAATCATCTTGCGAATGGTCTGCGAATCCTCTGCGGTGACTGCTATTGGCTTTACCTCGTATGCGGATTTTTGGCCTGAAATCTCCTCGATAGCCATGTGGGGATTAATATCGGCCACGATTTTCTCGACGTCCAGCATCAGCACATTCCGGTCGTCGAATTTGATCAGACCGGTAATCGACGAATGCTCCTGGTTGATGTCCTGCAGCGTCTCCGGCGATACGATCTGGTTCCACGAAATACGGTGGATTCGGTGGACATTATCGACGATAAATCCCGACCACATCTTGTTGAATTCGGTGATAATCAGCTTGCGGCTGCTGCGCTCGTTTTTCAGGTTGTAAAGCACCAGCCCGAGATCGATCACCGGAATAATCCGATTGCGCAGATTGAAAATGCCGCTGACGCCATGAGTCAGATTTGGCACCAGAGTCAGCTCGGGCATGCGGATAATTTCGCGGACTTTGGTGACGTTCAGCCCGAAATTCTGCTGGCGGATCTCCCCGTCGCGTTCTTTGTAGGACAAAATGAACTCGATAACCTCGAGCTCGTTGGTTCCGGACTGCAATAATATATTAGTCTCAATAGCCATAATATTTTACCTTGAAAATAAATTAAGCATGTTCGCCGATTAAATTGCCGATGGTCTCCAGCAGCTCGCCGATTTGCGGCTTTGTAAGCTGCGCGTCGGCGCCGGCGTCCAGCCCGCGCTGCATCAGGTCTTCCGATACGATCGAAGAGAAAATCAGAACCGGAATTTCCTTCAGATTATTATCTTTTTTAATATTCTCGGTTAATTCATAGCCGTTCATACGCGGCATTTCGATATCCGTAATAATCACATTGACCAGTTCGTCGGGATTGGCTCCCTTTTCGATTTTGCCGGAAACCTCGCGCAGGTAATCCCATGCCTCCTTGCCGTCGTTGAACGAATGGATTTCGAAGCCCGCTTTCTTCAGGCGGTCGCCGATCATTTTGCGGATAGTGCCCGAATCGTCTGCCGTCACCGCAATCGGCGTCCAGTCGAACATCCTGCCGCCCTGAGGCGAAACTCCGATGGCCGACTGGGGGTTTATGTCTGCGATGATCTTCTCCATATCCAGCATCAGCACGTTGCGGTCGTCGAATTTAATCACGCCGACGATCGATGAGCTGGCCTCCCCGAAGTCCCCCAGCGATTCGGGGACATCAATATCGCTCCATTTAATTCGGTGAATGCTGAGCACTTCATTAACTATAAGTCCCAGATGCATATTATTAAATGTGGTGATAATCA
Source organism: uncultured Hyphomicrobiales bacterium (assembly GCA_964513465.1). Taxonomy (GTDB): domain Bacteria; phylum Bacteroidota; class Ignavibacteria; order Kapaibacteriales; family UBA2268; genus CAZEMR01. The sequence goes on from CAZEMR010000034.1 coordinate 3,063, forward strand.
TTTTCTGCGATTTGCCCGCATTAGGCTTGCCGAACAGGCTGCGGCAAATATCCACCGCCGGAATAATCGACTCCCGGAGCTGGAACACGCCATAGACCGCCTCGTGCAGCCTGGGCAGCTTTGTCAGCTTCGGTATCTGGATAATCGAGCGAATCTTGACCACGCTGATGCCGAAGGACTGGCGCTGCATCACTCCGTCGCCGTCTTCGTATTCCAGAGTGAATTCGACAATCTCGAGTTCGTTCGATCTGGCAGCTAATATTGCATTTCGTTCTTTGGACATTTATATCTCCGGGGAATTATTATGATTAGGCAGGCCGGATTCATCAATCCGATAGCCCGTTTTTAATTTAATAAATTTTATGAATAAATGAAACAGCCAAACGCCTGTCCGGGCCATTATTTTTTCTTAATATATCAGATATAATCGGCATTTTCTTTGAAATATTGATCCAATTAATTAATTTTGTTGTCTTATATTAAAAGCATTATGTAAAAAGGCATTATAATAAGATTGATTTGGTCTTATTTAAAAATTTTACTATATTGCAGAAAATAATATGGTAGAATTTGGAAATTACAGTAATTATTATATATTTAAATGTAACACCACGATGTCATTGACAAATAAACCCGACAGACCCAAATCAATCACACGGCCACGGCCCGACCGCCTGAAAGTGGTATGGCCCGACGGCTACGAAGCAATTATTTCTCTTGAAAATCTACGCCGGGAATGCCCATGCGCCGAATGCCGGAGCAAGCAGCTCAACGGAAAGAAAAAGCCCGATATACCGATGCTGCGCACTTTCCACGAAGGCATGAACGAGCTCTGCGAGCTTGGGATCAAAGGCAACTATGCGATAAACGCAATATGGGCCGATGGTCACGATACCGGATACTATACCTGGGCCGATCTGAGAGCAATTTGCGAAAAGCACAATATCGCCGGCAATGAGTGAACGCGCCGGCTATTGATTTCGAAAATTAAAGAATTATAAAGGAGTTGTACGAAAATGAGAACGGTGAAAGTACCCAGAGGCACAGAGCTTACCTGCAAAAACTGGCAGATCGAAGCGGCTTACAGGATGATTCAGCACAATCTGGACCCCGAAAACGCCGAAAAGCCCGAAGAGCTTATCGTTTACGGCGGATATGGCAAAGCCGCCCGCAACTGGGAGGCCTTCGACGCTATACTCGATACGCTGAAAAATCTCGAGCCGGACGAAACCATGCTCGTGCAGTCGGGCAAGCCTGTGGCAGTGGTGCCGACATATTCACTCGCCCCGCGCGTAATAATCGCGAACTCCAACCTTGTGCCCAAGTGGGCCACATGGGAGTATTTCCGCGAGATGGACAAAAAAGGCCTCATAATGTTCGGCCAGATGACCGCAGGAAGCTGGATATACATAGGCACCCAGGGCATCGTGCAGGGTACATACGAAACTTTCGCCGAAGTCGGCCGCCAGCATTTCGGCGGCGACCTATACGGACGATTCCTTTTGACCGGCGGAATGGGCGGAATGGGCGGCGCACAGCCACTGGCCGCAACATTCGCCGGAGCGGCCTCGCTCACAGTCGAGATCGACGAATCGAGGATCGATAAGCGTATCCACGACGGATACTGCGATATGAAGATGGACAACCTCGACGAAGCGCTCGCCGAAATACGCCGCTGCCAAAACGAAAAACGCGCCTGCTCGATCGGACTAATCGGCAATACCGCCGAAATACTCCCCGAGCTCGTACGCCGCGGCATCAAACCCGATGTGGTGACCGACCAGACAGCAGCGCACGATCCGCTCAACGGCTACTATCCCGCAGGATATACCAAAGCCGAAGCCGACACGCTGCGCGCCCAAGACCCGGACAAATACCTCGAAGAGGCCCATAAGTCCATCGCAAAACACGTAGAAGCAATGCTCGAATTCCGCAAAAACGGCGCCGTGGTATTCGACTACGGCAACAATATCCGCGGCATCGCCCAGGACAAAGGCGGAGTCGACAACGCATTCGACTTCCCCGGATTTGTGCCAGAATACATCCGCCCGCTATTCTGCGACGGCAAAGGCCCATTCCGCTGGGTGGCGCTATCGGGCGATCCGAAGGACATCCACACCACCGACGAAGCGATAATGGATACCTTCCCCGAAGACAAAGCATTGCACCGCTGGATCAAAAACGCCCGCAAGCATATCGGATTCCAGGCGCTGCCCGCCCGCATATGCTGGCTGGGATATGGCGACCGCAAGAAAGCGGGCATCTTGTTCAACCAACTCGTCCGCAATGGTGACGTCTCCGCGCCGATAGTAATCGGCCGCGACCACCTCGACTGCGGATCGGTGGCATCGCCCTATCGCGAAACCGAGAGCATGAAAGACGGCTCCGACGCAATCGCCGACTGGGTGTATTTCAACTTCGCGCTGAACGCAATCGGCGGCGCCTCGTGGGTGTCGCTGCATCACGGCGGCGGAGTCGGCATGGGCCTGGCGCTCCACGCAGGAGTGGTAGTAGTCGCCGACGGCACCGACGAAGCCGCGCAAAGACTCTCGCGCGTACTCACCTACGACCCCATGACCGGAATAATCCGCCATGCGGACGCAGGATATGAACGCGCAATCGACAATGCCAAAAAGTTTGGCATAAAAATTCCTATGTTATAAGTAGGACGCTTTTTTGCAATAAGACTGACAAAATAGCAGACCGGAGCAAAAAACGACAGATGCCGGTATTAATACGGCAGAATATGAAGTAGAAAGTCAGAAAGTGACAATAAAACGAACCAAAAGTGAAACTTTTTGCTCATTGATGTGTCATTATATTTAAGAGAAGAGGACAATACGGAAAAACAACCGTTAATTTCGTTTGAACACATTAAAGAGGGCTTATGAACAGAGTGTTACGCGCTTTTTAATTTAATGAATTCTAATTACTTACATGAGAAAGAGGTGATTGCTATGACAGCTTTGATGAAACAAAATAGCATCTCCGGTCTGGCAGAGAAAAGAAAAAGCGCTCTCTTAAATCAAAACGAAAAAAATTCCGATGAAAGGAGGAAGAATATGGATTTAGCTTTGCAGATTGAGAACCTTTTCCGGAATGATAGAAAAAAATTCCTGGGATTTATTCGCCAGCGCGTCAGAAGCCAGGAAGAAGCCGAGGACATTTTGCAGGACGTATTTACCAACGTACTCGCCGCCTCGGCCAACGTCCAGAAACCAATCGAAAACATCGCATCATGGGTGTTTACAGCAGTCAGAAACCGCATCATCGACTCTTACAGGAAGAAAAGAGCCGAAACGTTTTCCGACATGCAGACCCCCGGACAAGCCGAAGAAGGCGTCGATGCATTCGAGAATTTCTTAGGCGATTTTTCTAACAGCCCCGAGACCGACCTGGTGCGCAAAACCATCTGGGAATCGGTGCAGGAAGGACTTAAAGAGCTTCCGGAAGAGCAGAGAGAAGTATTTGTTCGCAATGAATTCGAAGGTGTTTCGTTTAGAGAAATGTCTGAAGAAACCGGCGTGAACATAAATACTCTACTTGCAAGGAAAAGATACGCAGTATTGCACCTTCGCAAGAAACTCAAAGAACTCTATAGCTCAATAAACGAAAACTAAGAATCAGCGATGATTCAGAGAATCCTAAATAGCAAATCAGCCCGCTTTATATTCATGATTATGTTTATAAGCGGGCTTTTTGCGTTTAGCGGAGCCGTAACCATGCTGCTCTTTGACCACCTCCTTGGGCCCGCTCTCGGGCTTCAGACCATATCATGGCTGGCCGCGTGCGGCGCCACCGCTTTCGGCTATATTATCGTAATGTCCTTCAACTCATGCCGCAAACATTGCCCTGCCAAAAAGTCAGCCACCAATATGTCAAAACGTCAAAAACATGACAAATCTGACATGCCTGACAAAAATTCAGACCGCACCGGCAAGAAAATTCCCCCGGATAAAATTATTTCCAAAAAATACATCCACCTCAACTAAAATTTCCCGAAAAGTGTAAATAATCATTGTGTAAAAATTCTCTCAGTGTGGAATTTTTTTCATATATTTATGAATATATTAATTCAATTTAATATATTTGCACATATGGAATTTACGCTGTTCGAGGTCGTGGCAATGCTTTGTTTTTGTTAGCATTTCCGCTCGATTTTTCGTATTTTGACTATTGCAGCATAAAGAAACTTCCCCACTATATTCCGGGCAGTTTCGTTCAAAATATACTCGAAAATGAAATTCATCAAAATGAAGACGACTGCTATGCGCATTCTTTTGTCTGTCTGGATCGGTTTATTTGCAGCTACCGCAGCGGTGGCTCAGATAATCCATCCGGCAATCGAATTCGGCGCGGAGGAAATTCGCCGAAGCCATGATTTTTATAACAGGGGGCTGATTCGCAAATCAGAGCAAACTCTTATACGCGCGCTCGAGGAATATCCCGAAACCGCCGCCCGCGACCGCGCCATTATTCTCAAGGCGCAGTTCGAGCTCGACCAGGGCAATTATAATATTGCCGACGGACGGCTCGCCGAGTTCATTACCAAAAATCCGAATTCGCCATTCCAGGTGCACGCAATTTTCCTGCGCGGGGTTGGCGCTTTCGAGCAGGGCAAATACGAAATCGCGGAAATATATATGAACGGCGCAGCGGCAATAGCCGGCGAAGAGCTAGTCGACCGCGAGGATTTCTCATATGCCCAAATGCGCCACGAAGCCCTCTACTGGCAGGGCGTCGCACTCGCCCAGGAGGGCAAATATCAGCGGGCCGAGCCGGTATTCGAAAGCTGCCACACCTCGCTCGCAGACGGGCCATTCGCAGACGATGCGCTATTCTCGCTCGGCATCATCCAGGAAGTCAACCGCCGCTATGATTCCGCGGTGAAATATTATTCGATGGTCGAAAAATCCTACCCCTATTCGAATTCGCTGCTCGCCTCGCGCATCCGGCAGGCGAATAATCATCTGGTGCTGCGCAATTCCTCGGCCGGACTGCTTATACTTGAGAATTGCGAAAATATCGCTTATCATATCGAAGCGAAGGATTCCCTGGGGCAGCTCTACGAAGAGCAGACATATATCGATAATCCCCGCCAGAGCATACTCTACCTGCGCGGCGAGGCGAACAATCTGGCAGGCAATTACCCCAATGCGCTGAATTTATTCGAATCATATCTCAATACATATATAAATACTCCGCTGACGAATTATGTGCGGCTGGGCGCAGGCTGGTCGTTGATGCACATGGGCCGGCTCGAAGAAGCCCTTAATTATTACGATGCGATAATCGCTTCCGACGAGACCGAGGACGTCCGCACCACCGCCATGGCAAAGCTATACCGCACAATCGCGCTCAAGCGTATGGGCAATATCGAGCAGGCCACCCGCGAGCTTTCGTCGCTCTCGGTGCAGTCGGCCTATCCCTTTCCGGGGCTTGTGCTGCTCGAGCTTGGTCAGATATATTATGAGCAGGGCGACTACGATCAGGCGCGGCGAATACTCGAGCGGGCCGACCGCGAAACCATCGAGGCCCGGATATCCGTGCGCGTGCACCTTCTGCTCGGAGCTTCTTACGTCGAATTGGGAATGTGGAACAAAGCCGCATCGGAATACGAAATTGCGGAGCAAATCAGCACAAAAAGCACAAAATTATTTATGCCGCGCAAGGACGAATACCTCGCCGAAGCCCGACTCAAACGAGGCATCGCGCTTGTGCAGAGCCATCGCTCGGCCGAGGCAATCTCCTCGCTCAACGCATACATATCCGAAACCGTCGGCAGCCCCCGGATGGACGAAGCCCTCTTCTGGCTGGCCGAGGCATACTACCGCTCGGATCTGTTGACCAATGCGGCCGAAACCTATCAGTCGCTGCTCGAGACCTACGCCAACACCCCCCGCCGCGAGGAAGCGCTCTACGGCATGGGCTGGGCCTGGTTCCGGCAGGAAAAATTCGATAAATCATCCAGAATATTTGACAAATTAGTAAATGAATATCCCAAATCGGAATTCTCTATCGAAGTGCTCACGCGACAGGCCGACGGCTATTTCCGGATGAAGAGCTATTCACGCGCCGCCGAAACCTATCGCCGCGCGGCAAAACTTGCACCCAAAACCGAGGAAGGCCAGTACGCAGCCTACCAAATGAGCTATGCCCTTTATAAACGCGGCGCATACGAAGACGCGATCGGCGGGCTGGTGGAATTCCTAAGGCTCTACCCCCGCTCGCCATATTCAGCGAATGCCGTATATCTGATGGGCTGGATCCGATTCCAGCAGAAAAAATATAACGAAGCTATCGACCACTTCCAATACCTGGTGCAGGGCTATCCGCAGAGCGGCCTGGCCGAACGCGCTTACTACTCCATCGGCGATGCTTACTACAATATGGGGAATTACGAAGAAGCAATCGCGGCGTATAAAAAAGTCGTCGAATCCTTTCCCGGCAGCCAGCTTGCCCCCGAGGCAATGCGCAGCATACAGTACTGCTATATGGCGCTTGGCCGCGACGAAGAGGCAATCGCCAGCATAGATACATTCATATCGTCCAATCCGGGCTCGCCCTTTGCGATTGATTTCAAAATGAAAAAAGCCGAGATGTTCTACACCGGCCGCAAATACAGCGACGCAATCGATGAATACCGCAGCTTCGTGAACAACCATCCCCAGAGCCAGCGCTCGGCCGAAGCATTATACTGGATGGGCAAAAGCTTTATAAATATGAACGAAAAGGACAAAGCAGTCGGCACCTTCCGCGAGCTTTATCAGAATTTCCCGAAAAGCGAATTCGTGCCGCTCGCCCGGCTCGAAACCGCGCTGATGTTTAAAAATGATAATAAAGTCGAAAAGGCGGACTCATTATTCAGAAAAATTCAGAACGATTTCCCCGAGCATCCCGCTGCGGCCCAGGCCGGATTCGAACGCGCGGTGGTCAAATACGGCCTCGGCGATACCACCTCCGCGATGGCGATTTTCCGCAATGTGGCGGACAGCTATCCGGGGATGGAATACTCCGACCAAAGCCGCTATCGCATTGCGGCATACTTCCGCGCAAAGGGTATGAACGATTCGGCCCGCGCGGAATTCGCAAAGCTGGCCGACAATTACGACAATCCCGCGCTTGCGGCCCAGGCCCAGTATACCATCGGCGAGCTGTGGATGCGCCAGGATAGCTGCGAAAAGGCAATCGTGGCATTCGAAGTCGTCCGCGAGAAATTCTCCGGCTATGAGGACTGGTATTCGCTGGCCCTTCTGAATCTGGGCGAATGCTACGAAAAGACCGGCCGCACCGAGGACGCAAAAGAGATCTATCTCGCGCTCGAGGCTCTCAGGCCCGAGGACGAGTTCGGCAAGACAGCCACACAGCGACTTAAGCGATTGAAATAAATTTTTTTCAGAATAATTTTGAATTAAGTAATCAATATATATATTAGTTATGAAAAAGAAATTTTCCGGAATAATTGCTCTCCTTTTGTTTGCGTCAACGATTGGCGCTATTGCCCAGGACGAGCAGAACAAACCGCGCGAAGCATCCACCGAACCGCTGGAGCTGCCCAATTTCATAATTCGCGGCATCGAGCAGCTTAACGTCAGGTCGGGCATCAAGCAATTTCCCGGCAAACCCGCGGCGCTTACCGCAGGCCAGCTCGATTCGCTGAATACCCTCGAAAAGCAACAGCCCGCACTGATGCCGGCGCCCGAAGAACCTGACCAAATACTGTCACCGAATTTCCGCCAAACCTATGTCGAAGCCGGATTCGGCCGCTTTATGACAGGCCATATCGGCGGAGCTTTCGAGGCGGACTATGCTGGATATGATTTCCATTTCCGAGGTGATCTGGAGCACAGCGACGGCCACATCGAAGGCGCACGCTACGACCGCGCGATGATCGATCTCTCGGCGGTTTACGTTGCCCCGGACAAATACTGGATATTCGGCGGAAGCATGACCCGCACCCGCGCCAAATTCAACAACCGGAACTTCGATATGTACGCCAGCCCTGCGGTGGAGCAGCGCAATATCACCGACTTCGACATATCGGTGGACGTCGAGGGCAGCTATCAGGGCTTTGGGTTCGACCTCGGCGGCGGCTTCGAATCGACGCGGATGTCGACCATTGGCGATATTTCCACAGAAAATTCTATAAACGGATATATCAGCGTCGAGAATTTATGGCGCAAATTTTACATCGGCGGCGGCGCAAAGCTCGACATTCGCTCGCTCGACGGCCAGTGGACGCCCGACGGCGGTGCAATGACCAACTTCGCGCAGATCGAGGGATATGCCGCCTATACGATCGACAAGACCACATTCCGCGGGCGCGCGGGATTCCAGTTTGCCAATAATTCGGCGGACGTCAGCCGGGCCGGACTGCTGCTCGATGCAGGGGTGGAGTACCGTATGAATAAATTCTTTACGCTCGAAGCCGGCGCCTGCTCCGGGCTGGAGAATAATTCATTCTCGGAAATTTTAAAATATAATCCTTATTTATCCGACAGCGCATTTTTCGATTATAAATATAATATAGTCCGCGCACGCGGGGCAATGAAATACCACCCCGACGACGATTTCGGATTCAGCATGGGCACAAAGCTCGGCGCCGAAGACCGCATCCCGGTGATGGCAATGGCCGATACCGGATTTTTCGCGATAAATTATATGAAGGGATATATTGCCGGGATTTTCGCCGAGTTGTTCTGGTCGGCAGGGCCGGAAGACGACATTTCGGCGCTCCTGGAGCTGAATTACGCCCGATCGGACGCCGGAAGCAAGAGCATCCCTTACGTAGCGCCGATTGAGTTTTCGATCATTTACGGGCATCAGTGGGCGGAATATTTTGGCACGGATTTTGGTATAAATTATACCGGGGAAAGATACGCAGATATTGAAAACAAAGAAGTTCTGACGGGCTACGTAAATGTGACTGCCCGCGCCAGATTCGAGATATTAAAAGAATTTACGGCAATATTAAATTTTGAAAATCTGACAAATTCGGATATATTTATATGGCAGGGATATAAACAGCGAGGGCTGTTCGTATCACTAAACCTAATGTGGCATTTATAAAAATTAATTATGGCAATTTTCGAAAAAGATAATCTTCGCGACGAGGAAAAGTCGGGATTCCAGCCGGGCGACCAGGACGACGAGACATTTGCGCTCGAAGGCCAGGACAAATACCCGGGCGAGCTGCCAGAGTTCGAAGCCGAACCCGAAGAAGTCGCCGCCACCGCAGCACCCGAGGAGGTAGCCGAGGAGGCCGAGGCGATTCCGGAGGAGGAGGTCGGAGAGACTGCCCCTGAAGCAGAAGCAACCGAAAAGCCTGAAGAAGATTCCGCCGAAGAGGAGATTCCCGAAGAGGAATCCCCCGATGAAGTATCCGAAGCCGAGCAGATAGAAGTGCCCAAGGAAGGCACCGTATGGGATTTGTTCGACGAGGAATCCGAAGTGGAAGAGTCCGCCGCCGCCGAAGAACCCGATGAAGAAATTGCCGAAGAGACGGAATTGCCGGTCGAAGAAGAACCGGTCGTCGAAGAAGAACCGGCTGCCGAAGAGCCTGAAGAAGAAATTACGGAAGAACCCGAACCGGTCGCAGAAGCTGCGGAGGAAGAAATCCCCGTCGAGGAACCCGAACCCGCTGCAGATGAACCCGACGAACTGGGCGATTCGCTGAAGGCATTGCTACAGGAAGAGATAGACCGCGGCGAGCAAAAGCGGAAGCAGAAAATGCAGGCCCGCGCCGAACAGGCCCCCGCCGGCGAACCAATGTCCGAGGAAGAATTCCAGCCGGTAGAGGAACGCGACGAAACCGAAACGATCGATCTCTCCGGCATCGAAGCAGATAAGCCATCGACCTACGGGCTGGAGCGACCGGACACTGACGAAAAGCCCGAGGAAAAACCGCAGCCGGAAGAAAAATCCGGAAAGTCCGAAGAAGAATCCGACGAAAAAGATAAAAAACGCGCTCTGCCGCTGGCGCTGATAATCGCGGCCGCCGTATTGCTCGCAGCAGGTCTGGGATATGGCGGATATTGGTATTTCTATCAATACCAGCCCGAAGCCAGCGCTGCGGACACCACCCAGACAACCGAACCCGCTGCGAAAGCAGAAGCCAAAGCCAGGGCTGAGGTCGAAGCCAGACCCGAGGCCGACCACACCGAAAAGCCTCGCGCCGCCCGCGAAAACACTGATACAGGGTTTGTCGCGACAATCGAACAGGCGCCCGAAGCAGAAAAGCAGACGGTAAAAACCGAACCGGCCAAAACTCCCGAAAAGAAACAGCAGGCAAAGCCAGCTCCGAAAAAAGAGCAGAAGCCATATATTTCCAAACGAACTCTGCCGGTTCAGAAAAACAAAAAGACTAAAGACACTAAACGCGACGACACCGCGTTCGATAAATCAGAAAAGGGGCTGTATACGATTCAGATATATTCCTCGCCTTCGCGCGAAGACGCCGAGGAATGGCTCCGAAAAGTTAAAGAACGAAACATCGACAACGCATTTATATCGACCCATAAAATTCGAGACCAGATATGGTATCGCGTCAGATTCGGCCAGTATGAAACGCGCGAGGACGCTCGCGCCGCCGCTCTGCGCTACGGATTCGCACAGTCATGGGTCGATCGCGTGCGTTAATACATATACGGGGGAAAGCATGTACCGCTCATCCAGGCATGAAAATACAACATCCCTGAATTTCAATATTCCATGGGATTCGAATACCGCTCGCGGTTTCGCTATCGCGCTGGCAATGACTGCGCTTATGGTGCTGATTGCGCCGGTGATGCAGATCGATCCGCCCAGTGCACGAGAAATCGAACTCAATACAATTCCGCTCGAAATACTTAACTTCGGCGACGGAGACGGCACCGGTATGAGCAAGGGCAACCTGGCCGAAGAAGGCGAAATCCACAAAGGCCGCGAACCGCAGTCAAATCTGAACGACGCCGAAATCGCAGCAAAAACCAAGCTCGACCGAAACGCAACGCCGCAGGATCCGGACGCGCAGTCCAACTTCGTTGCACGCAATGAATTAAGCTCCGACCAGGCATCCAGCGATCAGGCCCGCGGCTCGAACTCCCGCGATGTAGGCTCGCCCGATGGCAGTCCCGGCGGCACCGGACTCGGCGAAAAGGGCAACGGCAAGGGCAAGGGAATGGGCTTTGGCGATATCGAATGGGGCGGCGGCGGCAATCGCACCGTGCTCTACAAAAAATTACCGCAATTCCCGAGCGGAGCGAATATGTCCGCCCAAATCCGCATCCGGTTCAAGGTATTGCCCGACGGCACCGTCAGCTCGATGATGCCGCTGCAAAAAGGCGATCCTGCGCTCGAGCATGCCGCAATGGATGCGCTCCGCCAATGGCGGTTCAATCCGCTCGAGCAGGACAAGGAAATGGTCGGCATAATCACTTTCACATTCCGTCTGAGCTGATTTTTTAATATGATAAAGGGATAAATGATGGCCATTATTGATGTTATCATTATCGTTGCGATAATATTTCTTATATTATCAATATTGAAACATTTTGGCAAAGCTCTTATTTATCTGGCAATTATAATTATTCTTGTGCTGGTTATTATCCGGCTTTTGCAACTTATATAAATTCAGAAATTTAAGTTAAATCCGGGGGAATTGTGTTTTTGGGCAAACAGTCCGATCCCGAGCTCCGAATGGATGAAGAAAAGATCGGCATAATCACATTCCACCTTAGTTAACAAATCGGAGAAACAATGGGCCCGGCCGAAATAGTCATTCTCGTTCTGGTGGTCATTCTTGTGCTCGCTATCATAAAGCGCTTCCTCAAAGTCGCGATATATATGGCCGTTCTGATAATATTAATCCTCGTAATCATGAAATTGCTCCAGGGGATGTAAGGCGATGGATATCCAATTGATACTCAAAGAAATCCGCGAATTCTTCCGCAAAAATGCCGACCCCGAGATACGCGAAAAATATTCACGATATTTCAAAGGCGAATATCCCGGATACGGAATTGATCAGAAAAAATTCGAAGCCCGCCGCGATAAATGGATCGACGAGCTTAGCGGCCTCTCCACCGGCTACATCCTGTCGATAGGCGACGAATTGATGAAATCCGGCAAATACGAGGAATCCTCGCTCGCCATACAGCTAATCGCAGCCCGCCGCAACGACTTCAGCGCGGAAGTGTTCAATCACATTGCCCGATGGTTCGACACCGGAATAGATAATTGGGCGGCAACGGATACTCTGTGTATGTTCGTCACGGCCGAACTCGTTCGCGACGGCCATGTCTCGCTCGATGAACTCGGCAAATGGACCGAGGCCGAATCCGAATGGCAGCGTCGAACAGTGCCGGTCACATTATACGAACTCGCTAAAAAGAAGGAAGTTGCCCCCGGCAAAGCTCTGCCGCTCGTCCGCCCCCTGATGATGGACAAATCGGAATACGTGCAGAAAGGCATCGGCACTATGCTGCGCGAATTATGGAAAACACACCCCGACGAAATCGAGGATTTCCTCTATGAATTCAAAGATACCGCGCCCCGGCCGATCTATGCCTATGCCACCGAGAAAATGGACAAGGAAAAAAGAAAGCGATTCAAAAAAAACAAGAAATAATCCCGATAAATTTTAATAAAAAAACCGCAATCCCTTTATATATATAGAGATTGCGGATTTCTATATTGCCGAAATTATTTTTTTGTAGTTATCATACTCAGGTTGAAATAATTCGCCACCGACGACCAGGCAATCGGCTCGAGCTGATAGCTTTCGACCGGATCGCCCTCGTCGTCAACTTCCTCGATAGTATGCGAGATATTCGTCAGTTTCGACTTAATTTTCGATTTGTCGTGCTCCATATGCGAATAAACAATATTATATTGGCCATCCTGAATATTGAATGGAATCGTGTTATATTCGAATGTCTTTATTTCTGTGATTTTATGTTTCACCCATTCGTCCTTGTCGTCCGACCATTCCTCTTTATATTTAACTATTTCCTCGCGGAGTTTCAGGTATGTGAATTCCGCGGAATTATATTCGCCTTCGACCGTGACAGTTGAAACGTAGTCCGTATATTGAACTTTGCTGTCTCTGCGCTCTTCGAAAGTCAGCTTAACTTTATTACCCGAAAATGATTTGCTGAGCACCTTATATTCCTGCTGGTCGTAGAAATCCACAAAGCCGATCGACCACTGGCTGTCCGTATAGCCATTGCTGAATTGAATGTCGCCATCGGCGCCCTCGAGCTTGAAGGAGATCATACCGAATTCCTTGAATTCCTCAGAGGTTTTGAAAGTCAGCGAGGCCTCTTTGCTGCCTTCGGTGAATCCGGTATTAATCAATAATATAACAAAGTTATCGACATCGCCGCCGGCGCGCGCTTTCAGCTCGACGTCGCCGGAAATGCCCTTGTATAATGATTCGACCAGCTCGAATTTGCCCTCGGCGGCATTCACCCGGCAGAGATATGCTTCCAGACCGGCATCCAATTTTGATAAATCATAATTCACGCGCATTTCGGAATTCTCAATATTGCTGACGCTGATTAATTTCGTCGCAAGATAAGGCAGCGAAACAGTGACGGACTGTGTATGGTCTTTTTTCGACATTCTAACCGATTTTGTAAGCGAGGGGGATGTTTCGATAGCGTTAAAACTCTTATCGAACGGGAATGCCGAAAGGTTCTCGTTGCCCTCGAAGAACAGGTATTGGATGTAATCCCGGTATTCGTCCATCAGATTCGTACCCAAATCTGATTTCACCTGTTCGTTGAGCATCACTCGCACGAGGCCGGAAGTGGCATCGCCGCCGGCCTTGATCGCATCGGCTACGTTGAGCTTTGCGCCCTCGCGATAAGTGCTCATATACTGCAAAAAGCAGCCCGCCAGGTACCAGTTGGGGTTGCTGTTGCAATCGTCCCAGGATTTGCTCAAAGTCTCGAGCAGCGTGGAGTTCGACTCGATCGAATACATCTCCGATTCGCTGTATAAGAGCGAATTGCCCCAGACCATGCGGTCGGCCTGAGTCGCGGTTGCTTCGAGCCACCACATGCCGATGCTGCCCTTGTTCATCACGTAATAATTATCCTGAATAAGGTGCAGCAGCTCGTGAGCGCAGGTGGCAGCCAGCACATCCTCCTTGCCGACGCCGCTGACGTGCCCCGGCAGCGAGACCTTATTATTTAAATATATGGCTCCGCTGATCGTGCCATATTCGCCGTCATTCGAAGACAGGTCTTTGACATAAACATTGATATTGCCCGACGCCACCTCCAGATTGTGCGGCGAATCGGCAAAAGCATCGCGCGCCTCGGCGATATAATGCGCGACGTCCTGAATAAATAAAGGCGCATAGGCCGGATCGCTCGTAGGCAGATGCCACGACTGATCCGGAGGATCGTAATCCGGATAACGTATCGGCGAATCGCTGCCCGAGCAATAGTAAACCGTCACATTATCGCCCACAAATTTATACGAATAGCCGCCCGAAGTCACGAACTCGATGAACCCGACCGTGGTCAGGTGATTGGTTTTGCATTCTGCATAACTCCCCGCAATATTGATGGAATATTCCGGAAAAACCTGCCATTTCTTCTCCGCGGAATTATAGAACCCGAACGCAAAGTCCGACTCGGTTTTGCCCTCGAAATAATCGGATTCCAGATCAAAGCGGATAGTAAGCTCCTTATCGAATACATCGCCGATGCTGAGTTCGATATCATAGGCTTTCAGAATTTTCATAACATCCGGCACCGAGGAGAGATTGTCGATCGCCCGGATTTTGACGTTGATATTTTCGGAGCTTATCCCGCGCGGGATAGTTAGGCGGACGCCTTCGCCAATGCTGACCGTGACGTCGCCGGCCGATGCGTTGACCGTGGTGTCGATCAAAGTCTTGCCCTGCTGCGGGCCGATAGGATTATCGCTGTCGCATTCGCAGGATAGCAGCGAACTGATGGTCACCGCCAACAGGAAGATAAAGAGCTTTTTCATCAAAAAAATTCCCGAAGAATTAAAGGAAAGTGGTTATAATCCAATACTATAATATAAACAAACCGCCGCTATCAGCCAACACCGAAATCAGATTTCGCACCAATTTCCCATAAATAATTCACGCCATAAAAAAATCCCCCCCGCGCGGAGTTTGCGGGGGGGATTTGTATAATTAAAAAGGGAAATGGGAAACTAATTATGTTATTAAAAATTTATAGGGCCTGCAAAATATTGTAATTCTTAAGCTGATAATATTCTCCTTTTGAATCAAATTGATATCCCTCATAATCTCTTTTCTGTAAAAGACGATAATAATAATTTTCATCGTGAGAGATTCCGGCATTGGGCCCTAAAATCAAGAGGAAATCCGAAAACTTGATGTTTTCCTGGTAATAATTGTACAACCTATCGCTAATCTTACATAACTGATTTATTTTGGAAGTTTCAGCTCTATTTATATCATAATACCATATTAATACATTAAATTTACATGTGTTTTGCACCTTAATAAAATTATTGAACTCACCATTTAACTCGCGGGTAGTAATGTTTTCCGATTCGATTGCGATATAAGGTTTATTGTTCAATAAGTATACAAAATCAATCCGGTCTTTTTCAATTGCCCATCGCAAACCCGGATCAATTTCCTTCTGTAATGTAGTAGTCAAATATGCAAAAAAGCTGAGTAAAAATGTAGTACAAGCCTTGCCGGTTGTGTAAAACTTTTTGGGAGCCGGGTAATTTTTCATGTAAACAGGAAACTCGTTAGCAAACAAATCCCAGAATAGTTGAGGTGAAATATTATTTTTAATCATGCCTGATCCTCATAAATATAGCGAAAATAATTAATACACAACATACACCCCAACCACGTCAGGAGATGTCGTATTAATTTTTATTAATAATTTTCTAGGGCGGCGCGGTGGCCAGAGATTACTTTGTCGATTAGTTCCGGCGGCGATTCCACTCTGATCGCCCTGCCCCAGCGCATTATCCATGCCACCAGCTCGGGCGTGACCGATGTCTCCATTTCTATGCGAAGGCCGCCGTCGTCGGCGTCGGCTATCTGCTGGGTGGCGTGCCAGTAGCGCCTGGTGAAGTATTTCGCGGCCCAGGGCGCTATCCGGAGCCGGATGTGCTGCGGCTCGCCCCAGAATACGCCGAACCGCAGGCGCATGAATTCATCGTAGTCGAATGGCGGCACCTCCTCCCCGTCGCGCGGCTGGGTCAGCCCGATGACTGCGATGCGGTGGATCGCCAGCGCTATGTGGTAGCCGTAGTCTGGCACATAGGCCGCCAGATAGAGGTAGCCGTCGTAGGCGAATATCAGCTTTGGCATGGCGACGTAGGATTTGCTCTCGCCGTCTCCGCCGCGGTCGTAGTCGATTCTGACCCACTTGCGGCCCTGGATATATTCGATTGCGCGCTCGATAATTCGGTCGTGGCCGGAGTAGTCATATCCGCCTATACTCTTATCCCAGAATAGGTTATGCTCGGCGACGATCTGGCTGGGATACATTTGCTCGAGCTTTTGGATGAGCTGGTCTATCTCGCGGGCGACCGAGGTATTGCGGAGCGATTTCAGATGCGCCTTAAGTATATACAGGGAAAGCAGTTCGTTGGAATGCACCTGGAGCTTGCGGAGGCATGATTTCGGAAGCTGCCAGAAATTTTGCTTGCCTTTGCTCTCGCACACTATGTCCTTATCGATCTCCTGAATCAGCTTCAGATCGCGCTGGATCGACCGCAGGCTGCAAGCGTCGAAATCGGAATCATTGATTCTTGCGTGAATCTCCGCTGCGGAAAATTCACTTCCCGATAGCAGCTCGTGATATATATATAATATTCTCCGTGCCTGGCTTGCGTTTGCTTCGGCATTTTTCGAACCCGAATGGGGCATTATCGACCTCGATTGAGTGGGAATGAATATATGAATATATTAAAAATTACAAACAAATAAAAATAATTAATTAAATATAATTTTCTGATCGCGACACATGGTGTCGTGCATGGGTCGTATATTACCGTACTTTATGCAAAACCGCTGTTTATTCAATAATCCCAAAGGGTAAAGCAATGAGAACGACACCTGAGCAAAGACAAGAGATCGCCGCAAAGCTCGAGCGGCTCGCCGAAATGAAGCGCTGGCTGAAATCACAATTTTTTGCGATTGATGATGTAATCGACCGCGTTGCCGATTCGATCGAGCCCTTGCTGCTGTTCCCGAAGGCTTCGCAGCGGCCGCATGTGGTCAATCTCTGGGGTATGACCGGCTGCGGTAAGACCGATCTGGTTCGCAAAATCGCGGAATTTCTGGACTTCGGGAATAAATTCCTGTATTACGACGTGGGTAATAATGATGTTCGGATGAGCTCGATATTCGGCGGGATCGACGATGGTTTGCATTATCTTGACGGCCAGAGTGTGGTAATCTGCTTCGACGAGTTCCAGCACATGCGCACTCTGAACGAGGACCGCCACGAGACCTTCCGCCAGGAATACCGCCTGGTGTGGGAAATACTCGATACCGGCCGTATCGAATATACCGAGAATTTTGGATATAGCTTTAAGCAGGACGTAAAAACAATTTTGAAAATAATGGAAATAGCGCTTGCGCAGGGCGTTTCTGTCAAAAAAGGTATGGTCAAATCAAAAGCTAAGAAATATTGGCAAATGCTCCTGGATAACGACAAAAAGTTCAACCTGGGCTGCTGTATATACAGCGAAGAAGACGATATGAAAGCGGGCCGGATGTATTTTCTGCCGGAAAAATACAGAATATGGATATTCGAAACAATCGGAAAGGATTTCGAAGACCATCTCGATTTTGAAAATTATATAACAAGCCTCGACGGCCCGGAAACTATCCGGCTGATGAGCGAATCTCTGCGCATAGCCAATTCGAAAAAAATATTAGACCTTAGCAAATCCCTGATATTCGTCGTCGGCAATCTCGACGAAGCCTACGAAATGAGCAAGGATCTCAATCCGGACAACGACCCCGACGTATTGCGCAAATATTCCCGTCGGATAGGCCTGCACGACATAAAGCAACAGCTCGGCAAGCGATTCCGTCCCGAGCAGATAGCCCGCCTGGGCAATAATCATATAATATATCCATCGCTCAGCTCGCAGGGATTCCGCGATATCATAAATGCGCATCTGAGAGAATTCGCCGCGCGATCGCTCGATGAATATAATATCGAAATCGAATTCGACCGCTCGGTCACCGATATTATATATAATGACGGGGTGTTCCCAACCCAGGGCGCCCGGCCGGTGATGACCACAGCCCGGATGCTGATCGATACTAATTTCACGAAAATTATGGGCGAAATCCTGAAAACCGAGAAGGATATCGAAAAAATCATCTGGCGGTTCGAAGACGGCGAATTCCGCATTGCCTTACTTAGCGGAGGCGAATTGATCGACACAATCCGGATAGCGCCCAGCCTGCAGATCGAATCGCGACGCCAGCCCAAAAAGGACAACAAGCAGGCCGTAATCGCAGTTCACGAATCCGGCCACGCAATCGTCGGCTACCTGCGCACCGGAATCATGCCCAAGCAGATCAAAGCCGTGACAGCCGACAGCAACACAGGCGGAATGTGCCTCGGCGACGAAATATTCCCCTATCTGACGCGCCGGTTTTTAATGGACAAAATCGAAACATTGCTGGGCGGATATATCGCCGAGAAACTGATCTTCGGCGAGGAAAACATATCCATCGGCTCGGAAGCGGACCTCGACAACGCCCGCAACATCGCCTGGGCGATGATATATAAATACGGATTCGGGCCTCACCGCATGAAGCTCGACTCCGATATGTTCGAATCCGAAGGGCAGGTGATGTCCGAAGCCGAAAGCCGCGAGGCGATGTACGAAATCGTCAAGCGCTGCGAAAGCCGCGCCGGGCTGCTGCTCACCGAAAACCGCGATCTGCTGATCCGGCTCTCGTGGCACCTGGCCGAACACGCCACCATCGAAAGCGACCAATTGCGGGTATTCTTTATGAAGTATTCGTCCGACGAAAAGGCCAGCCTCGGCGAGAGCGCAGACGTCGAGGCCTACATGCCCCACCGCCGTATGCTCGAAAGCCTCGCCGCCGAACGCACACTGCCGAAAAACGGCAAAAGCCCTACCCCCGCGCATTTGAAATAATGCGGTCGACCCATCCATTCCCACAAGCGGCGGCGCCTCCCCGGCCCGCCGTTTGGATTAAACAAAGCCAAAAATGCGAAAATTTTCATTTTGACCACACCTGCCCCTCCAAAAAATCGACCAC
>CAZEMR010000034.1:22432-31842 GCA_964513465.1 uncultured Hyphomicrobiales bacterium
CTGCCCCTCCAAAAAATCGACCACTTTTTCGATGAATGCCCGGGGCTGCTCCATGTGGATGGAGTGCGCCGCGCCGTCGATTATCGAGAAGTCGCAGTGCGGGATACCCTCGAATGCCGCAATGCTCTCCTCCGGCGGGAAGAGGATGTCCTCCCGGCCGCAGATGGCCAGTGTCCGAGAGCGGATTCCGACAATCCTGTTGCGCAGATCGAAACCGGCGAGCGCGCTGGTCTGACGCCGGAATGCCTCCAGCGACTGCGGATACGGATATTCGACCGAGTACTGAACCGAGTCGGCAACCAGCTTCTCGTCTGCAAAAAATTGCCGCGAGAATATCCAGTAGAATACATTCCGGAACCAAAGCTCCGGTGCCATGCCTGATTCGAGGTAGTCCGCCCAGTCCGGGATCAGCCGGGCATTGCGCGCGGAGGAATACGACGAAGTCGCTGCCAGCACGATCCTGTCGCAGCGGTCGGGGAAATCCAGCGCCATCTGCTGGGCAATATATCCGCCCATCGAATGGCCCAGCACGTGTGCGCGCTCGATGCCGAGATGCCCGAGCAGCGCTGCGCAGTCGGCTGCCATAGTCGGGATGCCCATCGCGGCGGATTGTGGCCGCGAACGTCCGCAGCCGCGATTGTCGGGCAATATCAGGGTGAAGCGTTCGGCGAGCGGTTCGACAACCGGCAGCCAGCTCTGCGAATCGCTCGCAAGGCCAGCTATCATCATAAGCGGCGGGCCGTCGCCGAGTTTTTGGTAATATAAGTCGATGTCGTCATGATTGAAATATGGCATAATTCGCAATTCCGGAATGTTTCGAAAAGATTAATTTAAAATTAAAATATCCGGAATAATAATGCAAATATTTATAGAGATTGCGCGATCGTGGCTTTTATTTGCGCACGACCGGCACATGCGCCGTCGCTACAGGCTGCCCGTCGTAGCCCTTTGAATTGAACACCTCGAAAAATTTCTCGTCGTAATATACAAATGCCGGCTTTGGCGCGGCGCGATATTCAGAGCCGGGCAGCCATTCCTCGTGGATGCGGCGGAAGGCATCGGCTACCGAGCCATGGCCGGTTTTCTCGAATTCCAGCGCTGCGTAATCGCGTTCGGCCAGCACGAGCACCGTCCAGTCCTCCGGCAGGCTGTCCACGCGGCTGACCTCGACGGCGACAATATAGTCGAAATCGGGGCTGTGGTCGCGCAGCTTAAAAACGCATAAGTGGTTTTTATTGATGCGGTAAGGGATATCGGCGAGCATGCTCTCGTCGATGACTTTATGGAAAAATGGCGGGATGTCCTGCTGGCTGCGCCCGCCATTGAAACTTGTGCTGATGGACAAACCCGCGAGGGGCATCTCTGGCTTTCTGACTAACATTGGTTCGGAATGCATAAATACTCCGGATGGATGGAGGAAAAAATAATCTTACAGGAAAGAATTATAGATAAAAAACAATGTATACTATTTATTTGATAAATCAAAGTAATTAATGGATTAAACAAATAAAAGCGGATGCCCGGTTGGGGGTATCCGCTTTGGTGAAAATGGTATGTATATATGCGCTTAGTCGGCTTTTTTCCATTTGATGTCGTAGTAGCCGGGGCGCTCTTCAATTACCTGGCGGAAGTATTCCTCTCCATAGCCGACGCCTTTGGGGTGGCGGCCGGCGTCTTTGGTGACGTCGTTGATAAAGCCGTCGTTGTATTTCATCACGAGGTAGCGCCATAGCTCGCGCCAGCGATCGACTACCTGGTCTACCTGGTTGATCGAGTAATCCGAAAGGTATTCGATGGCCATTTCCTTGTCCTGCTTATAAAGCTCCATTGCGGCTTTTTCGACTGCGGGCTGGATGGTGAAGAATTTGTTCTCGAATTCGGACTGTACTTCCTGTATATCCTTAATTATATATGAGTATTTGGTGTAGGCGACGTTGGCCACCAGATTGAATACCCATGCTGCGGACTTGAATGTGAAATTGTCCACTTCGGCGTATTTGAGCGATTCGGGCGAGCGCTGCATACAGCTATAGAGCGGCATGTAGACGGTCGAGTAGTTGTCGTCGACTCCGTACCAGAAGCATCCGCCTATTTCGCGGGGCATGTCTGCGCGCATCTGCGATACGAACGAGAATGCTGTCTGCTGTGTGGAGATGGGTCGTTCCCAGCCGTATTTTGTGGTGTCGCCTTCGACCTGCCATACGAGGTTCTTCCAGCGATAGGGGCATCCGTAGGGGCCTGCTCCGAGGCCTTTGGTCATATCCCATTCGGTGCCTTCGAAGTGGTCGCGGGTGAATTCGATAACGTCCTGCACCGTAAGCTTTTTGTCGGGTTTGATAAACAGCGGATAGGGCTCTGCGCCTTCGACTGCGCGCCAGTAGTCGGTGTTGAGTTCGAGCGACGGCGCGGCCTGGTCGAAAAGTCGCCATACGCGGCCTTCGCAGAATAGCAGCCCGCCGGGTTCGAGCGGATTATAAGCATCTACGAAGCTGAATTCGCCGTCTTCATCCGGGTCGTAATATCCCATCTGTTCGGCGAATGCGACGACGTCTTCGGAGAAGATCGTGTTTTCGGGATCGTTAAGCGGCACTTCGCGGATGCGGGCCTGGTTGGCATGAGCGCAGATGAATCCGTCGGGAACTCTGCGGGCCACCCATACGGCGCCCTTTTCTTTCATACCTTTTGATATAATTTCAAAAATCCAGACCTCTTTGGGGTCGGCCACCGAAAACGATTCGCCGGAGCTGTAGTATCCGTAATCCTCCACGAGTCCGACCATTATGTCGATAGCTTCGCGGGCGGTTTTGGCTCGCTGGAGCGCAATATACATCAGGCTGCCGTAGTCCATGATAGCGGTGGTATCGCGGAGTTCATCCCGTCCGCCGTAGGTAGTCTCGCCTATGGAGACCTGCCATTCGTTCATATTGCCCACCACGCGGTAGGTGTGGGGCACCTGCGGTATCTGGCCGAGAAACTTGCCCGTATCCCATTCATATATATCTATCATAGTTCCGGGTTCGTGGTCCATTGCCGGCATATAGAAAAGCGGCTCGAAGAATCCTCCTGCATCGGCCGAATAAGTAATCATAGCCGAGCCGTCTGCGGATGCTCCGGGAGTGACCAGAAAATTGGTGCAGGCGGTGGATTTATAAATCCCGGAAAATAGAATCGAAATTGCGAGGATAAGGTATAGTTTTTTCATCAAATCTCATCTCGTTAAATATTAATAAATACTAATTATATAAGACAAATATAACAAAAAAGAAGGCCAAATCGATAAGATGATTAACCGATCCGGCCTTCTGTATATCAAATGTTGCAAATTTTATTTTGCGATAATTATCCGCCCGGTTTCCGAATGATTTCCGGAAATGACCGAATATATATATGCGCCGCTTTCAAGCGACTCGCTGTCCCATTCGACGCCGTGCGTTCCTTCGGATTTATAACCATTCAGAAGTGTCGATACCAGTTCGCCGTTTGAGTTATAAATGCGGATATTGACCCTGCCTGCGTCCGGCATTGTGAATTCGATAGTCGAAATGCCTGCCACCGGATGCGGGAATACGTTCACTCCGAATCGGGAATTCGTATTTTCTTTAACACCGGCCGGGTCATATGTCATAAACGACCATACCTGAGACCACGGGCCCTCGCCGGCTTCGTTGGCCGCGCGAACATGCCAGTAGTATTCGGTATTGAGATCGAGATTGAATACGGTCTCGTTGGTGTCGTAAACCCGGATTTCCTCGCGGACAATACTGTCGAATTCGGGATCTGTGGCCACCTGAAGCTGGTAATATTCGGCGCGGGGCACGGGATACCATGTGAAATCGACTTCGGGATTAAGATTGTCCGAACCGTCGAGCGGAGTCCACAAGTCTGGTGCTTCGTCCGGGATCAGCGCAGTGGTGCGGAATCTGCGGATGTCGCTCCATGCGCTGGTGCCGCTGTCGTTTGTGGAGCGGACCTTCCAGTAGTAAGTGGCGTAATAGTCCAGATTTTCGACTTCGAAGAACTCATTCTCAATATCATCTTCATAAATAATAGTAGTTTCAAAATCATCGTCGGTGGCCAGCGCGAATGTGTATGCATCAGCGCGGGCGGCTTCATGCCATGTAAATGTCAGCGATACGGGCACCATCTCGTCGCGGTGCTCGGGATAAATCAGTACCGGAGTTTCCGGGCCGCGTACTCCGGTGGTAAATTCATAGGTTTCCGACCATTTACCGATGCCGTATTCATTCTTTGCGTGCACCCTCCAGTATAATTTAGTATTGGTCGGAAGGTCGTAAATCAGCACGCTGGTGGCAGGCACATTGCTCTTGCCGTCGATAATATCATCGAAATCGGCGTCGGTGGCAATCTGCAAATCATAATATTCCGCGCCGGAAACATCCGACCACCGGAACAGCATATTAATCGGCTGCGCTATTGATTCGTCTTCGGGGGCGATCAGATCGGGAATACCCACAATCGTCCGAAAATACGAAAGCTGCGACCATGTAGATGCGCATCCGGAGAATGTGGCGCTTACCCGCCAGAAATAGTCCTGGTCATTTTTGCCGAGTGTATAATCCAGCTCCGTCTGGTCGGTCATTTCCATATCGAATACCATCGGATTGAACTGAGGATTTTCGGCAAGCTGAACGTGGTAAATCGTGCCCGGCTCGATGTCTGTCCATTCGAATGTCATATCAAGCTCGACTCCGTAGGTGCTGTCTTCGGGGGTAATCATATCGGGCGGCAAAATGCCTGTTGTAAACATTGCCGGCTCGGAATAATAGCCGATATTGCCGTCGTCCTCGGCGCGCACACGCCAGTAATAATTGGCGAGAGGCGAAGGCAGAGGAGCACTGTGAGAAACATCGCCGATCTCGTCTTTTTCATATATAATATTGTCAAAATTTGCATCATCGGCTATCTGGAGCCTGTAAAGTCCGGCGCCGGTGGCAGCTTCCCAGCGGAAATTGGCCATCTGCGATACGCAGACTTCGCCATCAGCCGGATAGACTACTTCAGGAGCCTCGTAGCGTGTGGTAAAGCTAAAGGTCTGCGACCATTCGGAAACGCAGGCATTCTCCACGGCCTGTACCCTCCAGTAATAATCATTATTGTATTCGCTGAAGGTGGCCGAAATCTGAGTTGAATTCAGGCCGCTCAGGTCGTAAATCGGCGAGGAAAAGTCCGCATCGTCGTCTACCATTAAATTATAAAAATTCGCGCCGGCAACCGTGCCCCAGCGCAGCGTGGTTTCCAGATCGACTCCTCCATTGTCATTAGCAGGGTCGAGCGGAACCGGCGGTGTGGTTTTCGTAGTAAAACTTCTTGGCTCGCTGAATCCGGAATTGCACTCGCTCATATCGGCGCGCACCCTCCACCAGTACTGAGTGCCATAAAAGGGCACCGAAGAAGTGAAAGTATTCGACGATAGATCGTCAAGATTCTGGATAATCGTGCCGAACTGACGGTCGGTGGCAATCTGCAAAGTATATGAATCCGCATTCGGATTGGCCTGCCATGATATCTCTATCTCTTTCGGGGCGCATGTCAGGTCGTCTTCGGGATAGGCCGGCTCGGGCGGAGTCGGCAGAGTTTCAAAGCTCCAGACATTCGAGGTCTGAATAGAGTCCGGCCCGTAATTGGCAATCACTCCCCAGCGGTATTCGGTATTGTATTCGAGCCCGCTAAGGCTGAAAGTAGTCGAATTAAGCCCGGATTCGATAGTAACAACCGGCGAAAGGTCGCTTGCCTTAACGACTTCGATGCCGTAGTCAACAGCATTCGGGGCCGGCTCCCAGACAAGATCGACCGAGAGCGGCTGGCATTCGCTGAGATCGGTCGGCGAAACCAGATCGACCGATGCCTGGGCGGATCCTGCGAAAGCTAACTTGATGACAAAGGCAATCACAAGTGTGAGAATTGTCTTTGAATTAAGCATGAATTTCTCCGAGATATATCAATAAAATGAATTGTTTACACCAAAATTGAAACGAGCGCAAATATGATTGCACTGACGAACAAATCCAAAGATAAGTATTATTATAGTTAAAATTAACTAATTATCATCCCTGCATAATAGAATAACAACAAAACCGGAAAAAAGTCTCAGGTTTGAGAAAAATTTTCAAAAAATTACGCAATAAACCAAAATTGATTGCGTCAAATTGTTAGCACTTGTCATTCGGGAGTGCTAATAATTCTGACTTTAAAATTTTTGATCTTAAGTATAACAATTGTTCTTTTTTTCTAAACAATAATATTTATTGGAGGATAAAATGGCTCTTACACCATTGCACGACCGCGTATTGGTCAAACCCATGAAGCCGGAAGAAGTAACCACCGGCGGCATCATCATCCCCGACACAGCCAAAGAAAAACCCCAGCAGGGCGAAGTCGTCGCAGTCGGCCCCGGCCGCACCACCGACGAAGGCAAAGAAATCAAAATGCAGCTCAAAAAAGGCGACAAAGTGCTCTACGGAAAATATTCCGGCACCGAAGTCTCTATCGACGGCGAAGACATGCTCATCATGCGCGAATCGGACATATTCGCAATTATGGACTAACCCACAAAAATTCGTAATTAATTTTATTAAAATGAAAATATAATTGGAGGAAATTCAGTTATGGCAAAAATTATCAAATTTGATGTCGAAGCCCGCACCCAGCTCAAAAAAGGCGTCGACCAGCTTGCCAATGCAGTGAAAGTCACTCTCGGCCCCAAAGGCCGCAACGTTATCATCGACAAAAAATTCGGCCCGCCCACCGTTACTAAAGACGGCGTCACGGTTGCCAAAGAAATCGAACTCGAAGACCCGATCCAGAACCTCGGCGCCAATATGGTCCGCGAAGTTGCTTCGAAAACCAGCGACGTGGCCGGCGACGGTACAACCACCACCACCGTGCTCGCACACGCAATCTAACGCGAAGGCATCCAAAACGTCACAGCAGGAGCAAACCCGATGGACCTCAAACGCGGCATCGATCTGGCAGTCACCCAGGTAGTCGAAAGCCTCCGCAACCTGAGCCGCGACGTCGAAGGCAAGAAAGAAATCTCGCAGGTCGGCGCAATCTCGGCCAACAACGACACCACAATCGGCGCACTTATCGCCGAAGCTATGGAAAAAGTCGGCAAAGACGGCGTCATCACAGTCGAAGAAGCCAAAGGCACCGAAACATCGATGGACACAGTCGAAGGTATGCAGTTCGACCGCGGCTACCTCTCGCCCTACTTCATCACCGACGCAGACTCGATGGAAGCAGTGCTGGAAGACCCCTATATCCTCATATATGACAAAAAAATCTCGGCCATCAAAGACCTGCTGCCCATACTCGAGAAAGTATCCCAGGCCGGCCGCTCGCTGCTCATCATCAGCGAAGACGTCGAGGGCGAAGCACTTGCAACACTCGTGGTCAACAAACTGCGCGGCACGCTCCGCATCGCAGCAGTCAAGGCCCCCGGATTCGGCGACCGCCGAAAAGCAATGCTCGAAGACATCGCAGTCCTCACCGGCAGCACCGTCATCAGCGAAGAAAAAGGCTTCAAGCTGGAAAGCGCAACACTCAGCTATCTCGGCACAGCCAAGCGCATCACAATCGACAAAGACAACACCACAATAGTCGAAGGCGCCGGCAAATCCGAAGACATCAAAAAACGCATCAACGAAATCAAAGTTCAGATCGACAAATCCACCAGCGAATACGACAAAGAGAAGCTGCAGGAACGCCTGGCCAAACTCAGCGGCGGCGTAGCAGTGCTCCGCATCGGCGCGGCAACCGAAGTCGAAATGAAGGAGAAAAAAGCCAGAGTCGAAGACGCATTGCACGCAACCCGCGCAGCAGTCGAGGAAGGCATCGTCCCCGGCGGCGGAGTGGCATACCTGAGAGTGCTTAAAGACCTCGAGCCGATCAAACCCGCAGTCAAAGACCAGGAAACCGGCGTAAGCATTATCCGCAAAGCGCTCGAAGAACCAATCAGGCAGATTATCAACAATGCCGGACTCGAAGCCTCCGTCATCGTCAACAAAGTGAAGGAAGGCAACGAGACCTACGGATTCGACGCCGCAAGCGAAGAATACGTCGATATGTACGAAGCCGGCGTAATCGACCCGACCAAAGTATCGCGCGTCGCGCTGCAGAACGCAGCCTCGGTTGCTGGCCTGCTGCTCACAACCGAAGCCACAATAGTGGACAAACCCGAAGAAAATCAGGGCGGCGGAATGCCCCCGATGGATCCCGGCATGGGCGGCATGGGCGGCATGATGTAATCCCCCTCCCGCCATACGCATATAAATACACAGGCCGGACGCTCAATCAAACGGGCGCCCGGCTTTTTATGTGGGTGGATTATTCGTTTTGAAATAATATAAATAGTAATTATATTGAATTAATCAGTTAATATTAACGGCACTATGAAATTGATACGGACGTCGCTTTGAATAAGAATAGGCTGTAAAGTATGGATTTAGCAGGGCTATTAGTCGGACTTGTCAGCTTAGCGATTGCAATCCTGAGCATGAAGGAGAGCAAGGAGACCAAAAAAGAACTCAATAGGCTCAAAGGTAACTATCATCAAACCCGATTCGAAGAGAAAATATTATCAAAATTAACTGAAATCAAGAATCATCTTGCTGCAGCAAAGGAATCGGATGATTTGACCAAAATTTTCACTAACAATTTGCTTAAATTCAAGGCCGTTTTGAAAAATGTTGAGTCTTTATCAGAAAAAGAGAAAAAAGAATTCGAGGAATTTGCAAAATCAAAAGATAAAACTGAAAATGTAAGCATGACAGATATCAATAGCTTATATGACAGAATACAATACTTAATGATTGATATTGAATTTTCACGAGAAAAAAATGACAGAGAAACATATCTTAAATAAAGAGACAGCTAAAGCCTGGCTTACATTAGTACTTGATCTTGTCAGAAAAACGAGGGCAGAAGAAATCCTCTGGAGGCCAATATCTCCTATCGTTGAATTACTGGAGCCCGGCGATAAAGTGAGTCTGATGTATGAAACTAATTTTGAGGGCACAAGACTTCTTCTTTTTAAAAAAAATAAAATGGTTGAAGTTCTCCGAAAAGCAGATCATGACAAACCGAAAAGATTTTATGATCCCATATATTTACTCCGGGAATCTATTCCAGATCCATCAGCTGAATATATAAATGTGAACAAAACCGAAACTCAAATCGTACTTCTTGTTGCTGATGAGAACAATGCCGCCTGGGAAGTCCCCCACTTTCCCGCCACCGATGATCTCTACGATCTGGTGAAATATATGACAAGCGGCGCCGACGATTTGTATAAAAAATACAGAGCCAAATTTCGCAAAGAATTCTATTGATTTTTCATTTTGCTAATTCCTGAGCCGGACGCTCCAATCAATCGGGGCGCCCGGCTTTTT
>CAZEMR010000035.1:0-30781 GCA_964513465.1 uncultured Hyphomicrobiales bacterium
TTTGAATAACTCGTGCATATATCAAATTTATAAAATCGCGCGGTCGTTTGCTAATCATTTTTTTTCTTCGCCGTCTGCCGCAGCAGGGATTTCAGTCTCCTTTTTCCCGGAATGTTTCTTTTCGTCTTCGGCTTCGTATGCACGGATGATCTCGGCGACCAGCTTATGGCGCACTACATCGCGGTTGCCGAAGCGGACGAATCCGATGCCCTCGACGTCTTTCAGTATACGGCTGGCGCTCAATAGCCCAGAATCGCGTTTGTTCGAGAGATCGATCTGGGTAATATCGCCGGTGACGATTGCCTTGCTATGCTCACCCATTCGCGTAAGGAACATTTTCATCTGGGTGCCGGTTGCGTTCTGGGCTTCGTCGAGAATTATAAACGAATTATTCAGAGTGCGGCCGCGCATATAGGCCAGCGGGCTGATTTCGATTACCTCTTTCTCCATCAGGTTCTTCATCTTGTCCGGCGAAAGCATATAATGCAGCGAATCGGTCAGCGGCCTCAGGTACGGGTCGATTTTCTCTTTAAGATCGCCGGGCAGAAATCCGAGCGACTCCCCCGCCTCGACCGCCGGACGTGATAGTATTATTCGGCTTACCTCGTTGCGGCGCAGATATGCAAGCGCCATCGCCACCGCGAGGAAAGTCTTGCCGGTGCCGGCCGGGCCTATCGAAAACACAAGATCGTTGGCGTTTACCTTGCGGAAAAATTCCTGCTGTTTGGCATTGCGGGCGCGGATAATCTCGCGGGCGCCGTGGAAGATGATCGGATTGGTGGCCGTGAGCGCGGCCTCGGGCTCTTCGCGATTGGCATCGACAAGTCCGATTATCGTCGAAACGTCTTCTTTGGTGAGCACTCCGTTGCGATTCAGTAAATATTTGAATTCGCGGAAAATAGTCTCTATTTGTTTGATTTCCTCCG
Organism: uncultured Hyphomicrobiales bacterium; assembly: GCA_964513465.1. Taxonomy (GTDB): domain Bacteria; phylum Bacteroidota; class Ignavibacteria; order Kapaibacteriales; family UBA2268; genus CAZEMR01. The sequence goes on from CAZEMR010000035.1 coordinate 927, forward strand.
GATCGCCTTTTATAATAAGGTTGCTGCCGCGCACCATCATCGAGGCGTTGAATCGGTTCTCGATCATCTGGAGGAATGTATCGTTATATCCGAATATTGCGACGAGGTCGTTCTCGTCGATTTTGATTTTCTTTTCCAGTATCTCCATCAATAATCTTCAAAAATTGATACTCAGTGAATTTCATGGGGCAATATGCAAAAAGCCCCACATAGTATATAACGTAGTGGGGCTTAATAAAATTTAATATTTCCTGCGAAAATTGATTTTATTCACCTTTTGCCGATGTTGCTGATTCGGTTTCGGCCTCTTTCATTTCTTCCATTTTATGGCGATAGTAGCGGCGGGCGGCCTTCTGAGTTTCCGGGTCCATCGGGCCTTTTGCGGGTATCTGGAATACCTGGCCGGGGAAGATTATGTCCGGGTTATTAATCTCATCCAGATTGGCCTGCCATATTTTGGGCCACTGGAAGGGATCGCCGTAGATTTCGATTTTGCCAGCGATATTCCACAAGCAGTCGCGGTCTTTTGCCCATGTGCCAACCGTATAGGTGGTGATTTTCTTCTCGCGATACAAACCGCGGATGTCTTTGGCGAGCTGGATAATTTTGTTATAAAATTCGGGCATGAGGGCGATTTTGTTCATGCGCAGCTCGTTCAGATCGTTTCCGAGGGCTTTGACTTCGTCCTGGCGGTCGGCGAGCTGATCGTCGGAAAGGCGCTTAAGGTCGCGGATTTTGCCTTCGATCACTCCGAGCTTCTGGCGGAAAGCCTCGATGTCCATATCGGTGGCTCCGAGGAGTCTTTTGATCTGCTCTTTGCAGTCGGCGAGCTGTTTTTTAAGGTTTTCGAGCTCCTGCTGGCTGGCGTCGATTTTCTGGTTAAGCTCGTCGAGCCTTGCCTGCAGATCGTTGACTCTGCTCTGAAAATCCTGAATGCGCCAATCGGCCTGCTCTTCGGTGAGCTCTGCATCAGGCGTGCTTGCCGGCGGAATTTCCTGCGCAAAGGCAAAAGTTCCCGCGGCGAAGAAAACAAGGAGTAAATACACAATTTTTTTCATAGTGTCTCTGAATATATTTGTTCTACATATAATTTCTGAATAACGGGAAATTGCCGCGGATTATCTTACTTCGGGTTCCGCTGCGGGCGAGTAATCTGGCCATACATTGGGCCATTGGTCGAGTTTGTTTTTGACAAATTTAAGGTCTTCGTCGCAATTGTTAACTTCTTTCTGGCGTGCGCTAATTTCGCTTTCGAGTTTCTTAAGATCGGTGGATTTTTTGCCGATGTCGTCCTGCAACTGGCGCTCCTGGCGTCTTAGGTCCTGGAGTTTGGCAAGCTGCTCTTCGGTCACCATACTGGTGCAATTGGTCACCATAAGCGATGTACCAACAATCACGGAGCCGACAATAGCTGTAGAAATCAGGCTCTTAAGCTGCATATTACCTCCTGAGGCATTTGTTTGAAAAGTATAAATATTTTTGATGCAATGTTTTCGGATTTTGTAGATTGAAACTAAATGAAATGAGATCAGATTCCTTAATGGAATTCATCCCATAAGACAAATATCGCAAAATTCTTTATTCAAACCTAATTTTTTTGCATTTCTTACGGGATATACCATAATATAGTGAACGTTTTTGTTAATCGCAATATTGCAATCCTCTTTTTTTACTTTTTCTCCGTTTTCATAATTTATTTTTTTAAGTTTGTAATTCCGTTGTTTAACTATTATTAAGATAATACATTTCTGAGAGTAATTATGAAGAAGGAATTCCCAAAGGCTTACGATCCGCTGTCGGTTGAAGATAAATGGTATCAAAAATGGCAGGATAATAAAATCTACCATGTCCCCTCCGAAGCCGAGGGCAAGACATACTGCGTGCTGATGCCCCCGCCGAACGTTACCGGCATCCTCCATTTCGGGCATGTGCTCAACCAGACGCTCCAGGATATATATATACGCCGCCGCCGGATGCAGGGATTCCATGCGCTGTGGCTGCCGGGATATGACCACGCAGGCATCGCCACCCAGACCCGCGTCGAGAAACAGCTCCGCGAGGAAGGCAAATCGCGCCACGACCTTGGCCGCGAAAAATTCCTCGACCGCGTATGGCAGTGGAAGGAGAATTACGGCGGAATCATAATGAAGCAGCTCCGCAAGCTGGGGCTTTCCTGCGATTGGGACCGCACTCTCTTTACGATGGACGAATCGGCCAGCAATGCAGTGCGCGAGGTATTCATACGCCTTTATGACGAGGGGCTGATCTACCGCGGCAAGCGCATCATCAACTGGTCGCCGCTCTCGCAGACTGCTCTATCGGACGAAGAGGTCGAATTCCGCGAAGTTCACGAACATTTATATACAATGCGCTATTATTTCGAGGATGGCGAGAATTATCTCAAAGTCGCAACGGTCCGCCCCGAAACGATTTTCGGAGACGTAGCGGTGGCCGTCAACCCGAGGGACGAGCGTTATAAAAAATATATAGGCCAGAAGGTGCGCGTGCCCGTCGTGGGGCGCTGGGTGCCCGTTATCGCCGACGACTACGCCGATCCGGAATTCGGCACCGGCTGCGTTAAGATTACCCCGGCACATGACCCAAATGACTTCGAGGTTGGCAATCGCCACGACCTGCCGATGATCGCCACGATTAATCCCGACGGCTCGCTGAACGAGCTGACCGGCGAATTCGACGGAATGGACAGATTCGAAGCCCGCAAGAAATTGGTCGCCATGCTCAAGGAAAACGAGCTGATGGAGAAAATCGACGACTATACGCATAATGTCGGGTTCTCGCAGCGCGGCGGCGAACCGGTCGAGCCATTCCTCAGCGATCAGTGGTTCGTGGCAATGAAGCCGCTCGCAGAATTGGCGCTGGGCGCCGTCACAAGCGGAGATGTCAAATTCTATCCCCCGCACTGGACAAAGACGTATCAGCACTGGATGGAGAATATCCGCGACTGGTGCATCTCTCGCCAGCTATGGTGGGGCCATCGAATTCCGGTTTACTACACCGAGGATGGCCGCCACACCGCCGCCGCCACCGAAGCGGAAGCCCGCAAAAAGCTCGGACTCGGCGCCGACGAAAAGCTTACGCAGGACCCGGACGTGCTCGACACATGGTTCTCGTCGTGGCTGTGGCCGCTGACCACTATGAACTGGCTCGCCGACGGCGAAACAGAGGATACGCCCGAGCTGGAGCGATTTTTGCCTACCGACCTATTGGTCACAGCGCCGGACATCATATTCTTCTGGGTGGCGCGAATGATTATGGCAACAATGAAATTCAAAGGGGCGATCCCCTTCCGGGATGTGTATTTCACCAGCACCATCCGCGACGGTCAGGGCCGCAAGCTCTCGAAATCGCTTGGCAATTCGCCCGATCCGCTTAATATTATTGATAAATACGGCACCGACGCCGTCCGATTCACAATTATATATTTATCTCCGCTGGGTCAGGACGTCAAAATGGATGTGGACGTCAAGGCCCAGGACATCCCCTCGATGGAGATAGGCCGCAATTTTGCGAATAAAATATGGAATGCCGGCCGCTTCCTTTTGATGAAGGCCGATGTGGTCAATCTCGCAGAGGTCTGCCCCGATTGCGAAGGCCGCGACCTCGGCGACGACGAAATGTCGTTCGCAGACAAATGGATACTCTCGCGGTATAATTCCACCGTCCGCAAGCTTGCGGAATATCTTGATAATTATAAAGTTACGGAATATTCGAAGGAATTATACGAGTTCATCTGGAGCGACTTCTGCGACTGGTATGTCGAGGTGCTTAAAGTCCAGCTCGACTCCGACCGCGAATATTCCTACAAGCAGGCGCTGATGCGTCACGCATTCAGGATTTATGAGGGAATTCTGCAATTGCTGCATCCCGTTATGCCCTTCATTACCGAAGAGATATGGCACCTTGTCGGAGATCGCAGCGAGGACGAATCAATCAGCATTCAGGCTGCGCCGGTTCCCGAAGATAAATATATAAATAGCGAAATCGAGGACAAATTCTCGATGATCCAAAAAGTCGTCGAAGAGCTCCGCCGCCTGCGCGCAACCATGAATATCCCGCCATCGCAGAAGGTCGATGCGGCTATCTCGGTCAAAGACGCCGCCGCCGAAGAGCTTTTCCGCTCGCAAAGCGCCGTCATCATGGCTATGGCGCGCCTTTCGAAGCTGGACGTCGCCAGGGGTATGGATAAGCCCGAGGGCGCGCTGGCATCCGTCGTGCGCCAGACCGAGGTATACCTTATCCCCGGCGAGGCAATCGATATTGACAAGGAAAAAGAGCGCATGAAGAAGGAGGTAGAGCGGCTCGAGCGTAATATCAATGGCTCTGAGAAAAAGCTCTCGAACGAGAAGTTCGTCAATAATGCTCCCGAGAACGTCGTGGCTTACGAACGCGAAAAGCTCGACAGCATGAAGGATTCGCTATCCAAGGTGCGCGAGAATCTCGCATCGCTCGGCGGATAATCATATATATATAAATACGAAAACCGGTCGCTCCGCCAATTCGGGGCAACCGGTTTTTCTCATTCATGGGGGTCTATCTATGAAAGCGATCTTCGAGTTCCTCGCGCTTATCAATCAGCTCTTCGTGTAATTCATGGAGCGTTTCCTGCTTTTCGCGAACTTCCTCGACGCGCCGAGTAAGCTCGCTGTCGCGCTTCAGTAGTTCGGAGCTGTTCTCCCAGTGCTCGACGCTATACATGTAGTATTCCCAGCTTTTCTGCTTGGTTTTGACAACGTCGATATAATAATTCCAGACCCGCTTGCGGTGCTCGAACTGGCTGACGAAGGTCTGCATAGTCCATTCCTTATTCATCAGTTCCTGCCATTCGTATTCGAGCTGTTCTTCGCGGGCTTTCAGCTTGTCGATCTTTTTATTATTAGTGGCAATTTCATTGAATAATTGATTTCCGCGGGACATGTACGAATTCGCCCATTCATTATACTGGGTAATGTCATTATTGAGGCGGCTGATTTCCTCGTTGTTCGCCTCCCTCATTTTATAGATTTCCAGTATCCGGTCATTAATTTCGCGGATCATTGTCGAATCCTCGGCTGTCAGATTATCAAGCGAATTCATCAGGCTGTCGCTGATCACTCCGGTGCGGGCAAGCTCTTCGAGCAGCTCTTTGCGATGCTGCTCCTGCGGCAGGTATCCGGCAACCGTGCCCTCCCATGCAAATGGCTGTTCCATGCGGATTTCGTCCATATCGACCAGCTCGAGCCCGATATCGTCGAGTTCTTCGTCGAAGCTCTTAAGCTGCGCTGTGCGATAGTCAATAAAAAGCCCCTTGCGCATCAGTTCGCGCCCGCGGATAATATACTGGAACATATCCGCCAGCAGATCCATATCCAGATTTTCTTTAATCGTAAACAGGGTGGATTCCCTAAATGCAATATCATCCAGCGAATCCAATACCGATGCTTCGAAAAATGGCTTGGTGAATCGCATCGAGCGGGTGTCGGCTTTATGCGCTCCGCGGTCTTTTTCGCGGCTGATCATATATGCGAAATGTGAATTTTCCTTTGCCTTATCCTTCATTTTTGCGGTAAGCAGCTTGCCCTCTTCGCGGAATCTTTCGAGATCGGCGTACATTTCATGCACCGCCGAGTCGAGATCGATGATCATATCGGTCAGCTCGCTGCGGCGCTCGAAATATTCGTCATGGTCGGCGTCGTCTTCCATGCCGTGGTCGAATTCCACACGCGGCAGCAGCAGTCCGCAATCAAAATAACGGAAGCTGTTCATAAATAATAGATCGTAGCCGCCGCGAGAGAGCACATCCATGAGCTTGCCGAAGCGTTCTTTGGCGTCACGATTATGCGACAGAAAATAAGCTGCCGCTTCCCATGCCTCGTCCATGCAATCAATCATCTGATTATTATTAAATTTGCGGTCGGCATAATCGAGGCAGCCCCGAATATCATCGGGCGCAAAATTGACATAAAGAAAGCCCTCTTCATTAAATAAATATTCCGTATTCGAAAAAATCGCGGGCTTGAATTTTTCCGCTGTTTCGCGAAGGTCCTGATAGCTTTTGCCGGCCCTGGCCGGAACTGCGAACAGAAATAAAATAACTACGAATAAGATTGTTCTCATGATTTCCTCCGATTGGCTGCAACAGATGCGCTTTAAATATTCAGACATCAAACATGCAGGAAAAGTTACAGATAAATCCATTTTTTTGAATATTTTTAATTATTTAATAGACAATTTCCCCGAAAAAATGAGTTTTTTCTTTTTATTATTATTGAATTAATGTTAAATTGTCTCACCGAAACCAAAGTCAGGTTAATCAATAATCGAGCAATTAGCATGGACAAGGAATATCCCAAACTTCTGCTGCCCGAAATTCCCGATCTTCACAAAATCGATGTTTATATGCAAAACGGCGGCTACGAGACCGCCCGCAAGGCATTCAAAATGAAGCCGGACGAGGTAACCGACGAAGTCAAAAAATCCGGCTTGCGCGGCCGCGGCGGGGCCTGCTTCCCGACCGGACTGAAGTGGACATTTATGCCCAAAGGAACCGATCGCCCGAAATACCTCGCAGTCAACGGGGATGAATCAGAGCCCGGCTCGTTCAAAGACCGGCAGATATTCGAATTCAACCCGCACCAACTGATCGAAGGCATACTGATCTCCGGCTATGCGATGGGAATAAACGCAGCATATATATATATACGCGGCGAATACCACAAATGGGTGCGCATGATGCAGACCGCAATCGACGAAGCCTACGAGCGCGGATTCGCAGGCCCGCGGATGAAGGACACATTCAACACCGAATATTTTATCGATATACACGTGCATAAAGGCGCCGGAGCCTATATCTGCGGCGAAGAAACCTCGCTGATGGAATCAATCGAAGGCAAGCGCGGATACCCACGCTATAAGCCGCCATTCCCCGCCCAGTTCGGCCTGTGGGGAATGCCCACTACCGTGAACAACGTCGAGACAATCAGCAGCGTGGTGCCGATTATGCGCCACAGCGGCGACCATTATAAAAAAATCGGCGCAGAGGGTCAGCCCGGCACACTGCTTTACGGAATCAGCGGCCACGTGCGCCGGCCCGGCGTTTACGAGCGACCCACCGGCATTCTGCTGACCGACCTCATATATGAGGACTGCGGCGGAGTCCCCGGCGATAAAAAAATCAAAGCAGTCATCCCCGGCGGCTCGTCGATGCCACCGCTCCGCGGCGACGAGATCGAGGGCGTCCGTATGGACGAGGAATCGCTCAAGCCGCTCGGCACCCACATCGGCACCGGCGGAGTAATAGTGATGGACGAAGACACCGACCTTGTGAAAGTCACGCTCCGGATAGCGCATTTCTATCATCACGAATCATGCGGCCAGTGCACACCCTGCCGCGAGGGCTGCGGATGGATGGAAAAAATACTCAAACGCCTTGCCGCCGGCGAAGCCACCAGCAAAGACCTGGATATGCTCGTCACAATCGCGAATAATATCGAGGGCAATACCGTATGCGCATTGGGCGATGCCGCAGCATGGCCGATCCGCGGATTCGTCACCAAATTCCGCGACGAATTCGAACAGGCAGTCAAGCAAAAGCGCACATTCCGCGCGCCGAATGTGGTGCACGGACGCCGCGCCACAGCCGAAAAGCTCGTGGTCGAAGAGGGCTGATCCGCGCAAATATATTTATAATGCCGTCCGGCCCGCTGGCTGAGGCGGCATTTTTTTTAAAAAAATTTATTATAAAAAATGGATAAAATCGGAATAACCGGCGGCAGCTTCAATCCGGTGCATATCGCTCATCTGATTATCGCCCAGCGATTTGCGGAGCATTTCTCGCTCGACTCGATATACTTCATCCCGGCCTGGGTGTCGCCATTTAAGGCGAAGGATGAAATCACTATCGCCCCTGACCACCGCGTCAGTATGCTGCGACTTGCTATCCTCGATAATCCATTATTTAAAATGGATTTATTCGAAATCGAACAAAAAGGCATTTCATACACACTCGATACTATCGGGCATATGCGGAAATCGCATCCCGGCGCAATGCTGCATCTGATGACCGGCACCGACCAGGCCGCACGATTCGACGAATGGAAGAGCCCCGAAGAAATTCTAAGCTGCGCGAAGCTCTGTGTCGCCCGGCGGCCCTCGGCGGATTCCGAAAGCGAAATGAAAAAGATCGAAAACCTTGATGTATTCCGCAATCATAAGCCGGAGTTTTTCGATGCGCCGCTGCTTGAAATATCGGCCACTGAAATACGCGCCCGCACAAAAAAAGGAGCGGCGATCAAGTATCTTGTCACGCCGCCCGTGGAGGAATACATAAGAATGAATAATTTATATAAGTAATTGGGATATTAATAAAAGCTGACTTCGAAGTTCGACATTCCGCCCTTCAGCTGAATGTAAATCTTTTTGTCGCTCGAATGGAAATTCGGCGAACGGTAAACGCCCTTGCCTGCCATTTCGAATCCTTCGAACGTAGTACTCGAAAATCCCGTCTTGCGGCGAATCTCGCAGCCAATGCTTTCGGGCACCTCGATGAGCACATCGGATACACCGGTCTCTACACTGACATTGGCGGATTCGGCCAGACCGCCGAGCCGTACGTCAATATCCGCGGCGCCCGCATCTATCTCCATATCTCTGACGGCCAGCTGTGAGAAATCGCAATTAAGGTCGCACGCTCCCACGTTTATATCAATATGCCATTCCACACCGCGGTTGAAATAGAGCTGCCTGCGCCTTTCGGATATATTTATCGTTTCGTCGTTGTCGTCCATATTGTAATGAATATCTGCCACCGAATCGCTCGCAAGCTTGAAGTCGAGCGTACCCAGCTCGCCATAGCCGTTAATTTCTATAAGATTGCTGTCGAAATCGCTGAAATCGAATTCGCCGGCCCCGCCGCTGAATTTGAAATAAGCTTCTTTATACGATGTATCCATTTGAATAAGGTCAGATTTGCGCAGCGCGGGATCGGGGTCGTCGCTATTATATTCCACACTGACTTTAGGGCCGACAAAAATGCGGTCCATCCAGCGCCAGCCTGTGCTGATCAGAGCGATCAGAAACAGAGCAATCAGCGCGGCGGAAACCCCCGCAAGTATCCGTTTGTATATATATGGAATTTTGAGGATCGAAACACCCCAGAAAATTATCGCCAGAGGCCAGAGATTGAGGAATACGTCCACCGGCCAGTGGCTTACGCCGAAATTGCGCAGCAGAAAATACAGGCCGATGAAAATCAGGAATACTCCCCAGAATACCGTGCCGGATCTGAGGCCCATACGCTTTTCGAAATTATTTGATGTATCGTTCATGATATTTATTCCCGATTATTCAGATTATTTTTTCAATAGAATATATGCGCCAATTCCGATCAGTACGAGCGGCCAGATATAGTCGAAGTCCATAGCAGGTATAAAGTTATCCAGCAGAAAGAATCCGCCGAGAAGTATCAGCACGGCTGCCCCCAGATAGCGGCGGTCGCGGCTGCGCTTTTCGATTCGTTCGATGTCGGGATTGGTTTCGTAGTCGGAATAGATATGCTCGGCCGATTCGGCTCCGCCGGATTCATAATCGCCGGGCCGGTTGACTTCGAATGGCTCTTCGGGGCGCTCGGGAACTACGATCCACATAATTATATATGCAATCAGACTTACGCCCCAGCCGAGCGCGGTGATGATAAATATGATCCGGACGATTACGGGATCGATGTCGAAATATTCGGCCAGTCCCCCGGCCACACCGCCGATCATCCGGTCTCTGCGTGATCTGTATAATCTTTTCTGTTCCATTGCATTGCCCCTCATGATAAAATTGCGTCTTCACTTAATAATACGCAATCATGAGGGGAAAGTTGCAATAATTTTCGAGGTTTACTGTTCGCGCAGCGCTTCGAAATAGCGGCGGATCATCTCTTCGTAATCCCTCGTGTATCCGCGGCTTGCGGATTTGAGCAATTCCCGCAGCGCGCGGTTTTTGCCCTCGGTGGTCGAGAGATCGAGCTCGGCGGGGCTTTTACGGTTATAATTCTTGCCGGATTTTGCCTCGCGTTTTTTCTCGTAATCGCGCTCGTGGACCGATTCGGTGGCGTCGAGCAACCGCGAGAGTATCTCCTCCTGGCGACGAATCGTCTCGGGTCGGACGTTTCCGCTCTGCATATCCTTGAGCACTTCCTTCATATCCTCGCCAATTTTCTCGAGATTGCCGCCGCTGCGCTTGCGGCCCGAGCCGGAGGTGGTCTGGCGTTCCTCCTTTGCAAGCTCTTCCATAGACTGTTGGGCGCGGCCCTGCTCGCTGGTGAGGCGCGAGAACTCGGCCTGTTGTTGCTGGCTCATTTTGCCGGAGCTCATCTGGCGCATGGCCATATTTATACCCTGTTGCTGCATAGCGACCTGCTGCAATTTCTGCATAAATCCCTGGCCGCCGGTGCCCTGCCCCTGGCCGCCGCCCTGCGGATTCTGGCAGGCGCTCGAGCCGGACTGTTGCATCGCTGCCAGCATATTCTGCATCTGCTGCACCGATTGATTCAGCGAGCGCATGGCATTGCTCTGAGCCTGAAGCGTGGCGGGTACCTGGCGCTCGGCAAGATTCTTAACAGCATTTTGCATACTGCGCAGCGCACTGCCGATCTGCTCGGCCATCTGCGGCGTTATTGCGAAGGATTTCTGCCCCAGCTCGGCGAGGGTTTTGGCGACGTTGTTCAAGCCTTCGAGTAAACGGCCCTGCTTTTTGGCCTGCTCGGGCAATTGAGTCGAATTATAATCAAGGTCCTGCGTGCCGGACTTGAGCTGCTCCTGCTTTTCGGATAATTCGAGAATATCCGTAATCGCCTTTTCGAGCGTCTTCATAGCTTCCTGAAGCTGATTGGACTGCATCTGCTGCTTCATCTGCTGCATCTGCTTTGCGAAATTCTGAAGATTTTTCTGAGCATTCTGCTGTGATTTTCCCGCCTTGTTGAATTCGCCCTCTTTGGCGCCTTCTTTAGCTTTTTCCATATCCTGGCGGGTCTGGTTCATATCGAGCTCCTGGCGTGCTTTGTCGAGCATTTCCCTTGCTTTTTCGCCGCCAAGCTCTTCCATCAGCTTTTCGAGATCGTCCATTTCCTGTTCGACGGATTCGAGCTGCTCCTGGAGCGCCTCCTGCTTTTTGGCAAGCTCTTCGCGTGCTTTTTTGTCAGCAGGATTTGTATTCTGCATTTGCTTATTAAGCTCTTCCTGGTCTTTAGCCATTTTTTCGGCCATTTTCTGAAGGGCGTCGGTTTTTTGTTCGGCTTTTATTTTTTTCAATAAATTGAGCGTGCGCTCAACGTTTTTCTTGAATTCCTCTTCGTCGAATTTGGCCTGCTCCATTGCCTGCTTCATCTGGTCGGGCGAAGCCTGTTCGAGCATTTTGTTCATATCCTGCTGCATCTGCTGAAGTTCGGGCGCTTTGACCTCCTGCATCAATCGCTGCAGCTCCTGATATTTCTGCATTGTTTCTGGCGAGAGCATTTGGTTTTCCTGCATCTGCTCGGTCATCTGCTCGAGATCTTTCTGCAGGTTCTGCATCTTTTCGTCAAGCTCGGCCTGCTTTTTAATCAAATCTTCGGCCTTTTTCTTTTCCTTCCAGTCGAGCTTTTTCTCTTTTGAATTTTTTAATAATTCGCGGTTTAATTCTTCCATTTCGCGGGTGACTTCGCCAGACTCCTTGACGACTTCGGCAAGCTCCTCTTCGATTCGCTCGTGCTTGTCGCCGACATCGGCGAGCACTTCCTCGAGCGAGGGCAAGCGAACCATAAGCTGCTGAGTGCGTGCGGATTTCGGGCCGCTGACCACGTCGTTATCGAGCACCTCTATAAAGAATTCGTACTGATCCTCGGGCGCAATTCCGAGCTCTTTGAGATCCCAGATATAGGGCACCTCGCGGGCAAGGTCGTCGCCCGGAAGCGGAATCGAAATAGTGCGGAATTTCTCATCCGGCGATGTATATGCGGAAAAATTAAGCCTGTAATGAAGTAATAATTTCGAAAATCCGTAATCGTCCGAAATCGCTACCTTGATTGGCAGAATTGCTTCCTCGGATACCTGCACATTCATCGTCGGCTGCAGCAGTGTAATCGTCGGGTGGGCATCGGTCAGCGCCGAAACGGCATAGCGGATCGGGTTATCGTTCGATTCGCCGTTTTTGCCGGTAATATTTATATAATAAATTCCGGAATTGCGGACGGTGAATCCCCCGCTGGCCGTGCGGTCCGCCACTTCGAGCGGGATTCGAGAGGTATCGGTTTTGACGACGACGCTGTCGCCCGCCTGAGTTTCGCTTCGGGCGATAAATACGATCTCCGCCGAGCGAAGCTCTTTATTCGCATTGGCTTCCAGCCGCACTCGCGATCCGGTCAGAGCCGAAATATCGGCGCTCTGCTCGTCGAATCGACGCGGCACCAGCCCGGTATATCCGGGGTAGGCAATCGATCCGGAAATCGCACGGATCATTGGCTTATCGACCACGTTGATGCGGCCGGTTTCGGTCGTGATTTTGCTGCCCATCCAGTCCGCTGCCGCAAAGAAGCTGAGCGAGCGCCGCACCGACGAAATTTCATATTTATATACGCCGTTGGTATCGAGCTTCAGCGGGAATTGGTCGTAATTCTCCTGCTGCTCTTCCTTCAGATTGAGCGTCACGGTCTGCGGCGGGGTGCCGGTCGTACGGACGTAGATCACCGCCGATTCGCCGCGGATATGCCGCGCTTCGAGCGGATCGATCTCAATCGTAAACGGCGACGGCGGCACGAATGACTGAGTAAAATGGCTGACGCGGAATAGCGCATCGCCCAGCGCAGGCCTGAACATCAGAAAAGTTCCGACCGAAAATGCCAGAGCAATCAGAAAATAATAGAATGTATTTCGAAATTCTTTTTTATCAATAATTTTATTGAAATCTTTATTCTCTACCTCGGCATAGGTCTGATTGAACGCCGCCAGCGCAAGCTCGCCGCTGGTGCCATAGCCACGCTCCAGCCCCGAAGCAAGCTGGATCGCATTGCAAAGCCGGTCTTTGATCTCCGGGTAAACATCGCCTACGCGCAGCGCAACCTGTTCCAATTGCGGAAGATAGCGGATACCGAATGCGCGCAGCAGAGGCGGCACCAGAAAGAATCCCGCCGAGCCAACCGCAACGACGAATACGAGTCCGGCAAGAACGGTGCGCATAGCCACATCCCCGTGGAAGAAGTATTCGATGGCGACCACAGTGAGCAGAGCCAGCGCGGTGTTGGCGATAACCTTCATAAAGCCGGTGTATAAATTCAATATCGATTCGCGGCGTCGGGTTGCTGCCAGCCGGTTGACGATTTTCTGGTATGTAGCAGGTATATTATTCATAATTTGTTTGATTTTATATATTTATATTAATTTTCAATGGGTTAATGCCCATACGATTATATTCGTGCCGAATTTGAGCGATTCGATGCGCTTGGCCTCGGGGTCGCGGTGGACGTCCGGATCGGCCCAGCCATCGCTCGGATTGGATTCGAATGTGTAATAAACGCAGAGCCGTCCCTCGTGGAATATTCCGAATGCCTGAGGCACTTTTTCGTCGTGCTCGTGAGTTTTTGGCGGCCCCTGGGGGAATTCGAAATGGCAGCTATAAATCCCATGCGAGAAAGGCAGTTCCGTGAATTCCTTTTCGGGGAAAACCCGCTTCATTTCCTTGCGGATGTATTCGTCGAGTCCGTAGTCGTCGTCGATATAAAGGAATCCGCCATTTTCGAGATAGGCGCGCAGGCGTTCGACTTCGGCCTTCGAAAATTTCAGATTGCCATGGCCGGTGATGAATATCATTGGATAGATGAAGAGATTATCCGACGCGAGATCGACGTATTCGTAAACCGTTTTGATGTCGATATTTGTATTGTCGCGAACGAATTTCAGCAGGTTGATCTCGGCCGAGGGGTCGTTATACCAGTCGCCGCCGCCGGAGTACTGCACGCGGCCGATGCGGAATCCGCTGTCGGCATTTTGCGCAATCGCCGCGCCGGAGATCATTATTGCCAGCATTATTATATATAAATACTTCATTTTCTTTCAAATAAATTTGCAAATGACTAATTTTTTTTCCTCGCGGAGGAACCATTCGGCACCGAACAAATCGAGCTTAATTTCTTCTATCTCGATGTTTTTATGCTCGGCATATGCGTGATCGATTTCTTCGCCGAGGTCGCCCCCTTTGAGAAATACCAGACGTCCCTGCGGTTTAATCATTGGTTTTACCCATCCGGCGATGACCCCGATTTTGGCAACCGCCCGCGCGAATACGAAGTCGAAATGGCCTTTGAACTGGCGCCACTGCGCAAGCTCTTCCGCGCGAACGCGTTTGACCTCGAGATGCTTAATCCCGGTATGGCTGGCAAACATATCTGTGGCCTTGATTTTTTTCTGGATCGAATCGATTAGCAGAAAATGCGACCTCGGGCATGCGATCGCCAGCGGAATGCCCGGCAGCCCGGCGCCGGTGCCGACGTCGAGGCATCGCGATTTGTCGGGGATTTCGATATATTTCAGCGGCGCCAGCGAATGCAGAATGTGATAGCCAAGTATATTTTCCTCGTCCTTGCGCGAGATCAGATTCACCTTTTGATTCCAATAGAGCAATTCATCGACATAGCGGCGTAGTTGTTTGAGCTGATCGATGTCGAGCACGATCGAATTCGCCGAGCAGATTGTCCAGAACTCAGTAAAATCCATTATTACTTTCGATAAATTTTTGGTATTTTCAATTCCTGTATTTCTAACGATACAAAAATATAAAGATTTTGAATGATCACGGTTTGTAAAAATATAATTCCATTTTTTTCGGTAATAATTCCGACTTATAATCGGGCGGCGATGCTCCGGCGCGCCATTAGCTCGCTGGTCAATCAATCCGAGCGCGACTGGGAGGCGATCGTAATCGACGACGGCTCGACCGACGAAACCCCTCAATTAATCAGGGCTTACGCCAAATCGAATCCGCGGATTCGGTATCTGTATCACTCCAACCGCGGGCCGGCGCTCTCGAAAAATGCCGGGATGCTGGCGGCTTCGGGGCTGTTTTTAGCTTTCCTCGATTCCGACGACGAGTACCGCGAAGACCATCTGGCCATCCGCAAAAAGATTTTGCAGCAAAATCCGAATCTGGACATGATACACGGCGGACTGAGCATAATCGGCGATGAATTTGTGCCCGATATTAATAATACGAAAAATTTAATCAGCATCAAGGAATGCGTGGTGGGCGGAACATTTGTGATCCGCCGCGACCGCGCTCTGGCAATCGGCGGATACGACGCGGTCGAATACGGCGAGGATCATCTGCTGTTCGAAAAGGCCCGCTCGGCCGGATGGAAAGTAGCGCGAACTCAGGCGGAGACATACGTTTACCGCCGCGATCATCCGGATTCATTATGTAATAAAATTAAAAATAAATATAAATAGATATGGGCAAGAATTTTCCGAAATCGAAGAAAGCGCGCCGGGAGCGAATGGTCAATATCCTCGACACCCTTGCCAAGGAATATCCCGATGCGCAGATCAGCCTCGAATACGAAACGCCGTTCCAGCTTCTCGTGGCGACGATTCTATCGGCGCAATGCACGGACGAGCGCGTCAATCAGGTGACCGAATTATTATTTGATAAATATAAATCAATCATTGACTTCGCCGATGCGCAGCGCGAGGAACTGGAGCAGGATATTTATTCGACGGGATTTTATAAAGCAAAGGCAAAGCATATTCAGGAGTCCGCCCGCAAAATATTCGACGACTTCGGCGGGGAAATGCCGGACAATATGGACGATATGCTCGAGCTTCCGGGCGTGGGCCGCAAAACCGCAAATGTGGTGCTCGGCCATGCGTTCGGCATTCCCGGTTTTGTGGTCGATACGCATGTGACGCGGCTGGCCAACCGGCTTGGCTTTGTCGATACGAAAAAAGCGGAGAAAATCGAGCGGGAATTGATGGAATATATCCCTGAGGATCGGTGGGTGATTTCGACGCATTATTTCATCGATCACGGCCGCGCGGTATGCAAAGCGCGAAAGGCAGAGTGCGGCCAATGCGCCATCAGCGAGCTCTGCCCATCGGCTTTCGATGTATAATTCATAATTTTAATTAAAAATAAAATTCCGCCTGAAGATATGCCGCGGATGAATAATACCAGTATTCGTCGAGCTTATCGCCATAAACGCCCATTCCGGCAAGGTTCAGATTGCAGTTTTCGGATGCCGAATACGAGAGCATTCCGGTCACGAAGCCGCTGCCGTCGGTCATGTTGAGCATATTGCCCATCGAGACATTCCACAGCGGATGGAGGGCATATCTCCCCTGCGCAAATAAATAATGCTTGCCGACGTTGAGCATTTCCCCGGAAAATACGCGCGCAATATTATAGCATTTCTTGCAGGTGGTGCCCTGGCCGTTGTAGTGATATTCGAGCATCGCATACAAATCAGGCGTGAGCTGGTGGTCAATGCCCAGAATTGCCCGCGCGTAGCTGGAGTCCGGATCGTCGGGATCGATCGTATAAACCGCCTCGCCGCGGACACCTGCCGTTGCGATATTACCCGCAAATGCGCCGCCGATATTCGGCCGCTGGTCGAAATATCCCGCCATAGCGGTCAGATCGTACTCGCCGGTGTTGGTGCGGAACCGGGCGGCAAAATTGCCATCCTCCCAGCGCTCGCGGAAATTATAGACAACTTCCAGATCGGTAAACATGCCAAAGTAGTATTTGGCCGAGAGAGCGTCGGCGCCATCTTTCTCGAATTTGCTGAAATTAGCGGGATTGATAGGATTGAACATATCCATCGGCTGCCAGATGCGGCCGACGCCCCAGCTTATGACCTGGCGGCCGAATGTGACCTCGCCCCAGTCGAACATGTGCTTATAATATAACATATCTATATAATGCTGTCCGTTCCAGTTGCCCTCGGTCAGGAAATTGTCGTGCAGATCGACTGCCTGGCGGTTGGTCATCCCAGTGCCCATGAAATATGGCAGCGATAGATCGGAATACATCATATCCATTTCGTAGTGCATGGTTAAGCGCGATTCGTGGCTTAGTTCGAGCGTCGGGCGCAGCCGCAGCCGCGTGAGATTCATCCACAGATAATCCTTATCATAGCTCTGACCGAAGTAGGCAAGCGCGTCGGGCACCTCGACCGCCATGGGCAGATCATATATATATCCGTCGAATTTGAAGTCGATTTCGGCCCGCGAAGCCGCTCCGCCAATCAGCATCATAGTCATTATTATCAATAATTTATGCATGATTTCCACCCGATTAATATGATTTCGAATCTTTGACTTCTTCTTCGGTGATTTTGCCGTCCTTCAGGTATACCAGCCGCTTGCCCTGCTCGATTATCTGCCGGTCGTGGGATGAGAATACGAATGTGATATTCTTCTCAGAATTCATTTTCTGCATCATTTCCAGCAGATTGCGACCGGTCTTCGAATCCAGATTTGCAGTGGGTTCGTCGGCCAGCACGATGACCGGGTCGTTGACGATTGAGCGGGCGACCGCGACTCGCTGCTGCTGGCCGCCGGACATCTGGTTGGGCCGCTTATTCTTAAGCTCCTCGATGCCGAGATCGGCCAGTATGCGGCTTGCTTTTTCGTGGCGCTGTTTTTTATCGACCCCGAGCAGCATCATGGGGAATTCCACGTTCTCGAGCGCGGTGAGCACTGGTATCAGATTGAATGCCTGGAATATGAACCCCAGCTTGCGAAGGCGGAGCTCGGCCAGCTCTTTGCGTGACTTTTTGCTGACGTCCTCGCCTTTGATTTCGACGCGGCCTTCGGTGGGGTTATCGAGCGTTCCGAGCACGTTAAGCAATGTGGTCTTGCCCGAACCCGACGGCCCTGCGATTACCATATAGTCGCCTTCGCCGATTTCGAGGTCGATGCCCTTCAGGGCCTGAACCGGCACTCCGTTGGAAGAGTATACTTTTTCGACGTTCGTTGCTTTCAGAATAACCATTTTTCCATACCTTTATATTAATTAAATTAATTTTTCGAAATAATTACACATATCGCATCGCGTCGGTGGGATCGAGCCGCACCGCCTTGTATGCGGGATAAATCGCGCCGATGATTGTGGCTATCGGCATTACCATGAGCGAATTCATGATTATAGTCATATCGAGCATGGGATACATCACAGCGCCTATGCCCATCGATTCGAGGCTCTCGGCATATATGCTGAAATCGATCCCGTAATGCGCCATCGGCAAGTAGATCAGAATTCCGATCAATACCCCGGCTATCGAGCCGATTATTCCGAGTATCAGCGCTTCTGTGATGACCATTGTGAACAGCCGGCCGTTCTTCATGCCGATTGCCTTGAGCACGCCGAATTCCTGAATACGCTCGAATACCGACATCAGCATCGTGTTGATTATCCCGAACAGCACGGCGATCCCGATTATTACGTAAATGAAATAGATCATTTCGCGATATACATCCACGTAGCTCATTATCAGCGGTAGCAATTCCTTATAGCTCAGCGTTTCGTACTCGTCGCCCAGTTCGCCTGCCAGCTCGTTTTTGTATTCGGTGACTTTATCCGGGCTTTTCGTAATTACTGCGAATTCCATGACGTTATCGCCGAGCGAGAGCATCCTCTGGGCGGTTTTGATTGGTATATATATATGCATCCGGTCGAATCCGGAATTCCCCGTCTGGTATATCCCGACCACGCGGAACAGCTCGCTGGCCACGTTGCCTTCGGTGTCGGCGGCGATACCTACTACTTTATCGCCAACGCCGACTTCGAGCTTCTCGGCCAGCTTTTTGCCGAGCAATACTTCGCGGTTTTTGCCCGAGAGGTATTTGCCCTCGACGACCTGTTCGTGTATGTTGGTAATGTTTTTTTCTTTTTTATTATCGATCCCGACCATCAGCACGCCCGAGCTTCCGTCGCTGCTCGAGAGCAGTCCATAGACCAGAGTTCGGCGGCTGTAGTGCTCTACATATCCGGCTTCGTCGAGCTCGCTGGCGACTTTATCCGGATTGGGGACATAATTGCGGACTTTTTTATCGTCGATATACCCCATTTTGTGAATCTGAATATGCGAAACATGCGTATTCAATTGGTTGCTGAGCATCTGGTCGATCATTCCGCGCCCGATCGCGTCGTTGAGCAGCAGCGCTGCCACCCCGATGATGAGCGAGATCATCACGATCATCGATCTTCGGCGGTTTCTCCAGAGATTTCTCCATGCGATTGCGAATAGCATATTATTTTCCTGATTTATTGGTCAATTCATTATTAATTATGTATATCTGATGCCTTTGATCGCTTCGAGCCTGAATATCTTAATTATCGGATAAATATATACCAGCACTGCGATTACGAGGATCGTCAGCGAGGTGTTTATAAATATCCCGCTCTCGACCGACGAGATCATCTGCGGCAGAAATCCGAACTGTTCGTACATCTCGGCGAGCTGTCCGCCGAATGTGATGGGGTTTTCCATCAAATAATAATTAAGGCCGAATCCAGCCAGATTGCCTATGATTATTCCCAAAAGTGTCATGAATAATATTTCGAAAAATATGAACGCTACGATTACATGATGCCGGATGCCCAGAGCCAGCATGATCCCGAATTCGCGAGTGCGCTCGGATATCGACATCACAACGGTATTGAGTATCGCAAACGCGACGATTATTATGAGCAGCCCGAGATAGACTATGCCGGACACGTTGTCGAATTCGATGGACTGCTTCATGTCGGGCATAAGCTCGGCCCAGTCGAGTACGGCCAGATCGCCGCCGATCTGCTTATCGAGGCTGCTGTGAGCCGGATCGAGCGCGTCGAGACCGGGCAGATTGATCGCCACGCTGGTTACGCGGCTGCCCATCGAGAGCAGGCGCCGTGCGGCGTCGATGTGCATGAATACCGACATTGCGTCCATTTCGTGCGAGCCCATTTTGCTGGTGCCGGCGATCCGGAATTTCAGATTGCCGAGGGTGCCGTCGTAGCCCTGGCACAGCACGACGATGGTATCGCCGATCGAGGCGTTGATATTCTCCAGCATTTTATGTCCGATTACTATATCATATTTTGCATCGTCGCTGATAAAGCTGCCTGCGTTGACCCGGCCATCGATTCGGGATACCTTTAGCTCGGTCGCGGGGTCGAGGCCGAAGATCGCCGCGCCGGTCGAATTCTGATCGTACCCGAGCAGTCCGTCGGCCATAATCCGCGGTGTGAATGCCCTGACGTATTTATTATCGCGCAGCTTTTGCTTCAGCGCGTCGTCGAATTCGAAGCTCTTCCGCAGGCTGGGGTTATCGCGGTAATCCTTGTGCTGCACCTGCAGGTAGCCGGTGAACATCTCGACTGCGTTTTTTATGTTATGCTCATATGTGCCAAGCTGCAGCCCGCGCATGGCGATCGACAGCACAGCGGCAAAGAACACCGCAGCTATGGTAATGACCGAGCGCCGCCAGTTTCGCCAGATATTTCTCCATGCTAATTTCAGTATTAATTTCACGTTTACCTCTCAAGTTCTCTGAATGAGAAAATACGATCCGGAATATCGACATTGAATTTTACTTCTTCATATATAAATAGTGTGTATTCGCCCGGGTTCTCTTTGTCGACCACTTTCCATTTCAGCGGGATCTTTCGGTTGTCCATAGTCTGATAATCATAGAATTTCATAGTGCGCTCCAGATTGCCATCCTCGTCGTAGTATTGCACCAGGGCGGGCAGGAAATCGCTTTTACGCACCCAGTAATAAATTTTGCCCCATACAACCGCGGCGTCGGCCTTCGGGGTCAGTTCTATCTTCCAGCACATCTCGCCGCCGATTTTTTCCTCGAACATCTTTTTCAGCGTGTAGTCCTCGACCAGCTCGGATTCGCGCACCATATCGTCGTAGGTCAGATCGGAGCCATTCCATGAATTGAGCATCATCGATGGGGGCAGCTTCATCGTGGTCTCTGTATTCTCGAGGTATTGCCAAAGCTCGTTTCCGATTTTGAGCAGCTTATTGCCGGCTTCTTTTTTGGGGGCTTTGGTTACGATCAGCGCCTTTTCGTAGCCCTTATTCCATGCCTTCATCGTCACAGTCCGCGTATAATCCGGTCGCACGATTTCCATAGTGAATGTGCCCACGGAGGTCTCGCCCTGTATAGCGTCCTCGGCGCGGTTGACAATATCGCGGGCGGTTGGTTCGCCATTATTCTGAGAAATGGCTATCGCCGGGAATACAAAAGCCAGAAATATTATCAGCAAAATCATTTTCATCTTAATTACTCCATTATTAATTATTTAAATTTTTTGGATTCAATTTCTTTCATTCTTTCGAGAAATCTCTTTGTGAAATCCTCATACTCCTCGAGCAGGATATCGAATGAGAATTTGATGCTCTCTATCCGATCGCGTATTTCGTCCACCGATTCGCCTTCGGCGCCGCGGCGGCGTATCATATCGAGCGCATTACCGAGCTTTTCGTTCATAATGCTGAGCTTACGGAATCCCGGCTCGATCATAGTCTGAGTCAAATCCGAGCGTATTTCGAAGAAGTTCTCGCGCGGATATTCCTTGATATAAACCTTCTTGATTATGCCCGAATCGAGGCCGTATTTAACGGTGGTGCTCACCGCAGGCTTGGAAACATGGAGCGCTACGGCCAGCGATTTGAGCGACATCGGCCCCGGATGCGCGGCCAGCAGCCCGAATATTCGGCCCAGCAGCCCCTTAGCGCCGAGGCTCTCGAAGTAGTGGCCGTATTCGTTCATCAGATAGTCCTGCACTTCGTGAATTATTTCTTTTTGCTTATCCATAATAATTTCCGGAAACTAATCAAACATAGTTGTCATCGTTAACACGTATCTTAACGATCTAAACGATATTAAAGTTTCGAATAATTCCAATTTTTAGAATTTTTGTACGGAATATGTTGCATAAATCGTCACCTCACACGCTCTATCATTTTGCCAATTAATTATTTATCTTTATATTTAATTGAATTAAATAATTTTAAAAATATTTGAATCAATTTTTCAGAGTATATATTTATGTCATTGAAAGTTATAACCATAGATTTCTGGAACACACTTTTCGACTCCAGCAACGGCACCCAGCGCAACACCATACGCCAAAAGGCGTTAATTGGCGAAATCGAGGCAGTGGGACGCACCATCAGCAGCGAAGAATTCAATTCGGCAATGCAGGCTTCGTGGGAATTTTTTAATAATATCTGGAAGAATGAATACCGAACACCAGACCCCGCCGAAACCGTACGATTCTTCTGGTCGAGGCTCGATATGCCGCACAGCGAGAAAGCAATCGCGGCTATTGTTAAGGCTTTTGCCGAATCGATACTCGACTATCCGCCGCGGCCGATGCAGGGCGTGCGCCGCGCGCTCGATCAGCTTGCCGGGGATTACCGTCTGGGGATAGTATCTGATACGGGATTTTCGCCGGGCAAGGTGCTCAAAGAGCTGCTCTACCGCGAGGATATGCTGGATTATTTCGAGGCATTCAGCTTCAGCGACGAGACCAAGGTATCCAAGCCCCACGAGAAGGCTTTCCTCACAGTATTGGACCGCCTTGGCTGCAATCCGGCAGATGCGCTGCACATCGGCGATATCGAGGAAACCGACGTAGCCGGCGCCAAAAAGCTGGGCATGATGGCCATCCGCTTTACAGGCGACGAGACAGCATTCTCCGGATTCAATAAATCCGAAAAATCATTTGCCGACTCCATTTGCAAATCATGGGACGATATCATTGTCCAAATCGATGACTGGGCGGCAGAGGATACCGACAAAAAGGCCATATGAACGAACTAATGACCGATTGCACTATTTGTCCGCACGAATGCCACGTTGATCGCACCGCCGGCGATACCGGCGATTGCGGCGCATCGGATAAACTGCTGGTCGCCTCGCATGGCCCTCACTACGGCGAGGAGCCCGAGATAGTCGGCAATTCATTTTCGGGGACGATATTTTTTTCGGGATGCAATCTGACGTGCGAATTTTGCCAGAATTATGACATCAGCCAGCTTCGCGCAGGCCGCGGGATGGAGGTGATGGATATTGTAAAAATCATGCTCTCGCTCGGGGCCTCCGGCGCGGCAAACATTAATTTTGTTACGCCTACGCATTTCACACCGCAGCTTATCGAGGCGATCCGCGCGGCTAATGCTCGCGGCCTCGGCGTGCCAATCGTCTGGAACTCCAGCGGATACGAAAAGCCCGAAACTTTGCGTATGCTACGGGGTCTGGTGGATATATATATGCCCGATTTTAAATATATATCTTCCGAAAAAAGCGAATCATACAGCGGTGCGGCCGATTATTTCGAATATGCAGGCCCGGCGCTGATGGAGATGCACGCCCAGGCGGGTGATCTGGAAGTAGTCGATGGCCAGGCCCGGCGCGGCCTGCTGGTGCGGCATCTTGTGCTGCCCGGCGGCCAGTCGGATACGCGCGGGATAATTGACTTTATCGCTGAAAATTTTGGGACGAATACTTATCTTAATCTTATGGATCAATACCGGCCGTGCTATCATGCCAACCGCTTTCGGGAGATCAGCCAGCCGCTTGAACGCGATGAATTCGCCGCAGCGGTGGATTATGCACGCAGGCGCGGCTTCACCCGCCCGGATTATTTATATTCCTGAGTAACCTCGCCGAGCGTAAGCTCTTCGAGCCTTTTAAGCTGTTCATTATTGCCAAGGGCAATCAATTGGTCGCGCTCTTCGATCCGGAAATCGTCCTGGGGATTGATCGTCGGCGTTCCGTCGCGGATAACCGCAAGTATTGTGGCCCCGCTGGCGCTGCGTATATCCAGCTCTTTGAGAGATTTGCCGATAAGTCTGCTGCTTGCCGGCACCATGATTTTTTCGAGATTCAGCGCATTCTCGCCCGGGCCGAGGCTGGACTCGATAAAGTCGAACATATTGGGATTGACCATTACCCGCGCAAGCCGCTGTCCGCCGATTGAATATGGATTGACGATGCGGTCGGCACCGGCGCGCTGGAGCTTCTCGATTGCGGATTCCTCGTCGGATCGCGCCACTATAAATAAGTTGGGATTGAGCACCTTGGCGCTGAGCACGACGAATACCGTGGTCGAAGGCCGGGCTGTGGTCACGATTACTCCGCGGGCGCGTTCGATACCGGCCTGGAGCAAAATGTTATCTTCGGTGCCGTCGCCTTCGAGAGCAAGTATATCCTCGCCGACAAGCTCGCTCATATTATCGCCGAAGTCCCAGTCAATTATCACGAATTTTTCGCCGTGCTCTTTCAGCTCTTTGGCGGCGATCCGCCCTACTCGGCCATAGCCGATGAGCAGGATATGATTTTCGAGTTTATCGATTTTCTTCATCATTTTCTTTTTCCCCCGGAGATTTGCAAGCTGAATGATTACCAGATTTTCCATCAGAACGCTGAGGATATAAAACAAGCTGCCGATGCCAAATATGCCGACAAATATCGTAAAAATCCGGCCTATTGAATCGAGTGGATATACCTCCTCAAAACCGATCGTCGTAATAGTAATCAGCGTCATGTAGAGTTCGTCGATTACGGTGGATTCTGTGTCCTCCCAGATAATATTATACCCCATAGTGCCGATGATAATCACCAGCAACAGGATAATAGTCGGGAGAAAAGGCTTTTTCAGCTCGAGGTTGCTTCGCCTCAATTTTTTTAAATCTTTCAGAATCATATCCGGATTCGATTTGTGAGAATACGCAAAGATAACGATATTACAGAAAATTTCACACAGGCTGCTAAATTATTTGACCCGGCATTATATCGCAAAATGTTTATATTTGTTAATTATATAAATTAACATTATCCGATATTTGCATGAAAATCAGCGTAGTTATTATCACATACAACCGGAAAGAGGAAATTGCCCAAACGATAAAGTCTTACGAGCAGCAGACTTATCCCGACAAGGAGATCATCGTTATCGACAATGCTTCCACCGACGGCACACGAGAGATGATGCGCTCGGATTTCCCGCACATCGACTATATGTGGCTGCCCGAAAATTTCGATATCCGATCTATAAATATCGGGGTTGAACGCAGCACTGGCGATATAATCTGGCGAACCGATGACGACGCCCGCCCCGAAAGCGACGATGCGCTCGGGCGGGTTGCCGGAATAATGGCCGAGCATCCTGACATACATATTATCTCGATGGAAAATATAGAGGTTAAGTCGGGCAATCAGATCACGAAATGGTACCCCTTCGAGGTCGACCGGCAGAAAGTACCTCCGCGCGGCTACCCTGCGAGCGCATTCCATGGCACCGGCGCTGCCATCCGGCGCGAAGTATTCGACCGCATCGGCGGATTCTGGGAATTCGGCTTCGAGGAGATCGACTTCAGCGCCCGGGCATTGATCGCGGGATTCAATATCCGCTATTTCCCTAATATCCGGATGCTGCATTTCAATACGCCAAACCCCGGATTCCGCAGCAATCGCTGGCTGAAGCTGACCAACCAGCTTGTGCGCTACCAGTGGAAATACTTTCCGTTTTTCCGCGCGGCATATCGCTGCACTGCTGTTTTTCTGGTTCAGCTTCTCGTGGGGATAATGGGCAGGGTCAGCATTGGCGCAATGGCCGAGGCCTTCTTTTCGGCGCCGGCAACCATGATCCATACATTTCGCAACGAGCGAATGGTACCCTCTCGCGAAAAGCTGGCCGAAATAACGATGGGCAGGTCTATCAATCATGATCTGGGGCGATTTTTCAGGGATGTAGCGGGCAGGATTAAATATAAATTCAGGAAAAAATAGATTTATCTAATAAATTTTTAATTAATATGAAAATTCTTCAGATTTCTCCGCAATTCCCCTATCCGCCGACCGATGGCGGGAAGATCGGCATCTGGAATATATATAAAAAGCTTGCGGAATTCGGCGCGGATATCGATTTCCTCGCAATTACCGACGAAAAGCCCGCCCCCGAAGCCCTCGCGGAATTCGGTCAGTGGGGAAAGCCCTATTTCGCAGAAAAAAATACTCGGAATACTCTGCCGAAAATCGCACTCTCGATGTTCCGCCGCAGCCCCATGTTCATGACTCGCTATTACGACCGGAACGTGGCCAAAACGATTAAAGAATTGCTACGTCGAAATAAATACGACGTGATCCATGCCGACCACTCAAGTATGGCGCCGCTGGCGCTGTTCGCCGCCGAAGTGCAGGATATTCCAAAAGGTCTGCGGCTGCATAATATCGAATGGATGATCTGGAAACGCTATGCTAACAATCTGAAGTCCGGGCCGCGCCGCAGCTACCTCAATCGCCAGGCCGAATTGCTCAAAACCGCCGAGCGCGACCTCTATCCGCAGATGGATGTATGCTTTGCGATTACCGATAAGGAACGCGAGCGCGCGCTGGAGCTGGCCCCCGAGGCAAATGTCGTGGTCGCATCCGCGGGCGTGAATATGGATGAATGGAGCCCCGAAGCGGGAATCAACCGCAATCCCGGCGAGCTTGCAATCGCTACTAATTTCAATTGGATACATAATGTGGATGGCTTGCGCTGGTTTATCGACGAGGTGCTCACGCGGGTGCGCCCGAAAGTGCCGGGCGTGCGGCTAAGCGTTATGGGCACCAACACCCCACAGTGGCTGGCCGATTACGAATACCTCGGCGTGCGCAACGAGGGCTTCGTCGATCGGGTGCAGCCATACCTTAGCCGCGCATCTATATATATAGCGCCGCTTTTCGTGGGCGCCGGGATTCGCATAAAAATACTCGAGGCCATGGCAATGGAGATGCCGGTCGTCGCGACCTCCGTATCGGCCGAGGGCATAACAGCCGGCGAGAAGGATGGCCTCTTCACGAGCGACGACCCCGTCCGCACCGCCGAGTATATCATTGGTCTCTCCAACAACCCCGACCTCGCGCGCAAGGCGGGACGCTCGGCGCGGGAATTCGTCGCCAAAAATTATACGTGGGATCGCCAAGTGCACGTGATTTATGACGAATACCGCAGACTTTCGGGCCGGGATTAATCCAGCGCCTGCCCGATGATTCCGCCGCCCACCAGGTCGTCGCCTTCGTACATCACTACCGACTGTCCGGGCGTAATCGCGCGGCGCGGCTCGTCGAAGCGGCAGACCAGACGGCCGTTTTCCGTGTGGCATTCCGCGGGCGCGCCGGGATCATTATACCGGATTTTGACGGATAGCCGCCGCGGCTCGTCCAGATATTTATATTTGATCAGATTGACTTTTTCTGCGATAAGCGCGCTGCTTTCGAGCCGGTCGCCGGTGCCCACCTCGATTACGTTGCTCTCGCGGTTCATCCCGCATACGTAGAGCGGCTCCTTATGCGAAATCCCCAGCCCCTTGCGCTGGCCGATCGTATAGAACGGGATACCCTCGTGCCGGCCTATGGTTTCGCCGCGGAATACGATATCGCCCGCCGCTACCTGCTGCATCCGCTTGGGCGCGTGGCGCATCAAAAATCCGTGGTAATCATTGTCCTTTATAAAACATATCTCCTGGCTCTCGGGTTTGGCATGTACGGAAAGCTCCAACTGGCGCGCCAGCTCTCGTATCTCCGGCTTGGAATAATTGCCCAGCGGGAACATCGCCCGGGCGATCTGGCGCTGGCTGAGGCCCCAAAGCACGTACGACTGGTCTTTTCGTTCGTCTTTGCCCTTTTGAACCACGAATCGCCCCGTATCTTCATTATAATATTTGCGCAGGTAATGTCCCGTTGCGACGAAATACGCGCCGAACTCGTCGGCCACATCCATCGATAGCCGGAACTTCACCTCGGGATTGCACTTAGTGCATGGATTGGGCGTGCGTCCGCGCAGGTATTCGTCGATGAAATATTCGATAATCACCTCGCGGAATTTCTCGGAGAAATCGACCACCTCGTGGCGGATGCCCAGCCGCGCGCATATGTCGGCGGCATCGCGGATGTAATCATCGCTCTCGAATTTGCCCTCGTACTCCCCTGCCGCATGGAACGGGATGAAGGTCATTCCGACAACCTCGTATCCCTGCTGCTTCAGGAGGGCCGCTGCGACCGAGGAATCGACGCCTCCGGACATCCCGAGCAGGACTTTGTTTTTATCAAGCTGCATATATGAATCTTTCGCTTAGCCTAAATAATATTTTAGCAATAATAAGGAATTTTTAGAATAATTCAAATAACGGAATCGGCGGCCAAATATTTGATTGCAAAAGTCATCTGCGCAAAAGCGATTTGATTGAATACTAAATTATTTTTGCAGAATTTTTCTTGATTAATTAAAATAATTGATATATATTTATAGCGGAATAAAATCAAAGCCCGGAATATTTATATACGTAATCGATTCGCAGACCATTTCAGCAAGGCATCCCGACCATTCGCCCATAATAATTTGAATTTCATCAATTCAGAAAGGGTTCACTATGCTACAAGTCAGAAATGCCTTAATCGCAGTCGCAATTTTTCTATCTGCTATCCCCGCATTTTCGGAATTGCCGGATTTTTTTAATCCGGTTAAATATGAGGAGCTATTCAGAGAAGCCGAAAAGCAGGATAAAATGATTATGATGTATTTTCATCATGACGGCTGCGGTGCTTGTGTAATAATGGAAAAAACTGCATTTAAATATCAGCCCATACTTGACTCCCTGAAAAGTTCATTTATTGTCTATGAGGTTAATTTTACTGATAGTCTGGGAGCTTATATTAAAAATATCTATGAAAAATTATATAATTTATACTGGGCGCCAACCTTTCTTTTTATGAATCATAGAGGCGAATTGATCCATAAAATTGTTGGCATTCACTCTAATGAAGAATTTCTGGAACATTTAGCCAAGGCCAAACGTAATTCTCAAAGCTATTCTTTTTATAATAATCAATACCAGTCAGGTAATCGCAACCCCGATTTCTTATACGACTATTGTTTTATATTAAATGAAGCAGGCGAAGCCGATTCACTTCGCATCAATGAATACCTAAGCACCCAAAAATATGAAGACCTCTACAAAGAAAAGAATCTGAAATTTTTGTATTACTTCGCCTACTTTAATCACAAGCTTTATATTCCTTTCGAAAGCGGTGCCTTCAGATTTTATTATGAAAATCCCGAAAAGTTTTATCATTTACACAGCAAAGCTCAAATCGAGGCAAGGATAGCCTTTATGCTCGAGAGAGTTTCCGAAAATGCTATTAAAGCCAACGACAAAGAAACATTTAATAAAGCAATTCGAATGTTCGAGCCCTACGAGAGAAAACAACCTTATTTTTATGCAGACCCCGGCCAGGAAAACGGGTTTTCTGGGATGCTGTTTCCGGATAATTATATATTAAAACGTAAAATTGATTTCTTTATGGAAAATGAAGATTATGCGAATTATCTGGACAATATTGATGAATATGTGCTTCTTTTCAAAAATGATGCTACTGAGCTGAATGATATAGCATACGAACAGCAGGAAAAATTCCCATTTAAACATAGTTTAATCAGAGCTAAAGCGCTAATAGAACAAGCGCTTAAAATTGAAGAGAACCCGTATTTTATAGATACATATGCAGCTATTCTATTTAAGCTCGGCGATAACGAAAAAGCTCTCGAACTCGCCGAAAAAGCGTTTAAGGATGCTGGAGAAGATGATGAAGAATTAATAGCCGTCCTGCAGAAAAGAATAAAAACCATCAAAACCGCGATGAATAACAGATAATTTATTAAGGAGCTTATCAATGAAATCACTAAAATCAATTGTAGCGTTACTGGTCATTTTTTGCGCCGCTATCCCCGCATTTTCCCAGATTCAATGGACGGAATACGCCGAACCTGAGATTTTCGAGAAAGCCGCTAAGGAGGATAAA
>CAZEMR010000036.1:0-30645 GCA_964513465.1 uncultured Hyphomicrobiales bacterium
GGCTACAACATTATATATGCGGTTGCCGCTGATTTCGCTGTTTTCTTCGAATCCGACTACGATACCTGCGCGCGAAACGTTGCTGATCGTGTTGTTTTTGATTACGTTGTCGTGATTGTAATAGCGGGCGTATTCGGCGGTGCCGATTTCGTAGAGCACGCCAAGTCCGAGATCGACGATACCATAGCCGAATCCGGATATAATATTTCCATCGACCATTACATTTTGAGTGGCCGTTTTATCCAGATTCAGTTACTTATTTCCGGTTTCCTTATCGGTCGGGGGAGTATTTCTCATCACAATACCGGCCGAATATGTATCATCGATGCGATTATCTTCCTGATATACGAATTTGGTCAGAGCCACATCATACATCATAAGAGGCAGCGACGAAGCCATAGAAACATTCTGGCTGTCGAAATTGCCTATATGGCAGTTGCGGATTGCGATATTGCGCGAGCCCTCGCCCAAATAGAACGGTGCTCGGAAATCGCTGCTTGTATTCAGCTTGAAGCTGAACGATTTATTCTCGCCGCCGTCGAATGCAATATAACCGAGCGATCTGGCATATTCCGGCAGTATTCCGCGGGATACACCGTGCACTGCGGCATTCGGATTTTTCGGTGCAAATTCCTGGCCGAAGTTAATACCGATACCATTGCTCGAATTGAGTTTGATATTGATACTCGAAGGACGAATCGAGCGAAGCTGCGAGGGCACAAAGGTGATCGTGTTCTCTGCGCTGGCGCCGATTATGCGTGCCGAAAGATCGAGTGCGGGCGAATTCAATCCTACCAGCTCCGATCCGACTTCATAATTCTCGTCAGTGAGTTCGAATACAACCGGGCCGCTAAGACCTTTCTGATAAAGATCATTGACCGCTGCGATTATCGTTGTGTAATTGCGGGCATCGCCTTCGTTCTGATAGCCGATAGTGAAATGTCCGGACATCGCTTCGATTACTTCGAAATTGTCGGTGACCGTATTATTGTCGCTGACCGGATCGTCGGGCGAATTGACCGAGGCTGTGATTGTATACATACCGGCGGTTTCGGGAATGAAATCGCGGCTATATCTTATGCTGGCCGTATTATGACGTCCTGAAGGAATATCCTGAATGATAACATCATCCTGATATACCACATCGCCGTTGGCGTCGATTATCTCCACATGCGAGGGAGCGTCGGAAATATCGCTCACGCCGACATTGCGGAACAACGCTCTCGGGCGAATCGGGCGTCCGACATAAAGTATATCCTGAGGCGCGAGAATCCGGTCTGCTGCCGCTTCGATTTCGTAAGCAACATTGAAAATAAGATCAGGAATACTGGCCCTGGGATAGAAGTTATTGCTGCGCTCAGCGTCCACGGAGTCGAGAAGTCTTACTTCGAATTTAGCTTCGTAGTCGCCGACTTCCTGCGGGCGGAAATTTGTAAATACGATTTCGGTGGATTGACCAGTGGTCAGAGCATTATTTCCGAATGCATTCCAGCGAAGTGAATCGTCATAAACCAGATTGCCGTCCATATCATATATATATGCAAGCGCGTCGAAACGGCGAACCGGGCCCATACCGATATTGGTCGCGCGGATCGAAACCGGCACAACACCCGTTCCAAACGGATATCTGGTCTGATCTTTCATCTTGGGATTGAATACATTAGTAATCGCAAGGTCGTTGTCCAAAGCAATCACGAATATCTGATTAGGAAGAGTCTGAGTATAGTCATCCTGGCTGGGAAGCACCATCTCGGCCATAACCACATATTCGCCGCCGGGGATCTGATCTTCGTTGGTCAGAAGATCGAAAGCGCCGTCGGAGCTGCGCGCGGCAATACCGCGAGCCGAGGAAATATTTCCGCGGCCGGGAGTGCCCACAGGCTGCGGATCGAACATATGCAGCAAGTCGTTCGGGTTGCCCTCTGCGGTTGCTTCGTAGATCACCTGATATTGCGGATTATCAGACGGTAGCGGGCCGGCAATCTTATAGCGGACGGCTACTTCGGCCTGCGATGCAATGCGGTCGAAGAAACACGCCGGATGCTCATCATCTGTGTAAATCTCGCCGCGCTGAAGGATTGTTTCATCCTGCGGGAAGGTACGCACAAACGACGGAAAAGCCGTAAGCTGCAGCGTGAGACCATTCTGGAAATATCCGAAGTCGTCCACCGAGCGGACATATTTCTCGTAGTAGTATGGTTCCGGATTGACATCGGAGAAATGGGCTGTAAATGTGGGGCCCGGCTCGACATTGATATAATTATCTTCGGAATAGGCATCCCCGGTACCGCTAAAGCCAACTCCGCACCAGTAATAGTAAGAGGTGCCAAAATTAAAGCTCCCCCTATCCATATCGCCATAAACTATTTCGACAATATTAGAGGTTTCATATAGCTTTACCTGGAAGTTCATATTGGCATTATAGCTATAGTAAAAGTCAACTTCGAGCCACTGGAAAATTGCAACGCGATTGGGTGCAGCGCCCTGGACTTCCACACGCATTTCTCCGCGCGTATAAAGGTCGCGCATCATACAGTGGATTGTGGGGCGATTGGCATGAATACCATTCGAATAGTACATAAAGTAATATCCGGTTGCAGGATAGAAAGTAAGCAGTCCGTTTGCATTCATGTAAACCTGATCATACATTACATTGTCGTATTTGAATTCGAACGGAAGACCTATGATATAGGTATTATCGTCCGCAGTGGTTACGATCTGAGTGCCACCTGTAATCTGATTGAATGTGCCCTGATATGCATTGAATGTCATATCGAGCAACGCCTGCGCATGACTGTTGACCGACAATGCGATCATCATCGAAAGCGCCAGCATACTTAGTTTGAGTAGTCGTTTCATTTCATACTCCTGTTCTGAAAGTTCAAAATCAGTAATTTATTTTCTAATATATTCTTAATCTATTCCTCTTAATATCAATAACAATATCCAAAAAATTAAGTTACATAAATTATAGGAATAATCCGCCAAAACCCGCACTGAATCTCATTCAATCATGATTCAGACAAAATATTTGACAAAAATATTTTTCTATAATCAGAAAAAGATATTATCTTTAGGAATTGTTTACTTAATTGATTAATAATTTGACTATGAATGATAAAAAACGCATAGACGAGATTACGTCTCCGGAATGTATTGTAGACGATGAATTCCAGAAAGCATTGCGACCGGATTCCTTCTCCGAATTCACCGGGCAAAGAAAAATTGTCGACAATCTGAAGGTATTTATCGCCGCATCCCGGGCGCGCGCCGAGGCGCTCGATCACGTGCTGCTGACCGGACCGCCCGGCCTCGGCAAAACCACGCTCAGCTATATAATCGCCCGCGAAATGAAGGCCAATATCAAGATCACTTCCGGGCCCGTACTCGAAAAGCCCGCCGACCTTGCCGGTATGCTGACCAATCTCGAGGAGGGCGATGTGCTGTTCATCGACGAAATCCACCGCCTTTCGTCCGTTGTAGAGGAATATTTATATTCGGCGATGGAGGAATTCCGCCTCGATATTATGATCGACTCCGGCCCGTCGGCGCGCACCATACAGCTTTCGCTTCCGCGGTTCACACTTGTGGGTGCCACAACCCGCGCAGGACTGCTGACAGCACCGCTGCGCTCGCGATTCGGGATAGCCAACCGCCTTGACTACTACGACGCCGAAGACCTCGGCTCGGTCATCCGTCGCAGCGCAGCCATACTCAATGTGCCAGTCGACGCAGAGGGATGCCATATGCTGGCCTCGCGGTCTCGCGGCACTCCCCGCATCGCTAACCGTCTGCTACGCCGCGCAAGGGACTTTGCCCAGGTCAAGGGCGAAGGCACCATCACGCTCGATATTGCAGAAATGACGCTCACTGCGCTCGAAGTCGACAGCTACGGACTCGATGATATGGACAAGCGAATACTACTCTCAATAATTGATAAATTCTCAGGCGGGCCCGTGGGCATCAACACCATCGCCGGGGCAGTCGGCGAGGAGCCCGGCACTATCGAGGAGGTCTACGAGCCGTTTCTGATTCAGCAGGGATTTATCCAGCGAACTCCGCGCGGGCGTATAGCCACCGACCGTGCATACGGGCATTTCGGGAAGATGAGAAGAGAAAACACACAGGACAATAAATTATTTTGAAAAAAATATGAACATCAAAAAGAATAATATATATAAAAGCGCGCCGGAAAGCTCTCCAAATGAAATATTCGAGGAACTCCTCAAAACCTCAGGCGTACGGCTGGAACGCATCATATCCACCGGCCAGAGCACACCCGATGGAGAATGGTACAATCAGGACGCCGACGAATGGGTAATGCTGCTGCAGGGCTCGGCCGAGCTGAGATTCGAATCCGAAGAAATATTGCCGCTCGAACCGGGCGATTATGTCTTTATCCCGGCGCATTGCCGCCACCGGGTGGAGTCCACAGACAAACTACGGCCGACGATATGGCTTGCGCTTCACATGAAGCCATAGTCCGCCGGCCGCGTAATTGTTTCGATAGAATATTACTCGCCCATCAGGGCGGGCTTAAGTGATTCGACTATAATCGGAATTGATTCGTAGATATCCGCTTCCTTTTTAAAAATGTCGCGTGCCTGGTGATCCTGAGCCGGCAGCCTGAGCCGGACGTCATATACATATGCATTGATCAGGAATTTGCGGGCGCGGATATTAAAATTCCCCGTCACCACTTTTTCAGCGTTGAGCATGCGCACGGCTTTCCACATATCCGAGGCATACTGCGGATTCGTTGGGTCGAGATTAAGCTCGGCGAGCACCATTTCGACCGAATCGGCCGGAATGATATGAAAATGCTCTTCGGCCGGATCGAGCTGGTGCAGCGATTTGGTCAGCGAATCCTGCAGCTTATAGCTCCAGATATTAAGCTCCATTTTGCCATCCATATTCTGGAACGGAAGCACTGTGATACGTGTTTGCGCAAAAGCAAACGCGACCGATAAGAAAAATAAACAGGCGACAGCGCCCGCAAGCAGTAATGTTTTTTTCATAATTAAATAGATTTAAATTCAACAAATTAAAGCATTGTCTCGATTTCGGATTTGGCCTTTACGAACCGGCTTTTAATCGGATCTTTCAGCGCGGCGGCTTTCTCCCAGTTTTTCTCTTTACAGAATCCCATCAGCCGTATGCCCATCTCTGCGATTTCGTCGAGTCCGAACTGAAAGCACGAGCCTTTCAGGGTATGGGCAAGCCTGTACAGCTCGTCGGCGTTTTTTTCTTTCAGATATTTATCATACTGTTCGTCAATATCGACGATCCATGTATCGATAAATTCGGGCAACAGCTCAAGCACATAGGGATCTTCTGGAAGTTTCACCGGATATTTCCTTCCGCAAAATTTAAAAATTTCAATAATTTTTGGTAAAAATAATAAAAAATGCCATTTAAACAAACGTGGAATTCATTTTTGGTGGGTAATTTGACTTAATTCGGAGAAATAATTAATTAAAAACGACAGGAAGAAAGCGATAAGCCGGATTCTGTCTTCACGCATCTCGCATGGAGGCAGCCATTTATCTGGGTGCGACGTCGCCGCCGCACTCACGCAGCCTACCCGGACGCAGGTGCCGGACGAGCAGCCCCGCGGCCGCATTTTTCAGCGGCTCTGCGTCCCTATTTGGCTTTGCTCCGCGCGGGGTTTACCTGGCCGCCGCGGTCGCCCGCGACGCCGGTGGGCTCTTACCCCACCATTTCACCCTTACCTGCCCCGATGGGGCCGGCGGTATACTTTCTGTTGCACTTTCCATCGGCTTGCCCGGCTTATAGCGAAACGCCACAATTGCCGGGATTGCCGCCTTCGGGTTACGAAGCGCGCTGCTCTGCGGAGTCCGGACTTTCCTCATCCCGCCTAAAGTGGCGGAACGCGGCTGCCTGCTTTCCCCCTGCCAATTTTCCTATTTATTGACGTGATTTTTATGATTTAATTTCTTGATAATTCGGGATATTTTATAAATTATATTAACTTTGTCATTATTCGATTACCATTTTTTAATTTTCGGAGAACGCCCATGAAAGTAATCTGGAGCGAAAAGCAGAAACTGCACCAGCCAAAGTACGAATGGAATTTCGGGAAAAAGGTAAAATATCCCGAAACCCCCGACCGCGAAAAAGAAATCATTAACCACCTGAAAAACAAGGGCTATGAGAAATATCTCATCGCAGCCGATGATTTTCCGCTGTCTCATATTCTGGCCGTTCACGACGAGGAAATGGTAAGGCATTTCCAGCAATGCGAGAATGATCTTGGCGACAACGAAGCCGTTTATCCGCATATATTCCCATATCGCCATTTCGATCCCTCATCGCAGATAAATTATCGCAAAGCCGGATATTTCTGCTTCGATGTGGGCACCGAAATCGACAAACACACATTCACCGCAGCCAAGGCCTCGGCCGATGTGGCGCTTACCGGCGCCGAACTGCTCGCCACCAAACAGGAGCGCAGAGCATTCTCGCTTTGCCGTCCGCCCGGCCACCACGCCGACCGTGCGAATTATGGCGGATACTGCTACTTCAATAATGCCGCCGTCGCCGCGCAGTACTTATTCTCGAAGACCGGAGGCCGGGTGGCAATATTCGACACCGACTTCCACCATGGCAACGGCACCCAGGGGATTTTCTACGATTGCCCGCATGTGTTTTATATCTCGATACACGGCGATCCCAAAATTAATTATCCATATTTCTCAGGATTCGCCGAGGAACACGGCAAGGGCATCGGCCACGGCACAACGCTGAACATCCCGCTGCCGCCCGGCACCACCGACGGCGAATACCGCGAGCATGTCCGCTCGGTGCTTAAGCAAATCACCGAATGGGGCGCGGATTACTTCGTCGCATCGCTCGGGTTCGACCCGTTCAAGGACGACCCCTCGGGCAATTTCGAAATATCGCGGGATTTTTTCCGTGAGCTCGGGCAGATGTACGGTGAGCTCGACATCCCCGTGCTGACCTGCCTCGAGGGCGGCTACGACGTGCAGGACATCGGCGAGAACGCCCTCGCCTATTTCGAAGGCATCATGGGCAAATAACGCCGCTGATTTTGATGGCGTTATTATGAACATAAGTAAATCGAAATGAGCTCCAGATACTCTGACTCATTTTTCTAAAAAATATCTCTATTGTTCGGACAGCCTTCGTTTTGCCAATTAGCGGCGGAACGAGGCTTTCTGTATTTTCCATCAGAGTTCTTATTGAATCACCTATCCCATGATTTATTATTTTTTCAATAAAATATAAAATAAAATTTGCATATATATATATATTTGCAAATCAATAATGTATCATTCCTAATAGTCAATCAACTATCCAAAAATGCGGGAGTACTCGCCATGAAAATTCAACTAATATTTTTTCTTGTATTTTTGATCTCGTTTCAAACCATGCTATCTGATAAAAATCGTGAAGGAGAAGGCCCTATTACTGAACAAGCCTGCTGTACGTTGCCAAATAATTGCCACTGCGGAATAATTACCAAAACCTGTAACATCTCATGTGTTTTGATTTGCCCAGAAACCAAATATACTAATTACTGTACGAAAACTTGTGCACACCAATCCAAAGAATTCAGACTTTGCAGGTTGTATCGTACTCCTTATGACAACGAATGTATGAATCGCTTAAACGAGCACATGGACAATGATTGCTGCGAAGATATGTTTCGCGGCTTTTGTTTAATGTACAATTATAATAATTGCGGGATATACGGATGTGACGGTTCAATCGATTGTTATGTCGAAACTCGTGCATATTAAAGATACCTTCCTAACACATATTATAAAGGTGACCACCATGAAACTACTTCGGAATTTACAATTATTTGTACTTTTGCTTTCAGTAAGCATTGTACCCGCCTACACTCAATGCAATCCAGTATCCATAATAACTAATGTGCGTCCCGAGAACTATCGCTTCCTGCATTATTATACTTTCATGAATAGGTTTGACTCCGCATTCGTTAAAGCAGAATACGGAGAATTCATTTTAAACGCCAGTGGAAATCAAACCCGGATATACCTGGATACTCTGGTAAAAGAATTCTACCCTGCTAAAGGTGATTCCGTTCAAGGAATTGATTATACGTTGCGCACACTTGCCCGCTCCCAGCCCTTTTTTATGCCGGACAGCGGAGAGATTAAATTCTATCGGGCATTGACAGCCACCGACGATTGCGCTCACTCCACGCCTGATAGTCCGCTGCCCAATGGCGATTGGCGTGATAATTATTGGCAAGTTGGAGAAGGGCGAATTCTCGATGGTCAGGAGTTCGTAATTCAGCTTGTTAAAACGTCCAACGGAGAAGTAATCGGAACTATTGACAGTGTAGGCGTGCTGCCTAATCCTACGAGCGAAATAGTTCCCCGATACGGAACCGATCCTACCCCTTTTAATCATTCTCACCCACTGCCAACAGGCTTCGCCGGACAGGAGATTTACCTTCGTATTCAACCAAAGCGCTGGGGAACAACTCCTTATGGAATGAGTTTATACTGTAGCAATGTATCAGATTTCTCGCAGGCGATGATTACTGAACGTGACAGCACACAAATTGAAATACTTAAATGCTCAACTGCGCAACTTACTGATTTAGAAAATCAATATTTTAACGAAATCATCTCATTTTGCGACAGTACAAAGATCGCAACCGGATGGCTGCCACCTAACAAAATACGGTTTTCATTTCGAAATCAGGATTTAGCATATTATTATAACAGGTATTTTAATGAATACATCACAAGCGGCGGAGACACTATTTATATTGAGCGGGAAACAATAAATTACAAAAAAGCCGAGTCGCCTGAGCAGACATCAAATATTAATAATCCCAATCCCGAGATAGTAATTATTAATATTTGGCCGCAGCCTGCAAATAGCGGTGAGCTTAATTTGATAATGGATCTGCCTGATCGGGAATCTCTCAACATTACTATTGAGCTATCTGACCTGAAAGGTAATTTCGTGAATGAACTATGGAACGATGTTTTATATAGAATGTCACCAATTAAATTGGATATTTCCAATATCCAAAATGGAATGTACTTAATAACATTCAGAAATCATTCAGGCGATATTCTTGCATCAAGGAAAGTAATGGTCGCCAGATAATATTTTTTAAATGCAAAATCCCCGCCGGAGCAGCGCCCGTGCGGGGATTATTTTTCGGCAATATCTATATATATTATATCTGTTCGATTTCGTTTTCTTCGACGACTGCTTCGCCGGGGATCATTATGCGGCCGCAATTCTCGCAATAATATACGTCGTCGAATTTGTTGCGCATTTCGACGATGATCTGCGGCGGCACTGCGCTATAGCAGCCCGAGCAGCTATTCTTTACGATGCGCACGGCGGCGTCTTTATAGAATGTGCGGATGCGTTCGTATTCCGCATAAAATTCCTTGTCAATCTTTTTCACGACCTTGTTGCGTTTTTCGATCAATTCTTTGACTTCTTCGTTCTGATCGCTTGTAAGCACTTCGACCTCGGCGTTTTTCTCGTCGAATTCCTCGCGGGCTGCGCTGGCCTCCTCTTTCTGCTTTTCGAGTATCGAGACGAGGTTTTCCTCCTTGACGCCTTCCTTGCGCAGGCGGTCGGAAAGCTGTTCGTGCTCTTTGCGCAGGCTTTCGATTTCTTTTGTGATTGCGTCGAATTCTTTATTGTTTCGCACATTGAACTGCTTTTTGGCGAGCTTTTCCTCGCGGTCTTTCATTTCTACCAGCGTATGCTTGGAAGTCGAGCAAAATTTGCGGATATCCGTCAGTATTCCTTCCGTTTCCTCTGCGAGTTTTTCTTTTTCGTTAACCTTGTCCTGGAGCTTTTTCAGCTGTTCGGGAAGATCGCCGTATTCTTCCTCCAGATCATCCATAATTTCGTCAACCAAAGCAAGCGCTGAAATATACTCAATTTGTGAATCCATTGAACTACACCATAATTTTATTATTTAATAAATAATTTCTCTGCAGATCCTCATACTTCTCTGCC
The DNA here is from genome assembly GCA_964513465.1 of uncultured Hyphomicrobiales bacterium. Classification (GTDB taxonomy): domain Bacteria; phylum Bacteroidota; class Ignavibacteria; order Kapaibacteriales; family UBA2268; genus CAZEMR01. The sequence continues at coordinate 10,012 of CAZEMR010000036.1, forward strand.
TCGGGATAATGACTCACCGGATTGGTCAGCGCGGTGGAAGTCATCATCTTTTCAATACCTTCTCGTTTCAGATCCTCGGCCAGATATTTTGCCAGTCCTTCCGGTACGAATTGTTCCATCTCGTAATGGCCGGGATCGATAAGCATAATTTTGTTCTTAATTGCGTGGAATGTATGATAAGTAATATCGGCCGTAATAAATGCATCGCTGCGGCTCCGCAGGGCATCGTTCATAAACGATCCGCCGCTGCCGCCGACTATAGCCACCCTCTCGATCATCCGGTCGTCGTCATACGCAGAATATCGGAGCGGCGCGCTGAATACGTCGTAGGCACGGTTCAGCAGCTCTGACTGAGCAATTGGCTTCTCGGGCGCTGCCACCACACCCATCCCGCGGTTGTCGATCTGCGGATCGGGCACTAAAAATCCCGTGGATTCAAGGCCAAGCCGCTTGGCGATAATTTCGCTGGTGCCAAGTGAATATGCGTCGAAAGTGGTATGAACCGCAATCATGGATATGGAATTTTGGATGAGCCGGCTCACAAGTCGTCCGGTTCTGTCGTTTTCGGTAATAGTTTTGATCGGGTGAAAAATCAGCGGGTGGAATGCTATAATGCAGTTGCAATTCTGGGAAATCGCTTCGTCGATTGTGCTGTCGTCGACTTCGAGAGCTACGAGAATCGAGGAGGCTTCGCTTAGTCTGCTTTGCACCTGGAGTCCGATGCGGTCGCCCTCCATAGCGCTTTGAGCGGGCAGTTTTTCCTCGATTATTTCAAGTATTCTTTTTAATTTCATCCCTTTTTCAAGTCCATATGCCAATTTCAGGGCACAATTTATTCAATTTGCAAAAAAATGAATTTCAAAATACGAAAGATAATCCTATCTTACAATCCTTACAATTTTATAAGACGAATATACGTTTCTTTTAAGTGAGTGTTAATCACTTTTAATTAACATTTAATTAAGATATTGCAAATATTTATCCCGACCCCGTTTATTATGAGAAGTATTATAACATCAATTATTTTGGCTGCCGCAATGCTTTTTTCGGCAGATATTTACGCCCAGAAGCGCACCGATATCAATCCCGGCGCCGAGCTGGACACCACTTTCATATATAATTCCCCGCGCCCACTGGTCAGCCCCGAGCTAACCCGAGGCGAGCTCAACAATGCCGGCGGCGTCAGCCTTCTGTTTTCGCGCAGCGGATTCGGAGTAGGCGGATTCTACAACCGCAACCTATCGGAAAACACGGTAGGGTTCATAAGCCTCTATATCTCAGGCGCGCGGAACACCGACGAATTCGAAGTATATAATTATAACACAGGCGAATATTTTGTGCCGGGCAAGATCAACCGCCTGTTCAACCTCCCGCTTATGTTCGGCGCAAAATACATGATGTTCGGCGATGCGCTCGCCAAATCCTTCCGGCCATACGTAAGCGCAGGAGCAGGCCCGTCGCTCATAATGTCAACGCCGTACGAACAGGGCTGGTTCGAGGCATGGGGCGACGTCAAAACATACATCCGGCCCAGCGGATTCGTGGGACTCGGAGCCTATGTGGGCGGTGTGGGCGGCACCCTGCTCGGGGTCAATGCGCGGTATTACTACATCCCCTTCGGCGGCGACGGCCTCGAAAGCATCAAAGGCCAGCCGATAAAGGACTTCGGCGGAGTATTCCTATCGCTCTCACTCGGCGCAAGATATTGAATTTTAATGAATATTATATTGCAAGATCGAAAGGAAGGTCAGATATATCTCGTAACCTTCTACCATGCACCAAAATATCAAGCATTTCTAACTGATCTGCATTGCCCAGACTTTCAATTGATTCACGAAGCTCATGCAATGCTATATGATAGACACAGTCTATATCGCCCGTTCCGAGTGCAAGACTGGCTATCCTAATTGGTGTTGGCTCTGCTGTTACAGCTACAATATGCGGAAGTTTCCCTTTCCTGCTTCTGATCAAATTTAAAGCTTCGGTACGAGTGTTTTGAGCCCGATCGCTTCGTAAAGTCCATTTGCAGGAAATACTTGCATGCAGGATAGGATTATCAGACTCATAATTCACTTTTCTCAATGGCGTTAGACGTGCCAGTGGATTTTCTAAATTCAAAAAAAGATTATTGACATTGATTTCGTTATCAGTCACTGGCACTCTGGAAATTATGATATCAGGGCTTACTATATAATCTTTTCCTAAAGTTGTTGCCAGTTCTCTATTTAATTTGATTATTTCCTCTATTTTGGCTAAATCGCTATACTGGTCAAAACAGGAAATCGGTTTGTTTATCGAATATTCCCATTTTCCGGGCCGTAAGTGTTCTAAAAGCGAGAATGTATTTTCGAGAAAATTTCTTGTGATAATTTCGAATTTATTTCCTACGGTTTGTCCTGACAATTTTGAATACTTATTCGAGCAATGAATTCTCTCGTACAATCCCCAGGCTATTTGTCTACTCGCTAAATTGCTTCCATCTGCATTATTCGGATATGCTTCTTTACCGCTTTTTCTGATGATCCTAAGAATCTGATTGCAAATATCTGAATGATATTTTTCTCTGCATTTAGATAAATCCATTGCAACTCTGACTTAAGGTTTATAAAATGGTATTACGTATTCCTCGTGCATTCTTTTTTGGATTTGCGAGCTCTTGTCTTGAATAAACCCTGTTGGCATCATTCTCTTATTTCGATCTAATTCTCTGACCGAAATATATGGGATATCAAATCCCAAAGTGCTGCCAATTTCTTCGAAACATTTTGCAATTTGAATGTCTTCTCCTCGAATTATTGAATTTCCTACAACCAGAATAGCTGCATGGCTAGGTTTCAGCACTCGTTTCATTTCTTTTAAGATACGTACTATTTCCGAATAATACCTATGAATAGCCTTACTCTTTTTAATGTCTTTTTTGGCTACATTTTTAATTATACTTCGAGAAAATTCCGGCAAATTTTCGAGGTCGATATTTGATGTGCTTTCCCCTCCGATATATTCTTTCCGTTTTTCGCTCAATTGTCTTATAGTATAACCAAACCATACAAGGGTGAATTTATGAGCTCTCATATAATCGATTGCATTGGATGCATAGGGAGGCGAGGTTACAATCAGGTCAATAGTGTCGTTTCCCAATGGAAGATGCTGGGCATCACCAAAATGAATTTCCGGTAAATATTTTCTAATCTCCGAACGGGACACAGTTTCAATATTTTGATGAAATTTTTTCTTGAATTCTTCAATCGGTGACTTAAGTTTTTTGATCAGATTCTTATTAATACTCTCATTTTTATATATGTCAATACCTTCTATGCAATTCCCTTCTTTAGAAAAAATTATTTTTGCTCTGTGTGGTCGGGTATGCGCCAAATCAAGGGCCAATGACACACCGCCGGTTTTGGTAACTATAACAGATGAAAACATCAATTTAAAAAAATTCTTGATTTCGTCGTCATCGATTCGTTCAATTTCAATAATTAAAGACAATAATTCAGCCTGGGTATCTTGGTGGAACCAATAATTAACAAATTTGCAGGTTTCTTCATCCCAGCGTTTACCTGCTATTTCCATCAATTTGCTCGGATTTTTCCGGTATTCGTTTTCTGCATTTCTGATTATTCTCACATATTCGGAATATAGTCTATCATAGTTCAAAGGCGATGTTTTTACTTTAGATAGCAGTATTGCCAATGGGTCAATATCAAATCCTATCGCAATTCTATCATTGAGATATGCCTCAACCAAAGTTGTACCCGAACCGGCCATGGGGTCCAATACCGTATCTCCGGGTTTTGTCAACCTTTGAATAAATTGCGCCGGCAATTGGGGTGGGAATTTTGCCGGGAATGAATGAAAATTATGAGATGCATATCTTGAATTGGAATTATGAAAATTGAGGTCTTTTGACAAAACATCTATTAAAACACCATGATATCCTTTATCGTTGAGATCGTCATATCTGACATTTATTTTGGATTTATTTGGAAATAGTTCTTGCAGCATATAATTACTTCATGTAAACCATAAAACATTTACTATCGTAGTATACGTTTAAAAACTCAATCTATTAGCCTCACTCAAACAATCGGCTGAAGTTGAATTTTGCCGCTATGCCGATTATCAGCTTCTGGTATTTCCAGTCGGCGGTCTGATTGACCGATACCGACGAGAAATCATACCTAAGCGATGGGGTCAGATATATCGATTCGCGGCGGTTCAGCGGAAAGTCGTACGATGCGCCCGCCCAAAATGAGATGTAGCTGTCCTTCATATCTGCGACCTCGCCCTCGGTCTCATTTCGGATGCGTCCGCCACCTTCGAATACGGCGTCTTCGGGCTCTGTCAGCCGCTCGCGATATTTTTCGTGGGTGCCCCCGACCAGATTATAGCCAAACCCCGCCATAATGCTGAAATGTCCGTCCTTGATTCCTACGCCGGGGTATATGTGCAGCGATCGCAGCTCCAGCTCGTATTCATAGCGGAATTGGCCGGTCATCAGCACACCGTTTTTCAGATATGTGAACTCCTCGGATAGCCTGGTCTCCGAATTCTGAATAGAATAGCCTGCGCGAAGATTTACGAAAAATTGCCGGGCAAGGAAATATTCGGCATTAATCGAAGTTTCCAGCGCCGGCTTTGCGATTTCGTCGAAGTCGCCGCGGGTATCGCTGAATTTCTGGAATGAATACCCGGCGCCGACGTCGGGCACCGAAACGGTGAATAGCCCGGACTGGTGAATCTGGGCGTTTGAAAATGAAGTAAATATAAATATTGCAGCTATATAAAGAATAATTCTTCCGAACATATTATTTCCCGATGATTATTTGTCAATTCAATCATATAAAATAATAATTTTTTCAAAAAAATTGATAATTATTTATTGAATTGGCTTCAATTCATCGAAAATATCTTCGAATACATTCTCCCAGCTAAAGCGGCCGCGCGCGTTTTCGATGCTTGCCCGCTTTATATCATCGATTTCTCCGCTGTCCGTTTTCTCGCATAGTTCGATTATCCGTCCGACCCATTCCTCGCGATTGCCGACCGCGGCCACATAGCCTGTTTCGCCGTCTATCACTATATCCCGCGGGCCGCCCTTGTCCGAGACTATCGCCGGCACCCCGCAGGCCTGGGCCTCGAGCACCGACATCCCGAATGTATCCGCCTCGCTCGGAAACAGAAACACATCTGCGGCGGAATACAGCTCCGGAAGCTCTTCGCGCGGGATGCGGCCCAATAAATATATATTGCCCCATTCGCCGTATTTGCTGCGCAATTCATCGAGATACGGCCCGTCGCCGGCGATTATCAGATTAATATCAGTGCGGAGCCGGACGCAGCGCTCGAATATCTCCATCATCGCATCGAGCCGCTTATCGAGCGATACCCGCCCGGTGAACAGCAGATTTATACCCTCGCCAATGCCATATTTTTCCGATACTATTTCCCGCGCGTTTTCGATCGGGCGGAATACATCGGTTTCGACTGCCTTGCTCAGCCGTGTGATATTCTCGCGCTTAAATCCGTATTCGGTGAGCACGCGGACGTATTCCGGGGTTGGCACGGCGATAAAATCGACGCTGGTATAAAACCACCTCGTGAAGGTATCGACCATTGAATATAGCGAGTCCTCGTCGCTGATGGCCTTTAGCTGAAGCAGGAAATCCGTATGGAATACGCCGACCGACGGGATTTTCATCAGCTTTGCGCATAGCAGGCCGGTCAGCCCGGCAAAGCCCGGAGTGGATATATATATTTCGTCGGGATTGTATTCATAAATCTTTTTGATCGACCCCAGCAGCGACGGCACCTTCAGGCGATAGCGGTCGTAATATGGCGCGGTGAAGCTATAGATGCTGTCCAGATACATCACATTTTCGGGAAGCCCCTTGCGTGATTCGCCCTCGCCGAGCGAAGTAGCCAGCATTATTTCCGCATTGCGCTCGGCAGCCTTGTGGCCAAGCTGCTGCAGAGTATAAGAGACGCCGTTGAGGTCGTTAATCGTATCGGTAAACCAAAGTATGCGCTTTTCCGAATCTTCACATGCAAGGTGATATTCCGCGCGGAGCTGGTCTATCAGCCGACGGTCGCGGTATAAATAATTGATCGAGGTCAGAAACGGCGCAATCATGAACATCGGCGCGAAATATGTGGACATCCTGCCCAGAAATGAAAAAATATTAAGATTCTCGAGATCGTCAGTGATTGATTTAATCACCTCGCGGATAATATCGTCCGAAATGGAGGTAATCGTTTTATAAACCATATCGAAGCGCTCTTCGTGGCCGGCCACCGGCGAATGGGAAAGCTGGGCAATCAATTGCATGATTTTGCGTGAAGTAATATCATTGCCCCCCAAATGAAGCGTGGCATTGATGCTTTTAAGCCGAATTTTGTCAAAAAATCCTAATTCCCGCGCCTTGAATATATTTTCGGTCAGATCCTCTATCACACGGCTCGAAATCTTCATGCCCTCGTGCTTCGAAAAATCATAAGCCACTTTGAATACCGAGAATGAATGCGTCAGAAAATCGGCATTGCGGCCCTCGATCATTCCACGTCCGGCGCGGATATTCTTCAGAAAATCGCCCTTGCTGACAGCATCGGCCATTGTATAAGTCTCGCCCACAAACAGCCCCGAATGGTCGTTCGAACCAGCCGTAAAGCCCTTTCTGCGGAGGTCAGCCCCCCTTTTTTTAATTCCGAAATCTCTTGAAATTTTTTCCAGTTCGCTCTGCGGAACTCCTCGTACGAGATCGAGTGCGACATCATTGACAAGCTGGCTGCGGCCTCCGTTGCGAGCCTCGAATATATTGAACATCGCAAGCAATTGTTTGCTGTGCTCCATCGAGAGCCTGCCGTTGACCGACGTGAATGGATGCGCCAGCGAATGGGTCAGATTGCGCGCTCGAAGGTATTCACGCAGCTCACAGATATTCCTGCGAAGCCGCTGAATTTCTGCGAACTCGTCCTCTTCGAATCCATATATTAATATATGCACCTTGCATCCATCGACGGGGAAGTAGGCGGTGGTTTCGACTCCGGTAAAAACATCGTCCGGGTGTTTATCGCGGAGCAGCATTACTCCATCGATGCGGTTGTGATCGGTAATTGTCACATAATCCATCCCCTTTTGGCGGGCGATCCGGTAGATGTCTGCGGGGAGTGAATATGATTCTCCGGCTCCGAGCCTTTGCAAAAACCATTCGGAAGGGTGCTCGGAATAGACCGAATGAACATGCATGTCTGCTTTTTTTATCATAACATTTTCAATTTATCTAATGAAACAGAAGGGAAATATAGCAAGCGAATGTTAAATCTATATGAATTATAAATTAACTCAATATAAAAAAAAAGCGAAGCAAACCGAAATCTGCTTCGCAATATTTATTTCAAATCAATTATTAATTTAGTGGCTGATTGCTTCTTCGCAGCTATCGAATATTTTGAATATTTTGGTAAATCCGGATATATCGAATATCTCCTTCAGATTGTCATTGAGTGCGCAGATGTGGAATTTGCCGCCCGCTGCGCCGATTTTCTTCAGATACGAGAGAAATACCCTTAGCCCTGTGCTGCTGATATACTCCAGCTCTGAGCAGTCCACTATTATACTTTTTTCGGATTTGGTAATCTCGCCCAGCTCTTTGTCGAACTCGACGGAGCTGGTTACGTCCAGCCTGCCTTTGGGTGACACTATCGTAAAATCTCCTTTTTTCGCCGAAATGATTTCCATATGACTTTCCCTGTATTACAAATTCTTTGATAATCTTACTATATTTTTGCCGTTTTTGCGGGAATACGAATATTCGTCCATCATCTGCTTAACGAAATGCACGCCCAGTCCGCCGATCGGCCTGTCCTCCGGTGCGGCATCCAGATCCGGCTTTGCGGCTTCCTCGAACGGATCGAATTCGCGGCCGTTGTCTGCAATTTCGATATCGACTTTCCCATCTTTGAATTCGAAGGCAAGCCCGATCAGATGGCGAGCGTCGTCGTCATAAGCATATGATATAACATTGGTTATCAGCTCTTCGAGCGCAAGATTGACGCCGAACAGCTTATCCTGGGGCAATAATCCGCGTGCGGCCAGATCCTCGAGAATCGAATTAAGCCTTTCGATTTCCGAGAGATCATTCTCCAGTTCGAATTCAAATCGGTTATCCATTTTCAGACCCCGCTGTATGGCTTAAAAATCCGGGCAACTCCTGCAGCCCTGGATTATCTGATATGTATAAATCCAAATTGGCAAAATCTCAGGAAATTTCCAAATCTTCGCGCCGGCGCAGGGTTATAAGGGTGATCTCCGGCGGAATGCCAACGCGCACGGGCGGCCCGACGGTTCCGAGGCCGCGGTTGACGTAAAGCTGCTGGCCATCGGTTTCGTATAGCCCGGCCCACTGCTTATAGACGAACTGCGCGCCGGAAATACCAACTCCGAATGCACCGAGCTTCACCTGGCCGCCATGGGTATGCCCGGCGAGCATCAGATCGACCTTGTGCTGGCCGACTATCGAGCGGTCCCAGTTCGTGGGGTCGTGGCACATCAGGTAAATCGGCTCGTCCTCGCTGAGGCCCTCGATCGCCAGGTCGAAATCTGCAAGCTCGAGCCGGTGGCCGGTGTTGTCCGTACCGGCAAGCTGCAGCGGCTTTCCTTTTATATCAATTTTCAGATTTTCATTGATTAACAAATTAATTCCGCTTTCGCGAATTTTGCGCACCAGCAATCGGTGGTCGGACGGGATCATATAATGATCGTGATTGCCCAGGCAGCCGAACTTGCCGTAGCGCGCGCGTACTCTCGAAAATTCATGCGAGATCAGGTCGTATTCCGCCTGGTCGAAATTCACGAAATCGCCGGTAGCGATGAAAATATCCGCATCCAGATTGTTGGCAATATTCACCGCCCGCTCGAATGGCCGCGGCGTAAAAAACGACCCGGCGTGGATATCCGAGAACTGGACTATGCGCAGGCCTTCGTGCTCGGGCGGCAGATTGTCGATACCGACGTCCACATGCGCAACCCGGAAATCGTGCGTTGTTCGCATGATACCATGGCCCACGATTACGAAGGGCACACCAGCCATAGACCATCCGGCATTCTGGATGAATTTCCTTCGCGAGGCGACTTTTTTCATATCCAGCCGGTCGTCGCGCCTTTTGAGTATCCGGCGGCGAACGAATCTTTTAATTAATAAAAATAATTCTTTGATGCCGATGGCCGGGGCGATTACGACTTTGGGCAGATACCAGACCATAGCGATCGCGTATAAAACTTTCTGGAACATGGTGGATTCGACTTCGAAAAAGCGCATCGATCCGAGATAGATAAAGTTCACCACCATCGCGCCGCCGATTGCCCAGGGCACGATATATGTCCATTTCGGCATATCCCTGCGTTTAGCCAGCTTATGCCAGTTTCGCAGGGTAACATAATCGAAAAAGAATATTATTAAATATATTAAAATCAGAAAAGGAATGAAGCTGTTATTTTCCATCGCCGTCCGTTCGTTAATTACCATTTTTAAGTAATGCCACTGGGAATTCAAACGGTTCTGAGCGGGAAATATTTTCTTTAAGCCTTTGCTATTGCGTCAGGTTGGCGGCCACCGAGCGCGCCGATCCGACTGCTGCGATCGCGTAATATCCGTCGGGCAATTGCATTAATTCATAGTTACCGATCGTAATCGACACAGTCGCGGCTCCGGCGGGCAGAGCGGCCATATCCTCGGCAGGAATACTGTAATACCCGGTATTGTCGGCAAATCGCAGAATCTCTTTATCGCCCGCATTTATCAGTATCCGCACCCGGGCGGAGCTGTCGGCCAGGTATTGCCATGATATTGCCAGCGGCGAATTGCGGCTGTATGATTTGCCCTGCTGCGGCGATATGAGGCGGATCGAATCCGCAGGCGAAAGCACGGTCATCTACAGCGGATTGAAATCCTTGCTGCCTTCTACGCGGAATTTGTATTCCTCGCCACCGAAATCGACGTCGATCTTTCGTTCGTAGGCCGTACCGATTTTTATTATATCCTGGAGCGGGCCTGTGAACCCGACCATATCGTTCGCGCTGATTTTATGCAAAAGATAGCCGTTTATATATATATGGCCGGCATCCGTAAAATTGCGCTGTTCGGTATAAAAATAGGCCGTCGCTTTGTCTTCGCTGATCGTTCGAAGCGAATCGGCGTCGTAATAGCTGTGGTTCATCAGTATCATGCGCGAGGTAACGTCCTGCCAGCGAACGCCCTCGGGCATTTCGAACAGCGCGGCGCCGCTGCGGAAATCAATAACATAGCCATTGGTCGAGGAGCTGTCCTCGCATCCTGATAATGCAATCACCAGAAATGATATAATAAACACAAGATTTTTTTTCATGGGAAATGATAATATATGATTTGGAACTTCGTATTCAATAATATATCAATCTATAAAATCTTTTTGAAAATCTGCATATTTTTTTTCATAATCTTCCCCTTTTATCCCGAATATTTTTGATTAATTAATAAAGAGGTATACCCAATGGCCGAAACCGCTTCAAAATCCGTAGAATTAGGCACAAAATGCCCCGAATTCGAACTCCCCGACACCGTCTCCGGCAAAACCATGACCCGCGAGGACTTCCGATCCGATAAAGCGACTGTGATTATGTTCATCTGCAACCACTGCCCGTACGTAAAGCTGATTCAGGAAAAGCTGGTGGACGTCACCAAAAAATATTCCGACAAAGGCGTCGTATTCGCAGCTATAAGCTCTAATGATGTAGAGAATTACCCCGATGACGCCCCCGAAAAAATGCGCATTGTGGCCGAGGATTTCGGCTATCCATTCCCCTATTTATATGATGAGACACAGGGCGTCGCAAAAGCTTTTAATGCAGTCTGCACACCCGAGTTTTACGTTTACGACAGCGAATTCAAACTGCGCTACCACGGCCAGTTCGACGACTCGCGTCCGGGCAACCGGATCGATCCCACGGGCAGCGATCTGAAGCAGGCGATGGACGCGCTGATCGCGGGTCGCCGGCCTGACGAAAACCAGAAGCCCGGCATCGGCTGCAATATTAAATGGAAATAATTCGCAAGCTTAAATATATAAAGCATTTAATTAAAAGGGGAAATCTTCCTCTTCGTCGACTTCGCGGTCGATCTTGTCGAATTTCGGTTCGTCGGCGGTCAGGTGCTCTTCGTTGCGGACGACGAATATCGCCCGTGGATTGGTCGGGCATGCGTACTCACAGGCGCCGCATCCGACACAGGTATTTTCGCGAATACGCGGCACCCGCAGATTATCGCGCCAGGGCACCATATGCACGGCCTTGGTCGGGCAATGCTCCGCGCAGGCGCCGCAGTCCGTGCGGTCGGCATAGACAATACACTGGCTTTTGATGAGTTCTGCGATTCCGATCTGGATACGCTTTTTCTCCTCCATCGCAATCGGCCGGATGGCGCCAGTCGGGCAAATCTCCGAGCAGCGCACACAATCGTAGTTGCAGTATCCCGCGTGATAATCCATTTTTGGCTGAAGCATATGCTCAATGCCGTGATCCGTCCAGGCCGGCTGAATCACATTGGTCGGGCATACCGCCACGCATGCATGGCAGGCAGTGCAGCGGCTGTTGAAATTATCAGTGCTGATCGACCCCGGCGGAGTTGCGGGTTTGCGACGTTCGGCGCCGAGCTGCTGGCGCAATTTCTCGCGGTACGGATTGCTGGTCTGCAGCATCGGCACAAGTCCGACGCCAAGCACAGCTCCGGGCAGCGAGTTGATGAATCGACGGCGCTGGCTGGCGGCCACCGGCTCGGCTTCGGGGACTTCCCCCTCGGTTTCGGAGTAGCTGTAGGTCAGGCCTCGCACCGGACATGCCTGAATGCAATTAAAGCAGCTTATGCAGCGCGAATCGTCGACTGTCATATTTTCGTAATCGATGCACTCGGCCTTGCAGCGCTTTTCGCAAAGCGAGCAATTGGTGCATTCCGCCTGAGCAAATCTGATTTTAAATAATGAATATTTTGAAAACAATCCGAGAAATGCGCCCACCGGACAAATTGTATTGCACCAGAGGCGGCCACGCCAGATCGTCATTATCCCGATTATTAATAATATAACTACGGGAAAAGCGATTATCTGCCACCCGGCCCAGACCACATCGATCCGGTGGAAGAAATGTATGCCCATTGGCTGGGTTATCGCTGCGGCGAGATTGTTGATGCTGATTGCAATCGGCATTACAAGCGCGCTCATCATGCGCATGAAATTGCTGTAGGGATCGAGCACGATCAGCGGTGTGATCAGTCCGAAAACCACCCCTGCAATTGCAATTCCAAGAATGCCGTATCGGAGGTAATTATTCGCTTTTTTGTATTCGAAATTCTTTTTGCGCTTGATTTTCCGATGGATATAATTAATAATATCCTGCAGTGTGCCCAGCGGACAAATCGACGAGCAATAGATACGGCCGAAGAGCAGAGTCAGGACAATTACGATCAGAAAGCCTGCGGCCGCAAGCTCAGGCACCGAGACGAATTCCAGAAAGGATGGAATGAATTGCAGATATAACGGAAAATCGAACCATGCAGGCTCGATCTCGTGAATTATATCAAAAAATAATACGCTCAGCCATAGGAAAAACGCCAAAGACAGCGCCACCCTGACTTTTTTCAGAATTGCCAGTTTCATTTATATATCACTCTCCCGCCGATTCGTTTTCCGACCGAATAAGTCCTTATGTCATTACAATTTAATTCGTTTAATATTCAGATTATCGAGATTCATCTCTCCCACTCCCATATCGCCTGCTATTGCGATATACTCGGCCGCCGATGGCTCCGCTCCGAATATCTTCGCAGCGGCTGTATCGATTGCCACCATATCCCGCGCAATAAGCTGGGTTTTCATCACGCTGACGTCGTCGGTCGATACTCCGCGCGGGCCGTTGCGCAGCATCACGCGATAGGCATCGACTATGTTCAGATCGGGCGCGCGCCAGGTGGCAAAATCCGCAATGCACTGATGCAGGTCGTTTTTGTGCCAGTAGCGGCGATCCCAGACAATGCCCATCAGATTTTTCATAGCAATCGTCAGCTTGGCCGAGCCGTGGTTTTTCAGCACCGGAATATTGATGAATACGTCGTTTTCGAGAATAAGCTCATGCACCTTCGCGCTTTTGAGCTTCTTACCTTTCGGAATGCTTACATCCTGATAATAGCTCTCGCTGGCGCCGGATACGACGGTTGCGCCGGCCTGCTTTGCCGCACGCTCAATTCCGCTGCTGGAGTAGCATTCCGACCATTCGTCGCAGGTGTGGTCGAATACGTATACCTTTTTTGCGCCGGCTTCGTAGCAGGCCGAAATCACGCGCCCGACAAGCTCCGGATTGGTATTCGCGGCACGCTCGGGCGAAGCGTCCCATCCGATATTCGGCTTTACGACAACGGTCTGGCCTTTTCGGACGACCTTGCTCATTCCGCCCCAGGCCTTGATCGCCTCCTCGAACATCCGCGCCGCTCCGCCATTTTTTATGGCGATCATATCGTAAGGCTTTGCGCTGTTCGGGGCGGCCACTGCCAGCCGGTCGAGACTGCCGATAGTTCCGGCAGCTCCGGCTGCGAGTGCGGCCGTGAGGCTTTTCATCAGGAAATCTCTTCGCTTCATAATTTTCCCGGTATATTTATGCATACATAATATTTTTGATTTTATCCATATAATATACAAACTCGAAAGAAATAATTCAATTTTTTTAATCCGATTTTTATTTTATCCCTGTGATTATTATATTTACGTGAATCCTAATAAATCATTTTGAACAAGGAAGCCTATGGAAAACACTCTTACTATTGGCGGACGCAACCGCACGGTTGCAACCGCAATTCTTGATCTTTTCGCATTCACATTGATATTGTCCATACCCGCGATTTCGCACATGCTGAGCTTCCCGGTCTATCTGCTCGAGCCGATGCGGATTGTGCTGATACTGGCTATCCTGCATACATCGCGCCGGAATGCATACATGCTGGCGGTGGCGCTGCCGCTGTTCTCGGTACTTACATCCGGCCACCCGGTGATATACAAAGCCGGCCTGATAGCAGCCGAGCTCTCGCTTAATGTATGGCTGTTCTATCTGCTTGCGCGCCTTGTGAAAAATAAATTCGCGGTAATGGGCATCGCAATCGTATCAAGCAAGATTATATATTACGCTGTCAAATTCGCACTGATCAGCGCTGCGGTGCTCGAGGGCGATCTTATCGCCACGCCGCTATATCTTCAGGCGCTGATGGCGGTGGCGCTGTCGGGATACGCATATCTGATGATGCGCAACCGATGACCGCATATATTTTAATAACGATTTAACGGAGGGGCCTCGGCCCCTTTTTTATTGGGGGGATTTCAGCGAAATAGAGATTTCCGCACCGTGCTCGCAGCATTAATGCACAGGTGCGTCAACTACAAGCTTTTCGGAGGGCTGAAGCCTTTTGTTGCGACTTCGATAGCCATCTGCAACAACAGACTTTAGCAAGCTGTAGCGGCATCAGCCGAGCATTTCATAAAGGCGGGCGAAATCTTCGACGGCCATCTGCTCCGGACGGCGCGAGAAGTATTGCTCGATCTCCGTGCCGTGTTTATCGGTAAGCTCCGCTTTGCTCATGCCGGATTTTTGGGAAATATAGCTCTTCAGAGAATTGCCCAGCATCTTGCGGCGCTGGTTGAATGCCGCGCGCACTAAACGCATAATTTCGGTATATTTATCCGTATATTTCGACTCTTCGAAAAATTCCAGCCGAATGACCGATGACGTCACCTTCGGCCGCGGAAAGAAACATCCCGGGGGTATATCGAACTGTATCCGCGAGCTTGCGGCCATTGCGCGGGCAACGCTCAGTATGCCGTATTCCTTGCTGCCGGGCCCGGAGTTGACGCGGCGGGCTACCTCTTTCTGGACTGTCAGCACGGCTGCGCGGATGTGGCCGGCGCTTTCGAATAATTTAAAAAAAATGTCGCTGGAAATATTGTACGGGATATTGCCTATCACGGCGAGCTTTTGGCCGTAGCGGGCCGAGAGTGCTCCGAGATCGATCTCGCGGAAATCGCCGGAGATTATTTCGAATTGAGCATCTTTGAATTTTTCTTTTAATAATGCAATCGCCCGGATGTCGATATCGACGGCTGTCAGCCGGGCGCCGCTTTCTATCAGCAGTCCGGTGAGCGCGCCTTCGCCGGGGCCGATCTCGATCGTGGGCTCGTCGGGGCTTATATCAAGCGCACGGACGATCTTTGCGGCCATGTTGCGATCGGTCAGGAAGTTCTGACCAAGCGATTTTTTGGGTGCTAATCTGTCCACAGGCTCTACTTATTCTTTGCAAAAATTTCCGACAGAATGCGCTGAGTATCTTCGAGCGACTGCGATACGACCTTGACGTCGGCGAATACGGCCATGAAGTTGGTGTCGCCGTCCCAGCGCGGCACGATGTGCATGTGTATATGCTCGGGCACCCCGGCTCCGGCGTTGCGGCCTGCGTTCATGCCGATGTTGAATCCATGGGGCTGGTATGCCTCTTTGAGCGCGGCGCAGCTTTCGCGTATGAGCATCATCATTGCGGCCATTTCCTGTTCGGTCAGGCCGTCGAGCTCGCCGATGTGTCGGTATGGCGAGATAAGCATGTGGCCGTTGTTGTAGGGGAATTTATTGAGCATTGCGAATACTTTTTCGCAACGTGCGACTACGAGCAACTCTGCGTCGCGATCGGGATTATTAGCGGCCTCGCAGAGGAAGCAGCTTTCCTTGCGCTTTTTTTCTTCGTCCTTGAATGTATCAATATATTTGGATCGCCAGGGCGACCATAGGATGTCCATAATTCACCGGAATAAATCTTGAAATAAAATATATGTAAAAATAAAAAAATAAGCGTCCGCGGCAAAACGCAGACGCTTTTTTTAATTAAAATTATTTAAACAAATCAGAGAGCGAAGCGAACATCAACGCCCATCTGGATTGCGTTTACGCGCCAGTCTTCCGCGCTGGAAAGCTGGGTAACGCCGAAGTTATAGAATACATGCGGCACTACGTAGAATCCCTGGAAGAGTATTTCGTACTGAACGCCTGCTTTAACGCCGAGGCGCAGTCCGCTGCTTTCGGGGATATCGCCATCGGCGACCACGATTGTGCGGAAGTCGTCTTCATAGGTATAGCCGGGTTTCTCGATAAACTGTGCTTCGAGCGGCTCTATGAGCGACATCTTCTGAGTGCGTGTAGAAGTCATCGTCAGGTCGATGGTCGGGCCGACAACGATTCCGAAATTCGACTCAAAGAGATTCAGTTTATAAAGAGGTTCGAACGTAAGCATGTCATAAGCCACGTCGACAGTGTGTTCGGTCGATGAATAAATGATCTGGTCGTTGCCCTGCGCATCGAGCACTCTCGAGGGATACTCATCACCTGTAACCTGCAGATTAGCCGGCATAGTGCTATAGAGCACTTTAAGGATGATTGACGATTTTGATCTTGCCGGATCGCCGAGCAGATACTCAAAAGAAAGACCGGCATAAAAGCCGTTAGCTGATCCGCTCTGGAAATACGGGCAGAGAGGGTCGTCGACGAATGAGGCCAGATCGACGCTGTGCATCGAGCGATTGAATCCGACCACGGGGCCGATAAGGATCGGCGAACGTGTCTGGACTGGTGCAAGCGGGTCAGCAAGCTGAGCTTTGGCGTCAGTGATCTGTACCAGAATTAGTGCAAGTATTGCAAGAGGGAGTAAACGAAGTTTCATAGTCTACACCTGATTACTTAGAAATAAGGATTAATGAATTTCTGATTGTTTTCGTAGTCTTCAAAGAAACAATGTACGCGCCCGTGGGCAGCATACCGGTTTCAAATATAAGTGAATGTTTGCCTTTTTTCAAATTTAAATTGGATTTGAGTGTAAATAATTTGCCATCCATGCCGATTAGTTCGATATCTACTTTGTCTTCTTCCGGTAGATATACCTCGATATTCAGCTCATCAGTAACCGGATTGGGAGCGATTTTCAATTTTGGTAAATTAGTAATTAATTTAACAGAACGCAAGTTAAAAATACATACATCATTAATTTTTGCTTCGAAATTTGCGTTGCCGGGGTCGAAGCATGCATCGGACATCACCTCTATTGCCGCATTTTCCGAAGGGTCTTCGTCCAGCAATATCATCAGCGGAATTGTGACGCTCCAGTCGAGGCCGCCGGAAAGGTCGACCATTTCTGCTGTGCGCACTTCGATCTCGCCGGGATGCTGAACTAAAGTCGCCGCAAGCTGCGTTTCAGAGGTTCCGTCGCTTATAATGATGTTCCCGCTTTCGTTCATCAGATGGAAGAATTTGTAGTCGACTTTTAACCTTAGGACAAATTCAACAGCCTGATCGACAGCATCGGGATAGCTGCCGCTGAGTGTAAGCATCGTGGTGTCGCCCGGGGCCACTTCCATGTCGGCCACGGGATTGATTCTCATAGCAAAGCTCAGCGGATCGACCGCGTACTCCATCGTCCGCGAGATTGTATCGCTTATGATGGCGTCGATGCGGAGGTTGTCCGTCTGGCCCCGCGTTGCAAATACCCGGATCGGATAGCGCAGCGCCGAATCCACAGGCAGAGCCTGCGGCAGCGCAGGGGCTGCGATCCATTCGGCAGTTCCGCCCGGACTGTCGAACGTTAATGATTGCAGTTCGAGGTCGACATTGCCGGTGTTCTCGTATACCGCCTCGAGCGTTGCCTCGTGGCAGCTTATGATCGAGGGCGGCGTTTCAAGCCGCGAATCCACGGATACGGTATCGCCGGGGATGGCATATCCCGAGATGACTACTTCGTCCGTAGCGCGCTGATAGTCGGGCATAGCGTCGTGCACGATTGAGAGTCTCACGCTGTGCTCGCCTATTGTTTCCGGAACGAAGCGCACATCGAGATAAACCGAAGAATCTGGTTTGATCTGAACATTTTTGAATGAATCTGTATCAAATTCGAAAGAACCAGTATCGCCGCCGGCTATATATACTGAGTCGATTGTCAGGGCTTCATTGCCGCCGGTTTTCAGAATAATTCCGCGCTTATCGCTCGAAGTAAACACCACAGTGGTATCGCAGCGAATATCGAATACTTCTATCGCGGGCAGAGTACCCCGGCCATGCAGCTCGATGCTCAGCGCCTCGTGCAGCGGCCAGTCGGTGGATAGCTGCGCAATTATGTTATAATCCTCGCGGGCCTGCGGGATATACACGAAGTCCAGCCGCATCGAATCGCCGGGGTGCATTATTTCGCCGATTCCTTCGATTAATTGAGTATTATTATCCGTATGAGTCTGTTCGGTGAACTGAATAAATTCGACATAAGTCCAGTCAGTGCCGTCGTTGGTCAGGTATCTCGTTGCGGGATTGACCGTACCCACCCGGCGCGGCCCCCAATCGACGACTATCGAATTAATATTCGGCGCGATTCCGTTGCCCGATACAGTCAGTGTATTTGATAATTTCAGACTATTGTCCGCATGAGCGACAGATTGGTAATTGCCTGTGGAATCAGGAGTAAAGCATACCGGCACAGCGATCTGCTCGCCCGGCAGCAGCCTTACCGGGAAAATGCCGTCCGGAATAAATTCGATTGCATCAGAAATCTGCGAAATCAGCAGCGAATCCACAATCATCGGCACATTGCCATTGTTGATTATATATATGGAATCACATTTGGTCTCGCCTATGCGGACTTCGCCGAAGTCGTGGCCGACGACGTCTATCGTTGCTGCGATCACATTGCCGCTGATCGCAATTTCTTTGTTAATATCGCACTCGAATGCAAAGGCGATATTTGCCGTCATATCGGTCGAATCGCCCTTCGGCGTAAAGCATACCCATGCGGAAATCTCTTCGCCGGGATCGAGCCACAGCGGGGCATCACGGTTGTATTCGATTGTCACCCTCGGGTCGCCCGTATAATCGGCCGATTCGAGGTATATCGGATTGGGCGCATTATTTTTAATCGTGAAAGACTGACAGACGGAATCATGCCAGCTGATATTATCGAATCGGATTTCCGACGGAAGCTCAAGTCCACGCCGGGTATACTGATAATCATAGGAAACTTTATTGCTGGTGTTGTCATAAACCTCGAAATTCAGCCGCCCGTCGGCAAAGGGATCATCGGGCCATGCGCGGAATGTGACGAAAGTCGATGTATCGGTCACCTCATCGAATTCATATATATAATTATATGTATTTTCTTTGATAATTCTGATAAAATTGAGTCCCGTGTTGATTGTGTCAGCGGTCTCGCGGATATAGCCCTCTATTCGGCCGCAATCAACCGTTGCGTGGATTTCGGGCTTGATCGTATCCTTAACGCCGGGGATATTAAGCGACGAACCCAGCGCCGTTGCGTAGGAATCTCTCAATCCGTATCCGTATATAATTCCGGAAAACTTGCCTGTAGTGCTGGTGATTTCGTGCTGGCCGGGGATAACATTCAAATGAGCCCAGTATAAATCAGTATTTATAATATTATTATTCGCAATCGGAGTGAATCCGGTCATCAGTTTGCCGTCGAACCGCAGTGTCGGCAGCGATGCTGCATCGGCTACCAGCAGCACTCCATGACCGACGTACTGATCCGCCCGTGCGAAATTCTCGGGCGTCAGGAACAGTATTCTCGATACGAATTGCTCCACCGGAGGCAGCAGCACAAGGCAGGGGTCGAACTCCAGATTGTCGGCTTCATCGCCGGAATGCATCATCATCTGGCCAATCTGCACAGGATTGTTCGATACCCAGAGCACCGGCTCGTTGATATACGAGCGGGTCGCAGTCCAGCCAGCGCCGTTGAGCGCAATTTCGTCGTCGCCGGAGGCCTTATACATCCTGACATATGTAAATGGATAGTAACTGGTCAGTTTGAAAAAATCGCCCTTGCCATTGACCGAAAACGGAAGCGATACGAATCGAGTACCCCAGGACTTCACCGGCGGTAGCTGCTCGACGATATGATCTTTAGAATCGAACGGATATGGCAGGTTCTGAGGCACCGCAGTGCGCATATGTCCGCTGATAACACCCACAGGTTTATCGCTGTAGACAATAGTGCCGCTGAGGTCGCCGGTTCCGCGCGCCCCCTTATGTGACTTCACCAGATAGGTATCGCCTGTATTGAGCACTTCGGTGTATTCTTCATAGGTCTGCTTGGCGCCTTCGGTCATTGCCTTTGGCTGGAAGCGGATCGTCGTATTGTCATATGCCGCCATCACCATAAACTCGCTGCGGCGGGGCTCGGTCAGAGTAGTCGAGTCGATAATCGGCCCGGGCCGGTTCAGGTAATACTGGTCGTTGGGCATACTCATTATCACATGGCGGGTGCCCCAGCGCGACACTGGAATTGCCGAATAGCTGTCGCTAGTGGTGTACATGCTATTATAGCAATACACCGAAACAGGAAGCTCGGAGGTAATCTCGACCCCTTTGGGCAGCACCCGCTCCGAGGTGCGGTTTTCGATTGTGGGATCGACTGTGATGATAGTCACTTCGTCCGGCCTGACGTGGTAGGTCTTGTCGGTCAGCATCGGCCCGCCGATAACCACGTCGGTTTCGTATGCCGAACTGATGAATAATCGCAGATAGAT
>CAZEMR010000037.1:0-30255 GCA_964513465.1 uncultured Hyphomicrobiales bacterium
GGCCCCAGCCGCGGTTCGGGCCGGGGGTTATTGCCAGCGATTTGAGAGGAGTGCTCGCATAATCGTTTGCAAGGCCGTTGTAGCTGAGCGAAAATTCGGCGCTGCGATTTAGCGGAGTGCCGTCTGTGGCGGTCGGATTGCCGTCGAAGTCCACCAGGCTGCTGCCGCTGGCGCAGAAGACTCCCGCGCGAAGATTAGGCACAACCACCACGCCGGTAAATCCCTGAACGCCCGACATATACATCATCGAGGGGAAGTTCTCCAGTTCGAATTCCGCTGCAAATGTGCTGTTGAGTTCGTCCACATTGGGGAACATGAAGTTAGCGGTGTAGCCCACAGCAATTGCGAAATAAGGGGCCTTTTCCTGCTGGAGCGGCTCGGTTTCGAAGTCGAATTTGTCGAGGTCTTCGTCCTGGGCGTAAAGGCTGCCGAAGGCCAGCATAGCGGCGAGCGATAATATAAATAATTTAAGTTTCATTACGGGTTCCTGATTATTGTTAAATTTTAATTGATATGAATAAGCAAAATTACCAAATGCACGAAAGGATTACAAGAAAAATTCCAATTTGCAATAAATCGAGAAAATATATCAAGAATATATTTAGCTGAGACTAAAAAAACAGATGATTATTAGAAATAATGGTCTGATTGTCACGTTATTTTTCATAACTTTTTAAAGGTTTCATATATTTGCAATTTATATATAAATCAATTTTGGAAATAAACGGACAAAAATAATGAAAATTACACTTCCGGACGGAACAGTCAGAGAATTCGAAAGCGGAACAACGGGCATGGAGATTGCCAAATCCATATCCGAAGGCCTTGCGCGCAATTCGGTTGGAATAATGGTCAATGGCGAAAAATACGATCTCGGGCGCCCGATCCACGAAGATGCCGAAGTGCGGATATTAACATTCGACGACGAAGAGGGCAAGGATATTTTCTGGCATTCTTCGGCGCATTTGATGGCCGAAGCTATTCAGGATTTGTATCCCGGAGTCAAATTCGGTATCGGGCCATCGATCGAGAATGGGTTTTATTACGATGTCGATCTCCCCGGCGATCGGGTAATCAGCTCGGAAGATTTGCCGGCAATCGAGAAAAAGATGACCGAGCTTGCCCGCAAAAAATCGGAATATAAGCGCCAGGAAATCGAGTGGGATGAAGCGATTAAGTATTATAAAGAAATCGGCGACGAATACAAGGTCGAATTGCTCGAAGACCTTAAGGGCCAGCCGATTACGTTCTATAAGCACGGCCGATTTACCGATCTGTGCCGCGGCGCGCATTTGCCCGATACGGGGATGATCAAGGCGATCAAGCTGATGACGGTGGCCGGGGCATACTGGCGTGGCGACAGCGACCGCCCGATGATGACCCGCATCTATGGCGTCACATTCCCCAAAAAGAAAATGCTGGACGAGTACCTCGATATGCTCGAGGAAGCAAAAAAACGCGACCACCGCAAGCTTGGCAAAGAGCTCGGGCTGTTTATAGTTTCGCAGCTCGTGGGAGGCGGGCTGCCGCTGTGGCTGCCCAAGGGCGCGATCATTCGCCGCAAGCTTGAGGAATTCCTGCGAAAGGCGCAGATCGAGCGCGGCTATGATGAAGTTGTGACACCGCATATTGGCAATCTGAATTTATATAAAACATCCGGCCATTATCCGTATTACAGCGATTCGCAGTATCCGCCATTCGGAATCGACGAAGAGGAATATATCCTGAAGCCGATGAACTGCCCGCACCACCACGTGATATACAACAGCCAGCCGCGGAGCTACCGCGATCTGCCGCTGAGGATGTTCGAATTCGGCACGGTCTATCGCTACGAGCAGTCGGGCGAGCTTAGCGGTCTGACCCGCGTGCGCGGATTTACTCAGGACGATGCGCATATTTACTGCACCCCCGACCAGCTTAAGGACGAAATCAAAGATGCGGTGCTGCTGAATAAATACGTATTCGATACCTTCGGCATGGAGCTGAAGGCGCGCCTGTCGTTCCGCGACGAGGACGACGAGAAATTCTCCGGCAACGCCGAAAAATGGGACGAAGCAGAAAATACACTCATTCAGGCAGCCGACGAGCTTGGGTTGGATTATCACATCGAAAAGGGCGAGGCGGCGTTCTACGGGCCAAAGATCGACTTCGTAGTGCGCGACGCAATCGGACGCAAATGGCAGCTCGGCACAGTCCAGGTAGATTACGTAATGCCCGGACGCTTCGGTATGGAATTTACCGGCGCTGACAACCAGCCGCACGAACCGGTAATCATCCACCGCGCGCCTGCTGGATCGATGGAGAGATTTATATCAATATTGATCGAGCATTATGCGGGTAATTTCCCGTTCTGGATTGCCCCGGTGCAGGTCAGCATATTGCCAATCGGCGAGCGCCAGCACGACAAAGCAAGGGAAATATACGGAGAATTAAAACGTAATGGCTTCCGCGCGGAAATCGATCTGCGCAGCGAAAGAATCAATCGCAAAATCGCCGAATCCGAGCAGATGAAAATACCGTTTGCGCTGATAATCGGCCAGAAGGAAGTCGAAAGCGGCCAGATTTCCGTCCGACGCCATATGGAGGGCGACCAGGGCACAAAGAGCATTGATGAATTGATTAATCTATTCGAAGAGCTGAATGTACCCGGCGCCGAGAAATGATCTCGGTGTTCTCAAATATTAATATAATGAGCAATCAATGGATAAAATGAAATTTGCATTGACAATGGCGGCGGTATTCATTGCCGCCATTTGTCTGTCTGCGCAGCAACCGCGCGTTCTGCTTATCTCGATAGACGGCGCGAGATGGGATTATATCGATTCGGCGAATACGCCCAATCTCTGGCAATTCGGCCAAAATGGCGTCCGCGCCCAATCGCTCAGGCCGGTATTCCCAAGCTCCACATTTCCGAATCATACATCTATGATCACCGGGCAATATCCGGAGCAGCACGGAATTATTGCAAACAATTTTAAGAATTATCACACCGGCGAGGTGTTTACCCTCAGCAATCCGCAGGCAATTGGCGATGGCAAGTGGTATGCCGCGCGCACCTTTTTCGAATATGCGAAGGATTGGGGGATTCGATCGGCTGCTTTCCAGTTTGCCGGAGCTGACATTTCGCCCGATTACCGCCGTCCGGAATATAACGAGCCATATTCGCCGGATACCCCGCTGCTGGACGCGGTCAACCAAGCCCTGAAGTGGCTGCGGATGCCGCCGGAGGAAGCTCCGCAATTCATTGCCTTATATTATGACAAAATCGACGGAACGGGGCATGAATTCGGGCCGGGAAGCGAGGAAATCCGACTCGAAATGCGCCGCGCCGATACCACTTTCGGGCAGCTGCTGCGTGCGCTCGAACTTGAGAAAATGCGCGACAGCATAAATATAATTGTGCTTTCGGATCATGGTATGGCCAGGATCGATACGGCGAAAGTGATCGATATTGCGCCCTTGATCGAGGGAGCCGATTGCGAAGTGCGCGGCTATGGTCCCTATATGCACTTTTTTGCAGATAAGTCGGAACTTAATGAATTATATGATAATATAAAATCCAGCGAAAAGAATTTCCGGATATATCGCCGGGAGGATATTCCCGACCATCTGCATTATTCGCGGAATGCGAATATTGCGCCGCTTGTGGCCATTGCCGATCCGGGCTGGCTGCTGGTCAACGGCATGAATCCGCTCGAAATATCGATAAAGGGTGCGCACGGCTACGATCCTGCGTGGGTCGAAATGCACGGGATATTTATTGCAGGCGGACCGGCGCTGAAGGCGAATTGCCGCATGGGAATATTCGATATGGTCGATGTTTTTCCGATTTTATGCCGTATCTTTGATATATCAATTCCGGCTGGGTCATTGGGGCGTCCGGAAAATTATGAATTCATACTTGATAAATAATCCACCCGCTCTATTATGAAAAACATATTCATACTGGCTGTTTTCTGTCTGGCGGTCCTGAATGTCCGCTCGCAAACGCCCGACCCCGAGTCAATGCGCATGATTGATTCGGCGCTGGAGGACATCGGGCTTAGCCGCGAAAATCTGCGGCTTATTCCGCTTTTTGAATATGACGACGGTCATTCGATCAATTTCGACAGCGATGCCACTCCGGGCATACATTATCTCGAAAATATTAAATCACTCGAAAATGTTTTGTATGGTTTTAATAAATCCGAGGTGGATAGGTTCGCTGGCGAAATATGCCATATGCTGCGGCTTAAGGATTATGTGCCATATACATATAAGACAAATATCCCAGCCGAGCGAATCCACGAAGAGCTTGGTATAAAGCTCGATACGGTCTACGACAATCTGACGGTGCTTGCGCTGCGCGATGTGCTAATGCCGCTGGTGCAGATCAACGAATTCGTCCGTGATGATCCGATGCGCGAGGTATCGCCTATTCTGCTCGATCTGATTGAACGCAGCGAAGCCATGATATTTGCAGGCGATGCGGATATGAATGATTTTCAGGATTTACTTGATTACCAATATGATAAGCGTATTAGTGCAGAGGAATTCTATCGCAAAGCGCAGATAGTCCGGATGACTAAGATTTATGATATGGGGTTTTCCTTATTAAGGACATATCTCGAGGTATTAGAAAAACTGACCTCGCGACCGGATTTGTTCGAAGGCGATATCCGCTCGATCGAATTCGAATCGCCGATGGGGCGTATAGCAATCGGCGGCAAGGGCGATGATAATTATGCCGGCGATTATATATTCATAATCGATTTTGGCGGCAATGATACATATGCTCTTGCGCGGCAGACCTTCCGCTCGGCGGTATCGCGGCCAGTGAGTGCTATTATCGATCTGGCCGGCGACGATATCTACAGTTCCGGGGATTACTCGCTCGGTGGCGCGATGTTCGGGATCAATCTGCTGCTCGATTATTCAGGCAACGACAAATATACGGGCGGAAATGTATCGCTTGGAGCGGCATTGTTCGGAATCGGCGCGCTTATCGACTTTTCGGGCGACGACACCTATGTTTCGGGTCGGGCAGGCCAGGGTTTTGCAGCGCTTGGCAGCGGCATGCTGATCGACCGTAAGGGCGACGACAGCTATTCAGGCGGGGACTTCTGCCAGGGAGTTTCGGGCGTACGCGGAATAGCCGCTTTGGCGGACAATTCCGGAAGCGATGAATATTCGGCCGGGATAATGTCGCAGGGCGCTTCGGCGGGGTGGTATCATATTGCTGCGGGCGGTCTGGGCGTGTTGGCCGACAGCACGGGTGACGACCGCTTTGTCTGCAAATCCGGCCAGGGCGCTGCGCTATGGCTCGGGATTGCATCGCTCGGCGACCGCTCAGGGGATGATATATATATATCGCAGGATTTTGCGCAGGCTGCGGCTTTGGCGGGATCCGTAGCTTTTTTGAATGACAAATCCGGCAATGACAGGTATATCACCGGCGGGAGCGGTCTGGCCTGGAGCAGCGAGGACGCGTTTGCGTATTTCCATGAATTTTCAGGCGATGATGTATATATTTCGCAAAATATTAATCATAATGAGATTAGTAATTCCCGGATTTCTATCTTTCTGGATAATTCCGGGAATGATGCATATTCCAATTTTTATATCAATGATATATTTGCGGAACCGGATTTCCCGATACTCGCTCAGATATCACTTCGTATCGACGGCGAGGGTAATGATCTGCATGATCTCTGCGAGATTGACTCGGTGAATCTTGCAGATATTTTTTTTAGTATTTCGAAGGATTTCCATGGAAGCAGAAAACCGCGAAATCAGAAATCTTCAGAAAAAGCCGATGGAGACATCAGCCAGCTTTTCGACGCTGCGGCCGGCGGCCACCCGGTTTTCTCGCCGATTGCGCTGAAAGAGCTGATTGCCCGTGGCAACCAGGCTGCGCCATATATATATAATGAAATCGGATCGGTTTATCCCGCGCGAAGGAAGGCCGCCATTGAGGCGCTATCGGCTATGGCTCCGAAATTCCAGCCGGTTCGCAAGGCGATGCTCGACTCGGTGAAATCGCTGGATGTTCGTACTGCGCTATCGTCAGCGGAAATTTTGAGTAAGGCAAATATCGAAGCAGCCAGACCGGAGTTTATTAATTTATCGGGCTATGGCGACTGGAGGCTGCGTGCGGCATCTGCTTTTGCGCTCCGGCATTTCGACGACTCGGCATCATTCCGCGCGATAAAGGGTATGCTGCGGGATTCGCACCCCTTAGTTCGGGCAAATGCCGCGTTTTCGATCGGTGCTTTGCTCCCGGAAGGCGCTGTCGATACTCTTGCTCCGGCATTCGACGACCCGGCCAATTATGCTTCCGGAGCGGCGATTGCTGGAATAATGCAAAACACGGCGATCGATTATGAACTGTGCGAAAAAATATTTTTCGGAGAATACCCGGATAAATTGAAGCAGGCTCTGGCACCGATTGCTGCACGCTGCGAATTTGATAAAAAGGAGCTGCGTGGGTTCGCTAAGCAATTTACATCGCTTAATGCCGGACTCAGGATGGCAATTCTGAAATCAATGATAATCACGGATTATGCCCGGAATAAAGAGCATATAGAGCTATTGCTCGCCAAAGAAGAAAACAAAGGGATTGTTAATAAAGCCGAACAATTAATTCAGTTGTTAAGCATTCGGAAGGAAAAATGATATGGCAAAGAAATCGCTGCTTGTGCTAAGTTCTCCCAGCGGTGGGGGTAAGACAACAATTGCGCGCCATTTGTTAAAAAAACATCGCGATATGCGGTTCTCGATTTCTGCGACTACACGTCCGCCCCGGCCCCGCGAAGTTGATGGCCGCGATTATTATTTCCTTAGCAAAGAAGAATTTGAGCAAAAAATAAAGAATAACGAGCTGATCGAATACGAAGAGATTTTTGGCAATTATTACGCCACTCCGAAGTCCGAAGTCGAAAGCGCAATGGCCGCCGACGAGAAGCTGATATTCGATGTTGACGTCAAGGGGGCGCTGTCGGTTCGCAAGGCATATCCCGAATCGTCATTGCTGATATTCATTTCGCCGCCGACTATCGAAGAGCTTGAGCGCAGGCTGAGGGGGCGCAGCACAGAAAGCGAGCCTGAAATCCAGCGGCGAATATCCCGAGCAAAAATGGAGATGGAATACTCCGAAAAATTCGACTACATCGTTATAAACGAAAATCTCAGCGACGCAAAAGAGGAGACCGAATATATCATCGCCAAAGAAATGTATTGACGTGTAGAAAAAATTTGAGCAAAAATTCAATAAAAATTTGGTTAAGAACGTCGGGAGTATTAAATTTGTATTCCTTTTTGGACGGCGTGTAGCGCAGCCCGGTTTAGCGCACTACTTTGGGGTAGTAGGGGTCGCTGGTTCGAATCCAGTCACGCCGACCATTCATAAGCCCTCGAGCTATAAACAGCTTGAGGGCTTTTTGTTATTGGATTGCTTATGCTGAAAATTCCTAATAACGTTTAAGTAATGTTTTGTATCGTTTTGTGTGATTTTTGAGATATTTTTGAAAAAATTCGTAATGAATTGCATTCAGTGAAATGATTAAGATATTTCAGGTAACCTTTTCGTGGTTTTTATGTTTAGTATAAAAAGGGGAAAGTTTATAAAGTTTATTCACTTGATTTTTTTTAGCGTATAAGGATCCGATATTATCTATATATAATTTCACGGAATTTATTGGAGAATTTACATATATTAATTTACTTACTTGTTTCAGAAAAAATTGTAAATCATGAAGCTCCGGATTGCTTTGTATGCCGTTTGGGCGTTGCTTTCGTGTGGCGCTCTCTACGCCGGGCCAGGCCCGTATGATAAGTCGCAATGCTTTATCGAAAACAGAGGGCAGTGGCCCTCTGAAGTTTTATTTCTCGCCAGGAATAATGGAGAAAATATCTGGATAACCCGCAATGGCGCGGTTTATGACCATTTTGAAATTGCCAGTGCTATGGCTTCGAAATCTATGTTGCCGGACGATTCGCATCATCCGGTGCCATATCTCGTTCGCGGGCATGTGGTCGGAATGCGGATAGACGGCAGCTCTTTCGATCCTGATATTTTGCCCCGGGATAAACAAAATTCATATTATAATTATTTCCGTGGAAGAGACCGCTCGCAATGGGTTTCAGGGGTTAATCTGTATAAGGAGGTAGGTCTTGGAAATATCTACGAGGGGATCGATATCCGTTATTATTTCGACGAGGGAAGTGTCCGGTATGATTATATCGTCAGTCCCGGATCGGACCCTTCGCAGATCCGAATGAGTTTTGAGGGGCAGGACGGCTTAGATATCGGGCCTTTCGGGGAATTAATACTCAATACCTCGCTTGGGGAAGTAAAGCATTGCAAAATATATGCTTATCAGGAATCCGGCGGAGGCCGCAAAACAGTCGATGCACGATTTATCTCTGATGGCCACGTGATTCGCTTCGAATGCGGGGACTACGATCCGAACCGCGAATTGATTATTGATCCCCTGATCTGGTCTACATATCTTGGCGGCAACAACAAGGAGGGCTATAATACGGGATATTATACCGGCCGCAATTCGATTGTGCTCGGCCCTGACCGGAATATATATGTAACCGGGGGCACGCTTTCGGCTAATTTCCCGTCGACGACGGGGGCATATGATGAGGCTTTCGATCGTTCGCATAGTGCTGTGTTCGTGTCGTTATTGAGTCATGACGGCTCCAATCTGGAATTCAGCACCTTTATCGAAGGCAACGGCGTGGAGGATTGCAATTCGATCGAGCTGGACTCCTTGGGGAATGTATGGATAACGGGATTTACCGGATCGTCGGATTTCCCGGTTACTATCGATGCGATCGATACGACGTGCACAAATAACGACATATTTATCAGCAAGCTCTCGGCGGACGGATCGCGCCTTTTGTATTCCACATTGCTCGGCGGCGCTGGGATTGACGTGGTCACCTGCCACCAATTGGATAATCTGGGAAATATATATCTGACAGGTTATACCACGGGGCATTTCCCTACCACCCGAATTGCTTACGACAGGAGATTCGACTCGACAGGCACCGGTACTTTTGATATTTTCGTCACTAAAATGAGAGCGGATGGCAGCGATCTGATTTATTCGACTTATATCGGAGGATCGAGGAGCGACAAATCGCTTTCGCTTGCGATCGATGCCAATCATTACGTTTACATCACCGGCCACACCGGATCGAGGAATTTCCCAACCACCCCCGGAGCGTATCAGAGAAATTTCGACAGTGGCACTACTGATTGCTTTATTCTGAAATTAAATAATAATGGCAGCGATCTTGTGTTTTCGACCTATCTTGGCGGAGAATCCGACGAATACGGCAATTCGGTTGTACTCGACCGCGGGGCCAATCCCGTGATTACCGGAGTAACCCAATCCTCGCGATTCCCGATTGTGGGCGGAGTCGACGACAGGAAATCCGGCGGTACGGATGCGTTTGTCAGTTCGGTATCGAGCGACGGACGCACGCTGAGGTTTTCTACGTATCTGGGCGGCCAGGCTCAGGAAAACGCATCTTCGCTGGCATTGGATGAATTTGATAATATTTATATTGTGGGCAATACCGAAAGCGAGGATTTCCCGACTACCCGCGACGCAATGGTCAAGAAAATTGTCGACGAAGAAAATATGGTGTTCACCACTATGCTTTCGCCTGATGCCGGAGAAATCGCCTATTCTACTTTGGTCGGCGAATCCAACATAAGCTGGTTTTATTATTTCGAGCCATTCGTTTCCATTCTGCTGGATTCGGCTAATAACGTATATCTGAGCGGGCATACGGGATCGCAGAATTTTCCGGCGACGTATGGGGCTTATGACACCGATTATAATGGCGGAATAACGGATTTATTTGTAATTAAATTCTCGCTGGAGGCATTCAAGATAGAGGATATCGACCGCCTGGATTATTGCATCGACGATGAATTCGAGGTGCCTTATTATACAAATATGCATTTCAACAGCGATAATGTATTTACCGCCCAGTTATCGGATCCTTTCGGCAACTTCAGCAATCCGAGGGCGATAGGATCGCGGGCTGGCACCACAACAGGGATTATAGATTGCAGAATTCCGGAGGATATTCAATACGGCAGTGCATACCGAATTCGCGTGGTAAGCTCGTCGCCCTATCGCGAAACCGCGGATAATTCGCGGGATATAACTATTTATCAATTCCCTGAAGCGGAAATTATTGGTGATAATAAGTATTGCAATGACGACAGCCTGCACAGATATTACGATCCCGTGGTCCATCCCGCCACACGAAACACATGGATTGTAGAGGGCGGCAGCGTAGTAGTCGGGAAAGATAATTATGCGGATATAAAATGGGACAGCAGTGATATACATAGGATAACACTTATCCAGACCAATAACGGAGGCTGTTCGGATACCGCGACATTCGAAGTCGAGGTATATGATCGGATTATAAGCGATATCGAAGCCACCCGCGAAGCCTTCTGCATTGGCGAGAGCTCCACTCTGACAGCGCATCCTGAGGGATATATGTATATATGGAGCACGGGCGAAACCAGTCGGCGGATTGTGGTCGATACCACTGGCTTATACAGCGTGAAGGTCTTTAGCGTCTATGGATGCCGGGATACCAGCTCGATTAGAATTAATGCATATGATACAATCCCTGGTGAAATCTACGTTTCGGGTAAGCAGCTTTGCGCGGGGCAGCCGGTCGTTCTGACCGCATGGCCACCCGGCCTGGATTACTACTGGAACACAGGCGAAAACAGGCAACAGATCAAAGTCGGCGAATCCGGAAAATATACGGTAATAATGGAAAGCGGCGGCGGCTGCCGTGATACGGTGTCGATCGAGCTCGAATTCATTGAATCGCCCGAAGCCTCGATAATCGCATCTGCGGAGGCTATATGTTCAGGCAATTCAGTTACCCTGACCGCAATGCCCGAAAACCTGGAATACCATTGGAGTACCGGCCAGACAACTCGTACCATCATAGTCGATACGCCCGGCCAATATTCGCTTACCGTTATTAATGAAAATGGCTGCACAGACGATGCCGAAATCGAAATTAAAGTAAGCGAGACGCCCGATGCACAAATTACCGCCTCGAAAAATATAATCTGCGAGGGAGAAATCTCGACTCTGACAGCAAATCCCGAGGGACATTTATATAAATGGAGTAATGGCCAGACCACTCGCAAAATAACGGTCAGCAATGCAGGCAGGTATTATGTGCAGGTATCAACTCCCGAAGGTTGCCGGGACACAGCTTCGATAGAAATTGAGAAATATGACAAACCCGAGGCGGAAATTCTGTCCGCCGGCAAAACAATTTGCGGGGGCGAAGCGTTGACACTGACCGCAAAGCCTGACGACATGGAATACCTATGGAATACCGGCGATATTTCGCAGGAGATTACCGTAGCCAGCGGCGGGGTTTATAAAGTAATTGTCCGGAAAGGAACCGGATGCCCGGATACCGCCTCAATAGAAATCAAAGCATTCGAAAAGCCAGACGCCGAAATCACCGCGCCTGCCAGTGTGATATGCGCCGGTGCAACGATGGATCTGACAGCATTCCCGAATGGGATGCAATACACCTGGAATACCGGCGACCGCACCCAGACGATCAGCATTACAGAGCCAGGTGTATATAAAGTAATTGTTCGCAATTCGGCGGGTTGCCGCGATACAGCCGAAGTCGAAATCGGTCTGGAGCCTCCGCCCGATTTAAATATCATCGGAGAGAAGATAATCTGCGCGGGCGCTTCATCCGAATTAAGCGCCAATGAAGTATTCGCTGAGTATTTGTGGTCGACCGGCGAGACTGCGCCTTCGATCTCCGTATCGCAGGCCGGGGAGTACTGGCTCGAAGTAAGGACCGCCGGTGGCTGCGAAGGTCGCGACACAATCCGCATTGATGAAATTAATATCGAATTGCCAAAGCTCGACGGGCACGACTTCGGGATTGTTGATTGCTCGCGTGATCATGAATATATATTCGAATTCCACAATCCGAACAAGCATCCGATCACGATCAGCGATATATCAAAACGAGGCAATCGCGATGAATTCGATGTGTGGGGCAATCTTCCGGCCGTAATTCCCGGGGGCGCAGTGGTGAGATTTACCTTGGTTTTTCGCCCCGAATCAACCGGCCAATTCTCGGAAATTTTCGACATAATTATAAGCGAGCCCTGCGGCGCAATGCTGGAATATCCCGTCAGCGCGGAATGCTCCGAACAAGCATCCCGTAGCGCAGTCAGCGTCTGGCTGCCGGACATCGAATCCACGCCCGGCAAACACGAGGATATTCCGCTAAAAATCCGGCTCGATAAAGGCGATCTGCCCGCTTCATTCGATTATAACGCCCGGATTAAATTCTCGGTTGATTGCTTCCTGCCTGATAATAATGCCGGGAATATTCAAAATGATTATGTCATAATTGATCTGAGCGGCAGAGCCGATCTGAACAGTTCCGGCGAACATATGATTGCCCGAATTCCGGGAATTGCTTTGCTTGGCGAGAAATTGGAATACACGCTGATAATCGATAAGTTCGAAATTGCTGACACCTCGTTTACTATTTACAAAAAGGACGGTTCGATTTCCGTTCGGAATATGTGTCTGGACGATCTGCGGCTTATTCGTATGCGCGACCTGACGCGTATCGACATTGCGCCCAATCCGGGTTCGGACATGATCGAAATCCGGGTGCATTCGGCCACCGAAGGCCCAAGCCGACTGAATATATATTCCCTTGCCGGGGGCGAGCTATACGAATATCAGTGGCAGGCCGATAAGGGCAGCGACCGCGTTATTAATCTCGACGCGCGGGAATATCAGACCGGGACATATTTCATAATCCTAAGAACTCCCGGGGGAGTGCTCCGCGAGCAGTTCATGATTGTTAAATAGATTTATAATAAAATAGCATTTATATGAATTTGCCGCCGGTGGAATAGCCCTCCGGCGGCTTTTTATTGTTATACCAGAGTGAATTTTGGAATCGAATGATACTATCAATTAAAGACATGCTTATCCGTTTATTATATAGATTCTTTATATAGAGGTTACGATGAAAAACTTGTTTGCGGTAATTATAATACTTGTTTTGTCCGGATTTGCCGGATGCAATGCACAAAATGATAATAATTCAGATAATAAATTAAACGAGAAGGAGACTATGAAATCCGAAAAATATAATGAGCTGACACCCGAAGAGCGGCGAGTGATAATCGACAAGGGCACCGAGATGCCATTCACCGGAGAATATGTCCACAACAAAGAGACCGGCACATATCTCTGCAAGCGCTGCGATGCACCGCTATACCGCTCGGGCGATAAATTCGAATCCGGCTGCGGATGGCCCAGCTTCGACGACGAGATCGAGGGCGCGGTCGAACGCATACCCGATGCCGACGGCCACCGCACCGAGATCGTCTGCGCCAACTGCGGCGCCCACCTCGGGCATGTATTTAAGGGCGAAGGCTTTACGCCCAAGGATACCCGCCACTGCGTGAATTCAATATCGCTTAATTTCACTGCAGAGGATGCGGCTGTCGATCAGGAAATCCAGCGCGCGGTGTTCGCCTCAGGCTGCTTCTGGGGCACCGAGTACCACATGAGCAAGGCCGAGGGCGTGATATCGACAGATGTCGGCTATACCGGCGGCCATATTGAGCACCCCACCTACAAGCAGGTATGCTCGGGCCGCACAGGCCACGCCGAGGCGGTCGAAGTATATTTCGACCCTGCGAAAATCTCGTACGAAGAGCTGGCCAAATTATTCTTCGAAACTCACGACCCGACCCAGGTCAACCGCCAGGGCCCGGACGTAGGCGAGCAATACCGCTCGGCAGTATTCTACACCAACGACGAGCAGAAACGCGTAGCCGAGAAACTGGTCGGCATACTCGAGGAAAAGGGATACAACATCGCCACGGAAATCGAGCCGGCAGGCAAATTCTGGGAGGCCGAGGACTACCACCAGGACTACTACGACACCAAGGGCACGCGCCCATACTGCCACTTCTACACCAAGCGCTTCGATTGATCGGAATAATTAGTCGAATAAATATATATACGAAAGCCGGGTCAATCGCCCGGCTTTTTTTGTGGGGATAAGAATTCTATTTATAAACTGTTAAATGCAGTTATATCTTTTATAAGATATTAGTTTTTTCTATTTTTGGGAAAATCATAAATATTGCTGGAAATGATATGCAGGATTTTATCAAAACATTAGAAATCAGGAACTATAAGTCAATCAGACATGCTAAGCTTGATTGCAGAAAAATCAATATATTGGTTGGCCGGCCGAATGTTGGCAAATCCAATCTGATCGAGGCGCTGTCGCTTTTGGCAAAACCCACAGAGAAAGCATTTTTCGGGGATTATATTGTTTACAATGAAGATATTTCTAATTTGTTTCGCGACAGGAATATCAACGAACCGATCTCTGTGGTTTCTGATGTTAAAACCGCGATCTTCAGATATTTCCAGAAAAACAATGTATTCGCATTTCTCGCAGGTGATAATTTCGACGATGAACAAATGGAGAATCTGAAAAATATTGATGAGTATAAGCAATTCGAGGGTAAATATAATGAACTAAAAAACAAAAATGATACTCCGGGGAATGTATATTTTTCCCAAATTCAAAAAAATGGCGCTCATTCGCTCGATCCGATCGAACAGACTGTGAAGAGATACATTTTCCGCAGAGATGCCCAAAGGGATAATCCGGAGCTAGGCAATCTGATTTCTCCATTCGGAGAGAATTTTTTTAAAGTGCTTATAACGAGCAGATATTTGAAAGAAAACCTTAAAGAATATTTTGGAGATTATCAACTTGAAATAGTGTATAATAGTATAAATAATGATTTATATATTCAAAAAAATCTTGAAGGGATTGTATATCCTTTGCCATTTGTATTAGTGGCCGATACTCTTCAAAGGATTCTGTTTTATAAAGCTGCTATTGATTCCAACAGCGGTTCGGTTTTATTATTTGAGGAGCCTGAAGTGAATTCATTCCCGCCATATGTGATCGATCTTGCAAATGCAATAGCGATGGACGAAAAGAATCAATTTTTTATATCTACACATAGTCCTTACCTGGTAATTAATTTGCTCGAATCTGCTTATGACAAAGCTGCTCTTTTTGTAATGGATTATGCGGATCATGAGACTAATGTTATAAGAATTCCTCCTGATCAAATATCAAAAGTCCTCGAGCACGGATATGACTTTTTTCTCAATATGGAGGAATTCACACATGAATAATGAATTTATTATTTATACCGAGGGGAATGCCGATGAAGCAATTTTTAGATCGATAGCTGAAAGATTATACAGTGAATTTAATTTACCCAGGAATTTTATTGTAAAATCTCGCAGAAAAGGCGGATTTTTAGAAGTAATTAAGGCCATTCGTGAACACGATGCTCCATGTATTGGTGTAGTGGACAAAGATAAGACGCCAATTCATCAAAATGAAATAAATCGTTTTGCTTTATGTTTTTCGAGCAGCAATTACAATATTTATTATAAAATAATTAATGAGCATTATAAATATCTTATTGTAATCGACCCGGCTATTGAAAAGTGGCTCTTTGATTCGGCTTTGGAAGCAGGAATAAAGCCAAGGGAATGTGGTATTCCAGATGATTTTAAATTATTTGTTGAAATTGCTAAGACCGCATCAAGGAAAAACAAATTTGTTAACTTATTTAAAAAAATATATAAACAGGGAATAAGGCCGTTTAACAGAATTGTTCTTTTGACATATCTAATGGCATATTATCATTTTATAGGAAATCCCCGCCGCGGATCAGGCGGCGGGGCGAATTAACTTATTTCTCCGAATAGACGCCGAGGCGGTTGCCTTCGGTGTCGGCGAATAGCGCGAAATAGCCGCGGTTTTCGGCTTCGATCTTTGTTTTGGGCCGGAGCGTTTTGCCGCCTGCCTTTTCTGCGCGGGCCAGGAATTCGTCGATGCCGCCATCCCAGCCGAAGGTGAGGGTGACGCCGTCGGGCGATGGCTTCATTGATTCGTGCTGCGAAATTGCGCCCTCGGCGTTGGAGCCGGCCGGGAAGAATGCCATCTTCTCGCCGTCGCCTTCGCAGCGATTGAGCGTGATGCCGAATACGTTTTCGTAGAATTTGACTGCGCGGTCGAAGTCCGATGCGGGTATTTCGAAAAAGCTGATCAGGTTCATTGCCTGCCTCGTTTGATTGGTTGAACAAAATTGACAATGCGAAATTACGATCCTGCCGCGCCGGAAAATTGTAAAAAAACGACATTCTAATATTCGGCGAAATAATCCGAGCCGGTGGAATACATCCGGAAAAATCGCGCAGGCGTCATCCCCGCCATGGATTTGAAATCATTGATGAAATGCGATTGGTCGTAGTATCCCGCGGCCAGCCCCA
Organism: uncultured Hyphomicrobiales bacterium; assembly: GCA_964513465.1. Lineage (GTDB taxonomy): Bacteria > Bacteroidota > Ignavibacteria > Kapaibacteriales > UBA2268 > CAZEMR01. Next base: position 16,428 of record CAZEMR010000037.1, read on the forward strand.
GTTCGGTCATGCCCGGATAATTATGGGTCTGCTGCAAGTGGAGCACAGTCTGGAACCGGACAATCTTCCGGAATGATTTTGGAGCAAGGCCGACGTATTCGCCGAACTTTCGCTCGAATTGCTTTGCGCTGAGGCAGGCAGCCCCGGCAAGCTCTTTGATCCGGACATTCCCGCCGGCGGAGTCGATTATATTTATGGATTCCCCGATTCGGCGGAAGTCGTAAAAATCCCGACCCTTTAATCGCGAGAGGAGGTATTCCTCGACCACCGGGGTCTGCTCCTGCGGAGTGGACAGCCCGGCGAGTTTTTCCTCGATGTGGACATTCTTGAAGCATTTGAGCATTTCAATGGATATATTATTCGAAGAGAATTCGCTTGCGGGTTCGTCGAAAAACAGGCGCGCGCCGTGGGGACGAAATACGATCGCGAAAAGCCTTATCCGCCGGATTGCGCTAAGCTCGAAGGGCGATGTATGCTGTCCGCCGACGTATGAACCGAGTAGCTGCCGGACGCCTGCGGGGTCAGTCGATTCGAATCGCTCGCCTGTATTCAGTATCAGCTGCATGCAGCCGGTGGGGAGAATCGACTGGGATTCCTCGCCGCCGGCGTCATCGAGCGTCCAGTAATACCGCACGTATGGCCGCAGCTCGGGCCGCGGAATGAAATATCCGAAGCTCATAATTGGCTGGTTTATTAATTATCAATAATTTCGATTATGCTCTGCCTTTGACGATTGAGTGATAATTTTGTGACATCCGGCCGCGAATAATGCCCCGCGGGATCGAAATTCTGCCGCTCGCGCAGAATAGTTTTATAATCAATTTCAATCGTGAATAATTCTTCCGCGGAATCCGCCGGTTCGAGCAGCCATCTTCCGTCGGGCGCGGCTGCGCAGCTTCCGCCATTGGCCATTATTTCGGGAGCATTATTATATATAAGATCGCGGTGGGGGATATTCTCAGGAATGTTATCTCTGCGCATAACTCCCGATACGGAAACCACATACGATCGCGACTCCTTTGCAATGCAGCGGGTGATGTCCTCGGTATTATGAGTATTTCCCGGCCAGATCGCGAAATGCAGATTCTCGCCCTGCCCATAAAGCGCCGCGCGGCTGAGCGGCATCCAGTTCTCCCAGCAGTTGAGGCCGCCCATGGTGAATTCATCGAGCGGGAAGGTCCGCAGTCCGTGGCCATCGCCGACGGCCCAGACGAGGCGCTCTTCGTAGGTTGGCATCAGCTTGCGGTGAACGTTGCGGACGGCGCCGCGGTTGTCTATATATACCATTGAGCAGTAGAGGCTGTGACCGCCGCGATTGGCTGCGCGCTCCACCGTCCCGGCGATTACGTCGACATTATTTGCGCGGGCGGTATCGCATATTGGGGCGAGGTCGCCGCCTTCGATCGATACGGCCTGCGCTGCGTAATGTGCGAATATGTCCTTTTGGATATCCGAATTGAAACGGGCGCCGTCGGTGAGTTCGACCCAGAAGGGATAGCCGGGCAATACCGCCTCGCCGAATGCGACAATTCGGCAGCCGTTGCGGGCGGCCAGCGCGATATAATTAGTCATTTTGGCGATGGTTTTTTCGCGGTCGAGCCAGACGGGCGCAATTTGAGCAAGTCCGATTTTCATTGATTTTCCGAATATTTATAAAAGTTTAATAATTGATGCTTAAATTGCTAAGGATAGCAATTTAATGATTTGGATTCATTTTTCTGAAAAATAATGGCTTAATTGACATTCATATAATTCAAATAATCATTTTTTTTGTTTCATTCGAGTATTAAAATTATTAATTTAAATAAATCGTGCTGCAATTATTCCACGGAGTTATTATGGTTAGCAAAAAACAGATCGATGATTTTATGGCCAGCAAAAACGTTGCTGTGGTCGGGCTTTCTCGCAATCCAAAGTCGTTCAGCAGAAGCGTAGCCGACAGCCTTCGCGAAAAAGGATTTAAGCTGTTCGGAGTAAATCCCAACGCGGAGAATATCAACGGCGTCAAATGCTATAATTCTATCGGCGAATTGCCAGCCGAGGCCGACCGGCTGCTGATTCTGACATCCAAAGCCGGCACTGAAACGATAATGCCGGAGGTGGTCAAAAGCAGGTTTTCGCATATCTGGATACAGCAGACCGCCGATACGCCGAAGGTGCTCGAAATGGCCGCCGATTCGGATAAAAATATTATCTCCGGCAAGTGCATTATGATGTTTTCCGAGCCTGTAAATGGTATACATGGATTCCATAAATTTCTGATGAAATTATTCGGAAAATATCCTAAATAAATTATTGATCCGGAAAAATCAAATCAGTTATGAGAAAAACTGCGATTTTTGTAATATATTTTATCTGCTCGCTTTATGTATTTCTGCTGGGCGTTCGCCAGCCGAATATTGACGGCTACGAGCGCGCCCGGTTCGGAGAAATGGTGCAGGGCACTGCCCATCGGCCATTTGTTTACCGTACATTGCTGCCATCGGTCATTCGCGGAATCGAATCGCTGGTGCCGGACTCGGCGGAAGAATCGCTGAAGCAATCGATCGACCGGGTATTTCCATTCGGGAAAATCATCAACAAAATGGGCTGGGACGAGCAGTATTACTTCGAATACCTGATCGGACTGCCACTTATGCTGGCCTGCCTTATTGCCTTCATGTATTCGCTAAGCTGGCTGGCGCGCGGGCTGTTTGCGGGGCCGGATTGGATATTTCCGCTGATTGCCGTCGCGGCCATGCTTGTCCTGCCAGCGATGTTCCGATATTACATATACATTTATGATTTCCCGACGCTTTTACTGTTCACGCTGGCGCTTGCATTGATGGCGCATCGGCGCTGGCGCTGGTATTATGTCGTATTCGTGCTGGCCGCAATCAACAAAGAAACGGCGATATTGCTCGCATTCTTTTGGATGATATTGCTGCGGCGCGAGCGGCTGCGCGACCCACTGAAATATTGGATCACTGCGGCGGCCCAGGTGATGGCATTCGTCGCCCTAAAGCTTGTGATTACATTGATTTACTTGGATAACTCCGGGGTTCCTGCCGAGTTCAATTTCCTCGAGCACAATTTCGCAATTCTTTTCTCGCCGCACTCGGTTCCAGGTGTTATAAGCGTAATTGTCATATTCATCCTGCTGTTTTATCGCTGGCGCGAAAAGCCCCAATTTCTCCGGCTGGCGCTGCTGATGGGCATCCCATTGCTTGCGCTTGGAATATTCTGGGGAGTAATCGACGAATTCCGCATATTTTATGAGATTTATGCCGTAATCTGGCTTCTGGCGGGGCATACACTCTCGCTGATGGCAGGCTTCGGGCTCGAGCCCCGCCCGAATGAATGGAGGCTTACGTGACCCCGCCCGAAGTTATAAATATATCTGAAAAATTCGATCAGATCGGCGAATTCTGGAGTCCGCATGTTATTGCCTCGCTGAACGGCCAGCATGTCCGGATTGGCCGGCTCAAGGGGGAATTCGTTTGGCATAAGCATGACGATGAGGACGAGATGTTTTTGGTTATCGAGGGGCGGCTGACTCTGCGATTCCGCGAGGGCGACCGCACGCTCGGGCCTGGCGAGATAATCGTAGTGCCACGCGGAACGGAGCACTGCCCGGTCTGCGAGTCGGAAGTACGGGTGCTTCTATTCGAACCTGCGGCTACCATCAATACCGGCTCGACCGAAAGCGGCCTTCGCCGCGACGAGCTGCCGGGGATATGATTTTAGTGGTTGTTTTTATCAGAATCATGCATACTTTTTTTTAATTTATCAATTATTTCCTGTGTAAAAACACTTGAGTAATTATGTTTTTCAATGCTATTTTTTCTTTTTCTGTTCTTGAAGAATCTCGGCAAATAAATTTTGCGAAATTCTTCAAGCGATTTAATTCTTGTCGTCTCCATGTTTTATTTCTTTAAATAATTTATGAAAAAGTGCTGATTGAGTTCTGGTGTAAAATAATGCTTTCTTTTTATCCATATTAATCCATCACCTTTAGAGATAAGCGCAATATCGATAGGCCCGCCAACAGTCTCTTCCTCAAGGGAAATTTTTTTTCTAAGGCAGCTAAGATTAACAAGTGATTCAGCCATTTCAGCAAGCTCGCCTTTTGGCAAAAACTGAACAGTTTCCAATACAGGATCAACATAATGAGTTAATGAATTTTTTTGGATGTCTTCTAATGCATTCTTAATTTTTGGAATGATTTCATCGTTTAGATTGTCTAATTTTTCCTGATTTAAATCATTTCCGATATTAAGTTGGTCCATTAATATTTTGGGGTACTCATCAATGATATCTTTTATTAATGAGTCATAAAATTTTTGGATTGTAGGTGAGATTCCTCTCAAATAAGTATGAACCATTTCAGATTGAGCAAAAGGGAAAATCGAAGCGCTATTCTCAAAATCGATTTGTTTGTAATCTTTTTTCCGGAATTTCAAAATATTACTAATTTTACATTCAATATCATAAGAAATAATGGATGGGAATATCTCGGCTTCACCGAATCCTGCAATAACTACACCCGATGTCTGGTTGTTTTGGATTTCATGAGGGAAAAACAGAAATATTCTTGCCGCGATTAACTGTAATTTCTCGGTAATCTCATCAGTAAGAGGAATTCTTTCGAAAACCTGATCGATCGATTGTTTAATAATTTCTCGAAATTCATTGATAAATATTATGTCGTGATTCTTTTCTTCCTTATCGACGAAAACTCCATTTGTCCAAATATTATAATGGAGTTTGATAATTTCGTCAGTCAGGATTTGAATCTGTGTTTCATCTAGTTCGGGTTTTTGGGCTAACTCATCTCTGATTTTTGATTCCAGGTCTTCTCTTATCCTGTAATAATATGAGACTATCGAATCACTAATGTATTTCTTTTCTTCTTTCTCAGGTATAAATATTGCATCACTTTTTAAAAAAGAAATAAATTGATCTCCATAGTCGTGAAGTTTTTCGTATGTTGAATCTTTTTGATCACTTCTGAACATTTTAATGATAGTTTCTCAAGATATTTCCATAAATCTGGCATTACCAAAGATCATGATGCCAACTGAGGCGAATTTTGATAATGCGAATATTTTATTCGCTGATGTGAATATTTTGTATCCCAGTTGATGGCTCACTGTTGTCGAGCTATCCGCCGCCATAGCAACTGCCTCTTTATTCAAAATGGCAATTTCAGCCGTCATAGTGGAACTCAATAAATTATATGGAAATTAAATTTAATATAATATTTTAGAATTTTATCTCAAAGAGAAATATTTTTGGAATAGTTAAAATGCATTAAGGAAATCATAAGATTTTTGCAAATATTCTCCAAAATTTATATCTTATATGAGTACCTTTCTAAATATTCCTTCAGAGTAATATTTATTTTTATGAAATATTTTTTTGTGATTGTAATAATCGCCGTGGCGATTTGCAACCCGTACGCCGCGAGTGCGGATGATGCCAAAACCGAACAGTTAAGAAAATTATATTATGAAGCTACGGAAAACGAAGACAAAATTGACCCTGCTATAAATATGATGGAGCAATTCTCCCGGAATAATCCCGGCGCGAAGGGGCTGATGGATGTCTATATCGGCTCGCTGACCGCAGTGAAGGCGAGGTTTGCGTTCTGGCCGCCGACAAAGCTGGAATTGGCTGAAGACGGCATCGACAAAATGGAGGCGGGACTTAAAATGGAACCTGACAATATCGAGGCTCTGTTTATTTATGGGACGACTTGCTATTATCTTCCGTTTTTCTTTGGCAAATCCGACGAAGCCGAATCTGCTTTGATCAGGATCGTGAAATTAATTGACGAGCAATCAGCAAAATTATACAATAGTGAATTGCTCTATAATGCGCTTGAATTTATAATCAAAAATATTGAAATGAAAGAACAGCTCGATCAAAAAGCCCGAAAATGGATGAAGAGGCTCGAGGTACGGAAATGAACCGCGTTGCCGTCATAGGAGCCGGGCTGGGCGGATTATCCGCGGCGCTGCATCTTAGGGCGCTGGGATATGATGTCGAAATATTCGAGAAAAATTCGCGCGCAGGCGGGAAGCTCGGGCGAGTTGAGAACGAGGGATTTACTTTTCCGACCGGGCCGACGATTTTGACGATGCCGGACGTGTTGCAAGGCGTTTTCGACTTTGCCGGACAAAGCAAAAAAATGCCGGAAATTTTGCCGCTCGAGATTATTTCACACAATTTTTTCGAAAGCGGACACGATGTGCGCATTTCTGCAGACCCGGGCAGCTCGATGCGCTCGATTGCCGAGGTGTCGCCTGACGACGCCGGACGGTATGAGGATTATCTTGCTTATAGCAAATCGATTTACGACAACGGCGCGGATGTTTTTTTGTTCGAGCCGTTTCAGGAAATTCCGATGCTATATAAAACCGGCAGCATCCCCTCTCTGTCAGTGATTACTAAAATTGATGCATTCCGCACCGCACACAAAGCCAACCGGGAATATTTTCGGCATCCTAATATCATCAAAATATTTGACAGATATGCCACTTACAGCGGATCAGATCCTTACCGCGCCCCGGCTACTCTGAATATAATCGCGCATGTTGAACTGAATATGGGCGGATTTTACGTTGTCGGGGGCATGTATGAGATTGTACGCAGTCTGGTGCAGGCATGTGCGGAAAATGACATTCGGATTCACACGGAATCGCCGGTAGAAAAGATCGCTGTCAATAACGGAAGAGTATACGGAGTATATATAAATGATCGAATAATGGAATGCGATCGCGTTATTTGTAATGCAGATCCGGTATATGCATTCGATAAGCTGATCGACGGATATGATAGCCGCACGCGGAAGCTGAAGGCAGCCGAGCCCTCTATTTCGGGGGTGTTGTTTATGTGGGGTGTGCGCTCGAAAAGCCGCTCGCTGGGCCTGCATAACGTATTTTTTGCGGAGGATTACCGCGACGAATTCCGCGCAATATTCGATCGCGGAAGGGTTTACGGCGATCCGACGATTTATGTGTCCATCAGTTCAAAGGCCGATCCGGATCATGCGCCGGATGACTGCGAAAATTGGTATGTGCTTGTAAATGCGCCATACATGAGGGATGGCGGGGGTTTTGAGGATATTAATATTATTCGCAGAAATATATTGAATAAGCTTCAGCGCTTCGGTTACGATATCGATAACCGCATTGTATATGAAGATGTTATCACACCGGTGGATATACTTGATCTGTACAACAGCAACCGGGGCAGTATCTATGGAATGTCGTCCAATTCGAAGATGGCGGCATTCCGCAGGCAGTCGAATCGCAGCAACGATATCGATGGGCTATACTTCGCGGGCGGGGCGGCGCATCCGGGCGGCGGAGTGCCGCTGACACTGCTTTCGGGCAGGCATTGCGCCAGAATTATTGCATTCAGGGATAATAAGGAATTCCGGGTAAATATATGAAAAAAGCAATAGTTATCGGCGCCGGGATTGGCGCGCTGGCACTGGGGATACGGCTGCTGGGGCGCGGAATCGAAGTCGAAATATTCGAGAAAAATTCGCATCCCGGTGGTCATGCGGGTCGGCTGGAGGCCGATGGATACACGTTCGATATGGGGCCGACGCTTATAACCGCCCCGGAAATAATCGAAAATATATTCCTGAGCGTGGGCGAAAATTTTCGGGATTATACGGAGTTAATCCGGCTCGATCCTTACTATCGCGTTTATTTTCATGATGATACGTATATCGACTACAGCGGCGACGGCGAAGCGATGAAGCGGCAGATGGCCGCATTCAACCCCGTTGATGCCGCCAGCTATGACGATTTCATAGAGCATTCACGGAAGATTTACTCGGCAATTATCGAGGATGGCCTTGGCGGCACCCCGTTCAATCGGCTTTCGACCATGCTGCGGTTTGCCCCTAAGGCATTGAGGCTTGGGGCTTTCAGCGCTGGCTATTCGATTGCTGCAAGGTATTTCGAGGATTTCCGCCACAGGTTCATGTTTTCGTTCCACCCACTGTTTATCGGGGGGAATCCATTCCGGGTGCCGGCCGTATATCTGATGATCTCATATCTCGAAAAAGCCGGCGGGGTGTGGTATACACCCGGCGGAATGCGGGCTTTGGTCTCGGCGATGACTGAAGTATTTGAAAAACACGGCGGCCGTATCAATTATAATTTGCCGGTTGAGAGAATTATTGTCAAAAATCGAAAAGCGATCGGAGTAAAAGCCAGTGGTGATAATCACTTAGCGGATATGGTCGTATCCAATGCGGATGTGACCCATACGTATAATGACCTGCTGAATCGGGAAAAAACATTGATCAATTCCGTGCGGATAGATATGGCAAAATACTCGATGAGCGCATTTATCCTATATCTCGGCGTCCGGAAAAAATTCGACAAACTGCGCCACCACACAATAATTCTCTCGAAAAGATACCGCGATCTGGTGGACGATATATTCGAGGCGCACCATCTGCCGGATGATTTCTCGCTCTATCTGCATGTGCCCTCGCGAACTGATGAAACGATGGCTCCGCCCGGTTGCGAGAGCATTTACGCGCTGGCGCCCGTTACTAATTTGCAGGGAAAGATTGACTGGCAAACAAAAAGCATTGATTTTTGCAAAAGAATTGTTACATTTCTTGAAAATGATTTTGGACTTTCCGAACTTGAGCAAAATATTGAATTTAAGGCGATGCTGACCCCGGAGGATTTTCGTCGCAGAACTAATTCTCATATGGGTACGCCCTGGGGAATGGAGCCAATCCTGAGGCAGTCGGCGTATTTTCGGCCGCACAATCGCAGCGAGGAGATCGGATATTTATATATAGTCGGCGCAGGCACTCATCCCGGAGGCGGGCTCCCCGGAGTAATGCTTTCTGCCGAAGCGACTATGAAGCTGATCGAGGAAGATTTTACCAACAAATCATAGATGCTTATGATCAATATCAAAACCATTTTTGAACCCGTAACCGCAGAGCTTATTGAATTCGAGAAGCATTATCTGGAATTTATCCGAAACAAGGTGATTCTTCCGGAAGATATTGTCGAATATATGCTTAGCCGACGCGGCAAGCGAATTCGTCCGACTCTCGTATTTCTTAGCGCAGGGCTTTCCGGGGGTGTTAACCGCCGCGCAGTCGATGCCGCTATCTGTGTGGAATTAATGCACAATGCAGCGCTGGTGCACGACGATGTCGTCGACCAATCCTTCGTGCGGCGCAATCTGCCTACGTTCAACGCAATCTGGGGCGACCACGCGGCGCTTTTGTTCGGCGATTATCTGATGTCGATAATATTCTCGCATCTTAGCGAAACGGGAGAGTACGAGCTGATCGGAATCCTCAGCCGTGCATTCCGTAAGATGAGCCATGGCGAACTGATTCAGATGGAAAATATTGCCAGTCCGGAAATCAGCGAAGAGGTGTATTTTGATATAATTTACGGCAAAACCGCGGCGCTGATCTCGGCCTGTTGCGAATCCGGAGCAGTTGCTGCCGGGGCCACGGCCGGTGAGCGAGATTTGCTGAAAAAATTCGGTGAATATATCGGAATTGCGTATCAGATAGGCGATGATCTTTTTGATTACATTCCGGATTCGAGCACAGGCAAGACAAGTTCGAAAGATATTTATGAGAAGAAACTGACTCTGCCGCTGATTCATGCACTCAGGCAGTCCGATCCCGCAGAATCCCGCGGGATAATTAATTATTTCAGAAACGGGCGCATGACCGACAGCGCGGTCGAGGAAATCATTCGCTTTGTGGATAGCAACAGAGGCGCCGAATATGCGCGAAATATGATGAATGAATACATCAGCAAGGCTCATAACCTGCTGGAATCGTTCGAAAACAGCAATATTCGCGATTCGATGAAAAGCCTTGCGGATTATATTGCTAACAGAGATCACTGAGTAAATGAACAAAGTACTGTCCGAACACGCTGCGAAGCCATATTTCGAGTTTTCGCGGGCGATAACGCGGTATTATGCAAAGAGCTTTTATTTCTCTGCTCAATTTCTGCCGCGGGATGTCCGATGGGCTACTTATGCGGTGTATGGTTTTTGCCGCCACGCTGATAATATTGTGGACAATCCCCGCCTGCGCACCCAGAGTCAGATAATTGCCGAACTGGATTCACTTTGCGATGAACTCAGAATCGCATGGCAGACCGGCGAATCCGAGAATCCCGCGCTTTTTTCATTCGTCAGGGTGGGCCGAAGTGTTGATATGCCAATCGAATACCCGCTCGATCTGATCGAAGGCGTCAGGATGGATTTGACAAAAAGCCGATATAATAATTTTGATGAATTATATATATTCTGCTATCGGGTGGCCTCGGTGGTGGGACTGATGATGACCTACGTGTTAGGCTTCTGCGACGAGAGAGCGCTCGAATACGCCGAAAAAATGGGCATTGCGATGCAGCTCACCAATATTTTGCGCGATATAGAAGAAGATATGCAAATGGGGCGTATATATATACCAATCAATGAATTGCAGCAATTCGGAATCAGCCCGGAAGATATTATCAACAAAAATTTCAGTGATAATTTTAAAGAATTAATGCAATTCCAAATTCGGCGAGCGCGTGATTATTACCAGAAGGCCCGGCCCGGAGTGCGTATGCTCGATCGGTCCTCCAGATTTGCGATATATGCCGCAAGTTCGATTTATGGCAAAATTCTGGACAAAATCGAGGAAAATGGTTGCAATCCTTTTCTCGGTAGGGCATTCGTACCAAAATCCGAAAAAATATCAATACTTTTTCGTGAATTGATCAAAAGCAAGCTGAATCTGAATATATGATAAAAGCCGACCACAAAGCCTATGCGCATTTCCTGATAAGGAATTATATCAATTATAATCTTAAGCACAGCTTCCATTCGATCGGACTGATCGGCGAAATGCCAAAGCCGGATCCGGGGCTGCCGCTGATAATCACACCGAATCATTTTAGCTGGTGGGATGGATTTTTCGGCTATTACCTGAATGAAAAATTATTCCACAGGAAATTTCATATTATGATGCTCGAGCGCCAGCTCCGCAAATATCCACTATTCGCAAAGTGTGGCGCATTCTCTATCGATCCGGCCTCGATGCGCAGTTATATCGCGACATTCCGGTATGTTCATGAATTAATCGCGCAATATGGCGGCAATTTTCTGCTGTATTATTATCCTCAGGGCGAAATGAAATTCCATCGCGAGCCGATCGAATTCCGCCGCGGTATCGAAAAACTCGTAATCGCGCTCGACCGACCTGTCGGACTGATGACTCTTGCCGTGCGCGTGGAGCTGACCACAGAGCAATTCCCGGATATATATATAAAATTCGGCGAGTTACGGCGATGCGATAAGTCAAATGCGCCCACTGCAGATAATCTAGCAGCCGAAATATCGCAGAATCTCGAATCAATCGACTGTTCCATAATTGCCGGCGAATCGCAGACCATTCTAATGTCCGGCCGGAAGACCGCGGGGAGCTGACACGCTATGCTGATACTCTGGATAATCATATTATTTCCACTGTTCATTTTTTTCGTGACCTCGCTGATCAATATTTTTGCGGGGCCATTTCTGAAGCGGGCGCCGCATGAATCAGGGCCGAGGGTGTCGGTGCTTGTGCCCGCCCGCAACGAAGCCGCCAATATTGCCGGTTGTATCCGAAGCCTCGCCGCCCAGGATTATCCCGATATGGAGATTATTATATGCGATGATTGCTCGACGGACAATACGGCCGGAATCGCCAGCCAGGCCGCACGGGGCGCGGACAATATCCGAATAATCGAGGGTACGGAGCCGCAGCCGGGCTGGACGGGCAAAAATCACGCATGCCACCAGTTATCGCAGCTCGCCACCGGCGAAATACTGATATTTACCGACGCCGACGACCGCCACGCCACGGATGCGGTCAGCCGGACGGTTGGCTATATGCGCAAATGGGACGCCTCGCTGGCGAGCGCCTTTCCCGGGATGGTCATGCGCAGCCCCGCCGAGAAGCTCGTCATTCCGATGATCGATATGATTATTTACTCGATGTTTATCCTCTGGTCGGCGCGGTTTGTGCCGTGGAATATCTTCGCTGCGGCAAACGGCCAGTGGCTGGCGATCACCCGCGAGGCTTACGATACAATCGGCGGCCACTCCGGGGTGCGCGACTTTGTGGTCGAGGACGTCGCGCTTGCCCGCAGGGCCAAGAAGGCAGGCCTGCGCATACTCACGGCGTCGGGTCTGGACATGGTCGAATCGCGCATGTACACTGGCTGGCGTGATGTCTGGCAGGGGCTTTCGAAGAATCTCTTCGGCTTAACAAATTATAACGGGCCGCTTTTTGCGATGCTGCTATCGGCGCTGTTTATTTCGTGCGTAATACCATTTATTTTGATATTCTTCTATCCGATGAATATATATATACTTATCGCAATTGCGGCAAATCTGCTCTGGCGGCTTGGGCTTGCCATCAGATACGGACATAATATATTTTTTGCGGTACTGCTGCATCCGGTATCTATCACATTGCTGATTGCAATCGGTATAAATTCTTGGTTTTTAAGCCGCTTCCGGACAGTGGCCTGGAAGGATCGCAATATTCACATCCGGCCGGGGAGGATATGATGCGCCAGATAACCTGGCAGGCCGCTCGGATGCTTGTGCTCTGGCTGTTTCTGGTGCTGGGCGCAGTGTGGCATATATTTGATAAATACCAGGAAGTCAGCCGTATAATTTCCGGGCCGGTGATGCTTTTATTTGGAATATGGATAGCTCTGGAATATATTATTATTAGCAAAAAACGGATGAAATTTATATTTTATACCACAATAATTTTTGTAGTCGGTTTTTTCGTGGAATTGATTGGAGTTGCCACCGGATTCCCCTTCGGCGGCTATCAATACGGCGGCGTTTTGCAGCCCGTAGCCGGAGGCGTTCCGATTGCAATTGGGTTTGCGTGGATCACTATGCTGCTTTCGTCCGCTGCTGTGGCCAATCTGCTGACGCGGTTGGCGGGCAGGCAATTCCCCGCGTGGGCGATGGCCGCAATCACCGGCGGGCTGATGACCGCATTCGATTATGTAATGGAGCCCGCGGCTATCCGACTCGGATATTGGAGCTGGTCAGGCGGCGAGGTGCCGCTGGCGAATTACCTCGGGTGGTTTACGATTGGCGGCGGATTGGCATATTTCGGATATAAATTTAAATATCTGCCGGAGCGGTTTCCGACAATCGGACTGCATCTTTATTTCGCACAAATGACTTATTTTATTGCAATTTACTTCAAATAATAGAGGGGCGAATCATGGAATTACCAAAGCGCTACGCCAAATTTTCGGAGAAATATCCCGAAATCTGCCCGGCATACGAAAAGCTGGGCAAAGCAATCCACCAGACCAGTCCCATTGCCGACAAATCCCGCGGACTCGTCGTCACACGCCCAGATACCGCAAAGGAATACAGCATACTCGACCACTTCGGCTCCGTACGCGCAAAAATTACGCTCAAAGGCGGCGCCACAGCCATCGAAACCTACGACTACAAGCCATTCGGCGAGCCAATGGGCGGCGAAACCCGCATCGGATACTCCGGCAACGAACGCGACGAGGAAACCCGCTACATGCCCTTCGGCGCGCGAATATACGACCCCACGATCGGCCGCTTCCTCAGCGTCGATCCGCTATTCGAAGCATTCACCGTCACCACGCCCTACGCCTACGGCGCCTCCGACCCCGTAAACTTTGCCGACCCCACGGGCCTCGCGCCCGAGCGCGAGAAGCCGCGGGGGGACGAGGTGCAGTATGTCGGGTCAATGCAGGAATCGATCGACTGCATCTATCAGGCAAATCAG
>CAZEMR010000038.1:0-5094 GCA_964513465.1 uncultured Hyphomicrobiales bacterium
CGCATCCCACCGTCCACCTGCCCTCCGGCGCTTATTTCATCCGAATCTCCGGCCCCAAAACCAACCGCACATTGAAAATGATCCGAACTCCATAGAATTTATAATATTCCCCGGCCTTGTTCGACCATTTTTATTTAACGTTTTGGAAAATTTGATGAATCCGGACAGGGAATTCGACAGCAGTTATAATCGGGTGGCGGTCTATTGCGCCTCCAGCCGCGACGTCCGCCCCGTGTTTATGGACGCCGCCGAAGAGCTCGGGCGCCTTCTCGGCAGCCACGGCCGCGACATTGTCTATGGCGGCGGCAACATCGGGCTGATGGGCCGGCTCGCAGATGCGGCAATCGAGGCGGGCGGCAATGTGATTGGAGTTATCCCGCGATTTATGATGGACTTAGAGCTTGGCCACAAACGCATTTCGCAGCTAAAAGTAGTGGGCGATATGCACGAGCGCCAGAATGCGATGATTCGCGGCTCGGACTGCGTGATTGCGCTGCCGGGCGGCTGCGGCACTTTCATGGAGCTATTGGAGGCTATCTCATGGAAAAAGCTGGGACTTATACTTTCGCCGATTATTATTGTCAACATAGATAATTACTACGATCCGATGGTGGAGATGCTCGACCGCGCGATCGACGAAAAATTTATGAAGGCCGATCTGCGGCACCTGTGGCGCGTGGCCGCGAATGCCCGCGAGGCCGCCGATCTGGTCGAGGAATATTTGCCAAAATTTGAACAAATAGAAAAATCATGACAGAATTATTTCCATCTCAGCATAAATCGTCCGGGCGCAAAATCGTGCCGCCGCTGGCCGACCGGATACGTCCGCGGACGATCGGCGAAGTCGTTGGCCAGGAGCACCTTACGGCCGAGGATGCCCCGCTCCGTCAATTTTTTGAATCTGGCGATTTCCCGTCGATGATATTCTGGGGGCCTCCCGGAGTCGGCAAAACCACCTTCGCAATGCTGATAGCCGACCGCAAGGACTACGATTTTATCCGAATATCGGCGATCGAATCCGGCGTAAAGGAAGTGCGCCAGATAATTTCCCGCGCCGACAGCGCACGCAAGGCCGGCCGCCGCACATTATTATTTATAGACGAAATCCACCGCTTCAACAAATCACAGCAGGACGCATTGCTCCACGCCGTTGAAAAGGGCGTAATCACGCTCGTCGGCGCCACCACGGAGAACCCCTCGTTCGAGGTCAACTCGGCGCTGCTTAGCCGCTGCCAGGTTTATCGCCTGCAGTATCTGAACGACGACGACATCCGCAGGGTGGTCGAGCGCGCGCTCAGCGAGGACGAAATTTTGAAGGAAATGGACATCGAGATCGAGGATTGGGACTTTTTAATACAAATCTCCGGCGGGGACGCGCGTACGGCATTGAATGCATTGGAGTTATCGCAAAAAGTCGCGCCTAAGCATGACGGCAAAGTCCGCATAGAACGCAGGCATTTTGAGAAAGCATTGCAACGCAAAACCGGCCGATATGACAAAAAAGGGGATAATCATTACGACACGATTTCGGCGTTTATCAAATCGCTGCGGGGTTCGGATCCCGACGCGTCGCTATTCTGGATGGCGAAAATGCTCGACGCCGGCGAAGACCCGCTGTTCATCGCGCGGCGGATGGTGATATTCGCAAGCGAGGACGTCGGCAATGCCGATCCGGTGGGGCTGATGCTTGCGGTCAATGTATTCCAGGCTTGTCATATGATCGGAATGCCCGAAGCGCGGATAAATCTCGCGCAGGCATGCACTTATCTCGCTTCGTGTCCCAAATCGAATGCGTCGTATAAAGGTATCGAAGCGGCGATGAGCGACGTTGCCGGAGGCGCGCCGGTGACGGTGCCGCTGCATATACGCAACGCGCCCACGGAATTGATGAAAAAAGAGGGGTACCACGAGGGATATAAATACCCCCACAGCTACCCCGGACACTTCGTCGTAGAAAATTATTTCCCCGAAGGAATGCAGCCGAAAGTATATTACAAACCGACCGAAATCGGCCGAGAAAAAGCCATCCGCGAGCGGCTCCATGCTATGTGGAAAGGCCGCTACCCAAGCGAGGATTAGAGCGATTTCTCGACAGTTTTAATATCGAATTCCGGCGGATCGAAAATGGTTTTCTTCACCGCGCAGAGATTGGCAGCATTGATGATTGCGCCGCGATGCTTTTCGGGGAATTCCGGCGGCACCTGTATTTCGAGCGTAATCCGGCCTATCTTTTTGTTGACGGTGTCATAAACCAGCTTTTGTTCGATTTCGATGCCGTCGGTTGGGATACTCCGGCTTTCGCAATAACCCTTTATATATATGCCAGCGCAAGTGCCAATAGAGGCAAGGAAATACTCGAACGGCGCGGGAGCGGTTTCCTCGCCTCCATCTTTGATTTTCTGGTCGGTCATAATCGTAAAATTGCCAATTTCTGCGGCGACTTTCTTCCCACCCGGGAAAGTGATTTTAATAGCCATTTGTTACCCAATATATTTCTACAAAATACTTATATTAAACTGACGTTTAAATCAAATAAAATTAGCTGTTGAAAAGAATTTACTTAATATGAAAAAAGTATTAATTGGCCTTGCTGTACTGATTTTTTTGGCGCTTTCTGCAGCGGGTGTTGTGTATTTCTACGCGCAGGGCGAACTGGACAAGCAAATACCCGCAAACAAAGATGTAATACTCAAAATCCCGCGTAATTCCTCGCTCCCAAAGATCATAAATATATTGAACGACAAGGGGATATACCAGCCGGGCTGGATGTATGAAGGCATTGCCAAGTTTTATTCGAAATTAAATGATAAGCATATTCAGGCGGGGTATTATAAATTTCCGCATTATCTGACCAACCGCCAACTGCTCGATGCGCTTTTCGCGGGGGAATATTTATATACCGTGAGCGTTACTTTTCCGGAAGGCCTGCGGATGCGAGATTTTGCCTCGATCGCTGCCAAAAATCTTGAGGTCGATTCGGCGGAATTCATGCAAATCTGCCGCACGCATCCGATTATTGACGAATGGGGCATAAGTGCCGGCAATCTGGAGGGTTACCTGCTGCCGGATACCTACCGATTTTTTCCCGATGCGGACGCCCGCGCGGTGGTTGACCGTTTCGTCGATGCGCAGAAAAAATTCTGGACAAATGAACGAATGGCAATTGCGTCAGCAAATGATATGACCCGCCACGAGATAATAACCCTTGCCTCAATAGTCGAAGCCGAGGCTTCCGTTCCGGACGAGCGCCGTCGCATCAGCGGGGTGTATCACAACCGGCTGGACCGCGGAATGCTGCTACAGGCCGATCCCACAGTGCAATTCGCAATCGGCGAGAAGCGCCGCGTGCTCTATCGCGATCTCGAAGCGCGGCATCCATATAATACATATGTAAACAGCGGATTGCCGCCTGGGCCCATCAATAATCCCGGGCGTAGCTCGATACTTGCCACGCTCAATCCCGAGCAGCACGATTATTTGTTTTTTGTTGCGGTAGGTGATGGCACCGGATGGCATAATTTTTCGCGGAATATGTCGGGTCATGCGGAAAATGTGACCGAATATCGGCGTAATGTACGCGAGCGCCGCAGCAATTAGACTACCATCGTGAATCCCGTTGCGGGCAGATGCGTTTGCTCGGGCAGAAGATTGATGTCCTGGCTTTCGTCAAGCCCGACGTGGAAAGCCAGCAGATGATAATTTTCGCGTTCGAGCGACGACCTGAACTCATCTGCGAGTCCTTTCAGGTAGTTAGCAGTGTTTTCGTCTCCTGACAGCATTTCGACTTTAAGGCTATCGCCGATGCTGCTGCCACGCACAATCAGCTCGCCGAGGTCTTTGGTCTGGCTTTTAAGCGAGAAATAAACGGTTTTTTCGACCGGCACTCTTGCGGCCTTCTGGTGCTGAATCGCTACCTTTGCGATCATGTAATCATTTTTGCGTACAACAGGAACGAAGTAATTGAGCAGGCCGTTTTTGCCAGCCGAAATCGCATTCCAGAGGTTCATTGCCTCTATCATTTCCATGATTTCGCTGACGGTTATGATCTGTGCCTGCAGCTCTCGCCGGAGCCGATCGTCGGCAAGTTCGGAGAATTGCAGAAGAGAAGTATAAAAATTCGCAGGCTCGTTTTCCTTCGATTCCCGGATTGTGAAAAAGGTGATCAGTTGCGATACATTCACCGTTTCGCTGCTCAGTTTATCGAAATTATAGCGGAAATTCCCGGCATGTTGAGCCGGCATCCGGTCTAGCCCGCGCTCGAGATTTTTCATCAAAATCGACAAATGTCCTGCGCCCAGAAACAGCGGCGAAACCTTGCGGAACAGCTCGCTCTCCATCGGCATTCCGGCCTCCTGCATCGAAAAAAATACGCGGATAATCTCCTCGTAACTGTCGAAAATCAGATCATCCTCGTCGAGCTGGGCATAAGCGCCGTACATCAGATGCGCGTCCTCGCGGTTGATCTGCGTGCGCAGCCGCCGTACATATTTAATATATTCCTTATAAAAATCGATAGGCGGAAGGTCGAGCATACGCAGAAGCTCGGCGACCGGGACGTCCTTATTGCGCATCCGCACCGACGCGGCATAAACCCGCAGCACAAGCGAAGGCTGGGTCTCGGCCACCTTGAACATCAGGCTGTCGCCCTTGCGCAGATCGCCGTTCAGGTAGGCATGGACAACGCCGATAGGCAGACGCACCACGGCCTCTCGCGGGCCGAGCACGTCGAGAATAGTGCCATGCACCACCTCGCCGACGTGCAGCTTGACCGCCTTGCGGGGCTTAGGCTGGGACGGATTATAGTAGTAATTGCCGCCGCCTGAGCTGCCCTGGCCGACGGGCTTGGAGCCGCCGGGAATAGATGGAGTCTGCTCGGTCATTGTACTATATAATTGTTAATAATATTTATAAGTTAGCAAAAGTCATGCCTTAAATAAAACGACGAATTGCCAATGAAAATAATTTCAGAGAAATTTCATATTTCACATGCGCGCAAACGCCTAATATAATAATCGTATAAAACGGCAAAAAGTTTACACGGAATTAAGGAATGTTAAAAAAAAATACATATTCCACTAACGGATCAGAATTTTA
>CAZEMR010000038.1:5194-30125 GCA_964513465.1 uncultured Hyphomicrobiales bacterium
AAACGAAACGTCGGATCGCAATATGAAGAAGGTATCGCAGGGAACTATCGACAGGCTCATCCTCTACCGCAAAGTCCTAAGCAGGCTGCGCGCAGAGGGGGAGACCAATGTCTATTCCCACCGCATGGCACAACTTGTGGACCGCACCTCTGCCCAGGTCAGGCGCGACATCATGGCGGTCGGCTACAGCGGCACGCCTTCGATGGGCTACAGCGTGGAGGGGCTGCTCGAGGGTGTCGGCGATTTTCTGGACGACCCGAAGGGCCAGAAAGCCGCGATGATCGGTATCGGTAATCTCGGCCGCGCGATTATGGACTATACTTATGGGCGGCACCCGCGCCTGTCGATTGTGGCTGCGTTCGACCGCGATCCGGCAAAAGTGAACAGAATCATACACGGCACGCGTTGCTACCACACCGACGACATCCGCGAGATTGTCCGCCGCGAGGGTATCAGCGTCGCTATACTTGCCATACCGGGCGAGGAAGCGCAGAATATTGTAAATGAGCTGATCGAAGCAGGCGTGACGGGGATTCTGAATTATACGGATATTCGGCTTAAGACGCCGGAAAATGTTTTCGTGGAGAATCGCGATATGCTCCGCGCTCTGGAAAAAGTTGCTTTTTTTGCAAGATTTAATAACAGGGAAGAATAATGGAAACTGAAAAAATTCTCGGAATTATCAATAAATATCCGACGGGCAGCCGCGAATCCCTTATCCCGCTGCTTCAGGATGTGCAGGAGGAATTGGGTTATTTATCGCAGGACGCTATCAAGCTGATCGGCGCCCACCTGAAGCTGCCAGCAAGCAAAATATTCGGCGTAGCGACGTTTTATAACCAATTCCGGTTCAACGCGCCTGGCAAGTTCCACATCCAGGTTTGCCGCGGAACTGCCTGCCACGTAAAGGGATCGTTCAGCGTATATGAAAATATTCAGCGCGAGCTAAAGATCAAGGGCGGCGAGACCACCCGCGACGGTATGTTCTCGCTCGAAGAGGTCGCCTGCCTCGGAGCATGCGGTCTGGCGCCGGTCATCAGCGTGAACGGAGAATTTTTTGCGAATATGGACAATAAGAAAATCAAAAAGCTGATCAAAACCTTGCGGAAAGAGGTGAAAGAATATGCAGAATAATTTAGAATATATAAAATGTTGCGATAAATGCTGGCATTCGGCCGAGAAGCCCTGCCCGGACTTTATCGAGTGCCTGAATTCCGAACCGAAGTGCCACGACGACGCAGAATGCCGCGGCGCATTTTCGGAGAAGCTCTCGGGCGCAATGCTCAAAAACGCAGACAAGCCGGTTATATATATTGGCGCTGGCACATGCGGCCTGGGCGCCGGCGCCGGAAAGACTCTGAAGAAAATCACCATCTGGCTGGGCGAGAAAAATATCGACGCGGAAATCCGCGAGGTCGGATGCATCGGGCTTTGCGCCGAAGAGCCGATCGTGGACATCCGTATGCCCGGCCGTGCAAGGGTGGCATTTCGTAAAATGACCCAGGATAAGGTCGTTGAAGTATTTGAAGATTTTTTTGAAAATAATAAGATCAACACAGAACACGTGCTGTGGCAGCACACCGCCGGGGAAGGCGAGCCGTATGCAGAAGTAGTCAAAATCGGCGAGCATCCCTTTTTGGTGCACCAGACAAGATGGGTACTCGAGAATTGCGGTGTGATAAGCCCCACTGATATAGATCAATACATTGCCCGGGGTGGCTATCAGGCATTATCGAAGGCGCTGAAATCCATGACCCCAGCCGAGCTTTGTCAGGAAGTGATAGAAAGCGGACTGAAGGGGCGCGGCGGCGGAGGATTTCCGGCAGGTTTGAAATGGAAAATGGCACAGGACATCCCAAGTTCGCAGAGGTATCTGATTTGTAACGCAGACGAAGGCGACCCCGGAGCATTTATGGACAGGGCTGTTATCGAAGGCGACCCGTACAGGCTATTGGAAGGCATGGCATTGGCCGCATACGCGATAGGAGCAAGCAAGGCATATGTATATATTCGGGCTGAATATCCGCTGGCGATACGTCATTTGAATGAAGCGATAGCATTGGCCAGGCAGTATGGACTCCTCGGAAACAACGTACTCGACAGCGGTTTCAGCCTTGATATTGTTATCAAAAAAGGCGCAGGAGCATTCGTATGCGGAGAGGAAACAGCCCTGATCCATAGTATTGAAGGAAAGCGTGGTATGCCGCGCCCGAGACCCCCGTACCCCTCGGAAAGAGGCTTGTTCGGCAAACCGACCGTGATCAATAACGTAGAGACCCTGGCCAATGTGCCCGGGATAGTCAAACGTGGTAAGGAATGGTTCAATGCGGTCGGAACGGAAAACAGCAAAGGCACAAAGGTATTTGCCCTTTCCGGGAATATCGCCAACACAGGTTTGGTGGAGATAGCCATGGGAACGACACTAAGGAAGATAATAGAGGACATAGGCGGAGGAATCCCTGGCGGGAAGAAGTTCAAGGCAGTGCAGATAGGAGGCCCCTCGGGCGGGTGCATACCTTTATCACATATAGATATCGAGGTGGATTACCAGTCGCTCAAGACCGTGGGCGCAATGATGGGCTCCGGCGGACTGGTAGTAATGGACGAAGACACCTGTATGGTCGATGTGGCCAAATATTTTATGGACTTTATCCAGAAAGAAAGCTGCGGCAAATGTATACCGTGCCGCGAGGGCACCAAGCGGATGCTCGAAATACTCGAGAGCATTACCAGCGGCAAACGCAAAAACGGCCACAGCGTTGCCGAACTCGAGCGATTCCAGAGCGTGATTAATATGAAAAGCCTCGCGGAGGTTATTCAGGATACAAGCCTTTGCGGACTGGGCAAATCGGCGCCCAATCCCGTGCTGAGCACCATGCGCTGGTTTAAGGACGAGTACGATGCGCACATTTTTGACCGCAAATGCCCAAGCAAGGTATGCCAGGACCTTTTGACATTCGATGTCAACCAGGAGAAGTGCACCGGCTGCACGCTCTGCGTCAAGAATTGCCCGACCGAGGCAGTGCTCGGCCAGCTCAAGCAGGCGCATTATATAATACATGATAAGTGCATCGGCTGCGGAATGTGCAAAGAGGTATGCCGCTTCGACGCGATCGAAGTAAAATAAAATATTCCGAAAATATATATATAGAAAATTCTAATTTCCGGGAGAGTCATAGAATGATTCAAATTGAAGTTAATAATAAAAAAATAGAAGCCAAAGAAGGCGAATATATTCTGGAAGCCCTCAAGCGCGAGGGAATAAAAGTCCCCACGCTGTGCCACCTCGAAGGTCTGCCGCCGAGCGGAGCATGCCGCATGTGTGTGGTCGAGATAGAAGGCTCGCAGGGGCTGATCCCGAGCTGCGCCTTTCCGGTGAACGAAGGCATGAAGATTCGCACGCATTCGCCGCGGGTGCTCAATGCCCGCAAGGCAGTGCTCGAGCTGTTGCTGGCCAATCATCCGGACGACTGCCTTTATTGCCCGCGCAGCGGAAAATGCGAGCTGCAGTCGCTTTCAGGCGAGCACAATGTGGAATACCGCAAGTATTTCGGCAAAAAGCAGCGGCATAAAAAAGATATGGCCAGCCCTTCGATCGTACGCGACCCCGAGAAGTGTATCCTCTGCGGACGCTGCGTCCGGGTATGCGAGGAAGTCCAGGGCGTATCGGCTATCGACTTTATCGGCCGCGGCTCGCGGGCAGTAGTCGGCACCGCATTCGACGAGGGCATAAATATATCAAGCTGCATTAATTGCGGCCAGTGCATAATGGTCTGCCCGACCGGCGCGCTCACCGAGCAGTCGCACCTCAATCAGGTAGTCGCTGCGCTGCAGGATCCCGAGAAAACAGTAGTGGTGCAGCACGCGCCCGCAGTTTCGGTATCGCTCGGCGAGGAATTCGGAATCAAGCCCGGCCAGGATATCGTCGGCATCATGACCCGCGCGCTCCGCGAGGCAGGATTCGACCGCGTATTCGAGACCGCATTCTCGGCTGATCTGACTATTATGGAGGAAGCCAGCGAATTAGTTAAGCGAATCAAAGAGGGCGGCAAGCTGCCTATGATGACAAGCTGTTCGCCGGGGTGGATCAAATACGTCGAGGAATTCTATCCGGAATTTATCGAAAATCTTTCCACCTGCAAAAGCCCCCAGCAGATGCTCGGCGCAATTATAAAAACATATTATGCGGAAAAAGAAAAGCTCGATCCGAAAAATATATTCAGTGTGGCGATAATGCCCTGCACCGCCAAGAAGTTCGAAGCCGGACGCCCCGGAATGGGCCGCGGCGGACTCGACGACGTCGATGCGGTATTGACCACGCGCGAATTTGCTAAATTACTGAAAATGAAGGGCATCGATATTCGCGAACTCGAACCCGACTCGGCGGATACCCCATTCGGCGAACGCTCCAGCGCTGGCAAGCTCTTTGCGGCTACCGGCGGAGTGATGGAAGCCGCAGTCCGCACGGCGCATTATATGCTGACCGGCAAAGAGCTGGAAACCCAGGCATTCCAGGAAGTCCGCGGAATGGAAGGCATCAAGGAGGGCCGCATAAATATAAATGGCATCGAGATCGGAGTGGCGGTGGCGCATGGGCTGACCAATGCGTGCAAATTGCTCGAAGACGTCAAAGCCGGCAAGCGCGATGTACACTTTATAGAAGTGATGACCTGCCCCGGCGGATGCATCGGCGGCGGCGGCCAGCCAATCGGCTGCGATACCGAAGCGCTCAAAGCGCGCATGCAGGCCCTGTATAAAATCGATAAGGAAACCTCGGCGCGGACTTCGCACGGCAATCAGTCGATCAAGCGGCTTTATGAGGAATTCCTCGGCGAACCGCTCGGCGAAAAGAGCCACGAGCTGCTTCATACGAAATATGTAAAACGAGACGACGTACTCCTTTGATAAGGAGGAAGATAAATGTATAATAAAATCACAAATCCGCTGATCCGCACCGTCAAAGAGCGGTGTCGGGTCTGCTATACCTGCGTGCGCGAATGCCCCGCAAAGGCGATACGTGTGCATGGCGGACAAAGCGAGGCAATCCCGGGCCGGTGTATCGGCTGCGGGAATTGCGTCCGTGTATGCCGTCAGCACGCCAAGAAATATCTGCGCTCGACCGACGAGGTGCGCGCCCTTCTTATGAGTGGCGCAAAGGTGGCCGCATGCGTGGCGCCGAGCTTTGCCGCGGAATTCTGGAATATGGATTATTCGCGGCTGGTCGGGATGCTGCGCGCGCTGGGATTCACCTATGTCAACGAAGTCGCATTCGGCGCCGATCTGGTCGCCCGCAAGACGATGGAGTTATTCCATGAGGACGCGGATAAGCGATATATCACAACGGCCTGCCCGGCAGTGGTCGAATATATAAAATGCTATCACCCCGAGCTGGTGGAATACCTCTCGCCGGTGGTGTCGCCGATGATCGCCTCGGCGCGGGTATTGAAGCAGATACACGGCGAAGACCTCAAGATCGTATTCATTGGCCCCTGCATAGCCAAAAAGGGCGAAGCCGCCGATTCGCGGGTATGGGGCGAGGTCGACGAAGTACTTACATTCGAAGAAATAAGATATTTATTCGATCAAAAAGAAATTGAACCAAGCGAAGTCGAGCCATCGGATTTCGATCCGCCGCTTGCGGGCAAGGGCGCGATATTCCCGCTCAGCCGGGGCCTGCATCAGTCGGTGAATTATTTCGAGGAATTAATGGATGGCGAGATTGTATCCGCCGACGGCCGCCACGACTTTATCGAGGCGATCCGCGAATTCGAATCGGGCGACCTCGATACACGGCTGCTGGAGCTGCTATGCTGCAAGGGCTGCATCATGGGCGCAGGCATGACCGCCCAGGCGCCGCTTTTCAGGCGCCGCTCGCGCATTACGAAATACGTAAAGGATATTATCAAAAAGCGGGATCCGGAAACTTTCGAAAATGAAATTAATAAATATATAGATATGGACCTCGGGCGCTCCTTCGTGCCGGACGACCAGCGAGTAGAACCCCCGAGCGACGAAGAGCTTACGAGAATCCTCTTGCGGATCGGAAAGCTGCGGCCACAGGACGAGCTCAACTGCGGAGCCTGCGGATATGAAACATGCCGCGAGCACGCCAACGCAATTTATCAGGGTCTGGCCGAGGACGAGATGTGCCTGCCGCATACGATCGAGCAGCTGCATAAATCGCTGCGGGCGCTGGCGCTTTCGCACGAGCAGCTTACGAGCACTCGCGAGGCATTGCGCCAGTCCGAGAAGCTCGCTTCGATGGGCCAGCTTTCGGCAGGGATTGCCCACGAGCTGAATAATCCGCTTGGGGTGATTCTGATGTATGCCAATCTTGCGCTCGAAGAGATTGATAAAAACAGCGAGATACACGGCGACGTCGGTCTGATAGCCCAGGAGGCTGAGCGTTGCAAGAAGATCGTATCCGGACTGCTGAATTTTGCGCGCCAGAACAAGGTGGTCGCCCAGCCCACGGATATCCGCGAGATGATAGACCAGTGTCTGAAGATTACCCAGATTCCCAAAAAAGTGAAGCTGAAGGTGACGCACGACCTCGAAGACCCGATGGCCGAGATCGATCGCGACCAGATTATCCAGGTGCTGAGCAATCTGCTGAATAACGCAATCACAGCCATGCTCTATGGTGGAGTGCTTACCGTGCGGACATCCGACACCGAGGAAGAGGTCACAATCGAAGTCACCGACACCGGCATCGGAATTCCGAAGAAGAATTTATCGAAAATATTCGAGCCATTTTTTACGACCAAGCAGATGGGTCAGGGCACCGGGCTCGGGCTGGCGGTATCCTATGGCATCGTTAAAATGCACAAAGGGCGCATCGAGTTGGAATCGAACGCCGACCCGACGCAGGGCAAAACAGGCTCGACATTTAAAGTAATTTTGCCACGCAAAGCAAAAATATAGTAGCTTTGTAATTCGTCACAAATAATTTATATAAATTGAATAAGGTGAGATAATGTCCGATCAGGATAAACAGAAGACAATATTGCTGGTGGATGACGACCCGGATTTTCTGCTGCAGATCAGCACCCGGCTTCGCAACGAGGGCTTTCGTGTGATTACGGCCGAGGGGCAGTCCGAGGCGGAGAAAATGCTCGAAGATCTGAGGCCTGATATGGTTATCAGCGATTTGATGATGGAGCATTATGACGGCGGATTCGGACTCGCCGAGCATATTCGCAAGACTAATTCGGATATTCCGATTATTATATGCACATCGGTTACCAACGAGCTTGGGTTCAAATTCTCGACCGATACGCAGGACGAGCGCGAGTGGATCAAGGCCGACGCGGTATTGAACAAGCCTATCCGCTTCGAGCAGCTTATGAAAGAAATCAATAAATATTTTTCCTGATATGTTTTTAATCAAGGTATTGGCAGTGGACGACGAAGCGGGCATGCGTATGGCAATTGCCCGCACGCTCGCCCGATATAAACTAAAGATGCAGGACGTCGACGACGAAGTAGGATTCGATGTGCTGCTGGCCGAATCCGCCGAACAGGCTCTCGAACTGATCGAATCCGAAAAGCCGGAATTGATGCTGCTCGATTATAAGCTGCCCGGAATGAGCGGCCTCGAGCTGCTCGATAGGCTCAACGAGGAGGACTCGGCGATTCTGACCGTGATGATTACTGCCTATGCCTCGCTCGAAACAGCCGTCAGCGCGATTAAGCGCGGCGCTTTTGATTTCCTTGCAAAGCCGTTTACGCCCGACGAGCTGCGCGCCACAGTGCAAAAGGCATCGCAGAATATCATACTTGCGCGCCAGGTCAAGAAGCTCGCCGAGGAGAAACGCCGCATCCGCTTCGAATTCATATCGGTGCTCGGCCACGAGCTTAAAGCCCCGCTGAATGCTATCGACGGCTATCTGCATATGTTCCGCGACCGTGCAGCCGGCGAGGAAGTAACGAATTATGATAAGATGGTCGACCGCTCCATGGCCCGCATCGAGCAGATGCGCAAGCTGATTGCAGATCTCTTAGAGATGACCAAGATCGAATCCGGTCAGCGCCAGCGCCGCATCGAGCGGATCGATCTGACCGAAATCGCTAATTCCTCGATCGAGACGATGATCCCCGACGCCGAGCTGCGCAATATTTCGATCAATTTCGAAGCCGACGAGGATTCGACCATGCTTGCCGACCGCCAGGAGGTCGAGATTATTTTCAATAATCTGATATCCAATTCCATTAAATATAATAGAGATAACGGCAGCGTCCGAATCGCCATCAGCAAGGACGACGCAGTGCGCATAACGGTCGCCGACACCGGCATCGGCATGACCAAAGAGGAATGCGAGCGGCTGTTCAACGACTTTGTTCGCATTAAAAACGAAAAAACCCGTCACATCGAAGGCAGCGGCCTGGGCCTATCGACCGTCCGCAAGATTGCCCGCATGTACGACGGCGACGTCGAGGTTGCCAGCCGCCCGGACCATGGCTCGACCTTTACAGTTACGCTTGTAGAACCCGAACCGGGCGAAGAAGACGATTAATCCACATCGCTCGGATCCCAGGTAATCCGGTATCCTTCGTCGAAATCATCCAGTTTTATCATATCTTCAATATCTATTTCGAAATCGAAAATATCAGCATTTTCTTCTATCCGGCTTTTATGTGCGGATTTCGGCAGGGGGACTGCTCCATGCTGGATGCTCCAGCGGATCAGTATCTGCGCTTCGGTTTTGCCGTATTTTTCGGCGATTTGCTTAAGTCCGGGTTCTCCGAATTTTTTTGCGCGGACGAGCGGGCTGTATGCCTCGAGCAATATCCCATTCTTTTTGCAATAATTCAATAAATCCCGCTGATAGAGCCAGGGGTGGAATTCTACCTGGTTGACCGCTGGGGTGCTTTCGAAATTGTCGGCAAGCTCATCGAGGTGGCGGATTGTGAAGTTGCTTACCCCGACGCTTTTGGCGCGGCCGGTGGAGTAAAGGTTCTGCAGTGCCTTCCATGTATCCGTGCGCTTGCCCGAGACCGGCCAGTGGATGAGGTAGAGATCGACATAGTCCATCTTCAGCTTGGCGAGGCTTTCGTCGAAGGCGCGGAGCGTGGGCTCGTAGCCCTGGTCGCTGTTCCATACTTTTGTGGTAATGAAAATCTCTTCGCGGGGGATGCCGCTTTCGCGGACAGCGCGTCCGACTCCGGCTTCGTTGCCGTACATTGCGGCGGTGTCGATATGCCGATAGCCGGTTTTGAGGGCGTGGAGAGCGGCTTCGAAAGTGTCGTCGCCCTGGCGTATTTTATAAGTGCCGAATCCGAGCACCGGGATTTCGAGGCCATCGTTCATTTTACGGGTGGATTGAATATCCATAAATATTCTCCGATTTGTGAATATATATTGATTTGAAAAGGGAATTTCCGGGTAAAAAATGGAATTGCGGGGGCGATAAAAAAAGCCGCCCCATATATAAATAGAGCGGCTCAGTTGCGATTCTGTTGTAATTATTTTTTGGAATCGGCGTTTGTCTTTTTGTGTTCGTCGCACTCGCCGGATTTATGTTTGTCTTTGCATTCGGGTTTGGTGGAGTCCTCGCAGCAGTCGTCTTTGGCGAATTGATTATAGTGGCTCTGGACGTATTTCCATGTGCCGTCGAAATTCTGGAGTACGCCTGTCAGGCGGCCGCCCATTTTCGTTTTGACGGTATCCATTACGACTACGCTTTTGATGTCGGTGCCGAACCATGCGATGTCGCCATGAGCATGCACGCGGAGGTTTTCGTATTCGAGCGTTTCATATTTGAAATCGCGTGCGAATGCGGTTTTGTACATTTCGACAAATTCGTTGTAGTTGGTGATTCTGGCGTCTTTTTCGCTGCTGTAATCGGAAAAGTAATCAACATTTGCGAACTGGCTGGTCAGGCCTTCAACATTTTTATCAATATAGTGCTGGCGTGTGTTTTCGAGCAGTTCGGTTACTTCCTTGATAGACTGGTCCGGATTGCGCATTTCCTGCTGGTTGCCGCAGCCGAACAGCAGCGTTGCGATTGCCGCAGAGATCAAAGCTATGCGTAGAAATTTCATGATGCCTCTTTTGATTTTGATGCATAATAATAGCTTAAAGAATGTAAGATAATAAGATTTTGCTGAATAAATGAATTAATAGTCTTTAATTTAAGAAAAAAAATTCCCGAAAAAAATAAAAATGCCCGCAGATGAAACTCCGCGGGCGGATTTTATTCAAATTTTTAAATATTATTTTTTGATGAATTTGATATGG
Organism: uncultured Hyphomicrobiales bacterium; assembly: GCA_964513465.1. Lineage (GTDB taxonomy): Bacteria > Bacteroidota > Ignavibacteria > Kapaibacteriales > UBA2268 > CAZEMR01. The sequence continues at coordinate 15,435 of CAZEMR010000038.1, forward strand.
CGGACTTCCGAGCCGTTGCGGATTTCGGCGATATACATGCCGGCGGCAAGGCCGGAGATGTCGATCATAGAATCGCCGGAGATATCCGACTCGATGGCTGAGGCGCCATTCATACCGATTATGCGGATGCGGCCGGATTCGACTCCGCTGACTACAAGGCGGTCTTCTGCGGGGTTGGGCCAAAGGCTGATCGAGGCGTTCGATTCGTCGACCGAACTGATGCCGGTCTGGATAATCACTGTGCCGTCGATTGCGTGGACGTAGACGCGCATTGCGCCGGCGTCGGTATTGATAATGATGCTGTAATACGGGTCACCGATTATGATATTGGGGTCAATATCGTTTATAGTCATTCCGCAGAAATTGACCTCGGCGGTTTCGACCACATTCATATAATTTTTGAAATCCTCGTCGTCGCGCATCGCCTGGAATGCCGCGTCGCTGTTCATACAGGTCGTGACGTCCAGCTCTGTGGTGGAAATATATATATCATCGGGCAATTGCTCGGGATCGATTTCCATCAGTGTGTATTCTTCGACAAATCCTTTCATTGCGGCGACCACCACGAATTGCAGCGGATCGCTCTTGCTGGTAAAGAAATAGCCCCATGCGGTGGCTTTGCCTGTTTGTAGTTCTACATTCAGCTCGATAGGGATGCCGGGCAGCTCGCCGTCGATTGCGCCGTATGCAAGGAATGCGGGATCGTCGAATTTGTTGGCAACCATCCATTCGACAACTACATCATAAGGCTCCTGAGCGGTGATGGGAGGGATAACCTGTGAATAAGATCTGACCGCCCCGAATAAAACGAAAAGAATCATAATGGTTATGAAACGTTTCATAAAAATACCTCGAATGATAAAGTGGAATAATTATTAAGTTTGGAATGTAACGGAAATTTTAGTTTAATACTTTTTCCGAATGCAATATGTTTCAAAATTTTTTAATAAAGAAGAAAAAAATTGAAAAAGATAAAATTAAGAAAAAAATCAGAAGGCGGCGCCCACAAACGAATCGGTTATAAAATTGATTATGCTTCGGAGCTGAACCCGTCCCAGTACGATGCCGTGATGCACAACAACGGCGCTGCGCTGGTTATAGCCGGAGCGGGCACCGGCAAGACCCGCACCCTGACATATCGGGTTTCGCGGCTTATCGAGGACGGGGTGCCGCCGCAGTCGATACTGCTATTGACCTTTACGCGCAAGGCTTCGGCCGAAATGCTTCGCCGCGCCGCTGCCATGCTCGACGGCCGCGCCGAAAAGGTATCCGGCGGCACTTTCCATTCATTTGCCCTGCGGATATTGCATATTTATGCAAAGCTCGTCGGGTATTCCGAGAATTTCAGCATACTCGACCAGTCGGATTCCGAGGACACGATCAACCTGATTCGCAGCGGGATGAATATTAAAACCAAAAAGAAGCGATTCCCGCAGAAAGCCACGCTTAATAAGATATTCAGTCTGGCCGCCAACCGCCGCTCGACAATCGAAGAAGTCGTTGCGGAGGAATACCCGCTATTCGTAGAAGAGGTCGAAACTATCGAGCAGCTCCGCACGAACTACGGCGAATACAAGCGGCGGTATAATCTGATGGACTACGACGATATGCTGATCAATCTGCTCGATTTGCTCAAAAATCACAAGGCCGCGCTCGACGACGTCAACGACCGCTTTAAATACGTCATGGTCGATGAATATCAGGATACCAATCGCATCCAGCACGAGATAGTGATGTATCTGGCCGGCCAGCGCGAGAATATCATGGCCGTGGGCGACGACGCCCAGAGCATATATTCATTCCGCGGCGCGGATTATCAGAATATATTATTTTTCCCGAAATCTTTTTCCGCCTGCAAAATTTATAAGATCGAGGAGAATTATCGCAGCACTCAGCCGATACTCGACCTGGGCAATAAAATTATCGAAGACGCTGCATTCAAATACGAAAAGGAGCTGTTTACCCGGCGCGTGGGCGGCGAAATACCCTGGCTTGTGAGCGCGGGTTCTGACCGCCAGCAGTCCGACTTCGTCGTCCAGCACGTGCTCGACCTCCGCGAGGAGGGCGTGCCGCTCGGCGAGATTGCCGTGCTGTTCCGATCCGGATTTCATTCGTTCGATCTGGAGATTTCGCTCGAGCAGGCGAATATCCCGTATCAGAAATTCGGCGGGATGAAATTTATCGAAACCGCGCATATCAAGGACCTGATCGCATATATGAAAATATTGTTCAATCCGCGCGACGCGATCAGCCTGCAGCGTGCAATGCTGCTGATCGAGGGCGTCGGGCCGGGCACCGCGCGCAAGGTAATCGATCTGGTCAATAAATCCGCCGAAGGGCGGCCGGACATATCAAAGCTACCGCGCGGGCGCGAGGCGATCGACGAATTCTTCGGTCTGGTCGAAGACCTCCGCCGCGAAAAGCTTTCGGTCGGCGAGCGGGCGGTAGCATTTTCGGAATATTACAAACCGCTGATGAAAAATCATTACGACGACTGGCAGAAACGCTGGAAGGATATCGAGACTTTTCTCACAATTGCGGAGCGCTATCGCTCGGTGGCTTCGTTTCTGAACGATATGGCGATCGATCCGCCGCTGGAATCTCTTTCGGAGCTTACGCCGGAATCGAAGGAGGAGGAATACCTGACGCTATCGACAATCCATTCGGCCAAGGGGCTGGAGTGGAAGGCCGTCTTTATACTCAATGCGCTCGAGGGTCGCTTCCCCTCTGCCCGCAGCGCGGATTCGATAGATTCGCTCGAGGAAGAGCGGCGGCTGTTCTACGTGGCGGGCACCCGCGCGAAGGACAGATTATATATAACGCATCCGACGAATATCTACGACCGCGAGAGTGGGTTTGTGCTCAGCGAACCCAGCCGTTTTATAGAGGGCATCGGCGAGGATAAGCTCGAGAAATTCGTATTGGTCGAGGACGATGATGAGAAAGAATAATATGCGATTTTGCAGGTCTGATTAATGAAATGCTTCATATTTCCCAGAATTTTATTAGTTTTGCACAATTATTTTCTGAAAACAGGGAAAAATATTAAGTAATTTTCTACTATTGATGGCCGAAGACACCGGCAATATAGATAAGCTCAGGATTTTATTCCTGACTCCGCGCTTCCCTTTTCCGCTGATCGGCGGCGACAGGGTGAAGCCCTATTATATTATGTCGCACCTTGCGCAGAAGCACGAGATTACGCTTGTCTCATTCTTCCACGGCGGGACTGCGCCGAAGAGCTACGTCCGCGAGGTCGAGAATCTCGGCGTGCGAGTGTTCGATATTCCGTTGCTTCCGATGAATGCCGCAATGCGCACCGCAAGCCGTATGTTCGGCCGGCTGCCGCTCGAAGTATTATTCTATACCCAAAAGGAATTCAGAGAGCGGGTGGATGAATTGCTTACGAACGAAAAATTCGACCTCGGATTTTCATTCTTTATGCGAACGGCGGAATACCTGAAGGACGCCCCGATTAAAAAAATTCTGATGGCCGAGGATTGCCGCACGCTCTATCAGCGCCGCAGCTTCGAAAAATCCGCCAGTCTGAAGCAGAAAATCGTGCGGCTTTGGGAGCATAAAAAACTTCGCAGCTACGAGCCCGAAATCGTAAATCATTTTGATGCGACCACATTCGTTACCCGGCGGGACATCGACTCGATGACCGAAATGAATCCCGATGCGCGATACAGATTGCTGACCAATGGCACTGATCTCAATAAATTCAAACCGCTCGAAAAATACGAAGACCGCGAAGGCATACTTTTCGCCGGCAAGCTCGATGTCTGGGCCAATGTGCTGATGGTGCGCCAGATTGTTAACGAAATATTCCCGCGCATTAAGCAGAAAGTGCGCGATGTGCATCTCGACATAGTGGGGGCCAATCCCGGCCAGTATATATTATCCCTCGAGAAAAGGAATATCAAAGTAACCGCAAACGTCCCGGAAATGCAGCCATTTTTGCAGCGGGCGCGCCTTTTCCTGCATCCTCACATCGGCGGCTCGGGTATCCAGAACAAGCTGCTCGAGGCGATGGCCTGCGGATGTCCGGTGGTGACCACCCCCACGGGAATTCAGGGCATTCCTGCCCGCAACGGATTCGAAGTGCTGATCGGCCGCACCGCAGATGAATTGGTCAAACACTCGATAAAGCTGCTCAATAACCCCGATTTTGCCGAGGAAATCTCCTTCAACGCGCGGCGCGTGATCGAAGAAAATCACGACTGGCCTGTAATATTCAACCAGTGCGACCGTATTATAGAAGAAGTGATGAATACCTGATTTTAATAACAACAGACGCAAAGGAACAATGAATAAAGCAGTTTTTTTCGACCGCGACGGAGTGGTTAATCGAAAACTGGCCGGCGATTACGTTAAAAAAATTGATGAATTCGAATTCATAGACGGATTCACAGATGTGCTCCGAATGGTCAAGGACGCCGGCTGGCTCGCAATTCTTATCACCAATCAACAGGGCATCGGCAAAGGTATAATGACCGACGACGATCTGATGCTTGTGCACGAATATATGCAGCGCGAAATCAAAGATATGACGGGCTTCCAGTTCGACGAAATTTACTATTGTCCGCATCTGGAGGGAAGCGGCAGCAAGTTCCGCAAGCCTGCGCCCGGTATGCTGCTCGAGGCGATCGACAAATGGGACATTCCCAGGGCCAGCGCATGGATGCTTGGCGACAGCCCCAAGGATGCCACCGCAGCCAAACGTGCGGGAATCAAATCAATTCTGATTGGCGAAGATATTCGAAAGGATATGACCGATGCGGATTATGTATTCAAAAATATTCGCCAGGCCGGGGATTTCCTGAAGGATAAGCTGGACTAAAATTCCGGCGGATAGATGCTTATCAGTATCTCCGCGGGGTGTTCGCATTCAAATTCCAGCGCGCCGGATGAGATTTCGAATGAATCGCCGGCGCTGACTTTTGCTGAGTTATGCATCAGAGCGCTGCCCGAGATTATAAAACCGTCGATCCGGGCGGAAAGGTCGGACAAATCGAGCTCTCCCGAAGCGGTGGAGCTTATATATATAACTTCCGCAAGATCCGCACGCCAGGGCCGCGCAAGCCGCATTAGCAGCGGAGCGGGAGAGAGTATCGCCTGCCCGCCGGCGGGGATAATAGCATCATTGGCAGAATAATCCGAAGCTTCGGTGATAAATCGCCCCAGCGGCCAGCCGCAGGCAAGGGTCAGCCTGCGGAGATCGGGCATTGATACGCTGCGCAGGCCGCGTTCGACGTATGAGACGAAGCTTTTCGAGAGGCCTGCGGCTTTGGCGAGAGATTCGACTGTAAGCCCGGTGATTTGCCTTAGGCGCCGCAGATTCTCGCCGAGGAATTCCGGATTTTTATATATATTTAATGCCATTTTAAGATTTAATATCAAAATTCAGTTAAAAATTGATTAATATATTGTTTCTGCTTGCCTTATGACGATAATATAGTTAATTTTAACTTTTCCAAAAAATCCTGATTTGCCGACATGATAGAACAAATGGTCGAATACCTTTCGCAGGTACCCTGGTATTGGGTACTGCTTTTTGCGATGTTTATCACCATGCTGGAAAACATTTTTCCGCCATCGCCGAGCGATTCGATACTCGTATTTTGCGGTGCTCTGGTCAGCTTCGGCACGGTGCACTGGCTGCCGCTTTTGATCACTTCGACTATCGGCTCGGTGTTGGGATTTCTGATAATGTTCTATCTTGGCGAGTTATTCGGCAAACGGATAGTCGAATCCGACCGCTTCCGGTTTATAAACAGCCGGACTTTGAGGCAGCCGACCGCCTGGTTCCAAAAATATGGCTACTGGCTTATCGTGGCCAACCGCTTTTTGTCGGGTACCCGTGCGGTTATTTCGTTTTTTGCGGGGCTGAGCAGGCTGTCGCGCTCGAAAACGCTGATACTCTCGGCCATAAGTGCGCTTTTGTGGAATACAATACTTATAACGGCGGGGATACTCCTGGGATCGCAGTGGGAAAAGGCTCAGTATTACATGGGGCTTTACGGTCAGATAATATTGCCAATTGCAATTTTAATCCTATTGTATTTCGCCTGGCGATGGTATCTGGATATTAAAGGAAATATGGAGGCGCCTTCGGAAAAAGACGCCCCCAAAAAAGATTCAGACGAGTAATTCGAGGTCAATCAAGGTCTTAATGACTTTGTCCTTGTCGATTGGTTTAATAATATAGCCCTCGGCCTGGTGTTTGAACGCGCGCTTGATATTATCGAAATCATCGAGCGCTGTGGTCATCACAATTTTGACGCCTTCGAGTCCCCGGATACCCTTATCGTGCTCCATTTCCCGGATTTTGCCGAGCACTGTCTGGCCGTCCATTTCGGGCATCATAATATCCAGAAAAATAATATCATATGGATCGTCAACATCGAGCGCCTGGCCGAATTTATCGAGGGCGATTTTGCCGTTTTCGGCCACGTCGCATTCCCCGAAGGAAAGCATAATCTCGTGCATTACTTCGGCGGTGATATAATCATCTTCTACCACAAGTGTTTTCATAATCTACTCCTGCAATTTATAATTGGATAATTGTGTTTCCACCTGTTTGAATTCCGTGCGAAGCTCTTTGAGCATTTCTCCGCATTCTGCGAGGCTGCCCTCGCGGGCGGCGCTTTCGATTTTGCCGGCAATCCTGAATGCGCGTTCGGCGCCGAAATTGCTTATTTCGGACTTCATTTTGTGGGCTATATCGCGTGCGGCCATTGCGTCTCCGTGGGATATTGCCATATCGAGGTCGGCCAGCTCTTCAGGATATTTTTCAATAAAATAATCGCGGATTTTTTTAAATAATTTCGGATTATTAAGCGTGCCGGCCAGCTTTACGGCGCTGAATGCCTCTGGCTCGAGATCGTGTCCGCTTTGGCTGAGAATGGCCTTGAATATATCTTCCCATTTGTATGGCTTTGCGATATAATGATCCATGCCGGCGCGGAAGCACTCGATTTTGTGCGAATCCGCCGTGTGGGCCGTCAGCCCGATGATCGGGATGCGGCGGCTGTCTCGCGATTTCTCGATAGACCGGATTTTGCGGCTGGCCTCGAGTCCGTCCATTCGCGGCATTTGTACATCCATCAGTATGGCGTCGAATTCGCCGGCCAGGTATTTTTGTACCGCTTCGTAGCCGTCGGAAACCAGGGTAGTGCGCCAGTTCATTGCGCTGAGCGCCTCGCGGATTACCTCCTGGTTGATTTCGCTGTCCTCGGCGACAAGTATATTCAGTTCCGGATGCGGGAATTTGGCGGCAATGGATTTCAGGCCAGTGCCGTTTTCGTAATCTTCCGCTTCTATTTGGTCGGGCGCTTCGGCGATTTCGAAGGGTATATTCACGAAAAATTCGGAGCCTTCGCCTTCGCGGCTTTCTACCCCGATCGTTCCGCCCATAAGCTCGACTAATTCGCGGCTGATCGCCAGTCCCAGGCCGGTGCCGCCGTATTTGCGGGTCAGATTGCCGTCAATCTGCGAAAAGCTTTGGAATAATCGATCGATTTTTGATTGGGGAATTCCAATGCCGGTATCGCTAACGCGGAATTGAACTTCGGCTTTGGATTCGTCTTTTGATAATAATCCGCATTCGAGGGATACGCGGCCCTCTTCGGTGAATTTGATGGCATTGCCGAGTAGATTGACAAGTACCTGCTGCAGGCGATGCGGATCGCCGATTACGTATTTCGGGACTTCGGGATCGTGGACGATGTCCAGATCGAGGCCTTTATTTTCGGCGGCGTTGCGTACCACGTTGATGCTCTGATCGATAATGCCCGCCAGCCTGAAAGTTTCGGGCGAAATGTTCAGCTTGCCCGCTTCCAGCTTCGAAAAATCCAGGATATCGTTTATTATATTTAATAATGAATCGGCGGAATATTTGACAATTCCGAGAGAGCGTCTCTGCTTATCGGTCAGATTCGTATCGAGCAATATGCTGGTCATGCCGAGTATTCCGTTCATGGGCGTGCGAAGCTCGTGGCTAACCTTTGCCAGAAAGAGGCTCTTAGCGCGGTTGGCCGATTCGGCGGCCTCTTTTGCGCCGAGCAGTTCCTCGTTGGTTTTGCGCAGCTCGCGGGTGCGTTCGCGGACTTTTTTCTCGAGCAGATCGCGCGATTTTTCGAGCTCCTGCTCTTCTTCCTTGCGGGCGGTAATATCCTCGGATACGACCACCAGATGTGTGATTTCGCCGCTGTCGGATTTGATCGGCGAAATCGAGCTGAGCACCCAGTATGGTTCGCCGCTTTTCGTTTTGTTCTGATATTCCCCGCGCCAGGTATTGCCTTTGCTGACCGTTTCTATATAATCCTCGAAAATATTTTCATCCGCTTCGGAATATTTATAATCGCGTGGCGAGCTTCCGATTACTTCATCGGCCTGGTAGCCGGTTTTGCTCAACAGGCGTGGATTGGCATATTCGATAATGCCGTCAGGATTAAGCAGCATAATCATCCCGGAGCTATGCTCTACTGCCCGCGAAAGGGTGCGGATATACTCGTTTTTCTGCCCGATCTCGCGCTGCATCATTATTCCTGCATAAACGCGGTCGAGCGCTTTGATAAGGTTTGGCCTTTTGACCGGTTTTAATATATATTGGTTAATTCCAATATCAATTGCGTCTATGAATGCTTCTTTATTATCGAATGCGGTAGTGAGAATGATCTGGGCCGAGGGATCGATATCCTTTATCCGGCGCGACATCTCCAGACCGTTCATAATCGGCATGCCGATGTCGCTGACTACAATTTCCGGCCTGTGTTTATCGAATAATTCCAGGCCTTCCTGGCCGTTGGCTGCTACATGCACCTTATTTGCCAGACTCTTGATTATAGTGGTCAGATAGATCCGGCTGGGGACGTCGTCCTCCACTACCAGAATGTCGATATCATAGGGTTTCTGATTATTTTCAGGCATAATATATATATATGAGCGATTATATTACTTTTTTTGAATTCAGCCGTACCAGTGCGTTGGCGATCTCGTCTATCGGGAGCTGGCGATCGACTCCGCCGAGGTCTTGCGCCACCTTTGGCATACCGTATACGACACAGGTTTTTTCGTCCTGGCCGATATTATACGAGCCGGCGTCCTTCATAGCGCGAAGGCCTCGGGCGCCGTCGCCGCCCATACCGGTCAGGATTACTCCGTAGGCGTTCGATGCGACGTGCTCGGCTACCGAATACATCATAACGTCGACAGAGGGGCGATGGCCGTTGACCTTTTCGCCCTCGACAATACGGATGATATAATAGCCGCCGGAGCGCTCCACCTTCATATGGTAATCGCCGGGCGCGATAAGCACGCGGCCGGTCATGATGCGGTCGCCGTCCTCGGCTTCCTTCACCTGCATCAGCGATAATTCATTAAGCCTGTCGGCAAAAGTTTTGGTGAATCCGCGCGGCATATGCTGCACAATCACTATCCCCGGAGTGGTCGGCGGAAGCTGGGTAATCACGCGGCGGATAGCCTCGGTGCCGCCTGTGGATGCGCCGATGGCTATTACCTTGTCGGTTGATTCCGAGAGCGCCTTTGCGCCTGCCGAGCCTATCTGGCGGGGTTTTTCGAATCGTTTGTTTTTCCAGTGGGATACATTCGCCGATCGTGCGATTTTTATTTTTGTGCGAAGCTCGATCATCATGTCGTTCAGTCCGCGTGCAACGTCTGTGGCTGGCTTTGGCACAAAGTCCACCGCGCCTGCTTCGAGCGCCTGTATCGTAATTGTTTTGCCCTTTTGGGTCAGCGAACTGACCACCACCACGGGTATGGGGTACTGGGGCATCAGGCGGCGCAGGAATTCGACGCCGTCCATGCGGGGCATTTCTATATCGAGAGTCAGCACGTCGGGTTTGAATTTGACAATCATATCGCGTCCGGCGAAAACGTCGGGCGCGGCGCCCACGACTTCGAGTCCGGAATCGGCTGAAAGCCCCTTTGTCAGAATATCCCTTACCAATGCGGAGTCGTCGATTATCAATACCTTTATTTTCTTTTTATTTTCCATTCGTCTCGCTTTTAAAAAAATTGATACTTAAATTTAAGCTTTCAAGTATAGTGCGGGCATAATGTATTTATATTTGGTCGCTTCGCGCTTGAGGCTTTCCGAGTGGCCGATAAATAAAAATCCGCCGGGCGCGGTATGCCGCCAGAACCGGTCGACAAGCGCCTCGCGGGTGGGCGGATCGAAATAAATCATCACATTGCGGCAGAAAATCGAGTCGAACTGCTTTTTGAATGGGAATTGTTTGTTCATCAGATTGAAGCGGCGATAGACCACTTCTTTTTTGACTTCGTCAATCACACGGTATTCGCCGGTGGGCAGCTTTTTGAAATATTTTTTAATATATTTTTCGGGCAGTCTGGAGACTCGCTCCCATGTATATATGCCCGCACGGGCGCGTTCAAGCGCGGTTTCGGAAATATCGGTGGCCAGCACTCCGGCGTTCAGCTTCGAATAGTCCCGTCCGAAATATTCCATCATCAGCATCACCAGCATATAGGGTTCCTCGCCGGTAGAGCAGCCCGCACTCCAGACCCGTATGTCGTTGGTCTGGGTGGTTTTCAGCTTATGTTCAATTTGCGGGAGGGTCTTTTCGAAAAAAAAATCGAAATGATCTTTCTCGCGGTAGAAGAATGTGTGGTTGGTCGAAATACTGTTGGCGAGGTCGCTAAGGGCGCGGCCGGATTTGTCGGTATTTACGAAATTATAATATTCGCGGAATGTGGAGAAATTGCGGCCGCGGAGCAGCTTTTGCAGGCGGCCCATCAGCAATGTTTTCTTTTGCTCGGTCAGATTTATGCCGATCTGTTCATAAACAAGCCGACGGAGCAGATTGAATTCCTCGTCGCTTATCTCCACCCAGTTCAGAGATTTGATCTCTTTGTAATTATCTGCCATATAAATATTAATTATTAATAATTAATTGAAAAATCGGGAATTATTCTTCTTCCTCTTCGCTTTCCTCGTGTTTTTCTAGGCTGTCATAGAGTAATTTGTTGACGTCCAAAATGATTTTTATTTGCTTGCCGACTTTGCCGATGCCTGCTATGAACTGGCTCTGGGTGCCTTTGCTGGTTGTGGGTGGCTGAGATATTTTATTTTCGGGTATATTCAGCACTTCGATTACCTCGTCGACTATGAGGCCGATCTCCAGATTGTGCACCTGGACGACCACGATGCAGGTGCGGTCGTCGTATTCGATCTCGTTCATCCGGAAGCGGAGCCGGACCGCCACCACGGGGATGATGTTGCCGCGCAGGTTGATTATGCCCTTGATGTATTTGCGGATATTAGGCACGCCTGTGATATTCTGGATGCCGATTATCTCGCGGACATAGCGTATGGCGATTGCGTAAATCTGCTCGCCGAGCTTAAACGTAAGAAAGCGATCTTTAAGGGTATCCTCGTCCTCGGATGTGAATACATCATTATCGAGTTCCATTAAATCCTGATTTTCGCTCATTTGATGCCTCTTATTTATATTTATTGTTCAATTTCGTATCCCTGCTGCTCGCTGAGCAGAATAAGGCTCTCGATGTCCACAATCAGGCCGATGCCGCCGTCGCCGAGCACCATACAGCCGGTGATGCCGGGCACTTTGCCGATATAATCCGAGAATCCCTTGATCACGGCCTGCTGCTGGCCCACGATCTCGTCGGCAAAAAGGCAAACGCTCTTGCCGCGGTGCTCGATTATTATCAGTATGCCGTTGGTCAGATCGGTGCTGTCGGGTTCCTTGTCGAATAATTCGTGCAATCGGATTACCGGATAGACTTCCTCGCGGACTTTGACCACTTCGAGTCCGTCCATTGTGCGGGTGATCATCTCTTTATCGGCGCGGAAGGATTCCTTGATTGCCTGTATCGGAAGCGCATATTTCGAGCTGGAAATGCGGATGATCATGGCCTCCATAATCGCCAGTGTCAGCGGGATGCGCAGCGTGAAGACCGAGCCTTTGCCGGGCTTGCTGTCGATATCGATAGCGCCTTTGAGCTTTTCGATATTCTTGCGGACGACGTCCATACCGACTCCGCGGCCGGAAATATCGGTGACTTTCTCGGCGGTGGAGAATCCGGGTTCGAATACTAATTTAAAAACTTCTTTGTCGGTCATTTTTTCTGCGGGCTGGGTCAGCAGTCCCTTTGTGGCGGCTTTTTCGATAACGCGTTCGCGCGAGATACCGGCGCCGTCGTCTTCTACGATAATAAGTATTTCGTTGCCTTCGTAGCGTGCTTTGAGCGATACGTGGCCGGTTTCGGGCTTGCCTTTATTGAGGCGCGCTTCGGGTGTTTCGACTCCGTGGTCGATTGCGTTTCGCAGGATATGCACCAGCGGATCGGAGATTTCGTCGATCACGTTTTTGTCCATCTCGGTTTCCTGGCCGCTGATTGTGAAGTCGACCTTTTTCTCGCGCTTGATCGAGACGTCGCGCACCAGGCGCTTCATTTTATTGAATAATCCCTCGAGCGGCATCATCCGGATAGACATCGAGATTTCCTGCAGCTCGCGGGTAATTTTGTTCAGCATATTTGCGGATTTATTGAAATTCGGCAGCTCGAGGCCGGAGAGATCCGGATTGTTCGTTACCATGGTTTCTATTGTAATCAGCTCGCCGACGAGGTCGAACAGTTTGTCGATCTTGCTGGTTTCTATGCGGATGTCCTTGCGCTGCATTTGCATAAAGTTCGGAGTTTTCGCCTGCGATTTGGATTTGACCGCAGCGGGCTTTTTCGCCGGTGCCCTGGACGCCGGAGTCAGTTCGGGTTTGATTTCCGCCTCGATTTCTTCTTCGTCTTCGTAATCGTCTTCATCCTCGGGCTCTTCTTCTATCAGAGGAGCTTCGGCGGCGGGTTCTTCATCGGGTTCGGGCCGGGGTTCGGGTTCGGAGATTTCGATTTTCTCTTCGTTATCTTCCGCTGGTGCGGATTTGGATGATAATTTGCTCAGGCGGTCGTGGATAGTTTCAATATTGCTCAGCAATACGGACACCACCGTCTGGTCGATCTCCAGCTCTTTATTGCGAACGGAATCGAGGATGGTTTCGACTTCGATAGCGATTTCCTCGACTTCGGATAGGCCCATGAATCCGGAATTGCCTTTCAGGCTGTGGATTGCGCCAAAAGTTTCGCCGACCAGATCGTAATTATCCGGCTCTTTTTCAAGCATTAATAAATTATTTTCGGATAGTTCGATCAGCTCGTAGGCGCTGGTCAGATACTGATCGAACATCTCGTTGGAGACCATATTTTCGAGGTCTTCGCCTGAATCATCATTTGATTCAGCGGCGGGTGCGGCCTTTTTCGGCTCCGGTTCGGTTTCCGGCGCGGCTTCTTCGGCGACTTCCACGAGCTCATCGAGATCGACTTCTGCTTCTTCGGGATTCTGAATCCGGTCGAGTGCGTCTCGAAGCACCAGGATCATGTCGTCGGCTTCGGATTCGGCGCTTTTGTCGGTGTATTCGGAATTAACCCGCTGGAGCAATTCTCGAAGGAAATCGAAGGTCTGATAAATAATCGAAATAATTTCCTCGGATTGCGGCCGGTTTTGCTTGCGCATTACGTCGAGCAGTGTTTCGGCCTCGTGCGTAACCCGGTTAATAACATACATTTCGAAAAATCCCGACAGCCCCTTCAGAGTATGAAATACTCTGAAGATGGCATTGACCGATTCCTCGTTGTTTTCGTTTTGTAAATCCTCGACGATTGGTTCGTTGTTGTCGAGCGAATCGAAAGCCTCGCTAACGAACGACTTCAGCATTTCCTGGGTTTCCGGATCGATTTGAGCCATTTTTCAGCGCCCCGTTTAATTTATTTTGAATGATAGTTTCAATATTAATATATATCGGCAAAATTGCGGAAGATTGAACCAAAAAAATTATTTCGCCGACCTTAATGTATTATAAATTTCAATCAATTTCAAAGAAAAAAAATTCATTTTTCTTTGGGATTTGATAATTCGGATATGAATTATGGGGAAAAGAGAGAAAAATACTCCGGTTTCTGTAAATTATTTTCCGTAACGCTCCAGCGTAAATGTCTCGCCCAGATATCGTTTGCGGACTTCCTCGTTCGATGCGATGTCCTCGGCCGAGCCCGATATATATATTGTTCCGTCGATCAGAATATATGCCCGGTCGGTGATCGAGAGTGTTTCGTGGACGTTGTGGTCGGTGATCAATACCCCGATTCCCTGGTGCTTCAGGCGATATACCATAGACATAATGTCCTCGACCGCGATCGGGTCGATCCCGGCGAACGGTTCGTCGAGCAAAATAAATTTGGGACTGGCGGCCAGTGTGCGGGCAATCTCGCAGCGGCGGCGTTCCCCGCCCGAGAGCATATAGCCCTTGCTCTTGCGGATATGGCCGATGCCGAAGTCCTCGAGCAATTGCTCCAGCCGTTCGCGGCGCTGCTTGCGGGGCATGGGCTGAAGCTGCAATATTGCGCGGATATTGTTCTCGACGGTCATCTTGCGGAAGATCGATGCTTCCTGCGGCAGATAGCTGATGCCCAGCCGCGACCGCCGGTACATGGCCTTCGAGGTGATATTCTTCGAGTCCATTGCCACGCTGCCGCCATTGGGCTTGATCATCCCGACAATCATATAGAAAGTGGTGGTTTTGCCGGCACCGTTTGGGCCAAGCAGTCCGTAGATCTCCCCGGGGTTGGCGGTGA
>CAZEMR010000039.1:0-11705 GCA_964513465.1 uncultured Hyphomicrobiales bacterium
GGGCGAGCCGTGCGTCAGATGTCCGCCATGCGCCAGGCTGAGTCCCATCACCGTATCGCCATGCTTAAGTTATGTGAAGTAAACGGCCATATTCGCGCTTGGGCCGCTGTGGGGCTGGACGTTGACGTATTCGGCGCCGAACAGCTTTTTGGCGCGGTCGCGGGCGATATCCTCGGCCACATCGACCCATTCGCAGCCGCCGTAGTAGCGCCGGCCGGGATAGCCCTCGGCGTATTTATTTGTGAGCACCGAGCCCTGGGTCTGCATAACGGCTTCGGAAGCGAAATTCTCGCTGGCGATCAGCTCGAGTTTCTCGATCTGGCGCTGGTATTCCTTCTCCAGCGATTTAAATAACTCCTGATCCTGCTGTTTTACTTTGTCGTACATATCTACATTACCTTTGTTAATTTTATTAATAATTTGAAATGAACAGTCATTGCCAAAGAATATAATTTATGAATGAAAAACATCAAATCAAAATTTTTCCGGATTGCGAAGCCAAAATCAAAGCTAATACGGCATTTTTGCTATATTTATAAATTAATTCCTAATATATACGTTGTTTATTAGAAAATCGAAGGAATCCAGATGCCGCTCCGCTTTGATAAGATCATCGATGCATTCATGTTTCGCGAAGGCTCCGACGAGGACAGCGATACCAACCAGCCGGTCGTCACCACTGGCTCTATCGTCTGGGGGCTGCTGATCCGCACCGCGATAATAATTATTGCGAGTATGTTGCTGCTCGACCAGTTCCAGTGGCGTGAATACTGGTGGGTGGTGCTGTTTGCGATCTGGCTTTTGGCGGCATGGCCGGCGTACAGGCAATACCAGAAATTCAGCAAGCGTATGGAGAATTTCGAATCGTCCACACTTTGCGGATCGTGCAGGCATTTCGACCCATCGAGTCAGCTTTGCACGATATATGACGAGCACGTCAGCACCAACCACATCCCCTGCGGCGGCGATCTGTGGGAGCCGAAGGATAGCTACTTCGACGCCGACTGAATCGGGCGGATTTCGCGCAGCTTATATTCGCCCTGCTCGGCCTGTTCGAATACAAATTGCTTGCCTAAATTTTTATACGTCCATATCTCCATTGTCGTATTCTTTTCGAATAACTGCGAGACGTCATCGGGCTCGCCATGGAGTATATATATCTTGCCGCGCTCGGTGCGGGCGCCGTCCTGCTGCGAGAGAGTCTGATAATTGAAAAACGCATGATCGACCCGGTGGAAATATGTTGCCATCGACTCGTGGTAAGCGGTTTCGGGGGTGGGGTCTTTATCCCGCCAGTATTGCAGAATATGTTCGAAAATCTCCGACTGGTTGCCGTCGGCCAGATCGTCATGCTCGTCTTCGTGCATTATATAATACATCATTTCTGCGGCATACTCCGGCTGACGCAGCGATAGCGGCATACTGAGCCAGCGCACGCTGAAATTGTAATGCAGGGTGTCGCCCTGGCCATCGCGCCATGCCATCAGCCTGTATTCGCCGGGAACAAAATCTTCCGATTCGAAATTCATCCGCAAAAGGCCGTAATTCATATCGCCAGAGGGATAGTCGCCATCCCTGATTGCATAAATGGCGCTGGTATTGGCGCCCGAGGTAATCCGCAGCATTTTGCCGGGCAAAATCTCGGCATCGCCGGTAAGTTCGAACTCGCCGGGCCAGTTGTCCGGAGCGGTTCTGCCCTCGATTTTTTTGATCTTATATTTATAATTGCCGGAATTTTTATACGAAATGCTTAATATTCCCACCGCATCGGAAATTCCGAATGCTATATCGTTATCCATCACAAATGGCTCGAATATTCCGCGGTCGATCCTGCCGAAAAGAGGCGCAGACATCATGGCCGATTCAGCAAAATCATAATTCTTTCCGAAATCGAATTCGAAGGTGGACTCATCGCGGTTCACCACATCCAGCAGTCTGATCTCCATCGAATACCTGCCGGCAGGCATCGCAAGCGAGACAGAGCCGAAGCCGTAATCCGTTTTCGAGGTGGTCAGATCGTAATCCTCCACAAATATGTTGCTGCGCCACATCTCGCGCTTACGGATAATGTCGTCCTCGTCGCGCAGGACTATTTCCAGCTCCGGCGCCGCGGCATATCCTCCGGCGCGTTCATCGCGGGTGAAGCTCATAGCGTCGTAAATTATCCGGAACGACACAAGGATATTGATCGAATCGGGCGATTCGGCAGGCTCTACGAAGTAGTCCGCCAGCATACGGCTTCCGTAGGAATAATACATGCTGCGGTCCTGCATCTGCCGGCGCTGCGCATAAGCATATATGGGTAAAGCAATTATGATTGCGAGAATTGCGATAAGGATCTTCTTCATAATTCAGATACCTTCGATTTCTTCTAAAAATTCTTTAAGGATAATAGCTGCGGCCACCCGATCGATTGAGCCTTTTTGGCGGCGTTTTTTCTTCGGGGTGCCGATTTCGATCATCGTTGCAACTGCTTTCTGAGACGAATAAGATTCATCATATGGTATAACCGGCAGCCCGGTTTTATTTCCAAGGTCTTTCATAAATTCTTTTATACGCGGAAGGATGCCGTTTTCGATGCCGTCCGGGCGCAGCGGCACTCCGACTACCACAGCATAAATATTTTCATCTTTCAATAATTCGATTAATTTCGGCCAGAATTCAGGCGATTCGTAATTCATCGTATCACGCGGGGATACCGTAATATGAAATTCGTCGCAGACTGCCAGCCCTACGCGCTTCAGCCCGAAGTCGATTGCGGCGATCCGCCTTCCCTTCAGTCCGGTGGCAATATTTTGCGGAATATTTTTCATTTTTTATAAACCATTGGGATGCAAAACGTTATCTCGGTGCCCTCGCCTTTGCGCGATTCGACCGTAAGCTCGCCGCCGTGGAGATCGATGACGTGCTGCATGATCATTGTGCCAATTCCGGCGCCACCCGTGCTCTGAGATGTTGTGAAATAGGGCGTCATAAATTTGCGGCGGGTTTTCTCGTCCATTCCGCTGCCGGTATCGGCCACCGCGAAGCAGGCCCGGCGGGCGTCCTTATAACATTTGATCGTAATTATGCCGGACTTATTTTTAAGCGAGCGGATTCCGTTCTCGACCGCATTGCGGATGGCGCGGATCATCTTGGCGCGGTCGCAGCTAAGGGTAAAGCTCTCGGTTTCGAGCCGGAACTCGACGTCGGGAAACATCGCCGGATCGAATTCCGAGCGGACTTCCTCGCATATTTCGCGGGCGTTGACCTTGCCGGGGTTGACCGTATCGCTGCGGCCGACTGTGACGATATCGCGCACCCGCTGAATCAGAAGTCCGGCCTGATGGACTATGCGGCTTTTGCGTGAGTGGTTCTCGGCGTCGCCAAGCTCGAGCAGCTCAGCGTTGAGCTTGATTGTGCTCAGATTTGTCTGCATATCGTGCGCCAGATGCGCCCAGTTCGAGAGCCGCTTGCGTTCGAGCTGTTCGGTGATGTCGGCGCCGGTAAATATCAGTCCGCGGAAATTACCCGCAATATTGCGAATCACCTGCAGATTGCATATGTATTCTTTTTCGGCGCCTTCGCTACGCAGCACTATTTTCTGGCGGATTGATTCGCGATTCTCCAGCGATTTCTCTATTAATTCTTTAATCTTTAGAGAATTATCTTCGGAGCAATACCATGCAAACTGCTTGCCGAGCGGCATCCCGCTGGAGATACCCAGCACCCGGCGGCCTTCGTCGTTCGTGCGCGTCAGCCGGCCGAAGCTATCAATTACGTATATAATTCCCAGCGACGGGAGCTCGAGAATTGTCCGCAAAAGCCGCTTCTGATGGCGATATAATTGCACCAAAATAATCAGCGCGATTGCAAGCGCTCCCGGCACTATATACTGCCCCGCCTGCGATATGAAACGATTGAGCTGCCATAATTCGTTTGGCGTGCGCTCGAGCACCACCGACATATTATCCGAAGCTATAATTATATATTCCCCGAATTGCGACAATTCCGGAGGCGATTCGAACAGCTCTCCGATGCTGGTGCGGTCGTCCGATAGCACTTCTCCGTCCGTCGAAAATGTCATAATTGCATTAGCAAACAGCAGATAAGCCGCATCGCGCGGGCAGCTCATCGATACCGGCGCGACGTATTCCGCCGGAAGCTCGCGCCTGAGCAGCATTTCTGCGTCCGGCAGTAGGGATTCTTTTATATTTAATTCATATATTCCGTTATTGCGGGCAATATAGAATGTCCGGCAATCATTCCCGCATAGTGCAATAGTAGCAGGCGGCGATTCGATCCATCCGGACTCGGCTTTGCGGGCGGAATCGGCGGGATACAACCGGCCAAGAACATTGGCATGAGCGCCCTGAGCAGTCAGCGCTATCAGGTCACCGCCGCATGAAGATAATGCCACAATATCTGCACGGTTAACTTGGCCACGCTCGGTCTCGCGTCCGCTCTCGTCCACATGGATGATCGTATAAAATGTCTCGCCGGACCGGATATAAGCAAAGCCGTCATCGATAGTGAATTCCGCAGCCAGCGCACTTTCTGATTTTGTTGATATTGCAGGCGCATTGCCTGATATTTTTATTAGAAATAATTTTTTATTGATAAGTAATAAAAATTCATCTGCTCTGCGGTCACATAGCTTCGCTTCGGCAGGGATATATGGCTCGATTCCGGCATGGATTTCTTTGATGGCAAGGGTCGCCAGATTGGTATCCAGCAGCGCCGCAAAGAATTTATCGGATTCGCGGAGTATCATCACCAGACGCTGGCCCGCTGTAAAAGAGGCAATACAGAGCGCGCCATCGAAGGAATTGCCACGCGCGCTGCTACGGCGGATGCCGCTCCATGAATACACGCTGACTCCTCCGCTGGCGAAATCATTTTTTACGAAATAGCTGGCCCGGCCGCCATCGGCCGCAAGCAGGCGTCCGCCCTCGTGCCGCTGAATTTCCGCCAGGGTATAGGGATAGGTGGCATCAGCCAGTGCGGCTATCGAGCAGGCTATCCAGCATAATATATATATAGCGAATTTCATATCATCTGTTCAGCTCGCAGACGGCGAATGCGGCGATTGCCTCGCGATTGCCGATCGGGCCGAGCTGTTCATTGGTAGTAGCCTTGATATTCACCCGGCGCTCCGGAAGTCCGCATGCCTGGGCGATATTATGCCGCATAACATCCTTATAATCCTTAAGCTTTGGGCGCTCGAGCACAACAGTGGCGTCGATATTAACAATCTCGAAGCCGCGGCTTTCGACCATTTCGACGCATTCGGAGAATAGCTCCATGCTATCGGCTCCGGCGTAGTCGGGGTCGGTATCGGGGAAGTGCTCGCCGATATCGCCAAGGCCCGCAGCGCCGAGCATGGCGTCGGTGATGGCGTGCATCAAAACGTCGCCGTCGCTGTGGGCGACTATCGAGAATTCGCATGGGATGCGCTCGCCGCCGAGGATTATCCCGCGGCCGGTCTGCAATCTGTGGATGTCGTATCCGAATCCGGTCAAAATTCCTCCATCGAATCAAAGTATTTTTATAATTTACAAATATAATATAATTAAAGATTTTACCCGGCAAAGCTTTCAGGTAAATATTGCGGGATCGTCCGATTTTCTTATTTTTGTTCTATGGAAGAAAAAATTATATCGGTAAGCCAGCTAACTCAGGCAATAAAGTCGGTGCTCGAAGAGGGCTTCGGCGACGTAACCGTCAGCGGCGAGATTTCCAACTTCAAAGCCCACAGCTCGGGCCATCGCTATTTTACGCTAAAGGACGAAGGCGCTGCGATAAGCTGTGTGATGTGGCGCGGCCGCAATCTGACGTTCGCCCCGACGGACGGCATGAAGGTCGTCGCCCGCGGCCGGCTCTCGGTATATCCCCCGCGCGGGAATTATCAGCTGGACTGTTTTTCGCTTTCGCCACAGGGCCAGGGTGATCTCTTCCTCGCATTCGAAGCGCTCAAGAAAAAGCTCGGCGAGGCGGGATATTTCGCACCCGAACGCAAACGCGCGCTGCCCGCGCTCCCGATGAAAATCGGGGTGGCAACCTCGCCCACCGGCGCCGCGGTCAGAGACATTATGAGCACAATCGAGCGCCGATTTCCCGCAGCGAATATATATTTCCGACCGGCAATCGTCCAGGGCGATGAGGCCGGCCCCGACGTCGCGCTCTCAATCCGCGAACTGGCCGCAACGAACGCAGATATTATCATCATTGGCCGCGGCGGAGGTTCGCTCGAAGACCTCTGGGCATTCAACACGGAAATTGTCGCCGATGCGATTTTCAAATGCCCGGTGCCGGTGATTTCAGCGGTCGGACACGAGACCGATTTCACAATCGCCGACTTCACGGCGGACGTCCGCGCGGCAACTCCTACCGCCGCCGCTGAGCTGGCCACCCCGACTCCGGCCGCCGAGCTGATTCGGGGAATTGCGCAATACCAACAGTTGATGACTTCGAATATTTCTAACAAAATCGCCCTGCATAAAGACGCCGTGGCAATGCTGCTGCGCCGACGCGCCGAACGCCGCGTTATCGAAAAAATCCGGATGCGCACCCAGCAAACCGACGAGGCAGAAGGCCGCATGAGGCAGTCCCTGCGCCACCGCCTGAGCAGCTATTCGCAAAGGTCGGCGGCGCTGGAGGAAAGGCTGCGCGCACTCTATCCGCTCTCTCCTCTGCGCCGGGGATTCGCATTGCTGAAAACGCCCGAGGGAATTTTATCGAAGGATAAATCGCTTGCCGAATTCAAAAAGATTGAAATAATACGCGAGAATGAATCCGCCCGCGCAAAGATCGAACAGATACTTCCCCGACCCCTATTTGATTGATTTTATTAATATTTATATATATAATTATGAAAAACGAAAAGACATTCGAAGAAAAAATCCGCAGGCTCGAGGAAATCGCCGAAAAGCTCGACGAAGGCGAAGCGCCGCTCGAGGAATTGATGAAAATCTATGAAGAGGGCATGGCGCTCGCCCGCGACTGCCGCCAATTCCTCGAAAAAGCCGAACAGAAGGTTATCGACATCACCAAAGAGAACCTCCCCGCTGAATCCGAAGAATCAGGCGAAACAGAATAAAAAAAAAGGCCGGAATCGATCCGGCCTTCGCATTTGCTTGTTTAATTCAATTAATTACCATCGCCGCCCGGGCAATCGCCATTACCGGGTCCGCGGCCACCGCCGGGTCCACCGCGTCCGTTCATCGGGCCTCTGCGAGCGAAATCATCGGGCAGATTCTCGAGGAATCTGGCCAGTTTCGCCTGCTGATCCTCGTCGAGTATCGAATTGAGGCGGCGGAAGAACTCATCCCAGCAGTCCTGAATAGCTTCCTTCGCTGCAATTCTCGCCGGGTTGTCCGAAAGCGCATGGCGAAGTCTGCGCATTAGATTCATCATCGAGGCGCGGAATTCTTCGGCGGTCATTTCGCCATTGCGGTAAGAGGCGCGAAGTGAATCGCGGACAGTTGCGGCGCGCTCGAAGATTGCTCTTTCGCTCTGATGCAGCCGCATCATAATCGCGCGGATGCAGTCATGGTGGGCATGGAGCATACGTCCCACCTGTACGCGCTGGCTATCGGTCAGCTGAAGCTGGCGGAAAAGGGGCATCAGGGGGAATCTCTTGACCGGACGCATAAACCCGCCGCGGTCTTCCATATCGCCGGGGCGACGCGGGGGATGCATCGAGAAGTTTTCGCCTGCGGATTCTCCTGCAACCTCGCTGGGCTGGGTATCAAAATCGCTGATGAGATACATTACATGTTCATCGCCGAAGTCTCCGGCGGGATCGACCACGCCGTTGTCGTCGGTGCAGGCATAAAGGCCGAACGCCATCGAAAGCGCCAAAGCGGCCATAATATACCTTCTGAATAGATTTTTCATAATAGCTCCATGATTATATTTCGGAAAATTGCTTTTGACTGTTAGAAACATCATTTGCGGAATGGTTTAATCCCGCATTAAATAATTTAACATATTTTCTGACATATCGATAATATATAAAAAATTTCCTCCCATAAAAATGCAATTTAAGGGAATTAATGATTTGTTTTTTCCGGGAAAATTATTATTATTGTTGCTTATGTTTTTTGTCTAAAACAATTTACAGAAATAGTCAAATGTTCGATCCACTACCGGAAAACTTCACATATCCCGATTTAGAACGCGGTATTCTTAAATTCTGGGAAGAAAATAAAATATTCGATAAATCCCTCGAAAACCGCAAGGGTAATAAATATTATACATTCTACGAAGGGCCGCCCACGGTCAACGGCAAGCCCGGTATTCACCACCTGATGGCGCGCACTATCAAGGATACGGTCTGCCGCTATAAAACGCTGCAGGGCCACTTCGTACGCCGCCAGGCCGGATGGGATACCCACGGCCTTCCGGTCGAAATCTCCGTCCAGAAGGAGCTGGGGCTGAAAACCCGCGCCGACGTCGAGAGATACGGCATCGACAAATTCAATGCCCATTGCAAGGAATTTGTCTATAAAAATATCGATATGGACCTCGGCTGGGCCTACCTGACAGAGCGCATGGGATACTGGCTGAATATGGACGAGGCCTACATCACCTGCACCAATAATTATATCGAATCAATCTGGTGGGCGCTGAAGCAGTATTTCGAAAAAGGCCTTATATATAAAGGCTTCAAGGTGGTGCCCCAATCCCCCACGATCGAAACCCCGCTCAGCTCGCATGAGCTCTCGCTGGGCTATAAGGACGTCCGGGATCCGAATTGCTATATTATGCCAAAAATTCTTTCATCGCCTATCGAAAAAATCGTGGGCGCGAACCTGCTGGTATGGACGACCACGCCGTGGACTTTGTTCGCAAACGTGGCGCTCGCAGTCGGCGAGGATATCGATTATGTATTCGTCAAAAATGTCCGCAAGCCAAAGGGCGGCGAGGAAAGCACCGACCATCTCGTGCTCGCCGAAGCGCGCATTGAAGCGCTCGACGGTGAATACGAAATCCTCGATAAATTCAAGGGCGCCGACCTGGTCGGCACCGAATATGAGCAGATTCTGCCTTATGCGAAAATTGATAAAGAAGGCTACCCTAACGCGCTTCGCGTGCATCCGGGCGGCTTCGTATCGACCGAGGACGGCTCGGGCATCGTCCACCTTGCTCCTGCATTCGGCGAGGACGATTACGAAATGTCAAAAAAATTCAATCTGCCCTTCCTGCAGCCGGTCACCCCGAACGGCCATTTCACGGACGACATGGGTGAATTCGCGGGCCGAGCGATCAAGACCTTCACTTACGAAGACCACGTCGAGGAAGGCGCCGACAAAGATATTATCATAAAATTAAAAGAGCTGGGCAGGATTTATCGCACTGCGAACGACTACCTGCATAGCTATCCGCACTGCTGGCGCACCGGCAATCCGCTGATGTATTACGCCCGCGAGTCGTGGTTTATCCGCTCGCCCGAGTATAAGGACGAGATGATTGCGCTCAATAAAACGATTAACTGGCAGCCACCGGAAATCGGCGCCGGACGCTTCGGCCACTGGCTCGAGGAAGTCAAGGACTGGTCGCTATCGCGCGATCGCTTCTGGGGAACACCGCTACCGATCTGGGTAAGCGAGGACGGCGAGGATATGTTCGCGGTCGGCTCGATCGAGGAACTCAGCAAGGGATTATATATAAATGAGGACGGCAGCCGGGTGCCTGTGCCCGAATGCGGCATCGAGGTCGATCTGCACCGGCCATTTGTGGATAATGTAGTATTCGAAAAAGATGGCAAAACATACCGCCGCGTTCACGAAGTGATCGACGTATGGTTCGACTCCGGATCGATGCCGTTTGCGCAGATGCACTACCCCTTCGAAAATAAAGAATTATTCGAAAAGCAGTTCCCGTCGGACTTCATCGCCGAGGGCATCGACCAGACCCGCGGTTGGTTCTATACATTGCATAACATTGCCACCGCGCTGTTCGATAAACCGGCATATAAAAACATCGTCGTCAACGAGCTTATACTCGATAAACACGGCGTCAAGATGTCCAAATCCAAGGGTAATACGATCGACCCGTTCGAGATTATGGAGCAATACGGAGCCGACGCCGTCCGCTGGTATTTATTCGTGAATAATCCGCCGTGGAAGGCGACATTGTTCAATCCCGAGGACATCGCCCGTACGATTATCTCGGACTTCTTCCGCTCACTGACCAATACATACGCATTCTTTGCGATGTATGGCAATATCGACGGCTATACCGGCCAGGAGGCCCGCATCCCGGTGGATCAGCGGCCCGAGATCGACCGCTGGATTATCTCGCGCTCAAATTCCGTCATCCGCGATTTTACGAAATTGATGGACGCATACGAGCTTACCCGCGCCCACCGCGAGGTGCAGAATTTCGCAATAAATGAATTATCAAATTGGTACATCCGCCGCAATCGCCGCCGCTTCTGGAAGGGCGAAAAGGATTCCGAAAAAATCGCCGCATACCAGACTCTGCGCGAGGTATTGATGACAATCATATCGCTGATGTCGTCGGCGGCGCCGTTTCTTTCTGAGACGCTCTACCAGCGGCTCAGACTCGACGGCGACCCGGAATCTATCCATCTGACCGATCTCCCCCATGCCGAGGATATATATATCGACAGCGCTCTCGAACGCAAAATGGCACGGGCTCATACGATCGTATCGCTTGCGCGTTCGCTTCGCGAGAAATCGCAGCTTCGCGTTCGCCAGCCGCTGCGACGCATTCTCATACCGGTCAATACTCCCGATGAGCGCCGCGATATCCAGTCGATGGGCGAAATCATCAAAGAGGAATTGAATATAAAAGATATCGAATTCGTGACCGACGAGACCTCCGGCGTGGTCAGCCGTACCGCCAAACCGAACTTCAAAGTGATTGGCAAAAAATTCGGCAAAATGACCCAGCAGGTCGCCGGCATGATCCGCGAATTAACCAATAAACAAATTCTCGAAATCGAGAAATCCGGCGAGGTAAAATTCGACATCAATGGCGCCGAAATCGGCATTACGCCCGAGGACATCGAAGTCGTCAACGAAGACATCGAGGGCTGGCTGGTAGCCAACGAAGACGACGTCACGGTGGCGCTCGATACCCAGCTCGACGACGAGCTGATCGCAGAGGGAATTGCCCGCGAGTTTATTAATCGCATCCAGAATCTGCGGAAAAGCTCCGGATTCGAAGTAACCGACCGCATAACGATAGAGTTTAGCGGCCCGGAAAAATACACCGGCGCAATCAGCAAAGAAAGGGAATATATAATGAGCGAGACGCTCGCCGAATCACTCGAAACCGGCGAATCGGCATTGGCGCACGAAATCGAAATCGACGGCGACAGGCTGATGGTGGCAATCCGGAAGGCATGATTTCGCCCGGTAATTCAATTTTGCTTGCATTTTAACAAAATCTGTGTTATTATGACATCTCAAGCCGGATAAATAATAATAGGACAATATTCATACAAGAATAAATTTTTTGAGGAGCATACATATGGCAAAACGGAAAAAAGCAGCCGAGGAAAAAGAAGCTAAAACACCGACAATCAAAGCGGAAGAAGCTTCCGAAGATACCAAAAAATCAACGAAAAAGACCGCCGAAAAAAAACCGGCGGCTAAGAAATCAACGGCTAAAAAACCCGCAGCGAAAAAATCGACAGCGAAAAAATCGGCGGCAAAAAAACCGGCGGCAAAAAAACCGGCGGCAAAAAAACC
>CAZEMR010000039.1:11805-19111 GCA_964513465.1 uncultured Hyphomicrobiales bacterium
CGAAAAAATCGGCGGCAAAAAAACCGGCGGCAAAAAAACCGGCGGCAAAAAAACCCGCAACGAAAAAAGAAGACACAAAACCTGTCGAAAAAGAAGAAGCTCCGAAGCCCGTGAAGAAAACCACAGCAAAAAAATCGACGGCTAAAAAACCGGCTGAGAAAAAAACAGCCGCCAAAAAGCCCGCGACAAAGAAAGCAACAACAAAAAAATCAACGGCTAAGAAAGCCGAAGAAAAACCAGCAGCCGAAGCCGAACCAAAACGTCCGGCAAAAACCGAAGACGTCGGCTCGACTCCGCAGGCAGCGCCTACAGTGCCACGCGCCGAAGCCGCCGATAAGCCCGAGGTGCCGGATGTGCATTACAGCAAAGAAGATCTCGAGCTTTTCGCTAGTATAATTCAGGAATCACGCCGCGAAGCGCTCGAAGAGCTGGTAATGCTCAAGGAACGGCTCGAAGACCTGACCAGCTATGAATTCGCAGAGGAGAGCATGATATACTCCATGCACATGGCCGAGCAGGGCTCCGAAGCGATGGAAAAAGAAAAGACTTATGCGCAGATTCAGCGCATCAATGAATACATCAAAAAGCTTGACGAAGCGATGCAGCGCATCAAGGACAAGACCTATGGGATTTGCCGCATGTGCGGATGCCTGATAGCCAAAGAACGGCTGATGGCAGTGCCGATCACCACGCTCTCGGCTTCGTTTAAGATTCATCAGAAATGTCCGGAAGACGGTATCGATCGCATCGAGCCGGTAAAAGACCGCCAGTAATCCGGATAATCAGCGCAAAATCATTAATATAATATGGGCATTATCCAATGCCCATTTTTTTTGAAATTCAATAATTATATATGGACAATAAAATTCCCGAAATAAAACGCGCCAATGCCGGATTTTTTATCGCGGCAGCGCTGCTGATCGTGCTCGACCAGGCCACCAAGCTTGCGGTAAAGGGGTTCGACCTGTTCGGCATCGAATACTCCGGAATCGGCTATGGCACACATATACCGGTTATCGGCGATTTTCTGCAAATCACATTTATCGAAAACGAGGGCATGGCATTCGGCATCAGCTTCGGCGCATGGAAGATATTGCTGAGCCTGTTTTCGATATTCGCCGGCGGATTTCTGGGAGTGATTCTTGCGCGGCTGAATCGCTACAGCTTCTGGGTGCAGACGGGCGTGATGCTGATATTCGCCGGGGCGGTTGGCAATCTGATCGACCGCGTATTCTACGGCCTTTTTTATGGATACGCGCCACTATTCTACGGGCGGGTGGTAGATTTCGTACTGGTCGACATCCCGGACGTCAGCGTTTTCGGCCTAAGCTATAATTACTTCCCTGTGTTCAATGTGGCGGACTCCTGCGTAACGGTCGGCGTTGCGATATTATTAATTGCTCATAAGCATCTCCCGAAATGGGAGCAGGTGCTGCGTCCGAAATCGGTACCGGATGATCCGGCCGGCAATGAAATCGAGCAGAAAAATCCCGGTATGGAAAAATGAGCGAAAACAACGAAAACATTAAAGATAATTATCCCGATTATATCGAAAAGATTTTCGAATTCGAAATAACTCCGGGGCAGCGCCCGTTGCGGCTGGATGTATATCTGACCAGCGCGATTCTGAACGCCAGCCGTACCAAGGTGCAGCGCGCGATCAGCGAGGGCATGGTCACGATCAATGGTCAGCCGGCCCGCGCCAACCGCAAGATTCGCCCCGGCGACCGGATTGTATGCAAATTGCTCAAGCCGCCGCCTATCGAGCTGGTGCCGGAGGATATCCCGCTCGATATTTATTACGAGGATGAGCATCTGATGGTGGTCAACAAGCCCGCCGGGATGTGCAGCCACCCTGGATTCGGCAACCGTTTCGGCACGCTCGTCAATGCGCTTTTGTGGCATTTCGGCAGGCGTGATTCGATCGCGCTGGATTTCGATGATGAAGACGAATCCGACGCAAGCGAAGGCGAGGTTTACGCCTCCGAGGACGTCCGTCCGGGGATTGTGCACCGCCTGGATAAGGATACATCGGGCCTGCTGGTGATTGCCAAGAATTCGACTATTCACGCTAAGCTGGCCGACCAGTTTGCGATGCGCACCACCGAGCGCGAGTATAACGCAGTCGTCTGGGGCACTCCGGATCCGCCCGAGGGACGCATTACCGGCGATATCGGACGTTCGCCGCGCGACCGCAAGCTGTTCGCAGTGGTCAGGCGCGACGGGAAATTCGCGGCGACGAATTATTCGGTCATCGAATCGTGGCCATATAACTCTTTGATTAAGCTTAGGCTTGAGACCGGACGCACTCACCAGATACGCGTACACTGCCAGCATATCGGCCACCCCGTATTCGGCGATCCGGATTATGCAGGGGCGAGCATTATCCGCGGCGGCAACAATCCGCAATTCCGCGCGGCGGCTCATAAAGCTCTAAAAATTGCCTCGCGCCAAATGCTTCACGCCAAATCTCTTGGATTCACCCATCCGGTTAGCAATGATTTCCTGCGCTTCGAATCCGAATTACCCGAAGACATGCTATCGGTAATCGATCTGCTCGGAATTTGATGACAATATTTTAATCTCTTCACTTCTACTAATAATTCTCTTTTGCTATTGGTCTGAACTCCGTATGAAATAAATCGGATTCATCCGAGAAAAAAATCTTCACAAATAATTAATTTTTTTAGGAGATTTGTGAAACATTTGGTAAAATGATGTGTTTATATAATTATCCATTTGGATATTAATGTTTGTCATATCGGGGTTAAGATGAGAAAATTTATTCTGTTTACTTTATTTGTCGTAATATCAGCCACTTACTGCCTGGCGAGCAGCGGAATTACCGCAGCTGAAAAAATAGCAGGCCAATCCGCATTTATCGAGAATCGCGGTCAGTGGGACGAAAGCGTCGAATTTTACGCAGCTTCACCCGGCCTGAAGGTAGCCGTTACCGGCGAAGGATTTATCTATGATCTGAGCATGGTCGAAGGCGAAGAGCTTGCCGGACATGTGGTATCCATGAAATTCCTGGGCGGACGCCCGGACTATGTGATAGGCGCCGAAGAAGCCCGGGGCAAATATAATTATTTCCGTGGCAACGATCCCTCGCGCTGGGTTCGTGGCGCGCGCTCTTATAAATCTCTGATTATGGAGAATATTTATACCGGAGTCGATGCCCGGATTTATTTTGACTACGGCCAGCCGAGGTATGACATTATCGTATCCGCCGGAGTTGATCCTTCCGTGATTAAATTCGATGTTTCTGCGGCATCGGAAATTAGAATTAATCAGCAGAATGATCTTATCATTTCCACACCTGTCGGCGATATTGTTAATGGAGGAATTTATGCATACCAGATTGTTGACGGCAGCAAAAAAACCGTCGAATGCTCATTCAAAATTGACGGCAGCGAAGTCGGCTTCGAGCTGGGCGATTATGACAAATCGCGCAGCCTGATTATCGATCCGGTGGTTTACTCCACGTATTACGGCGGCGCCAAAGCTGATGCATTTACCGACATTGTCACCATCGCCAATGGATTCGTGGCCTGCGGCACTACCGAATCGGAGGATATTCATACCACTCCCGGATCGTACCGCGAAATTTATATGGATTCGGAAGATGTGCTTATCGTAAAATTCTCTCTCGAAAACACTAATTATACTCTCGATTTTGCTACTCTGCTTGGCGGATTCGCGAGCGATATTCCGACCGGAATTGATATTGACCAGAACGGAAATATTTATGTAGCCGGCTATACCGATTCGCCCTCCTTCCCTGTATTCCAGAGCTTTGGCATGGAATACCTCGATTTGTTCGACGGATTTGTTGCCAAGCTTCTCCCTGATGGCAGCGATCTGGAATACTCCGGTTTGCTTGGCGGCACACAGAATGATTATATCCACGATATTATCGTCGACCGGGAGGGAGCTGCCCATGTATGCGGCGGCACCAACAGCCGTAACTTCCCGATCGAGGGCAGCGTTTACCAGAATACCAATAAAGGCCTTTACGATATCGTTGTATGCAAGGTAAGCAACAGCGGCTCAAGGCTGGACTCCTCGACTTATATCGGCGGCACCAGCGACGACATTGCCTACGGAATTGACCTCAACGAATCCGGCGTGGTATATCTCACCGGCGAGACCAGTTCTGGCGATTTCCCCGTAGTGCCATTCCGTACATGGGGAGCATATATTTACGACCAGCCATATGATTATACAGATAAGGGCGTCAAAGACGCATTTATGATCAAGCTCGGAGGAGACGGAGGGGCGCTGGCCAATTCGACTTATTTCGGCGGATCGGCCGACCACATTGGCCGCAGAATCCGCGTGGACAGCGATGGTACAACCTTTATCGCCGGGGAATCCAAAAAGGAAACCGGCGAAGCTAAATTCCCGATCTCCGACAATGCTTACAGCACGCAGATCAAGGGCGGCTTTGACTGCTTCCTTGCAAAAATCGACATTATCAGGGAAACCGGTTCAGGGTATTGGAAACGAAAAACTCAGGAATTGGTTTTCTCTACTTTCTTCGGCGGACGTCAGGACGATTTCCTTACAAATATGAAATATGATTATAATCATCCCTTCATTCTATTTTCCGGATACACCAAATCGAATGATTTTCCGGTGGTCAAGGGGAACAATAAATTCGGCGGCGGCACCGACGGATTCTTCGTACGATTCAGCAATGATGGCAGCTCTATAAGCAATTCCGAATTAATTGGCGGCGCCGGCGAAGACCGTGCCAATTCTGTTGCGTACGACCAGCGCTATGACTATTACGTCTGCGGCAGTGCCGAGGCGGGACTAAAAACCACCGAAAATGCTTATCAAAAAGATATAGCAGGCGAAGCCGACGGATTTATTGTCAAAAACGTAAAAGGCTCACTCAGCCTTACCGCGCCGTCCGGCCAGCAGAAATACTGCCCGGGCACCGCAGTCGATATCAAATGGTCGGTCGATGATCTTGGCAATCAAATGAACTTTTCTATCCGTATTGGCCGCGCCTCGACGGAAGAATGGCTGACGATTGCGGAAAATCTGACCGAGACATCCTACAACTGGACTGTGCCGCCGGATCTCGCATATGGCACCGATTATCAAATCCAGGTAATTCATCCTTCCGGAATTAAAACTCAGACTGTTGAGCCGCTTACTATCCTTGAAGCTCCGATTATTACTTCTTTCATCACCCAGCCGGAACATTTGACGCTGTGCGAGGGCGAATCATTGCAGCTTATTGCCGCCGCCAAGGGCGCGAACATCAATTTTCGCTGGTACTACAACAACCAGATTATCAGTAATGCAACCGATTCGATATTTACAATCGAGTCGCTTACCCCAGACAATACAGGCAATTATAAACTGGTCGTAAGCAATGAATGCTCGCCCGACGCCACCAGCGACGTTGTAACGGTCGAAGTCATCCCGACCACGTCAATCACCGCCGACATCAAGGACACAACAGTTATCGAGCATACATGCGTTACATTCCATATAGAAGCCGAGGGCCAGGACCTTGAATACGAATGGTTCAAAGACGGCAATCCGATTATCGGCGAAACAAACAAATTCACAATCGTAGGCGCCGTGGAATCCGACGAGGGCGTCTATAAATGCGTCGTCACCGGCCGCTGCGGCACTGCCGAATCCAGCGAGGCCAATCTCGTGGTCGATCCCGATCTTTCGGTCAGCCCGGGCAGTTCGTTCGGCAGCGATCTGGTTTCGATTGAAATTACCGGCGGATTCCATACAGAAATTATCAAAATCAATGTCAAATCCGATAATCCTTATGACTCCGATATATATATAGCGGATATCAACGGCCAGCGGGTCGCCGATGTTTATGCAGGCGCGATTGCCGCAGGCGATAACTACAGCGAATTCAACACCGCATCGCTCAGCCCCGGCGTATACTGGGTGGTCGTGCGCTGCGGTTCGGAAAGTGCCGTTCAGAAATTCCAGGTTATACGATAACCGGTTGGATTTATCCCCAAACAAAAAAGGGCTGCCCTGATCCGGCAGCCCTTGATGTTTATATATACCCAAAAATTATTGCACTTTTGCTATCACATCGCGAATAGCCTGTTTGATTACGTCCGGGCGTTCGATGTGGATATTGTGACTGGCATCGCGCACTATTATCAGTTCACTGTCAGTGGTCAGATCGCAAAGCGATTTGGAATTGCGCATCCATAATTCCTCGGCCATACGCGCTTCTTCCTCGGGCACTCCGATCTGTTTTGCAAGCCCGATCATCACATTGAAGTCGCGGGTAAGTACCTTCAGCGGAATATCCGGGAATTCGCCTATGCGGAGGAGCTGTTCGATACTGTCCTCACGGCTTTCGAATTCGTCTACCACCGTTTTATAAAATTGCTGATCCGACTGATATTCGGTCATCTGATGCCGCAGATCTTCGTGCATTTCCGAATATAGATTCCGGACAAGCGGGACGATATTTTTAACGAATTCCTCTTTTTCGAGCGCAGCGATTTCGCGCATATTTTTCAATCGGGTATCGACAGACATCATTTCGTGATATTTCGGCGCGTCGAGACGGTCGAATTCCATATCATTCACCGTCAGCGAATCAACGAGCACCATGCCTGCCACCATACGCGGGAACATCCTTGCGAACATCTGGCAATACAATCCTCCGCCGGCATGGCCTGCCAGCACCACCGGCCCGGATTCGCCGGCATTGGTCAGCATATTGAACAGCTCGTCGGCCACTTCCATTGCTGTGCGGGGCATTCCGCCCTTGGGGCTTTCGGCATATCCAGCTCGGTCGTAAGCTATTACAGTGGTTTCATTGGATAGCTCCTGCTGGATTGGGAACCATTCCGCCGATAAACTTCCCCATGCGGGTTCGATTACTACGGACGGCGCCCCCTCGCCTGTTTTCTTTAAGTAAAGCCTCCCGTTTCCGCTGCTTACATATTTGCCTTCGATATATTCCATATCATTTTACCTTTTAATTTTATTATTTAAAAATTATTTATTCATTGCCATAATGAGTGTATTCGAAGATATTATTCCGGTAATCCAGCCGGATTGCGCCGCTCTGCCACAGGTCGCAGCCGAGAATTCCCCCGCTGATAAAAGTGAACGTGCGAAAATCCTCCGGCGACAATATTATTTTCGAAAAATTAAATATATAATCATCCAGCACCAGGCATACGCCGCCCGCGATATCGATCTCAAACTCGTGCTCCTTGCCGCTGGCCACCTTCATCGAGCCGGTTTTGCTGCCAACCTTGTGAAACTCATTCGGAGTAATATCGAAATACCG
>CAZEMR010000039.1:19211-30097 GCA_964513465.1 uncultured Hyphomicrobiales bacterium
CGGTCGGAGGTGATCAGAAGTTCGCGGACTATGATGTTTCCGATTTCGATTTCGGGCAATATATATAAACTGTCGGTGCTTTCTTCGCCGCCGAGGTCTCGGGATGCCAGCGTGCCGACTGCCGCATCCAGCCCCAGTTCGCGGATGATCGATTGGTTGATCGAGGATTTCGAATATCCGTTGTCGATCAGAAAAATATATTTTTTGCCAGCAATACCGACCTCGGCATATGCCCGGCCGTCCGGGAAGGAAGCATTAACTTTACCCTCGTCGAACTCGACCGCCGGACGCGAAAAGCCATAATCGGGATATTTATCGTGAATTATATTCAGAAATAATTCCGCTAGCGGACGAATGGTATCGCCCTCGGCCACCTCGCGCTCTATCAGCTCTTCGGCTTCGGCGAGCATACCGCGGCGGATAAGCTCTACGCCTCGGGCCAGCGCAAGCTCCGGGCCGGCGAGAGCGTCGCTCTGTTCATAATTATACGGCATAAAAAGCGCTATCGCGCCTTCGTAGTTCGTTATCGTCAGCGTATCCTTTTCGATTTTGTCGCCGCCGGGCGATATGGTGAACTCATTCTGATAGCCTGCGCATGACACAAGCACGAGTAATGTGCTAATTAGTAAGCATTTCATATATTTGACAGAATACATAGCTGGTCGGAGAAATTCATTTTACAAATCACAGAATTTAGAAATTACTAATAAATGCAGGATTTTCCAACCGGGAGATTGATTTGTGACAACGAAATCAGGTGAAGGATAGAATTTTTTAATAATTTATCCGATTAATGCAAAAAGTACTTGACTTATGCCGTAAATTTTTCTTATATTTGCATGTGTTAACCAAATGGTTTATTCATTCAGTTATATATTTTAGTTAAACCAGTCGATTATAACATTATGACACCCAAAAAAGAAGAACAGGTCGAGGAAAAAATACTCGCCGCAGCAAAAAAGATTTTCTACCAGCGCGGATATTTCGGCGCGAGGATGCAGGAAATCGCCAACGAGGCAGGCATCAACAAAGCGATGCTGCATTATTATTTCCGAAGCAAGGATAAATTGTTCGAAAAAATTCTCGACGAAGCGCTGTATAAATTATTCGCCCGAATGGGCGAAATCGCTACATCGAAAGGCAATTTCGAAATCAAAATCCGCGGATTCATCCGGAATTATGTGACTACCCTCAAAGAAAATCCTCACATCCCGGCGTTCATTATTCATGAGTTATACCACAACCGCGAACGCTTTAAGGATAAGCTGCTCACAGACGCCACCGGCATGATAGATCACTTCGTTGATTTAATCCGGCGCGAAATCGACGAGGGCCGCATACGCGATATTCCACCCGAACAGATTATGATCAACCTGATCTCGCTGTGCGTATTCCCCTTCGTCGGACGCCCGCTTATGGAAGCTATGGGATTAATCCCCGATAATGATTTCGACAAATTTATCGACCAGAGAATTGAATTGTTACCAGATTTTTTCTTTAACGGGATAAAAATATGAAACGATTAACCATTTTATTTATATTCGCGCTTGGCAATCTGGCTTTCGCCCAGACCACGCTGCAGGACTGCTATCGGCTTGCCCGGGAGCATCATCCGCTGGCCGGACGCGACAGCATCTACGACACGATCGAAAAGCGCCAAATGCTCAATCTCGACGCCGCGTGGTATCCGCAGATCGACCTGTTCGGTCAGGCACAGTACCAATCCGACGTCACCGAGATTCCGATCGATATCCAGCTTCCTAATGTCAATCTCGATATGCCCCAAATCCCCAAAACACAGTACAAAGCCGGGGTGCAGGTCAACCAGATAATCTGGGACGGCGGGGCGCTCGCCGCGCGCAGAGGGCTTGTCCGGCAAGAGACCCTCGCCCGCAAATCCGAATCTGCCGCGGATATGCTAAGCGTCGAACAAAAAGTCAACGACGCATTCTTCGGGGTGATGGCACTGCGCCAGAATAAATCCATAATTCAATTAAATATGACCACGCTCGAAACCCGGCTCGAATCCGTCAATTCAGCAGTCCGCGCCGGTGTTACGACCGAATCGCAGGCAAATATTCTCCGCGCGGAACTGCTCCGGCTGCGCCAGCGTCTGGATGAGTTAAATTCCGCAGCCGAGTCGTCCCTCTATTCGCTCGCACGGCTGACCGACCGCGATTTCGGATCGGACCTCGAGCTGGAATTCCCCCGCGAACCCGGCATCAAAGGGATTATCCCCGACGCCGCTTCACGCCCGGAATACAAAGCATTCGACCACAACCGCAAAAGCCTCGACGAAAGCGAATCGCTTGCGGACGCCGAAATTATGCCAAAATTCTTCGCATTCGGCCAGGGCGCAATCGGCAGGCCGGGACTGGATATGTTCGACCCCGACCCCCAGCCATTCTATATCGTTGGCCTGAAAATGAGCTGGAAATTCTGGGACTGGGGCACAAGCTCACGCGAGCGCGAAGTCCTCGAGCTACGCCGCAGCCTGATCGATAAGCAGGAAGAAACTCTGCGGATGAATATAAACATTGGCGGCCAGCGCTATATCGACCGCATCAGCGCGCTCGGGGAGCTTATCGCGCAGGATAAGGAAATTATCGAATTAAAACAGAAAATCGTAGACGCCGCCGCCTCGCAGATGGACAACGGCACAATCACCGCTACCGAATACATCTCCGAATTTAATTCGCTGATGGAGGCCCGGATGAATCTCCAATCGCACCGGCTCGAGCTTATCCGCGCAAAATACGAATACCTGACTTTTCTCGGATTAAATAATATTGAACAATAAAGGAGTTATCGAATTGAACAAGTATCTCATTATATTGCTTGCGTTTGCCGCTATTGCTGGCTGCTCTTCGGATAACGCCAAATCCGACGCCTACGGCAATTTCGAAGCCGAGGAAACCACAATCTCCGCCGAAACCCAGGGCAGAATTCTCGCATTCTTAATCAATGAAGGCGACAATCCAGCGCCCGGCGACACCATCGCGATTATCGACACCACGCAGCTCGTGCTGCAGCGCCGCCAGCTCGAAGCCAGCCGCCGCACCGCCGAAACCCGGTTCCCCGGCATCACCGCCCAGGTCGATGTACTCGATCAGCAGCTCCGGGTCGCCCGCAAGAATCTCGAGCGAGTCGAGCGTATGCTTCAAGACGACGCCGCCACCCAGAAGCAATTCGATGATCTCTCGGGCGAAATCGACGTAATCCAAAAACGCATTGCATCAATCAAAACCCAGAACAGCACAATCTTTGCCGAGATTGACGCAATCGACGCTCAGATAGCCAAACTCGACGACATGATCGCCCGTTCGTATATAATAAACCCCGTGCGTGGCACCGTGCTCAACACATTCGCCGAGGCCGCCGAGATCGCCGCCCCGGGCAAGCCGCTCTACAAAATCGCCCGGCTCGATACGCTCGATCTCCGCGTATATGTTAGCGGCGCTCAGCTCCCCGACGTAAAAATCGGGCAGCAGGCCGAGGTCATTTTCGATAAATCGAAAACCGAAAACCACACCGCCACCGGCCGCGTAAGCTGGATCGCTTCGGAAGCGGAATTCACGCCAAAGATCATCCAGACCAAAGAGGAGCGCGTCAATCTGGTCTATGCCGTCAAGCTGCGGGTGCCAAATCCCGAGGGCAGCATCAAAATCGGCATGCCCGGCGAGGCAAATTTCAAATAGATATAATTTCAAATAATTCAGCGAATTAATTGGGGTGGTTGCCCGGCTTAAAAATTCTGATTATTTTTGCCGGAAAGCAATCACCCATTGTTTTGCAAATTTTTCCTGAATGTTTGCGTTTATATATTTATATGAAAAATAAAAGGATTCATGAAATGTACACAACAATCGATATCAATGCAAACGAGCTGTCGCCGGAAATTATCGACAGCATAAAAATGTCGTACCGCGATAAAAATATCCGCATCGAAATTTTCGAAATTGACGAAACGGAATATCTGCTAAGTTCGCCCAAAAACAGAGAAATTCTGCTGCAACGAAAAAAAGACATCGAAACCGGCGAGAATCTGATCGAAAAATCAGACATTTTCAAATAAATTTTCGATCAATAACTTCTCCATTAAGATTAAATTCCTCGCACAATAAAATTTCCCATTTTAGCTTTTCTAATTCCATTTCCTTATTTTTGCCGGAAAGCAATCACCCATTTTTATAAATATGCCGAAAAAATCCGAAGAGAATATAAGTCCGCTGCAATTCGTCAAAGGGGTCGGCCCGCGCCGCGCCGAGGCTCTTGCCGCCGAAGGGATTACCACCCCCGCCGATCTCGTCGGATATTTCCCGCGCGCATATATCGACCGCAACGCCGCGGCTTCGCTTTCGCAATTGCGGACAATGCTCCGCCAGGAAAATCTTTTCGAGCAGCACTCCGCCAGCGGCGATTTCGATATCCGGCGCGAGGTCAGCGTCGTCGCTTCGATTTCACGCGTCAATGAGAAAAAAGTCGGTCGCAATCGGCGAATGCTTGAGCTTTCGCTCGAGGACGGCAGCGGCGGCAGCGCGCGCATAATCTTCTGGAACCAGGTCAATTATCTCGCAAAAATTTATTCCGAGGGCGATCTTTTGGCAATCAGCGGCAAACCCGAAATCGACCGCTACGGAATGGTCAGCTTCCACCACCCGGAGATCGAAAAGATCGACGAGGAGGACGCCGAGCTATACCGCTCCGGCAAAATTCTGCCGAAATATCCGCTTACCCAGGAGATGCGAAAGACCGGCATCACCCACCGACTTCTGCGCAAGCTCGTAGCCGGAGTGATCGATGGCATCGCCAAACGCAGCCCGGAAACCCTCCCGCAGTGGATGCTCGACGAGCGGGGATTCCTTCCGCGCGACGAGGCAATCGTCCAGCTTCATTTCCCCGACAATTCCGAAAAGCTCGAAATCGCTCTGCGCCGCATGAAATTCGAAGAATTATTTTATTATGAATTAAATCTGGCAATCCGCAAGGAAAGTCGCCAAATCCGCGAGCGCGGCCCGGCGATCGATCCTAAAAGCCCCCTTGCGCGCAAATTATACGATTCGTTGCCGTTCGAACTCACCGGCGACCAAAAGAAAGCTCTCCGCGAATTCGCCGCCGATTTCGAATCGGGCAATCCTATGAACCGCCTGCTCCAGGGAGATGTCGGCTCGGGCAAAACCATAGTCGCCGTGCTGACAATGCTTATGGCGATCGACAACGGCTACCAGGTTGCGATGATGGCCCCCACCGAAATTCTCGCAGAGCAGCATTACCACACAATCCGGAACCTGCTCGAAGGATATGAAATTGAAACACTCGAATTGCTCGGCGGTCAGAAAGCCGCCCGCCGCCGCGAGGTACTCGCCCGAATCAGCTCCGGCGCAGCAAAGATCATCGTCGGCACCCATGCAATGTTCCAGAAAGATATCGAATACGACAATCTTGCGCTTATAATCGTCGATGAGCAGCACCGCTTCGGGGTTGCCCAGCGCGCCGAGCTCCGCAATCTGGCGGCGGCATCGCTCGCTGGAGCATCGCCCCACATCCTCGTGATGAGCGCCACACCCATCCCCCGCACGCTATCGATGACATTCTACGGCGATCTGGACGTATCGATCATCCGCCAGATGCCCAAAAACCGCAAGCCTATCCGCACCCGCGTAGCATTCGAAAGCCAGCGCGACGCAGTCTATGACTTCCTTCGCGACGAGCTCGGCAGAGGCCGTCAGATTTATATAGTCTATCCCCTGGTCGAAAAATCAGAAAAACTCGAGCTGCGCGCCGCAGTCGATCACTTCGAGCGCTTAAACGATGAAGTATTCCACGAATTCCGTTGCGGACTGCTCCACGGACAGATGAAGTGGCCGGAAAAAGAAGAGGTTATGCGCGATTTTAAAAATAAAAAATATGATGTATTGGTCTCGACTACCGTCATCGAGGTCGGAATCGACGTTGCCAACGCCACCGCCATGCTGATAGAAAATGCCGAGCGATTCGGACTTGCGCAGCTTCATCAGCTTCGGGGACGAGTCGGGCGGGGCAGCGAGCAATCCTATTGCATATTAATGACTAAGGACAATTTCAAATATCAGATTCGTAATAAAACCGCCGCCGAAGAGGAAAAAGCAGCCGCAATTATCCGCCTGAAAACGATGGAGCAGACCAATGACGGATTCAAAATCGCGGAAGTCGATATGCAGCTCCGCGGGCCGGGCGATATTCTCGGCACAAAGCAATCCGGGCTGCCCGAATTCCGATTTGCCGATATTGTCAAAGATATCGAAATCATCCACCAGGCGCGCACAGAAGCATTTGAAGTAATCTCCGCCGATCCGCAATTGCGCAGCGAAAAAAATGCGATTATTCGAAAAATATATATAGAAAAATACCGCGACAGCGGCTATCTCGATATCGCCTGATCAATCCGGCGTCGAGCCTTCGTAATCGTAATTAAGCACCGCATAGCGGATCAGCCCGGCCGCATTCTTAATTCCAAGCTTTTGCATAATGTTATATCTATGCGATTCCACCGTACGCACGCTGATACTCAGGCTGTCGGCGATTTCCTGACTGGTTTCGCCCTCGGCAATCCGGTTGAGCACCTGCTGTTCGCGTTTTGTGATACTGACCTGCTCTCGCGCATCGGATTCCTGCGATGAATATTTTCTTTGTAATAAATTAAGAATTGATTTGCTGAACACACGTTCGCCGCGCAGCACATTATGCAAGGATTTAACCAGATCGCCAGCGCTTATGTCCTTGGTCAGATAGCCGTTAGCGCCTGCGCTGAGCGATTGCTCCAGATGTTTGGAATCTTCGAAAGCCGTCAGAATTACCACAAGGGTCTTCGGGTCGGCGGCTTTGATTTCTTTGGCGGCTTCGATCCCGCTTTTTTTGGGCATTAAAATATCCAGCAGAGCAATATCCGGTTTGTAATATCTGACCAGCTCGACAGCATCTGCGCCATTTGCTGCCTCTTCGGTGATATGAAAGCTTTTATCAATTGAAAGCAGGCGTCGCAATCCGGCTCTCACCACTTCGTGGTCATCGGCCAGAATGATGGAAATCTTATCCTCAAAAGTACTTAAGCCCATACTCAATCCTGATTGGTGGATAATTCTTCGCTTATCCGATTGATCTCGTCAATCCACAGCCCCGCCGAGGCGTCGCTGGGCATCCGCCAGTTGCCGCGCGGCGAGAGTGCAACCGTTCCGACCTTGACTCCGTCGGGCATTGCCGAGCGCTTGAATTGTTGACTCACAAAGCGCTGGTAGAATTCCCGCATCCAGTTGATTATTTCGAGATCGGTATATTTTTCGCGGAAAGCATTCTGCGCAAGGAAAAAGATTTTCCGCGGCGAAAAGCAATATCTGATGAAATAATACAAAAAGAAATCATGCAGAATATATGGCCCGATTGTCTTCTCGGTCTCCTGCATTATCCGGCCCTCGGCGTCGGCGGGCAGCAGCTCCGGCGAAATCGGCGTTTCGATTATATCCCCCAGAGTCCTGGCGATTTCCCCTTCGAATTCCGCTTCCACAGCGTATTCGATTATATATTTAACCAATGTTTTCGGAATTCCCGCATTTACGCCGTACATCGACATCTGGTCGCCGCCATAAGTGCACCAGCCCAGCGCCAGCTCCGAGAGATCGCCCGTACCGATCACCAGCCCTTTGTGCTTATTCGCAAGGTCCATCAGCATCAGAGTCCGTATCCGCGCCTGGGCATTTTCGTAAACTACATCATACTCGTCGGGGTTATGCGCAATTGATTCCAGATGAATCTGCGCCTCGCGCATAATCGGGATTTCCTCGAAACTTACCCCCAGCCCCTCGCATAATTTCTCCGCATTCGATTTTGTGCGGCCGGTAGTGCCGAATCCCGGCATCGAGTATGCCCGGATATTCTTGCGGTCGAAGCCCATATTATCAAACGCCCGCACACATGTGATCAGCGCCAGAGTTGAGTCCAGCCCGCCCGATACGCCGATCACCGCCGTGTGGCTGTTGATATGCGTCATCCGCTTTGCCAGGCCGGTAGTCTGTATGCTGAAAATCTCGCGGCATACCTCGCTGCGTTCGGCTTTCTGCGGCGGCACAAACGGCATCGGCGGCACATATCGCATGCAATTCTCTACCTCTGGCTCCTCTATCCGCACTTCGATCATCCGATAATTGCGGCTCTGCCGCGCAAACGCATACGAATTATTCTTAATCCGCTCCGAGGCAAGCCTGATCAGATCAATATCCGCATAGCAAATCTGGGTGTCGAACCGGAAGCGCTCTGTTTCGGCCAGCATCTTCGAATTCTCGGCAATCATGCAGTGCCCCGGATATACCAGATCCGTCGTGCTTTCGCCCGGCCCGCAGCCGGCATATATATATGCCCCCAGGCATCGCGCCGATTGCTGCCGCACAAGGTCCCGCCTGTAGGCAAGCTTGCCCAGATACTCATCGCTGGCCGATAAATTGAAAATCACATTCGCGCCCGCAAGCGTCATATCGAGGCTGGGCGGGATCACCGTCCACAAATCCTCGCATATCTCCGCCCCGAAAATAAACCGAGGAAAATCCTCCAGCCTGAATAAAATATCCGCCCCGAATGGCACAGGCTCCCCGCCGATCGCGATCTCGTCCGTGTTCCGGTCGAACTCCGACGAAAACCAGCGCTCCTCGTAATACTGATTCGTATTGCAAAGATAAACCTTCGGGATCACCCCGCAAATCCGGCCCGACGCTATCACCACCGCCGTATTGTATAATTTATCCAGCGTAGCCACAGGCGCCCCGACGATTGCGATGCTGCCCGTCCGGGCCGTGTGGGCCTCGATGTCGCGCAGGCACTTCCCCGTTCGAGCGAGCAAATTGTCCTGATAAATCAAATCGCCGATCGTATAGCCCGTGATCGCCATCTCGGGGAAAACCACGATGCGGCACCCATTATCCGACGCCGTATTTATCGCTTCAATAATTTTTCCGGTATTGAATTCAGGGTCTGCAATCTTCAGTTCCGGCGCACACGCGGCCACCCGGAACATATCATATCGGGATAATTTGAAAGTCATATTGCTTTTTGATAATAATGGAAATATTGACGAAATTTAGTCAATTATCAATTCATTATCAAATTAAATGTGTGAAAACGCGCGATTTCGGGCATCCGACCAGACCCCTTGCACTCATTTGCATCAATTTCGGGAAAATCGTTTCGACTGCAAAAATATTTGTAATAATTTGGAATATAATGCTTTAGGAGAATCGGCCAAAAGTGCAATCGACTGCAAAAAAGCGCAGCCAGAAGAAAATTGATGTGAATTAATGCAATCCATTTATTTGGCAAAAATCCGGGAAATCAAAGAACAATCGCGATCCGCAGCCGGACCGCACCCGCGATATAACAAATAATCCGCCAACCCCAACGCAACCGTT
Organism: uncultured Hyphomicrobiales bacterium; assembly: GCA_964513465.1. GTDB lineage: Bacteria > Bacteroidota > Ignavibacteria > Kapaibacteriales > UBA2268 > CAZEMR01. Next base: position 28,643 of record CAZEMR010000039.1, read on the forward strand.
TATAAATCATTTCTAATCGGATCCTGGAATTCGGATTGTGGTCTCAGATTCCTTTGCCAACGGGCTAAAGCCCTCTGCGCTTATATTTGTCATTCATTTATTATGTCACTGCGAGGAACGAAGCGACGAAGCAGTCTCAATCCACTTTGATGATTTTATATGAAAATATCTCTTTCCCGCAGATCAATCTGATCAAGTAAGACATTAATATTAATATATTCTGATATATTCTGAAATATATTTATGTAGATATATTAAAAATTTATATATTAATAACAATCAAAACCCATAAGAGGTATGTTATGTCTAATCCATTGAATTTGCATTCTATTCCCAACCAGGGCTGCAAAAAAGAGTGCAACAAAGAAAAAAGAATGATCTATACTGAAAATGACCTATGTACCGAAACCAATTCCCTGCTAGATAATCTTCCGATCAGATGTGTCGGTGAATGGGGCAGAGAAAAAATCTTTTTCCTTGTACAATATTTTGGGATTTTCTCTCAAGGAATGAAGAACAAATGGCCTGGAAAATTAAATTATATTGAAATATGTAGTGGCCCGGGCAGATGTATAGATCGAAAAAATGGCGATGAATTCGATGGCACCGCCCGGAGCATTATTTTGCATGAAGCTTTTCAATATATTAGAAATGCTCTGTTTTTTGATAACAATGACATAGTCGTGCAAACATTGAATGAAAGAATACAAAATGTAAACATATCAAATGCTCGGGCATATATTGGAGATTATTATCAACCCGAAAGTATAACAAAAATTATCCAGGATAAAATTACCAAAAACTGTCTGAATTTGATTTTTATCGATCCTACGGATTGCAGTGTGCCAGTCGATATGATCAAATCTTTGAAAGACGTTGTAAATAATGTTGATCTTGTAATAAACGTAGCCACTGGTACGGATTTCAACAGAAATATCAAAAACGCAGTTTTAAACAAAAACGAAAAATTAAAAGAAAAATATTCAAAATTTCTGGGAAGTCAAGAATATTTCAAAGACAACGAAGTACTGCGAAACGTCGATTATGGGAATGATAGAAAATTACGCGAAAAATTTAGAGAATATTATCAGAATAGTTTAAGAAAATTGGGGTTCGGATATTTTGATGTTAAATTTGTGAAGAATTTTTATGATATTGTATTTGCAAGTGGCCACGAAAAAGGATTAGATTTCTGGCGAAAAGCCACTAAATATAAATTTGACGGTCAGAAAGGAATGTTTTGATATGGCAGCTTCTAAAATTGAATGGACTGAAATGACATGGAATCCATCTACCGGGTGTACCAAAATATCCGAAGGCTGCGCTAATTGTTACGCTGAAATTATGGCCAGACGACTTAAAGCAATGGGAATTACAAAATACGAGAATGGTTTTCACTTCACTTGCCATCATCAAGAATTAGCGGCCCCATTTGAATGGAAAAAAAATCGAATC
>CAZEMR010000040.1:0-28432 GCA_964513465.1 uncultured Hyphomicrobiales bacterium
TCGAATGTGCCGCTGGCCGAGCTAAGACCATCGCTTATATATATATTGCCGTCCAGACGCACCTCGCCCGTGAGCTGTGGGGATATCCACTCGTTGCTCCAGACGAGTTCGCCATTTAGCCACTGGAGCATGGCAGTGTCATCCGGAGTGCTAAACCAGACCCATTCGTTTCCGTCGTGGGTCAATAGGCTGCCCTTTTCGGGCGGTGTTAGCGTGGCGATGTCCTCCGCCTTGATGCTTGCGTTCGCGATTGCGGTCGAATCCACAGCGCCCGCGGCGATTCGCAGATTGTCCGGCCGACCTTCGACGTCGCCCGCCATATCAGGCATCCGCGCGTAATCCAGCACGCCGGTGCGGATTTTGCCCGCGTCGAGGCTGTCGATAGCCGTGCCGCTGCCAACGATTCGCCCGCTGACAATGAGGTTCTGCCCGACGAACAGATTTCTCTGAACACCGAGATCGTGCGTTATCAGCACATCGGTGAATGTGCCCGCCGCAGGCGAGGTCGAACCGATTTCGACCGAGGACAACCACTGTGGCGACTGTCCCGGGCCGCGGCTGACGAGTATCTGACCCGCCGCGCCTTCATCGCCGTTCATCTGCAACTCGGTTTCGTTCGATATATTTATATAATCACCCGAAAACAAGGAATTTCCTGCATCAAGATAATTCGCGAATAGCGAGTCGTTGACCTCAAGGCGGTTCATTTCGCCTTCGTCCGAAATTATATCAGAATGAATACGGCCATTGACCGTCAGATCGTCGTCTATCTCGATGCTGCCATTGACCAGCAGACCATTGCTGAATGTAATCATTCCACCCGCGGAATCAGGCGGGTAAATCACTGCACGGCTGGTACCCGAGGTGTCGCCCAGCACAAGGCTGTCCAGCGCGAAAACGCCGTCCGCACCGATCTGGCTGTTAGCCCAGATGTCGCCATAGGTCTTGATTGCCGTACGGTGGCGGGTATTGCGCACCACGAGCACTGCGTCGTCGATATCCGCGGGGTCCTGCGCGCCAGCGGGGTTCTCGCCAGAGCCCTCGAGATAAAGCGCGCGGCCGTTTGATGTATTTTTAATAATTGCTGCATAATTTTGCGATGAAGCCGGGGATTCCGCGATCAGAGCCGGGCCTGCCGAATAATTTTTCGCATGGATCGTTGCTTCATTTATGCTTGAATTAGCTGCGCGGAAAGCATTTGCGTTTTGCGCAACAAATATTCCGCCTGGGGCATCGCCTGCTGATTTAGCATAGATTGCCGGGTCGTCCTCGCCGCCGCGGGGGTTCATCGCCAGAACGCCGGCGCTGAGTCCTGCGGGCAATTCGTCGGGCGAGAGCGCATTGTCGATAAGCCCGGCAATGCCAAAGGCTTTCGGCGCATTCGACGCGCGGCCTGATACTCCGGTGGCCATTCCGGAATTGCTTGTAACTTCGGAATTTATGCCATAAGCTGTGGAATTTTGTGAAGAATTAAGAATATTATTTTGCAAAAATAGTCCATTTGATCGGCCGCCTGCCGAATTATTTATTATCTGCCTGATTTTCATGGCGTTAGACTCACCCGTCAGGCTTGCTATCAGCGAATTTATATTCACCGCGCCGTCGGGCAATTCGCTCTGGGCCGAAGCACTCGCCCGCAGTGCCGTGCCTTCCGTCGAGCCGAGCCGCATGACCTCGCCGACGCTCTGCCTCTCGATCGAAAACAGCGCATCTCCCGCCATACTTCCGCTATAGCTGAAGGGCAGCGCAAAGCTTTCCTCCGACCATACCGGGCGGCCGCCGTCCCAGCGCAGCAGCTCGCCGCTCTGTGGCATGCCCGGGCTGAGCGTCCATTCGGCGCCGTCCCAATACATTATCTGGCCATTTGCGTAGCCCTCTTCGAGTTTCTCGAGCGAAATCGAGGCATTTTTGATAATTGTCTGATCGATTGCCTGGGCGCGCCAGTTTGAACCGTCGAACACCAGCGCCTGACTCGCTTTGGCGAATGCGGAATCCGTCCTTAGCCGGAAGGGCCGTTCGGGGGTGCCTTCGCCCGCCAGTGGATTTTCTACATATATATCCGGCAGTCCCCAGCGAATTTCGCCGCGCGCGGCATCCCATACGGGCACTGTTCCGGCCTGAGCCGGAGCGCTCCATCGCATTCCATCGGAGTAATACAAAAAACTCCCGGCATCGTTTGCAGAAGGCTTATCCGCAGCGTCGATATCCTCGATACCAACGGCATTGGGGACTATCGAGAGTGCATCAAAAGCGCCAGAGATGTCGCCGCCAGCCGAGCTGGATGTCCATTTCCCGTCGCGGTATATAAGCGCCTGGCCCTGCGCCGGAGCTAAATCATCCAGCGGAATACCGCGAAGTCCGATGACTTCGGCTTCTTCGATATTTCCATCAATATCGCCTCCGGGATATACCGAAACGTCCTGGCTGGCCCATTCGAGTCGGCCGGTTGCGGGGTTGAGAATGATTACTTCGCCGGGCTGTGCATCTGCAATATCTATTTTTTCGAGGGTGACTGAATTATTGGTGATCTTTTCTGATGTGACCGAATTATTCTGAATTTTTGAAGTATTTACCGAATTATCTTTGATCTTTTCCGTCGAGACCGAATTGGGTGCGATTCGGCTTTCGGTGACAGCTTCGGCGGCAATCTTAGGAGTGGTGACTGCGCCGTTGGAAATAATCGGAGCTGGATACTGCCCGGTTAGGTCGCCTCCGGCCGGCCCCCAGGGCTTTGCGTAAATGTCGCTGCCGAGCTTGCTCTGGGTGATCGAGCCATCGGGCACTTCGTCGGCCAGCCGGGCATGCGCCGACTTGTCCGAATGGAACGAGTATGGCACCGCCGTAAGCGGTGTACGCGGAAAGGGGCTGCCGTTTTCGAGCGTGATCTGCAGCCAGTATTGCCGTTCGAAAGGCAAATCGATGGGGTTTTCCTCGCCGAGGACGATATTTATATATCCATCTTTGACGGCAACCTCGCGGATTTCGATCCACAGCGGTGTGCCGGATTTTTGAGAATTGAATATCGCGAAGGTTATGGCGGCTGTGCGGTCTATTGGTTCGCCGTCCTCTCCGGTGAAATATCCCTGGTAGCTGATTGTTCGCGGCATCTGCGCTATTGCAAAGCCCGATGCGAAAATGATCAGCACTGCGATAAGAAAAGATCTCGATTTCATGTAGTCACCCGTTTATATCATTTAATACAGATTTCAGGTTGTAAATCTTTAATGAATTATTAATAACATAGTGTTAATATATAATTAATCAATTTTATTATGTAAGAATTAGCCTATATAATGGAATTTACTAAATTTATCCATCATTATGAAAGCAATCTCTTGGATTTTTATAACTTCAAATAATTTTATTCAAGAAAAGATGTCGGCGCATTATTAATTTGGATTCATCATAGAGTAAAGCTTTGCTGATTCGCAATTTTTTGTAAATTGAATCCATGAAATTTCTTATTTATATAATTATACTCTTCGCATATCTTTCGGCCGGAGCTTTCGCTCAGGAATGCTGGACGATAGACCGCTCGCGGCCAGAGTGGAGCGAGTCCGACACTCTATCGACAGCTCCGGAGCATTATCCGCCACCGGGCTGGAAATTCGACGTTTCGCCCAATCCGATATCCGGCACGGCACAAATAAAATGCGAATTGCCCTCGCCGGCGACGCTCCTTATTGAAATAATCGACACAGAAGGCCGCAAAGTGAAGCAGATATTCGAGGGCGCTCTCGAACCAGGCAGCCACAGCATCGTTTTCGACCGCCTTACCCCGGGCGGGGCGCTGGCTGCGGGGGTATATTTCGTTTCGGTAAAACGCTCCGGCAGCATCATATCCTCAATCAAAATAGCCATCAATTAGCTGCGAATAATATCCGCCATTTCTGGCGATCAATATTCTCCAATGGTCAAATATCCGCATGGTGATTTTGCTCATCCGGGCGCATCGGCCTTTCATCCAAAACGCACTCCCCAATCTCATATTATATATATTTATCAAAGAATTAGCCCTTTGATCGCCCTCAGCGCGGTCAATTTTCATATTATTTCGGGCTGCGGTTTTACTTATTCCAATGGTCTGAAAAATTTGTGGCACATTCATTGTATTAAGTCGGGTGGAGGAAAATTATGGACAGATATAAAAACAAATATTACAAAAATGCAGTGCTCGCATATTCCGATCCCGAACGGAGCGGACAGGCGGCAATGATGCCCGCCACCAGCAGCATTGCCGACAACCTGATAAAATCCGCCATCGAGCACCACGGCCCGGTGCGTAATAATCCCGGCTTGCTATCGACGATAGCGCGGCTGAATTCGGGCGGAGGAATGCCCGAGAGCGTCTATTCGGCGGTCGGCGGAATTCTGGACTTTTTATATCTGAGCGACAAAAAAATGTACGACAAAATCAAATCGGGAGTCGAAGGTGCTTAAGGAACTGTTCACGGCGGCGCTTGGCATGACGCCACAGCAAACCAGGATGGAAGTAACCGCCAACAATCTGGCTAACGCCAACACCACTGGATTCAAGCGGGGATCGGTCTTCGAGCGCAATCTGATCGATGCGCGGGCAAATTTCTATAATGTGCCCGGAGATGTCGAAGACGACGACCCGCCGATCGGCTCTTATGTTGATTTTTCCGCGGGGTCTTTCGAGCAGACCTCCAATCCGCTCGATGTTGCTATCGACACCAACGGATTCTTTGTTGTCAGCGACGAGGACGGCAACCAATACTTCACCCGCAATGGGCACTTTGAGCTTTCGCAGGACGGAACAATAATCGCTAAGGACGGCAAAGCGCTCATGGGGCGCGACGGTCCGATCAATATTTCGAAGGAGTTCGCGAGCGATAAAATGATCACCCGCGACACCACAAAAGTCGACATAAAGATCACCGAAAGCGGCGAAGTATTTGCCAATGATTTTCATGCGGGGACGATCCAGATCGCCCGGGTGGAGAACCTCTACCAGATTAATAAAGTATCCGATCAGGATTTTGTGGCAACTGACGGCGCGGAGATCACTATGCTCGATCCGGAGGAAGTAATGCTCCGGCAGGGCTGGCTCGAAGGCTCGAACGTGGATGTCGTCAAGGAAATGGTAACGATGATAGAGCTTCAAAGGATGTTCGAAGCAGGAAGCAAAGTGATTCATACGAATAATGAAACACTGGACAGAAGCATCTCATTGGGTCGTTACTATTGATTTTATCCAAATTAGAAATGGAATCTCACTAAATACACGGATGTATCATGGATAAAACTTTAAGAACAGCAGCAACCGGACTTACCGCACAGCAGAGATTCGTCGAGGTTATCTCGCATAACCTCTCGAATGTGAATACCACCGGATACAAAAAGAATCGCCCGGAATTCCAGGACCTTCTCTACGAGACAATACGTCCGGCGGGAAATACCGCTTACTCCGGAGTTGAGCCGCTCAACGAAGTGCAGATCGGGTCGGGTACCGAGCTGATCTCCACCGCCAAGCAGTACTCCCAGGGCGACATTGGCCAGACGAATAATCCGCTGGATATGGCCATCAACGGCGAGGGCTTCTTTATTGTACGGCGCCCGGATAATACATTCGCGTATACGCGCGACGGCTCATTCCAGCTCGACCGCAACGGCCAGATGGTGACGTCGCAGGGCTATCTGCTCGAGCCAGGATTCAATGTGCCCGAGGATACGCTCGAGCTGCAGGTGACGCGCGACGGAGTGGTCGAAGTACTGCTCGAAGGCGCAACCGATCTGCAGACGCTCGGCCAGATCGAACTGGCGCGGTTTGTCAATCCAGGCGGGCTTCGTGCAATCGGCGACAATATGGTGGTCGAGACCCCGGCATCCGGACGCGCGATATTCGACCAGCCGGGCATGAACAACACCGGCGAGATTATCCAGTCGCATCTTGAGGCATCGAATATCGACATAGTCGAGGAGATGGTCAATATGATCACCGCCCAGCGCGGATACGAACTCAACGCAAAATCGGTCACCACGGCTGACAGTATTCTGGGAACAGCAGTAAATCTGAAAAGATAAATTATGAGAAATAATATATACATAATCCTGGCAATACTGATCGCGGCGATTGCGGCGGCCAGCGGTCAATCGACCTTCCCGGCCGACCGGCTCGAGGAGGCGATGCTTAATTATTGCCGCAGCAATTTCGGGGAGGCCGAATATCGGATTGAGCGGGAATTATCGGATGAGATTTTCAAGATGTCGGGCGTGGTTGCCAAAATCCACCATCTCGAGGATTTTTCGGGTGAAAAGGAAATTCTCTCGCTCGAATTTTATACCGATACACGCCTTTTGAAGCGGATAAAAACTCCGGTCAGCAGGATCGTTTACGCGGAAGTCCCCGTCGCTGCGCGGAATATCCGACCCGGCGAAGCAATCAGCCATAGCGATATAAATATCAAAAGAATCGAATCGGCGCGGCCGAACTCAAACGCTCTCGCCCCTGAGATGATCGCCGGACGCACCGCCGACCGCGCTATCCGAAGCGGCGATGTAATCAGCGAATCAGACCTCGAAAAAGAAGTATTGATCAATCACGGGCAATCGGTAACTATCAACGTAATCGCAGGAGCGGTTCGCATCCGCGCGCTTGGCTCGGCTCTGAGCGACGCAGCAGCGGGCGATGTAGTCCGCGTGCGGCGCAACGGCGACGGAACCATCCTCCAGGGAGTGGCGGCCGCAGACGGCAGCGTGATTATTTCGAACCATAATTATTTCAGCACAGCAAAATGAATCAGCACGACAAAATGAAAAAATTACTAATAATATCTGCTATTTTCGCGATAATCGGCATCCAGCCGGCGGCAGCGCAGTTCATCCAGAACAGCTCGCGTTCGCTATTCAGCGACGTCAAGGCATTCCAGGCCGGCGACGCCATCATGGTGCTTATAGTCGAGGATACACAGGCCGACAACGAGGCCACAATCGACAGCGAACGCGGCACCGATCTTTCGTTCGGACTCGACGCACAGGCCGGAAACACCGGCACCAACGTCGAGGCCGGCATCAGCTCGGGCAACCGCTTCAGCGGGCGCGGACGCACCAGCCGCAACGAATCAATCCGCTCACGGCTCAGCGCGCGTGTGGTCGAGGTGGTCGATAACGGTAATCTCTCTATCGAGGGCACCCGCACCACCCAGATCAATGGCGAGACGCAGACCATCGTAATCCGCGGGATCGTACGGCCGGTCGATGTATTGCCCAACAACTCGGTGTATTCATATAATATTCTCGACCTGACTTTGCTTATCGAAGGCGAAGGCTCGGTCACCGAAACCCAGGAGCCGGGATTAATCACGAAATTTTTCAGATTATTATTCTGATAAATAAACATGAAAAAAACTTATAAATATAATAATTACAGAAGATTTGCAGCGATTGCGGCGATTATGCTTTTCGCTGCTTCCGAGATATTCGCCGCGCGGATAAAGGACATTGCAACGCTTCAGGGCGTTTCGGGAGTACAGGTAATTGGCTATGGCCTTGTGACCGGCCTCAACCAGACCGGCGACAACCAGCAGACCTCGTTCACCGTCCAGTCGGTATCGAATATGCTGAAGCGCTTCGGGCTGACCGTACCGCAGAGCAATCCCCGCATCCGCAATGTGGCGGCGGTGATGGTCACAGCGACCATCCCTTCGTTTATGAAAGCGGGCACAAAGATCGACATCACTGTAAGCTCCATCGGCGATGCGACTTCGCTGCAGAGCGGCGTGCTGCTGATGACCCCGCTATCCACACCGCGGGGCGAGATAATCGGCTTTGCGCAGGGTGCGGTATCGGTCGGCGGCGGATATGACGTCCGGGCGTTAGGCTCGCGCGTATCCCGCAATGAGGTCACCACCGGCCGCGTGCCGAATGGTCTGATACTCGACAGCGATATCGGCGGCAATTATATAAATAATTCTCAGATAAACATTCTATTGCGCGATCCGGATTTTACTACATCGACCCGCATCGCAACCGCGATCAATGCGCTGCCGGGGCTGGCTAACGCCGCCACTCCGCTCGACGGCGGAACGGTGCAGGTGCAATTGCCCGCAGGCCAGACCCAGAGCCAGGCTATGCAGACCATCGCCGCTATCGAGGCGCTCGAAGTCGAAAGCGACCCGGTAGCCCGCGTGGTGATCAACGAGCGCACTGGCACAATTGTGGTCGGCGGCAACGTGCAGCTTCTGCCATCGGTGATTGCCCACGGCGGACTGGAAATAACGATCCAGCGGCAGGTATTCGTACCCCAGCCGGCGCCGTTTACTATCCGGCCGCCGCAGCCGGTCGAAACCGCCCAGGTAGAAACCGAGGAAGAGATCAACCCCGCCACTGCTCTGACGGTCGAAGGCCCGACGGTGCAGGATATGGCCGAGGCGCTGAATATGCTCCAGGTGCGGCCGCGCGATCTGATCGCGATATTCCAGGCGCTCAAGGAATCGGGCGCGCTGCAGGGTGAATTGATTATTCAATAATTGTACTAAATAGTAAAGAAGCTTTTTCATAAATAAATATAAGCATCATGGAAATATCCCCCTTAAATAATGACATCAACGAGAGCTCGCTGCTTCGGTCGAAGCTCGAAGGCCTCAGCTCGGTGCAGACTATCCGCGCAGCCGGCGGGAAGCTCAATCCGGCTCAGCAGGCGGAATATGCAAAAGCCGCCCGCGGATTCGAATCGATGTTTGTCCATATGATGCTCAAGGAAATGAAAAACGGAATGCTCGACGACAAAGAAAAATCGGAGGAAGGCCTTTCCTTCGGCGCGGATACTCTCGGCGGATATACCGATATGCTGTTCGCAGATGAGATTTCCAAAAGCGGCCGCGGCATCGGAATTGCCGAAATGATTTATTCGAATATGACCGGCGGCGAAAAGCTGCCGATGACGACCGTGCACAAGCCGGCAGTCAAAATGGGTACTTCTTCGGATGCAATGCCGGATATTTCGGCCGATAATCTGCCTAAGGTGCCCGAACCCGCAGCGGTCCGCGAGATTGGCCCCAGTGCGGGATTTCTGAACAAAATTAATTCAAGGCTGCGTGATTATGAGGGGATAATCGACGGCGCAGCGAAAAAATTCGGAGTGCCCGATTCTTTGATAAAAGCGGTGATTACGGCCGAATCCGCGGCCAACCCACGCGCTAAATCGCCAGTCGGAGCCAAGGGGCTGATGCAGCTTATGGACGGCACTGCCGCCGACCTCGGAGTACGGAATTCGTACGACCCGTCGGAGAATATTTACGGCGGCACACGCTATCTTGGAGAAATGCTCGAGCGATTCGGCGGCGACGTCGATCTGGCGCTTTCGGCATACAATGCCGGACCGGGTAACGTCGAGAAATACGGCGGGGTTCCGCCATTCGCCGAGACTAAGGGATATATAAAAAGGGTAAAGAATTATCTCGGAATTTTCGGCGGCGACAGCGCCAATTTGTAACAAAACAATGCTTTTCTGTGTAATAATAATAAAGGGCCTATGGCCCGGATAAAGCGGAGAAAGAACGATGCAGGCAAAATTATTCACATTTCTGAAGCACGAGCAGCAGCTTATAAAAGAGCTGATTGCGATGGCCGAACTCCAGCAGAAAGCGCTGGTAGAATTCCGGCTCAGCGAGCTCGAGAAGATTGCGGGCTACCAGGAATCGCTCGCGCAGAACCTCCGCGATGCCGAAGAGCAGCGCATCCGGATGCTGATGGCATGGCTCGGCGCCCAGCGGCGCGATGTGGTCAATATGCGGCTTTCGGCGCTGGAGAAATTCTTCCAAAGCGAGGAATTAATGGAATTAAAAAAATTAAAGAAAAGCATGAGGGCAATGCTCGAGCGGCTGCAGGCGCTGAACACAACTAATCGCGTGCTGAGCAACCGCGCCCGCAAATCGGTGCAGAATATCATCTCGGTGTTCACCGATGGCCGCAATCATGTTTGCAATGTAAAAGTATAAAAATAGTAAAGAGAATTCAATCAAATAGATTAGTCAAAGAGGCGATTATGGAAAATCACATGAATTACAATCAGGATGACCTCAGGGAAAAAGCGATCAGGCTGGTGCAATCGATCGATTCATTTACCGACAGCCTGCCGCTCAGCGAAATATATCAGCTTCGAAAAAGGCTGAAATATTGCATATCCAACCTGCCGCCGAATATCGAAAAGGGCCTGAAAGACAGTGGCAAGCTCAATCGCATACGCTGCTTTATCAAGGCAAACGGCTCGCTCGAAGAGTGCAGGGAATACCTCGAACTGGTCGAAAAGCTGAAATATGCACCCACCGACAAGCTCAAGGAGCAGGTGGACGAAATTCGCCAGCTATTGGTAGAGGAATATTCAATGAAGTCCAATTATGACGCATAACAAATAAATAAATATGGCATATATTTCGCTCGAAACCGGCAAACGCGCACTGATGGCCCAAAGAATGGGACTTGACGTCACCAGCAATAACATTGCAAACGTCAATACCCCGGGCTATTCGCGCCGAACTCCGAACATGGAGGAGACCGACCCCTATAAGCATCTGGGGGTTAATATCGGCACGGGTGTCATGGTCGAAACCATGCGCAATTACCGCGAGGAATTCTTCGATCGGGAGATCAGGAATACCAAATCGCGGCAGTCGGCCTATGAATCCGACCAGCGGTTCATCGAGCGGATAGAGGCCATTCTCGCCGAGCCGTCCGATCTGGGGCTGGGCGAAATGGTCGGTGAGTTTTTCAACAATTTTGAAGATATGGCAAGCAATCCGGAGGACGTCTCGCTCCGGGAATACGCTATTGATGTGGGGCGTTCGCTGGCCGAGCGATTCAATGGTATTTCGTCGCAGTATACCGAACTTCGCGCAGAGCTTCGATCGAGTGTTGCCAGCGAGATCGGAAGTATCAATAATAAGCTGGAGCAGGTGGCAAAGCTGAACGTCAGCGCGGTTCAGGCGGCATCCGGCAAAAACAATCAGGACGCTCAAACATTTGTTGATAAGCGCGAGGCATTGCTCGAAGAGCTTTCCGAAACGCTCGACATTACGGTCGCCCACGAGAAAAATGGCTCGGTCAATGTATTCAATAATGGGATCAATCTCGTCACCGGCGCGAATCATTCGAAAATCGGGCTGGAGGAGACGATCGATCCGAACACGAGCGAGCGCACGCTGCATCTGGTCAAATTAAGCAATAAGGGCAATGTGGTCAATATTCTGCGGCCGCGCTCGGGCGAACTGGCCAGCGATCTGAAGCATTATAATATTACGCTCGACGATAAGGACAGCTCGGGCGAATTTTCGGCATTCAAACGGCTGGACGAGTTCGCCGGAGCAATTGTCAGCAACGTCAACCAGATAACCACCGGCGGATACGGCCTCGACGACACTTCGGCCCCGCCCGCCGGGCGCAGCTTCTTCGAGCCTGCTGTCGGACAGGCCACCGCCGCGACGATTAGCATATCATCCGATGTTGACGGCAAACCACGCGATCTGCCGGTATCATCTGCCCCCGGCGAACCCGGCAACAGTGATGTTGCGCGCCAGGTTGCGCAGCTTGCTACCAATCATAAATTTCTCGATTCGCAGACTCCGCAGGAATTTTACTCGGGCTATCTGGGCAAAATCGGCTCGATGGGCAGCGAAGCCAAAAACGGAAGTAATACCACCCGGCTGGTGACCGATCAGCTCTCGAACCAGCGGGAATCGATCATAGGGGTGAATCTGGACGAGGAAGCAATCAATCTGATTAAATACCAGAAGGCATTCGAAGCGGCCTCGCGCGTGATTAATGTGACCAACGAAATACTGGCAACCATTATTAATCTGGGCAGGTAAGCGCCATGAGAATATCAACCAATTCCATATTTACTCCATATGGCAGAAATCTTGAGGAGCTTCAGCGCAGCCAGTATGAAGCGCAGGTGCGTCTCAGCTCGGGCAAGGACATCATAAGCCTGTCGGATTCGCCGAAACGCGCAGTCAATGCCAAGGATTTTACGGAAATTATTAATCGAAATACTCAATATATTGACAATATGGAGCGCGCTTTGGGCGAAATGCGTGTTACGCATGATTCGCTCGAAAGCCTTTCGGATAATCTCCACCAGATTCGCATACTGGCGATCGACTCCAACCAGGTGAGCAACAGCGCCAATCTGAGCAATCTTGGCGTTTATATCCGCGGACTGCTGGACGATGTGGTCAAAGACGCCAACTCCGACTTCAACGGCAAATTCCTGTTCGGCGGCACCCGCACGACTCCGGCTTCGGTCGAGTCGGGCGATACCGGCCATGCCCTGCCATTCGAGCTGGTCGAAGGCGATGCCACAGCCGAGAATCCCTCGGGGCTGTCTATCCGATTCAAGGGCAACGACAGCGCCAGGCTGATCGATAAGGACGCGCATTCTACGGAAAAAATTAACGCCACCGCCAGCGAAATATTCGGCGAGGGCGGCACTGAAATTCTCGAAACTATTATCAAATTATATAATACATTCACATTTACTCCCGAGGGCAAACGACGTACACTCGGCGATGCATTCAATGCCGAAGAGCTCTCGTTCGTAAACGACGCCCAGAGGATGCTTGCCACTACTGCTTCCGATGTGGACAGCGCCACGGCGCGTCTGGGCTCGCGGATAAGCCGTCTGGAATCCGTCCGCAATATGACCCACGAGGAAAACACACGGATCGAGGAGTTCCGCTCATTCGAAGAAGACACCGATGTGGCCAAAGCCACCCTCGAATACAAGAAGGCCGAAACCGCTCTGGCATACGCTCTGCAGGTGGGCGGAAGAATTATTTCCAATTCATTATTTGATTTTCTCAGATAAGACCGCTAAATTGCTCTTTATGAAAGGCAGTACACTCATAGGGCTTATCATCGGGTTTATAGCTATTTTCGGAGCATTTATCTGGGAAGGCGGCACCCTCGATGCGCTTATCATGCTTCCTGCGATGACAATCGTTTTCGGAGGCACTCTGGCGGCAGGCCTTGCGGGAAGCTCTCTGAACATGATGTCACGATTGCCGAAATTATTCAAAATCGCATTTTTCCCGAAAAGATATAATATCGAAGCAATTATCGCCCAGATCGTCCAGTTCGCATCGGTGGCGCGCCGCGACGGAATTCTGGCGATCGAACCCATGCTAAAAAAAACTGAACACCCATTTCTCAAAAAATTATTCGAAATATGCATCGACGGCGCCGACCCGGAAACTCTGCGTCAGATTGTCGACAACGAAATCAGATTCATCACCGAGCGGCACAACGCAAATATCGACCTCTTTGTAAAAATGGGCGGATATTCCCCCACGATGGGAATCATCGGCACCGTCATGGGCCTGATATCGACTCTGGCCGCGGCCGGCAGCGACCCGAATGTGCTTATCCATCATATAGCATCGGCGTTTATCGCTACCATGTGGGGCATTCTGATGGCCAATATCGTTTGGCTGCCCGTGGGCGATAAGCTCCGCACCCTGCATAACGAAGAGATGAAAATCCTCGAAGTCATGCTCGAAGGCGTGATGGCTGTACAGCTTGGCGAAACCCCGAACGTTATCCGACAGCGCCTTGCCAGCGCGCTGCCGCTATCGGAGCAGGACAGAGTAATGAAGGGCGTAAAGGGCTCGTATGTAGGCGTGCGCAGCCGCATCCAGCAGCAGCAACAGATGATGCAGCCGCAGCCCGGATTCGGAGTGCCACCCGGTTTTAACCCGGACGAACAGCAGCCCTCACAGCCCAACCCGCAGCCGCAGCCCGAAAAAGGCCCCGGCGATCAGGAAAAATCATAATTATACAATCTGATTCACGCCTTTTCGGTATTATATTTATTTGAATAATTTAATTCCTGAAATATGAATATTTATGCCGCAATTATCCTGATCGCGCTGGCGGTCGAATACCTGCTCGAACTCGTCTCCAATATTCTGAATCTGAAGCATTCCGGCACCCGGCTGCCCGAGGAGTTCCGCGATGTGTTCGATGCCGATAAATACGCCAAATCCCAGCGATACCTCCGCGAGCGCACCCGCTTCGGATTAATCACGGCTTCATTCTCATTGGCGCTGCTGCTGGCGTTCTGGTTTGCGGGCGGATTCAACTGGCTGGATTTGTTTTTAAGGCAATATATTGATAATTATATCTGGCGCGGACTGGCCTATATCGGGCTGATAGTCGCCGGGCAGGGGATTCTCTCGATCCCCTTCGGGATTTATTCCACATTTGTGCTCGAGGAAAAATACGGTTTTAACAAAACAACCCCAAAAACTTATGCGCTCGATATGCTCAAATCGCTCGCACTCGGCGCGGCGATCGGCGGGCCGATGCTGGCGATGATTATATATATACTGAGCGAACTCGGCGGATTCGCATGGCTATACGGCTGGTCTGCGTCGATTGCGATTATCATGCTGATGCAATACATCGCCCCGCGCTGGATTATGCCGATATTCAATAAATTCGAGCCGCTCGAAGAGGGCGATCTGCGCAACCGGATATTCGAATATGCCGAAAAAGTCAATTTCCCGCTGAAAAATATCTACGTTATGGACGGCTCGAAGCGCTCATCCAAAAGCAATGCATTCTTCACCGGGTTCGGGCGGAATAAGCGGATTGTGCTCTTCGATACGCTGATCGAGCGCCACACTCCAGGCGAGCTTGTCGCAGTGCTTGCCCACGAAATCGGGCATTACAAGAAAAAGCATATATATATAAATATGGCCATCTCTTTTATTCATATGGGATTGCTATTCTTCCTGCTACAGCTTTTCCTCAGCTTCGAAGGGCTTTACGAGGCGTTTTATATGGAATATACACCGATATACGCGGGACTGCTTTTCTTTGGGCTGCTTTATTCGCCGGTCGAGGCAATTCTTTCGATTATAATGAATTACATCTCGCGCAAAAACGAGGTCGAGGCCGACCGTTTCGCCGCGGAAACGCTCAGCAAACCCGGCGATCTGGCCGATGCGCTCAAAAAGCTTGCAAAAAATAATCTGAGCAATCTCGAGCCGCACCCTTTGCATGTATTCCTCAATTATTCACATCCGCCGGTGGTCGAGCGGGTCCGGATGATAGAAAATTCTTAACTTTTTGAGCCGGAATTTTCATATTCGTTCAAAAAAGTATAAATTCGATCTTTTTTGAATGTTAAAAAAAACGGACACAATTAAACGATGGATTTTGCAACCGATTCGACTCTGATCCCCATACTCATGCTTCTGGGCGGCAGCGCCCTTTTGTATTTCGGCGCCGAGGGCCTTGTTTCCGGCAGCGCCTCGCTGGCCGTGCGCATTGGAATCACGCCCCTGGTAGTGGGCCTCACGGTGGTTGCTTTCGGCACCAGCAGCCCCGAGCTGGTGGTCAGTATGCTGGCCGCGCTAAAGGATAATTCCGAGATTGCGCTGGGGAACGTGATCGGATCGAACGTATGCAACATCGCGCTCATACTCGGGGTGGCGGCGCTGATTCGTCCGATAAAAGTGAGCATGAATTTCATCAAAAAGGATATGGCAATTATGATCGGCGCTTCGGTACTGCTGATCATACTTCTGATGGACGGCGAGCTGGGGCTTATCGACGGAATCGTTTTTTCCGCAGGTATAATTATATATAATTTTATGGCGATTTATTTTTCGCGAAAAAATGACGATATCGACCCGGAGGCTATCGACAATATCGACCCTCGGCGCAAGCCCTGGATCGACGTACTTTTCGTAATCGGCGGGCTGATAATACTCGCCGCTGGCGCGAATGCATTTCTGAAGGGCGCCGTCCGGATTGCCGAGATGCTGGGCGCGTCCAATGCGCTGATTGGCCTTACTATAGTTGCGCTGGGTACAAGTCTGCCCGAGCTGGCCACTTCGATCGTTGCATCGGTCAAAAAAGAAGCCGACATTACGCTGGGCAACGCAATCGGCTCGAATATTTATAATATACTTTGCATTCTCGGATTTACGGCGATTGTTCACCCCATCGCATCGGGCGGCATCAGCGACGTCGATCTTGGGGTTATGCTGCTGGTGGCAGTGCTGATCTATCCGCTTTCCCGGATCGGTATGCAGATCGGGCGTATCAAAGGAGCATTTTTGCTGCTTGTTTATGTGGGATATATGGTGTATTTATTCAATCAGATCGGCAATTAATCGCCAGCGGATTTTCTTTTCATTTCTTCGAGAATTTCGGGGAAAAGCGGCAGAACGTGGATTATTTTCTCGATGTCGAACATATCGGTCAGCCGTGTGAGTGCGCGTCCGTAATCGGTGAGCACGCCGGCATTGTATTTACCGCCAACATTTTTCAGGTCGAATGCAAATGTTCGGATTTTGTCGATAATCATAGTTTTCTGAATATCCTGCCATTTAATCAAAAAAACTTTTTCGAGTAATTCGAGCAGATCTGTGTCGTAAATCTTATTCTCGACCTCGAATTTCAGCGAATCTTCGGGCTTTTCGGCTTTTGTGAGTTCAATCTTATCATGATCGAGAAACTGGCTGATAAGATGTATCAGTCTTCCCTTGCTGACGGGCTTGGGCAGATATTCGTCGCATATTCTTTTAATTTTGTCCACATCCTCTTTCATCGCATATGCAGTGATCGCTACAATCGGAATGCGAGATGTGGCAGGATCGGATTTGAGAATTTCGGAAGCTTCGATGCCGTCCATACCGGGCATCTGAATATCCATAAGTATTATATCCGGTCGATATTTAATCGCAGCAGCTATCCCCTCCCGGCCGTCCAGGGCTTCGATTATATTCAGATTGTGGGGTTCGAGAAATTCCCTTAGCAAACGCCGGTTGCGTTGCAGATCCTCGACTACCAGCGCGGACTGATTGCGAAAAATGAATCCTGTAGCCGAATCGGGAATTCGTTTGCGATCCGCGCCATAAATCGAGGAAATCTTTACGCCCTTGAAGTATATCATAAACCGGCTACCTTTGCCTTCGGCGCTTTCGAGTCTGATTTCGCCGTCCATCATTTCTACAAGGCGGCGTGTGATGGTCAGCCCCAGGCCGGTGCCGCCATATTTGCGGGTGCTCTGGTGTTCGCGCTGGCGGAAAGCTTCGAATATTAGCTGCTGCTGGTCTTCGGGTATACCGATGCCGGTGTCGCTGACTGTAAATTTCAGGTCGATCTCGCTGGTATCGTCGCGTCGGCCAATGCTTTCAACTGATACGCTTACCTGACCGTTTTCGGTAAATTTTACGGCATTACCGATCAGATTGATTAAAATCTGGCGAAGTCGGGTTTCGTCGAGATAAATTCCCATGGGCATATCGTCCGATACTTCGAGCACAAAACTGAGTTCTTTTTCGCGGGTTTTAAGCAGAAACACCTGCCTCAGCTCGCTAAAAAGAGTGTATGGATTGAGCGGCTCGTAATTGATCTGCATTTTGCCGGATTCGATCTTCGAAAGGTCGAGAATATCGTTGATTATCATCAGCAGGTTATTTCCGCTGGAAGAAATTCCGCGCAGGTAATCCAGATATTTTTCGTCTGTAATCTCTTCGATCAAAAGTTCGCTGAAACCGATTATAGCATTCATCGGGGTTCGGATTTCGTGACTCATATTCGCAAGGAATTCGCTTTTGGCGCGGTTGGCCTCCTCGGCGCGATTTTTGGACTCGCCGAGCTCGAGTTCGATATTTTTCAGTTCGGTGATGTCTGTAATTCCAATAATTATAACGCTTTCGTCGTTGTAATCCATCGGATATGCCGATACGAGCGCCCAAACGGTATTTCCGGCCGATGTCTCGAATTTTGTCTCGACCTGGTCTATCCCCTCGCCTTCGGGATCAATTTCGCGCATTTTCTCGTCAAGTCCTATCCGCGCAAAAAAATCTTCTGCCATAAAGCTCTCAACCTCGGCTGAAGTGATACCGAACATATCGACTACGGCGTTGTTGGCCACCGCCACGCTACCGTCCGGAATGCGTGCGAGCACCAGCGGCACAGGCGACGCGTTGAATATCATCCTCAGATTTTTCTCGCTCTGGCTGATGGCTTTTTCTATGCGTGCGCGATGCAGCGATATAGCAAAGAAATCCGCCATCCTCGATATCGCGTTCAGTTCGGTCGTCGAATAAGAATGCTCCGGATTGGCCAGAGCTATTTCTCCGAGCAGCTCGCCGTTCATAATTGCGGGCACCGCCAGGAAATTCCTGATTGCAACATGGCCATCCGGTAGCCCGCTCGAAGCAATATGCGCCAATGGTTCGTTCGTATAAAAAGGCTTGCGGGAATTCAGGGCGTGGCCCCACAGGCCGTTGTAGCGGCCGTTTTCATCTACCCGGAATACAAGCAGGCCATCATCGGGAAGCCGGAATTCGCCATTGCCCTGATTGGTAATCGTATTTATTTCCAGATTTTTATCAATCGGATTGATAGAGCCAACAAAGCCGAGGCTGCTGCCGGTCAGCTTCTGTGCCTGGCGAAGTACGATTTCGGCGATTTTCTCGATAGTGGTCTGCGGCGAAATCAGCTCTGCTGAAAGCTGCGCAAGGGCTTTATTTACGCTTAGCTCCCAATGCAGCTCAATTTCCGTATTGATTCTGTCGGTGATATTCATTGCCACATGCACCACGCCGGTTACCTCGCCGGAGTCGTTCTTCAGGGGATTGCTTCGCACCATGAATATGCGGCCATCGCGTGTGGTGACTTCGCCCTCGCGGAATTCGCCGGTAGCAATAGCAGCCGGCACTGTGCATCCGGCGCAGGGCTGGTCTATTCCGTGGATTGACTTGTGGCATTTAATTCCGCATCCGACGGTGCTTTCGGTTTCGACCGCAAAATTCTCGCGGAGAGCGTTGTTTGCCCATATTATTTCCATATCCGGATTCAGATATTCGACTATTATATCGCCCAGTCCCTCGAGTATGGCTGCCATTTCGCCTTCGGAGCGTCGCAGCGATTCGGTCGCCAGTTTTCGTTCGGTGATGTCGTATGCGGTGCCGATTATCGCTTTGCGGCGGCGGTATTCAATATGCGTAAGCGTCAGATCGATCCATCGGACTTCTCCGTCTTTGCGGCGTATCTGGGTTTCCAGAGTGCTGATTTGTGTGATTTCGGGCTGGTGATTTTCATATATTTTTTGAATTAATTCAATATCGCTGTCGCGAACGAGATCGGCCAGGCTCATGGCAGCCAGCTCGTCCCGCGAAAATCCGCTTAGCTGTTCGCTGGCTGAATTCGTATATAATATCCGATTGCCGCTGTATATAAATATGGCTGCCGAGGTGGATTCGGTCAGCTTGCGGAATCTGTTTTCGCTTTCGCGAAGCGAGTCCTCGATCTCGCGCCGGACGGTTATGTCGCGCACAAATGCAAGCATTCGGCCGTCGGGCAGCAGTTTTGAGCTGAGATCGGCAATCACCTTATCGCCTGATCTGGTTCTAAGGCTCCATTCGCCGTAAACGGTATCTCCGCGCAGGCATTTATCGAACTCTTCGCCAAATCGGGCAAAATCTTTTTCGAATAAAATGTCTTTGATATTCATTTTCCCGAATTCAGCGGGCGAATGTCCCATCAGCTCGCAGGCTGCGGGATTGACCTGGATAAAATCGCCGCTGGAATTAGTCACGAATATTCCTTCGGTGGCCTGCTCGAACAGCATCTGATATCGTTCCTCGCTTTTTCGCAGCGCCGATTCCATTTCCCTGCGTTCGGTGACGTCGCGTACAATCGAAAGCACGACCTGTTGCCCCTCGAATTCGACCATGGAAGAGTGTATCTCGATTTCCATTATCGAGCCGTCCTTGCAGATATGCGCCGATTCGAAGGTGGCTTGGCCCCGGCTCATGAGTAGTTCGAGTGCGGCCGGGATTTTCTCTGCGTATTCGGGCTGGTCTAACTGGCTCAGGTTCATCGCCATCATTTCTTCGTATGTATATCCTCGGCGACGCCATGCAGTCTCGTTTATATATATAAAATTGCCTTGCATGTCGTGTACAAATATCGAATCGTTCGCTTCGTCGAGCAATCGCGCTTTGAGCCTTAGCTCGCGTTCGGCGCGGCGGCTCTCGGTTATGTCGCGCATCATTCCCATCAGGTGTCGCCGGCCGCCGACTTCGATCAGATTTGCTTTGATCACTACGTCTTTGGTATCCCCCGAGCCGGTGGTTATCGTGGTTTCGATCGTATCCCTGGTTTGCTCGCGCGCGTGGCGGAGAAATTCCGGTGTGAATCCGTTTTTATCATTAGGGGCAATATGAAAATCGCTTTCGTGACGGCCTATTATCCGGGATTTGGGCAGATCGAGCAGCCGGCAGGCCTCCTGATTGCAATCGACCAGTACGCCTGTCTCGGAGTCGGTCACAAATATTGATTCTATTGATTCTTCGAATAATTTATAATATTTCTGTTCGCTGATGCGGATAGCCTCTTCCATTTCGATGCGGCTGCTGACGTCGCGGATCACCGATATCATGCCGGTTGTATTGCCTTCGGAATCCTTAAATGCGGATGAGTTGATTTCGGCTGTGAATATCTCTCCGCTACGGCGTATCATTTCGTAGCGATTGTCGGTCGAGGGACGCCCGGCGAATATCTGCTGTATGTTTTCGAATGCGCGCTTGCGGTCGGATTCGGTCATCAGCTCGACCAGTCTTTTGTCCAGCAATTCGTATCTGGAGCTATATCCGAATAATTCAACCGTCCGCGGGGATGCGAAGGTTATTCTTGCCGAGGCGCTGCTTACCACGATTGCGTCGGGCGAGGTATTGATCAGGCTGCGATGCAGCTCCTCTGATTCGCGAAGGCGATTCTCGGTCTGCTTGCGGCCGGTTATGTCGGCCATTGCCACAAAAATGCACTCTTCGGAGCCATAATCAATAATAATTGCGGATATCAGCAGCCAGCAGCCCGGATCGTTTTCAACATGAATTTCAATATCGTTGATCGCGCCGTTCATATCGATTTCTCTAAGTATTTCCTGGCGCCGGCTTTTCGAAAATCCGAGCGAATCGGCTAATAACTTCTCGTAATTGCCCGGCTTGATGTTTAGTAATTCATTGGCCTTTGTGTTGGCATAGCGAATCAGATCGGTCGATGTCGAAGCGATTGCAATCGCGGTGGGCGAAGCGCCGAGAATTTTCTTCAGTTGCTGCTCGTTTCGAAGGATTGTCTGCTCGTAAATTTTTCTGCTGGTAATGTCTTTAACGTTAACTATAAGCAAACTGGTATCGACCAGTTCGAGCATACCAATCCCCGCTTCGGCGATAAATTCGCTGCCCGAGTGGCGGCGAAGGCCGCTGCATTCGCAGTTGATGTTTTCGCCCGATAGAGCCCTGGCCCACATTTCGGCAAACTTTTCGCGCTTAATATTTATCCCGATCAGATCATATATTTTCGAATTGATAGCTTCATCGCGGTCGATTTCGGTCATTCTGAGAAAGCTGTGGTTGACGTCGATTATATTTCCTTCGGAGTCGTGGATCACTATTCCGTCGCTTACATTATTGAATACCCCGCCAAGCGTGGTTATCATTTTCTGGAAATCGACAAATAGTCGGACTATCTCGTTGTTGGGCACGCCATCGGTCCGGACGGTTCGGATATCGCCGTAAAGCCGGGCGGATATTTCGCTTGCGCGCGCAAAGTCCATTCGCCCGCCGGTAAGCTGACCGGCGGCGTCTGCAAGCTCTTTCAGCGGACGCTCGATATTACGCCGAAACCAGATATAAACCACTGCGCCCATCAGAAAAGTTAGCGACATTATTATCAGATATAAATACATATTCGCATATTGCTTCAGCGAAGTCATTCGGGTGTAATCGCTTACATTAACCAGCACCCCGATAGTCTCGCCGGAGTAACCCCGAATAGGTATGTATCCGACAGCTATATCGCCCTTGAATTCCACCATCAGCGAATCGGTCTCGACCGCTCGGTCGAGCATTGCGCCGTCGACAAGATCGAAATATTCGCTGCGGCCGCTGTCGATATCGGCTATGTAGAAATTGCCTATTCTGCCCTGGAAATATTTTTCGGCTTCGTCGTCGAAAAACAGCTTTTCTGCGTGGTCGGCGCGGGTAAGCAGTATCGGGAACTGGTTGCTCTCTCCGAGATCCATAATATTTATCATATCGAACATGCAGTAGAATACTTCGACCGAGCCGAGATAGTCCCCCGCATCGGAAAATATGGGGGCAATGCCGCGTATGGCGAATCCGCCCCGGCCAAGCTCTATACCGGATACGGGCCGGTGTGTGCGATTTATCTCCTGAATCGTATGCCGAAAGCTTAGAAGGGTATCGAATCGCTGCTCGGTCCATATCCGCAGAAAGCTTCTTGCCGGGGGTTTGTGGAAATGAACGCGGAAATTATCGTAAGAATTCGCGGATTTGATCCGCTCTATCATCGGGCGGATGCTTTTTTGGAGATAATCGGCTGCAGCGCGTTCATCCGACATCAGATAAGCTTTTTTGGCTATATCCATATCGGATATGAGAATAGCCGACTGCAGGGCGCTTTGTTCGAGCTGTATGGTTATGTTTTCGATCAGTGTGGCATTTTCGTGGCTTTCCATCCTGAGATCGTCTTGCAGATGGCGCCGGGAGAAATTATTTATAATAAATAATATGGAAGCCACGAGCAGTATAAGTAGTGGCAGCAGAAAGACAACCAGCTTGCCTAATATCGATGATTTGATTTTTTCCCGCATTATTCCCGAAAATGCATCATAAGATGTATAATAAAATGTTTAGTCTTTTCAGCGGCGTATAAATTAATATAATATTTCCTTTTTTCTAATTAATTATGATTAATGCTGATTAGCCCTGATACTATTTTTTAATTGTCTTCGTCGGACTTTGGAAATCAACTCTCTCTTTTCATTCAAAATGTATGGAAAATCTTAATGAAAAAAATTATTCCGGCAATTATTTTTCTGATGGCGCTTACTGTTTCTGTTATTTCCGCGGTAGAGGTCGGCGAAAAAGCCCCGAATGTAGTATTATACGACACGAATCTGCAGCGGGTAGAGCTGCGCGAGCTGTTCGCCCAGCCGACCGTGCTCGCATTCGTGCCCGGCGCTTTCACCGGGGTCTGCACAAAGGAATTCTGCACCTTCCGCGACCAGATGGCCGAATTCAACGAGCTCGACGCCCAGGTGATCGGCATTTCGGTCGATGCGCCGTTCAGCAATGCCGCGTGGTCTAAGCAGAACAAATTCGGATTCCCCGTGATGTCCGATTTCAATCGCGAGGCGGTGAAGGCATTCGATGCGTATCATGAGAATTTCGCCGGTATGGAGGGCTATACCGCACCGAAGCGCGCAGTGTTTATCGTCGATAAGGAGGGCATTATCCGCTACAAATGGATCAGCGACCATCCCGGCCGCGAACCGAATTACGATGAAATCAAAGCGGAACTTGAAAAGCTGGAAGATTAATTATTTAAAACGAATCGCACGCAGAGGCGATACGCGCACGGCCACCCACGAAGGGATCAGGGTGGCCGCCAGCGCCATAGCAAGCGAAAGCGACACCACTCCGGCGTAGTTCGCGGGCGATATATCCACCGGCAGCGAGCTGAGGAAATATATGCCCGCATCGAGCGTTATCAGTTGGTATTCGTTTTGCAAAATGCTGAATCCCAGCGCCAGCCCCGCCCCGATGAGCGCTCCGGCCAGGGCAATGGTCAGCCCCTGGAATACGAATACAGCAATTATCTGCCGCCCGCCCAGGCCCAGCGAACGCAATATGCCGATCGAGCGGGTTTTCTCGACCACTGTGATCAATAGCGTTGTGATTATATTCAGCACCGCCACAATGCTGATAAGGCCCAGCACTATCGGGATGGGCTCCTTTTGCAGCTCTATCCACGAGAACACCGCCCGGTGAAGATCATATACCGTCTGGCAATAATACGGATAGCCGAGGTCTTGTTCGAGTCGATGCGCAATATCCGGCGCGAGGGTTACGTCGTGCAGCATCACCTCGTATGCCGAGGCCGCATCCGGCGAAATCGACAGAAATTCCGCCGCCCGCAGGTAGGGTATATATATAATTATATCGTCGTATTGCTTCATCCCTGTTTCGTAAATCCCGGCCACCTCGAAGCGGTCTATCCGCGACTCCGGCAGCCGTCCGGCCTGCTCGGCATTGAGGGCATAAACTACAATGCGGTCGCCGACTTTTGCCCCTAAGCGCCGCGCAAGGCTGCCTCCGATTATCACCTGCGAGGCCCGCGCCGAATCGAAGGCAAAGCTGCCCTCGACGATGTTATCGCTAAGATTATTCAGGTCGTAGCCCGGCCGGATTCCGCGGATGAGCGCGCCTTCGACGAATTGTCGGGTGCGGACGAGTCCTTCGCGCTCGATTATGGGATAAACACTTTCGATTTCCGGATAATCATTTTCGATGCGGCGGGCAGTCTCAGCGGCATCCGGGAGCGGTGCGCGGTTGAAAGAGCGGATAGTCAGATGCGAGGTAAATTTGACCGCATTCTCGCGCAGCGCGCGGTCGAAGCCCTCGAGTATCGACACCGACAAAATAAGCGCAAGAGTGCCCAGCATCACGCTTATAAGCGCAACGCCGCGTGCAAAATTCAGAAAGCGCCGCCGGCGGCTCGACCGATAAAAACGACGCGCGATAAATCGAATGAGTTCGAAATTCATTTCGGGAAAATTGTTTTTATTAATTTTCTCAAATTAATAATTTTAGCGGAATATCGCGAAGATATATGCGAAATGATTATATAAATAAAGGGGCCGCCTTTCCTGATCGTCCGGAAAACCCCGGAAATCCGAACGACGATGCGAAAGACGGCCTGGATCTATGTGGGTGTGTGAGAAGTAAAACGCTTATTTAAGCTGGTGTATATCGCCAGAGCCGCTGATGTCCTGCTCAATACGCGGGGCGCCGCGATAGCCGACGTCGCCCGAGCCGAATATGCCGACTTTTAGATATTCCTTTGCGAAGACTTTGCAGTCGCCCGAGCCGTTGATGTCCACTTTTGCGCGCTCGCTCTCGAGCTGTGAGCAGTTCACATCGCCCGAACCGTTGATCTGGCAGAGCAGCTTTGTGGTTTTGCCTTTTATCCGGACATCGCCCGAGCCGTCGATTTCGATGCCGACTCCTTTGCTTTCGACTTCTGCGCGGACATCGCCCGAGCCGTTGATCGCAAAGCGGATATTATCGCCGGGCATTACATCGCGGGTGAATACATCGCCTGAGCCGTTGATAACAAGATTTTCGAGCTCCGGCATCGTGATGTGGAAATTCAGCTTGTCCGGGCAGAGCGCCCTGCGGGTGGAGATCACCAGCCTGTCGCCTTCTACGTGGGTATTGATATACTCAAATAAATTTTCAAATGTTTCGATATCGAGCGAAACATTTTCGCCGCGGCTAATCAGTATGGTTCCGTTGCCTCGGAGATCGATGCTTTTGAACGCTTCGATTTCGCGCGATTGAGTTATTACCTCGCCTTTGCCTTTTTTGCACCAGAATGAAGACATACATCCGGTGGTCAGTAAGGAAATCCCTGTCGCTAATATAATAACCCAAAAAATTCGCGAAAGTTTCATTTTTATTACCATTTTTTTGGAAAATTTATTGAATTGCCTGATTAATTTTTAATACGATGCAAAAATCCATATGTTTCAAAAAATTATGAAGTTTTTCGGTAGCGCCATACCGACAGCGAAAGTATCGCAACTGCATAGGCCGCAAGCGCTCCGGCGGGGAATGCTATATCGCCCGGGCCGGCGCCCTTCATCAGCACCCGGCGCATAATCTCGACGAAATACGCCACCGGATTGAGCCTGGTAAGGTGCTGGGCCCACTCCGGCATCGAGTCGATCGGAGTGAACAGCCCGCTCATTAATATAAATATTACCATAAAAAACCAGGCGATGAACATTGCCTGCTGCTGAGTATTGGTCACGGTCGATACAAACAGCCCGACGGCGAGCACCACCAGCATATATATACCCCCCACCGCGAACAGAAGCGGCAGACTTCCCTCGATCGGAATATCGTATAGAACTTTGCCGATGGCCAGACCCAGCGCCAGCTCGATGAGCGCAATCAGCCAGAATGGCAGCAGCTTGCCGATTATGAATTCATGCTTGCGGATGGGCGTAACGTTTATCTGCTCGATGGTGCCGATCTCCTTTTCCTTGACTATACTCATGCTCGAAAGGAACATCCCCACCACGGTTATCAGAATAACGAGAATGCCGGGCACCATGTAGTGCTTGTAATTCAGCTCCGGGTTATACCAGTACTGCGAGTGGGTCATTATTCCGGCGGCGCTGGCTGTTGGCCGGAATTCGGCAACCACATCGAGCGAATATCCGGCGAGCACGCGTTGGGAGTATGCCTGCATTACCCCGGCGGCCTGGCCGTCTTCGGAGTTGACAAGGAACTGGACGCTTGTTTTATGGCCGGTCATGAGGTCGCGCTCGAATCCGCGGGGGATTATGATGATTACCTTTGCCTCGCGGCGGAGCATAGCTTCCTCGGCTGCATCGACGTCGAAAGTTTCTGCGGTTTTGGTGAAATATGCCGATGAGGAGAAATCCTCCGCCAGTCTGCGCGACATCTGCGTGCGGTCGAAGTCTACAATCGCGTAGTCGATATTATCGATCTCGAAGGTGGCTGCATAAGCCAGCAGAATAAGCTGCAGAAAGGGCATAACAAGAATAATCGGCAGCATCTGTTTATTGCGCATAATCTGCAGGAATTCCTTTTTTAATATAAATCTGATCCTTCTCATATCTACTCCAGCCTGATTTTAAATTTCTTCATACTTATCGCAAGGAATACCACCGCAAATCCGGCAAGTATCAGCGTTTCCTTCCAGAAATATTCGATTCCCACACCCTTCAGCATTATATTTTTCAGAATAATCAGAAACCAGGTGGCCGGGATGATCTTACTTATATATTGCAGCACTATCGGCATGTTTTCGATCGGAAAAATGAATCCCGACAGCAGCACGGTCGGCATCAGCAATCCGGCGAGCGATACCATCAGCGCTATCTGCTGGGTTTTGGCAATTGTCGATATGAGTATCCCAAGCGAAAGCGCGGTGACGATGAAAAGCAGCACCTCGGCGGTGAACAGCAGATAGCTGCCGCGGAATGGAAGCCCGAATACGGTCATCGAAATAATCAATATAGTAATTGCATTGATGAATGCGATGGCGACGTATGGCATTACCTTGCCGAGAATGATCGTGGCCGGGCGCAACGGCGATACGAGCAGCACCTCCATCGTGCCCAGCTCCTTCTCGCGGGTGATGGCGATCGAGGTCATAAGCGCCGAGACCAGCATCAGAATCAGTGTGATCAGGCCCGGCACAAACATATATACGCTCTTCATTTCGGGATTGAAATACATGCGGAAATCGGCCTCGATCAATAGCGGCTTATCGCCGGCCATATCCCGCTGGAAATCGGTGATGATTGCGCTGGTGTATGAATTCAGGATGCTGGCCACATTAGGATTGCTGGCGTCGTTGATTATCTGGATATCCGCGCGGCCTTCTTTCATCAGATCGTGTCCGAAGCCGGGTTGGAACACCACCACCTGGCGCACTTCGCCGCTTTTGAAAGCGCCGGGGATTTCGCCTTCGTCGTCGAAATATTCCTGCAGCCTGAAATAGCCCGACGACAGCAGCTTATCGGTCATCATTTTTGAATAATAATCGCGGGATTTGTCCAGAATTCCGATATCGGCGTCGCTGATTTCGGTGCGGATTGCAAATCCGAAGAGAATAATCTGGGCAATCGGCATCCCGAATAGTACGAGCAGCGTTCGGTAATCCCGTCGGATATGATATATTTCTTTTCGGATAAATTCAAAAAAGGTCATCATTTTTACTCCTTCACCTGGTCGGGGCGGGCGATTTTTGTGAAAACTTCGTCCATGGTTTCGGCATTGTAAGATTCCTTCAGTCGGTGCGGAGTATCCATCGCTTCGATGCGTCCGGCAGCCATAATCGAGACGCGGTCGCAATACTCGGCCTCGTCCATATAATGCGTGGTTACGAACACGGTGCGGCCCTCGTGGGCTGCTTCGTAGATCATATCCCAGAACTGACGCCGGGTGATCGGGTCGACTCCGCCGGTGGGCTCATCGAGGAAAACGATTTCCGGATCGTGGATAATCGATATCGAAAATGCCAGCTTCTGCTTCCAGCCCAGCGGGATCGATACGATCAGCGAATCGCGGCTGTGGCCGAGGTCGAGCTTATCGAGCAGCATATCGGTCTTGCGGCGGATTTCCGAATCGCTTATGCCATAGATTCCGGCGTAGAATGCGATGTTTTCGACGACCGTAAGGTCTTCGTATAGCGTGAATTTCTGGCTCATATAGCCAATATTCTTTTTAATAAGCTCAGCCTGGGTGAATACGTCGAATCCGGCCACCTGCGCCATGCCCGAGGTCGGCGAAAGCAGCCCGGTCAGCATTTTTATAGCGGTGGT
>CAZEMR010000041.1:0-26869 GCA_964513465.1 uncultured Hyphomicrobiales bacterium
GTGAATATAATCCAGTAAATTTTTTGCCGCATAATAATTTTTTATGCGGCTTTTTTATTTTTTTTTAATATTTTAATCAGAGCCTGTTAATCTGAATATATTTATTTATACCGCGATTTAATTATGCAAAAATTTATTTCAGCCTTCTTCATTCTCTTTCTTTCCATAGGATACTGCGCTTTTTCGCAGGTTACAATCACCACTAACCAGGGCCGAAAGCTCAGCGGATACATCGTCGGCGAGGATTCGTCGCATCTTCTGATCCGCCAAAGGGATGGATATATCCTATCGGTTAACCGATCGGGCATTAGATCGCAGCAAAACGAAACCAGCCGCGTGGAAATGGCCAGCGGCGAATCCCGCAGCCTGCATATTTCGCGGATAACGGAGGATTCGCTGATCGCCAGGGACGAATCGGGCGTCCGCACCGCAATCGCACGCGATGGTGTGCTCGATTATTATTCGCTCGATCAGCCGGGCAATTCATACGCCGCGGGGCTTACTGCATTATCGCCCGGCGGGCTGAATATCTCGGGTCAGCATAATTTCGGATTGTTCGGCGTTCGGATGAGCGCGGGAGCGTTCCCGTGGAAAACTTTTGGTATTCAATCGAATTTTTTTCTTAATTTAATCGACTCGAAAAATTTCGGAATTAACGTTTCCGTCGGCGTCGGGCATTCGAACTATTATCCGCTGCTCGAATGGAAAAGCCCGACCGAGGTATATCAATATATGGAAACGTATTACGGCGCTTTTGCCGGATTCGGTTTCTATGGGGTATATGCCGAAGTGGGCATGATCGGCGGTTATCAGTGGGATCGCGGCTCCGGAATAATGTTCGAAATTGGCTATGTTTACAGATTTAATTAACAAAGTAAACCACTTTTTCAGGAATTCACAAAATGAAGCGCATATTGATTGTGTTGCTTTTTGGCTTTATGGCCATCCCCTCTTTTTCACAGCAAACAATAGGCTATCTGGCTCCGGAATTGGTTGTCAAAGACGCATATTCCTCATTCGGCGCGACCCTGTTCATGCCGGCGATGACTAATCTGAGCTATGGCTACGCCTTCGGAAACGGCTACGGGCTTCGGCTGACGGCAGGATATTACCCCGAGCTTGCTGCGGGATTTCATCTGAGCGGACTTAAGAATCTGGCAAAAAGCGAGCATTTCGAGTCGAATTTTTCGGTTGCAATGGGCTACCGGAGCGTGATTAAAGGGACGCTGAATTCATCGGACGACCGGAATAACGCATTCCACATGGGCGGATTTATGGATATGAATTTCTATGGGATATTTCTCGAGGCCGGGCTGGGCTATATGTCCGGCGATGCGGACGATTTCACTCCGATGATCAGCGATAATATCGGAATTATGTTCCAGCTTGGATATATATATAGATTTAATGATTAAACGAGCCGGAGGCCGCTATGCCCCCGGCCGGATTGATTAATCAGTCGAGTCCTACTTTTTCGAACTGTTCGAGCGCCTTCAGGGCCTGCGAGCCGTAAACGACCGACGGACCGCCGCCCATCAGAATAGATACGCCGACAGTTTCGGCGATTTCCTCGCGTGTGGCGCCGGCTTTCATTGCGTCATGCACATGGAATGCGATGCAGCCGTCGCAGCGCACGGTGATGCCGATTGCAAGCGCGATCAATTCCTTGATTTTTCCGCTCAGCGCGCCGTCTTTGGATGTTGCTTCGTGCATTTTCATGAATCCTTCCATTACGTCCGGGCTTTCCTTAGCGCATTTCTGCAATAACTGATTAACTTCTTTGTTTAGTTCGGGATAGCTTTGAGAAGCCATGTTAACTCCTTTAAATTAATAATAAATACAGATAAATCGAATTGATTCATTCGATTGATTAGGATTTTCAGCATTAGGATAATAAAGAGATTATTCAGTCAAATATGACCGGCCGCCCAAAGGAATTGAGCGGCCTGATTTGAATGATTCTAAATTGTCGATATATACCGACCGCATTAGTCGGAGACATATTTTACTGTTTTTCGGCTTCTTGCCCATAAAACGATATAGCCCAGCAGTCCGGCTAAGAATGATGCGCCCAGAATACCGACTTTGGCCGAGGCCACCAGCACCGGGTCCATATACGCCAGATTTGCTATGAAAATGGACATCGTGAAGCCAATTCCCGCGAGAAATCCGATGCCGAGTATATATAAATAATCGGCATTTTCGGGAAGATCCGCCAGCCGAAGCTTGACTCCGAGTATCGAAAAGAGGGTGATCCCCAGGACTTTGCCAAGTATCAGACTGACGCCAATAGTCAGCGCCAGCGCGATGTCGAGCTCTGCTCCTCCGCCGACAGTCACCCCGGCATTGCTGAATGCGAATATCGGCAGGATAACGAATGCCACCCATCCGTGGAGTTTGTGCTCGAGCAATTGCAGCGGCGACTGAATTTTCTCGGTGTCCGAGTCGATATGGTGCAGTATATTCATCTGGCGCGGTGTCAGCAGTTGGTTCGGTCCATAAGTATATTCGCCCTTAGGGCGAAGCCTTTCGAGCATATCTCGGGTATCCTCGACGTATGTGCCGAGTCCGGCGCCGCGGCGCACAGGAATCGTGAATGCTATCAGCACGCCGGCAATCGTAGGATGAATACCCGATTTGAGGAACAGGAACCAAATAACGAGGCCAATGATGAAGAATATATATTTTGAATAAAATTTCACTGAGCTGAGCATAAAGAGCATCACCAAAAGCGCCAGTGAGATAAGAATGAGCATCCATTTGATGCCGCTGCTGTAGAATATCGCAATAACCATCACTGCGGCCAGATCATCGATGATAGCGAATGCGGTGAGGAATATCTTCAGCCCCACGGGGACGCGCGGCCCGAGCAGCTTGAGTATAGCCAGCGAGAATGCAATATCGGTGGCCATGGGTATGCCCCAGCCGCTGATTGCTTCGGGATTGTCGTTCATAAAGAAAAAGACGCCGATAGGGAATACTATACCGCCAATTGCAGCAAAAAACGGGAATGCGGCCTTGCGGAAGGTGCTGAGCTCGCCGACCATCAGCTCGCGCTTGATTTCGAGTCCGATCAGGAAGAAGAATATAGCCATCAGCCCATCGTTGATCCATAGGAATATTGGCTTGCTGATCTGGAAAATATCCTCTATTTCGAATCCGATATTATGCTGCCACAATCCGTCATAGGTTGCGCTCATCGGAGAATTTGCCCAAAAAATCGCTATCAACGCGGCGAAAAAAAGGATAATACCGCTGGAGCTTTCCATTTCGAAGAATCTGGTGAACGGTTCGAGTACAATCTTTTCAATTTTCTTGCGCATAGTCCTGCCTGAATTTTTGCATTATCAATATTAGATTAACGAGGGTATGGCCTCATTCCGGCGAGTATGTGGATTAATTGACGGAAATGGGTATATAACTATTTTATTGAATATTTGCCATATTCCCGAGGGAATAATTTCTTCAAAATATAATCGGACTTTGTCGTCTTAATTTGTAAAATATATAAATTCAAAAAGTCTGCTGCCAGCTTTGAATAGCAACACAAACGATACAGCAATTAAATATACTTTGCTAATATTCTTAGGTATGCCTAATTTGTATTGTCATTAATTCATTTTTTTCAACGGTTTTTGATAATGTCTAAAATTAAAAGAGGAAATATTCACAGGGCATTAGCGATTATATCGATCGTGGGAATAATAATATTTGGTTATAATATGACCACGAATCTTCATTATCACGTTACTTCAAACGGGGTAATCGTATCGCACTCTCATCCATATTCCTCTGCACAGGGCAGCCCGGCCAATCCCAGTCACAGCCATTCCGACAGCGAAATAAATCTACTTGCGCTGCTTACTTCTGCCGGCGTCGGCGGTTTGATGATTATGGCCTCAATATCGCTGCCTGTTTTGTGCTTCAAAGTATCATATATTCGGTTTAAAGCATTCCACATTCCGTCTCTCGAATGTCTTTCAGCATTTACCGGGCGGGGACCTCCGCATATATCCTGATTAATCATTCCCAATATTTTTTTTAAATTTTATTAATCTAGGAGATTCTAATGAAAACAGAATTGAAATTCTCTATTCTGCTTGCAGGACTCTGCGTGATGATGGCTCTTTCAGGCAGTTATAATATATATGCATACGATCTAACCACGCAATATGGAAAAATAACCGGTACCGTTCGCGACGAAGAAGGGTATCCACTTGCAGGAGCTACAATTATGCCGGAGCGTCAGATGGGTGGAACATATGCGTCGCCCCAGGGTGGATTCTCATTTAACAAAGTACCGGCCGGAAAAATCACATTGATTGCAACCATGGTAGGATACAAATCGCAAAAGATGGAAGCCGTAGTCCCCCCGAATGGCGAGGTAAATGTCGATTTTGTGTTGCCAATGGGTAACCTCAGGACTGGCACCGTTGTCGTTACCGGCACCTCCACTCCCCATGCAATAGAGGACTCACCGGTGCATACCGAGGTAATCACTTCCAAACTAATTGACGCCAAACGGGCGTGCAATCTCGCTGAAGCGCTCGACGCTCATACCGGCGTTATGATAGAGAACAACTGCAATAATTGCAATTTCACGCAGGTTAGGATTAACGGGCTCGACGGCAAATATTCGGAAATTCTTATCGACGGAGATCCGGTATTTAGTACCATGGCCGGCGTTTACGGACTGGAGCAGATACCCGAGGAAATGGTCGATCAGATAGAAATCGTCAAGGGCGGCGGGTCATCGCTTTATGGCGGTGGGGCCGTCGCTGGAGTAATAAACATTGTGCAGCGCAGGCCGCTGGTCAACCGGATGAAATTCAAATATCAGGGCAATTCCACTATGGGTGCGGATAATCCCGGCGATATGTCGGGTATCGGAATTATGGACCATTACTTGAGCGCGGTGGCGGAGATGGTCTCCGATAATAGAAATTCCGGCGCATTTATATTCGGTTCGATTCGAAACCGCAAACCATACGACCGAAATGGCGACGGCTTCAGCGAATTGGGATACGTAAAAAGCGAATCAATCGGCAGCAATATATTTCACTCCTTAGATGAAGACCGGGAACTATCGATAACTTTCCATCATATTCATGAAAAAAGGCGCGGCGGGAATATGTTCGATCGGCCATATCACGAGGCGGACATTACCGAGGCAGTCGAGGCATGGAGGTGGGGCGGCAAAATTTCCTACGACGAAATGATTAATTCCAATATTAATATAAACACTTATTATGCCTTCGCATTAACCAACAGAGAATCATACTATGGAGGCACCGGCGGAGATACTTCCGCTGCGATGAGATCGGAAGCGCTTGGCGCATATGGCAAGACGAATAATCCTTTGCACATGGCCGGAGTAAAGTCATATTTCACTTTTGGCAGGCAGTTATTAACCGTGGGCATGGATTATAAAACCGAACATTTAGAGGATTTCAGCGTGCGAAATCCGGAATTTAAAATTGATAATACCTATACAAATTTCGGTATATTTGTCCAGGACGACATCCATATCCTCGAGGACGAATCGCTGGGAATCGTGTTGGGTGCAAGGCTGGACAAACATTCGGAAATCGACGCTGTCGAAATAAGTCCGCGTATCAGCGCAAGATACGAAATTGTCGAGGGCGGCAGCCTTCGGGCATCGTTCGGAAGGGGATTCAAACCCCCGCAGCCATTTAGCGAGGATCTTCATGTAGAATCGCTCTCGGGCAAACAAAGAATCCTCCGCAACGCTGAGGGACTCGAATCCGAAAAGAGCAATTCAATCAGTGCCGGACTGGATTATACGGGAGATTTAGGAGAAATCTCATGGTATATGAATCTTGTCGGGTTTTATACTAATTTATTTAATGCGTTCGCTTTTGAATTCGATAGAGAAACCGAATCATCGGTAATTTACAAACGAATCAACGCCGGCGAGGCAAGTGTTTATGGAATCGAAAGCAATATTGGAATCCGGCCAATCAATCCTGTAGAGATTCGATTTGGTATTAATTACAAAAAGGCCGGCTACGGCGAGCCCAATCCGGATTACGGCGATCAGCCAGGCGCAGATCAATTTATCCGTACGCCCGATCTGAGTATGAATTTGGTATTAAATTGGGAAATAAGCGATGATTTGGCTTTGAATTCCACTACCAAATACCTTGGGCCGGCGTTTCTGCCGCATGAAACTCAGATGGACGAGTCCACAGGCATAATCCCACTTATAAAAAGTGATTCATATCTTGTAATTGATTTTTTGATTAATTACGATTTGCAGCTTGCACAGAAAAACAAGTTGCAACTTTCGTTCGGCATTAAAAATCTTACTGATGCTTATCAAAGCGATTTGGATCGGGGAGTCGATCGTGACCCGGCATATATATATGGTCCTTCATTGCCGCGGACTGCATTTTTCGGAATCAATTACGGTTGGTAAATACTTCGCGAATTGTGTGAAATTGCCGGTTGGCGATATGTCGGCCGGCTTTTTTAGCGCTCGAGCACCCGCTTCAGCTCGCGAATGAACTGATCGATCTGGATTGGTTTTTCGATACGGCCGGCAAATCCATAGTCCTCATAATGTGCCACAATCGGCTTGGTTGAATGCCCGCTGAAGACTAATGCCCGCACCTTGGGGTCGATTTTTTTCATTTCGCGGAGCGTGTCCTCGCCGCCCATCTTGCTGCCATGAATAGTCAGATCGAGTATGACCGCATCGTATGATTCATCTTTTGAATTTTTCTCTTTGAATTTCTCTATTGCTGACTCCGGGCCTTCTGCCGTGTCCATATCGATATCAAATTCTTCGGAAATATCGGCAAAGACATCGCGAATGTCCTCGTCGTCGTCCATCAGCAGCAACTGATACCTGCGTCCGAGTGATCCGGATTCCTCCTCTGCGACCTGCTCCTCGCCGTTTTGTTCTGAGCGTGCGGGCAGATATATATAGAATGTCGTTCCTTCGCCCTCTTCGGATTTGAACTCGATCGCCCCTCCGTGCTTGCGGATAATAAACTGCGCCGAGGGGAGCCCAAGGCCGTGCCCCTTCTCCTTGGTCGAAAAGAATGGATCGAAAATCTTTTCCTGCAACTCTTTGGGTATGCCGCTGCCGCTGTCTTCTACAGTGATTTGTACATAGGCGCCCTCCGGCAGCGCTTCGAGCTGGTCGTCTCCGATCGATATATTTCGTGTGCTGACTCGGAGTCTTCCCCCATTGGGCATTGCCTGGCGGGCGTTAATGACCATATTAAGGATCACTTCATTGATCTGTTTTGCATCGGCTGAAACGGTGTTTATATCGTTATCAAAATTCTTTATATAGGTAATATTCGAACCACTTAGCCCCATGTTGACTGCTTCGTCTACTACTTCGTTGATGTCGATAAAGTTCTTGACAGGTTTGTCGCCGCGATAGAATGTCTGGAAGCGATTAGCCAGCGCTGCGGCTTTATCAATGGATTTTTCGACTTTCATCAGCATTTCCGGGGCGCGTTCGGGCCGCTTTTTGGCAAGCTCGACGCTCAGCGAAATGGATGTCAGTATATTTTTGAAATTGTGCGCAATTCCGCCTGCAACGATTCCGAGCGATTCGAGCTTGGAGAATTTCTGCAGCTCTTCGTACGCCTTGAGCGTTTCCGTAATGTCTATATATGTAATCACCACACCATAGCCCGCTATCGGCAGCGGGGCGGCGGTAACGCTTATCCATGTTACTTCCCCTGTGGGTTTTTCAATGCCCATCCGCACATCCTTTATCACTCTGCCCTCCTTTAGAGCGCGGACGCTGGCGTATTCCTCTGCGGGCATAATTGTGCCGTCGAGGCGAATTATTTTCCATTGTCCGGAGTCAATAGTTCGCTCGGTCTGCTCTTCTACGGGCAGTCCGAGCAGTTTTTCGGCGAGCCTGTTTGCTTCGATTATATTTCCATTGCTGTCGGTAACGTTAATACCTAATGGGAATGAATAAAACAGCACACGATATTTCTCTTCGCTCTCGCGCAACGCTTCGGCCGCCTGCTTTCTTTCCAGGATTGCCGCAAAATGATTCGCAAGCGTATTAATCGCAGATTCATATTTAATTTTGGCACCGGGCTTCAAAAATATGGTGGCGCCGCCTGATTGCCGGTTGTCGATAAGAAAGCCAATGTGGTATATATCGCCGGGATTCAATAGCTCCTCGAATTCGGCGGCTTTATTATCGTCGAAATATCCCGCTATCAGCTGATTTAGCGGAAGTTCGATTTTTTCTAATTTACCTGTGGCATATTTAGATGAATTCAGCTCGTAAATCTGCAAATCGAATTGTAACTCGATTAATTTTTGTCCAATAAGATCATCAATTTTATCTTCGACTTCTTCAAATCCGGCTGTAGCGTTTATCGACAGCATTTGCGAAGATTTGTCATTTGAAGTAATAATTACGTAAGAATCGGGATTTACTTCGTGGATAGCTTCGGCAAGCAGCCTGCATATTTCCGACGAATTGTCTGTCTGCCCCGCAGCGAATGCCCTGTCATTGATATACTGAAGCTGGGCAAGATATTGCTCGCGATCTGCTTCGGCCTGGCGCCGCTCGGATATATCCTGAATAAACCCATCGAGATAGAGGATCGGGGTCTCGCTGCCGCGTATAGCCCTGCCCTTTTCGAATACCCATTTGACGCTGCCGTCTTGATGCACTACGCGGTATTCGATATTCCATATCCGATTTCCTCGAACTGCACTCATTACTTCTTCGAAAACCCTTCGGCGATCCTCCGGATGGATCATTTTTGCGAAGCTGATCAGTCGGTTTCCGGCAACTTCCTCGGATGAGTATCCCGTCAGTTTTTCGATCTGTTTGCTTATATATATCATTGTCCATTCTTTGTCGAGAAGGCATCGGTACACAACTCCGGGCAGATTGGACACCAGCGATTGATAGCGGTCGCGGCTGTCGCGCAGAATATCCTCGGTCTTTTTCAGCTCGGTCACATCAGTGCTGATACCGATCATGGCAAAGGATTTTCCGTTTTTGTCGCGGATCATCCTGGTTCGGGTATCGAGCATAATTTCTCTGCCCGCAGGAGTGAAATTAGAAACCACTCCTCGCCACTCACCGTATTTTTGAGTATTTCGCAAAATCTCATGCTGGCTGGCGCCATACCGGGTGTTCTCGCCGTAAAATTCAACATGGCGTCCGATAAGCTCTTCCCGGCTCATACCAAAGGTCTGGCAAACTCTTTTGTTTACATAAGTGATATGGCCTTCCATATCGGTTGCGGTCACCCAGTCCTGGATATGATTAAGCAGAACTGCCTGGAATTCGAGCTCCTGCTCGGCTATTTTACGATCGGTGATGTCGAGCAATACTCCCTGGAAATGGGTCGCATTCCCGAATTGATCGCGCACAATTGTGGTTCGGTCGTCCATCCATTTAATTTCGCCGTCGGCGGTATATATGCGGTAGGGATCGTGTTTGATTCTTGCAAGATCGCGTATACCGATTTGCCGCTCGACTTCGCTGTGAACCCTCGGCAAATCGTCGGGATGGAGAATATCTTCGAATTTAAGATTGCCTGATATAAAATCCTCCGCCGCATATCCGAGAATTTCTTTAACGTTTTCGGATACATATTCAACCGCCCATCCGTCTTTGCTGAGCCATACAAACGCCACCGCCGGACTCTGATTGATTATGTCATAGGCTGTCGCAAGCTTTTTGTCGTTTTCGATTTTCTGAGAAATATCCTTGATTATCGCAATCATGTATTCCTGCTCGCCGGATTCGTCATATACCGCAACAATACTTAGCTCGGCCCAAATCGCATGACCTTTCTTATGGATATATCTTTTTGTTACCGAAAATTCGTCTGTTTCGTTTCGAAGAATTTTTCTTACTGTATCCAATTCCTGACGGAAATCTTCATGCCAGGTAAGATCGGCATAGCTCATTCGCAGCAACTCTTCTTTTTCGTATCCCAGCATTTTGCATAAATATGGATTGACGCGCACAATCCGCCCATTCATCGTTACCTGCGCAATACCGACCTGGGTTTCTTCAAATACCGAACGGTAGAAATCCTGTATCTCCATAGTCTGAATTTTATACTCGTGAACAGGGGTGATGGCAATCAGCACCAGCTCCGGGGTGTCTTCCGAAGGCGGGATATAATGAAAATCTACTTTGCAGAATATATCCTTCAGCACCAAATGAAATGTAAAATCGGTATGGTAATTAAGCATTCGTTCGACCACATTCCGGAGTTTAGTTGCGGATTCGTTTGTGGTCACCTCCCCCAGCTCCAGGCCGATTCCGGCATCGAAATAGTCGCCAATATTGCCGGTAATATATACAATCCGGCCGCTGCTATCCACGGCAATGCTTGGAGGAGCTATCTGCTCTATCAATAAGCTGTTGATTATATTAGATAATTTGGGATCGGTTTCTGACATACGTTCTGGTCTTCCGGGTGATTAAACATTAGCCGCAACAACTTGCGGCATAAGAATCCTGGTAAATATGCCTTAGGGCAAGATATATTAATATAGTCATGAAGGTTCATATTTGCAATATTTAATTCACTCCTCTTGTCGTAAACCAAAAAGGCGCCAGTGGTGGCGCCTTTCAATTTATATATTAAAATATTTTAAATGCACTTTTTTTAAAATGCGTTTTCATATCATTTTTTGATTACCTTCAGATGATAATTCTCTCCGCCCGAGCTGATCAGCAAATGATATATCCCGCGCGACAGATGCGAAACGTCAAGCTCTGTTTCCATGTCTGCGTTTAGCTTTGCAGAGGCCATCTCGCGACCTATATTGTCGGTCAGCATGCATTCGCCGCTCCACGCTTCGGGAAATCGCAGCGTAAGGCTGCCTTCGCAGGGATTGGGATATGCTGATATTTCACCCGGCGCAGGCATTTCCACCTGATTGGGTTCGATTTCGCGAACAACATATGCCGTCCACGGACAGTAATGCCCGACGGTTTCGACCCAATATTCGACATCTTCCTCTACCAGGTCTGGCGTACCGTCGCAAAGTTCGATAGCCATTTCGGTCAGATGCCACTCGCCGGGCACAAAATGCCAGCTCCAGCCCTCGTTATAACCGCCATCGCCGTAATCAATCGTTCCGTTGATGAACAAAGGACGTTCGCCGACCGGTTTTGCAATCTGCTCCCGGCACTGCCGGATCACCTCAGGATCGCTGGTTTTTGCATAAAATGGGCGGCAATTTTCGTCTGCCGAGACCCTGAATTCATAAATCAACTGCGCGTTTGCCAGAGTCGCCATCAAAAAAACCATTGCCAAAATCGTCATTTTCCTCATGATTGTCCTCTCATTTTATCTTCCTAAAAAATGCTGATCTACCCAATTAACACATATCCCCCATTTTGGTTGCAAAAATTACGAAAATATTCACCCCATGGTATTTTGTTAATAAATTTTGTTTTTTTCGAAAAAAATGTTATAATTCAGTAAAGCTCTTCAAATTTGACATATTTCCCATAAATTCACTAAATATTTATCGAATTTCGGCACATTTCGGCGAACAATCTCCTGCGTGCCGGCCGGATTATTTTTGCCGGATGCGTCATATCGCTACCGAATCGATATTGAGTGAATTCCGAAATATATGAATTATTATTAATTATCAGAGAAATTTATGAATTCAGAAAAATATGATGCGGTAATAATCGGAACCGGCCAGGCAGCCGTTCCGCTAGCCCGAAAACTCGCCTCCGAAAATTTAAGCACAGCAGTAATCGAGCGCGCCCATCCCGGCGGAAGCTGCATCAATTACGGCTGCACACCGACCAAAACCATGCTCGCTTCGGCAAAGCTGGCCTGGGAAACCGCGCACTCCGAGGAATGGGGCGTATTCTGCGAAAACAGCCGGGTGAATATGGATAAAATCATCCAGCGCCGCGACGCAATCATAATGAGCGGACGCAAATCAGTCGAACAAGCGCTAAGCAATAACGATCGTATCGACTTAATATTCGGTGTTGCCAAATTTTCCGGCCCGAAAAAGGTAACGGTTGTCACTAATGATGGCCATGAATACGAAATTTCCGCAGATAGATTCTTTATTAATACCGGTAGCACAGCAAATATCCCACCCATTGAAGGAATCGAAAAAATTAATTTCTATCATCAGAAAAATATAATGGACATAACTACCATACCGCTCAACCTGATAATCGTCGGCGGCGGAAATATCGGAGTTGAATTCGGACAGATGTTCAGCCGGTTTGGCAGCAACGTAACAATAATCGAAGCCGGCGACCAGTTATTGCCAAAAGAAGACCGCGACGCCGCAGAAGAAATGCAGTCCATACTGGAACGAGAAGGAATTGCCGTTCATTTATCCACCATGCCGAAAAAAGTAGTACAGGAGAATCGCCATTCCATTAATCTGACAGCTGAAAATGGCGGCAAAGAGGTGGATATAAGCGGCTCCCACCTGCTTATTGCAACAGGTACCTCGCCGGCTACATTCGAACTTAACACGGCTGCTGCCGGCATCGAAACCAATAAGTCAGGCTATATAAAAGTGAACGATAAATGCGAAACGTCCTCCAGCGGGATTTTCGCTCTGGGCGATTGCAAAGAAGGCGCTGAATTTACTCATATTGCGTATGATGATTATAGAATAGTGGCAGATCATCTTTTCGGAAAAAACGAACGCTCGCTCAGTAACAGAATTCTTTCATACACGGTATTTACTGATCCACAACTTGCAACCGTTGGAATGAACGAAAAATCAGCTAACGAAAAAGGAATTGATTATAAAGTGGCCAAAATCCCGATGAGCGAGGTTGCGCGCGGTTATGAAACCAACCACACCGACGGATTTATGAAAGCATTAATCAATCCAAAAGATGACACTATTCTGGGCTGTACATTTATCGGCGAGGTCGCCGGAGAAACTATGGCTATTATCCAGATAGCTATGCTCGCCGGAATGAAATATACCGGGCTTCGCGACCGCCCATTCGCTCATCCGACTTATGCGGAAGGATTAAATAATTTATTTATGGCTGTTTAACAAATAACAAACATTAATGACCAAACCAAAACTACGCAAGAAAAATGTTATTTGCGGTATCTGTCCCGCCGGATGCCCTGTTACCGTTACATTTGACGCAGAAGGAAATATCGACATAGTCGAACCCGACAAATCGAATAATGGAATCACTTGTCTTATTGGCGAACACAGCCGGGATATTATTTATAATGACAAT
Organism: uncultured Hyphomicrobiales bacterium; assembly: GCA_964513465.1. Classification (GTDB taxonomy): domain Bacteria; phylum Bacteroidota; class Ignavibacteria; order Kapaibacteriales; family UBA2268; genus CAZEMR01. The sequence goes on from CAZEMR010000041.1 coordinate 13,238, forward strand.
CGACTCAAATATCCCATGAAGCGCACTGGCCCTAAGGGAACGTATGAATTCGAGCGAATTTCCTGGGACGAAGCCTATGATATTATTACCGACAATCTGATTCGTACAAAAAAGAAATATGGCCCCGAAGCAACCGCAATCTACACCGGACGCGGCAGCTTCGAGCTTTCGCTTTGCGATGTTTACCAGCCCGGGAGCGTTGAAATCTCGTCAGCCTCAAGTATACTCTTCCCGTTCGGATCGCCTAACACATTGGGGGTAGGAGCCTTATGCTATGTTTCCTATGCCATGATCGCGCCCGATGTCACCTTTGGCAGTATGTATTATAAAATGTATTCCGACATTGAAAACGCCGATATGGTAGTCGTCTGGGGCTCGAATCCTGCCACTGACAGCCCGCCTTCGCACTTTCGCCAAATCGAATCAGCACGCGCCCGCGGAGCAAAAATCGTCGTCATCGATCCCCGACGCACAGCAGTCGCAAAAATGGACGGCGCCAAATGGGTGCCCATCCGTCCGGGCACCGACGGAGCACTCGCTCTCGGATTGTGTAACGTATTGATTCGTGAAGACTTATACGATTCCGACTTTATAGAAAACTGGACTCATGGCTTCGACAAATTTACTCGCTACGCTCAGCAATTCCGTCCCGAAATCGTCGAAGACATTACCGGCATTCCCGCGGAAACCGTGCGTTGGCTCGCCCGCGAACTTGCCACTACAAGCGGGGTCGCGCCAGTTATGTACACCGGTCTGGAGTATACCAACAGCGGCGTGCAGAACATTCGGGCAACCTTCGTACTATGGGCCATGGCAGGCCAGCTCGACGTTCCCGGGGGCCGCTGCTTCATGATGCCGCAAAACATGTTTCCCAAAAACCGCGACGGCCTCGTAACTAATCCAGACGTCAGTAAGGCGCTCGGACGCGACCGATTCCCGGTCTATAGCTCCTACCGCGGCGAATCGCACGCAATCTCTCTGCCCGAATCCGTACTCGATGGCAAGCCATACAAAATCCGCTCGCTTATCATCCATGGCGGCTCGATTTGCACCGCATGGCCACAACCTGAGATATGGCGTAAGACGTTGAATGAACTTGACTTCGTCGTATCGATCGATCGCCAGTTAACGGCCGATGCGGCCTATGCCGATCTTGTGCTACCCGCCACCACAATGTATGAAATCAATTCATATATGACCTACGGGCCAATGTTTCGCATACGCGATAAAGTGATCGATCCAATCGGCGAATCCAGAAATGATTATTTCATAATGGCTGAGCTAGCAGAACGACTTGGTTATGGCCATCTCTACCCGCAAACAGAAGAAGAATTGCTGGAATATATATTGAAAGGATCAGGATTTTCGCCCGATGATGTCCGAAAAAACGGTGGCTCGGTAAGCGTCGAAACTGTCCCGATGGAATACAAAAAATGGGAAAAAGGCCTGCTCAGAAAAGACGGCAAACCGGGTTTCGAAACCCCGACCGGCAAATTTGAAATCGCCTCCACAATCCTCGAAGAGCATGGCTACGACTCGCTTCCAGTATTCACCGATCCGACGGAAGGCCCGACCTCAGACCCCGATTTAGCTGAAGAATTTCCCTTAATTTTCAATTCCGGTGCGCGCGTGAAAACGGACTTCCGAAGCCAGCACCATGGAGTCGAAAGCCTCGCAAAAATACGGCCAGAACCCACTGTGATGATAAATACCAAAGATGCGAAACTCAGAAATATTGAAAATGGCGAAGAGGTATATATTGCATCCCCGCGCGGCAGAGTAAAGATGCGGGCAATCGTAACTGACGATATTATCGAGGGTTGCATCGACGCAAACATGGGCGGCGGCGGCCCCGTCGGCCCCAAGGCGTGGCAGGACTGCAATATCAATGATCTCACGGATCTGCAGAATTATGACCCAATTTCCGGCTTTCCTGTTTATAAAGCGCTTTTGTGCAATATTGAAAAAGCCGTAACTACGAGCGATAAACTATATTTAGACAGCGGCGAGATGTCTACCGAAACAAAATCCAAAAAAGAAAAGCTGCCTCGTGTTTATCTGGACAATAATGCGACCACACAAGTACTCGATGAAATACGCCAGGCAATGATTGCTAATATTGACAATTTTGGCAATCCGTCCAGTATATATCGTGAAGGCCGGTCCGCAAGACAAACAGTGGAATCAGCCAGGCGAAGCATTGCCAGATTACTAAACACAACTGCAAAAAGATTAATATTTACAAGTGGTGGATCTGAATCCAACAATTATGCAATACGCGGTGTTGCCTATTATTATTATCCTATCAGGAATCATTTAATTACTTCCAGCATCGAACACCCCTCCGTATTGAATACATTTCGCTATCTCGAAACACGCGGATTCGGCGTCACATATCTCGAAGTTGACAAATATGGAATGGTCAACCCCGATTCACTCGAAAAAGCAATCACAAAAGACACCTCTCTTGTTTCTATCATGCTGGCAAATAATGAGATAGGAACTTTGCAACCAATTCGTGAGCTCGCCCGAATAGCTCATAAGCGCGACGTAATCTTTCACTGCGACGCAGTTCAGGCTATCGGAAAAACCCCTGTCGACGTCGAAAACCTCGGAGTCGATCTTATGTCTATATCCGGCCATAAACTACACGCTCCCAAAGGGATAGGCGCGCTGTATATAAGAAAAGGACTCGAAATCGACCCGCTGATAACGGGGGGTAGCCAGGAATCGAGTCAGCGTGCAGGTACCGAAAACCTTCCCGGAATAGCAGCATTTGGACGTGCTGCAAGCCTTGCGATCGAAAATATGAACAAAAACAGCAAAATACGAGATTTACGTAACTTTTTACAGAACAGCTTATTAGATATAATTCCGGAGAGCTTTGTTAACGGCCATCCTGATATTCGACTGCCCAATACGCTCAATATCACAATGCCTGATATCAGGGGCGAATCGCTCGTTCTCATGATGGACAAAAAAGGCATATCCCTTTCCTCCGGCTCTGCCTGCAAATCCGGATCGCCCGAGCCGTCGCATGTCTTGATCGCCATAGGTCTCAATGAGGATCAGGCTCATCGAAGCGTTCGTTTTTCATTGGGCATCGAAAACACTGAAGACGAGATCCGTCGTACAATCTCAACTCTCGAAGAAATACTGATTAAATCAAAAGAGAACATAAGATATGTATCATGCAGATAACAACAGGTTATAAATATGCCAATATCCGAATATAATTTAATAAACCAGTTGCGTATAATTTCACCGATAGAAGAATTGGAAGAAATCCACGATGGGCTTAAATCAGTTCCTCGTAGAATTTCGAGCAAATATTTTTACGATGCAAAGGGATCACTTCTATTTGAGGATATTTGCCGATTGCCGGAGTACTACCAAACGCGAACAGAATTGCAAATCATTCGCGATATAGCGCCAAGAATTTTTCACTCCGGCAATATCGAAATTATCGAACTCGGTGCAGGCGAAAGTCTGAAAATACGCGCATTATTGAGAAATTCGATGATAAATGATTATTCTTTAATCAATTATATACCAATCGACGTCAGTGAATCAGCTCTCCGACAATCAGCAAATAGACTTACATCTGATTATCCGGGTATTCGTATCAATGCGATTTTAGCTGATTTTACTAATGAAATGAAATTACCTTTGAACGGTGCTCCCAAGATGTTCTTTTTTTTTGGAAGCACAATCGGCAATCTGGATCAAAAGCAAGCCATTGATTTGCTTAATAATATAGCATCAATAATGCTCCCCGGTGATAGATTTTTCATTGGTTTTGATCGCATAAAACCAATCGATATAATAGAAGCGGCATATAATGACTCGATGGGGATTACTGCCGATTTCAATCTGAATATATTATCAGTTATTAATTCTATAACTGGCTCAAATTTCGATAGAGATAAATTCGAACATCTCGCTTTCTTCGATGTTGAAAAATCACGCATCGAAATGCATCTGCGTGCAAAGGAAAGCATGAACGTCGACATTCCAGCTCTTGATATAAATATTAAGATACGAAGCGACGAAACGATCCATACTGAAAATTCACATAAGTATTCCAATTCTGATATTTCATCTTTTGCTAAAAGCTCAGGTTTGTCGGTGAAAGGTATTCACAGCGACAATAATGATCTGTTTTCGATTGCGGAACTTATTAAAAATGACTGATATGAAGATGCCCTCTCTTTTTTTTGCGGGAGAGGGCAAATATTATTTATTACGGATTGTCGGTCAGCCCTGCTCTAACACGCCTTCTTTCAATGCCTTAGGGTTTTGCACCGGCACGGGATGACATGCATCAGCCACGTCATCGTACATAAATCTATAGGAACACAGGCCGTATCCATTTCTGAACATATAGTCCCATCCGCGAACGTAATAATCGCATGCATCATTAAAGCATATATACAAATACTCGTTTTCCCAAGTCGAGAAAAATGGATTTTCGCTCACGATCCACTTATCTAACCTTTCATCGCAATATGGACATTTATGCGTATCCCTAATCTTTTCTTTATTCCGCTTTATTTTGTCCCATTTCAAATCTTTAGTCATTATTTTATTAAGATTCGGACGATTCATTTCCGGGCCGCCGATTTTCTCTGCGTAAACTGCAAATACGGGGTCGCTCGGGATGCCGAGAACGGCATATTTATCTTCTTGTGGCCGGGGCTTGCCAATTGACGCAAACACTTTGCTGTCAGTAAATTGCCGCGACTGACGGAACATATCATCAACCAGCAGCACGCGCTCCTGTTCGTTTGATTCTTTCCATATATTTACTGCTTTTTCCGCAATCATGCGATTCGAAAAAGTCACAACAAAGAGACCGCCTGGCTTGAGTACGCGTCCGGCTTCTTTGAAAACAGCGATGGGATTAGTAAGATATTCAACCGACAGATTATTAATGATTATATCGAAATATTCATCGCTGTACGGTAGTTCCATCTGTTTGTTCAAATCCTGTGCTGTATATCGCGTAAGTCTTTCATTTTGTTGCATTTTGCCATTACTGAAACCAATCCCGACAATTTCTGCGGCACTAACTGAATCTGGTATAAGCGTGTTTGCATCAGACAGCAATTCAAGCACTCTGGGATTGTCCTCAATTGTGAGGTTATCTATAATATCTTCAATGGTTTGCAGTGCTCTTGCATCATGATGAATATGCGTTTGTTCCCTGCTGAAATAATCCATATCATCCGATTTGTCATCCCTGGCGAATGCATTACGCTGATCCAAAATGCTGAAATTATAATTTATTGACATTGTATATTCCTCTATAGTAAAATAGTAAACACCATTACTTTAACGAAAGGAAGAAATATATATTTTCAAATATCGATGTCCGACTAAATTATGATTTCATATTAATCATTATTTTATAGTTATATGCCATAACTCATGATATTCCGGTTTATTCCAAAATTTTCTTTTCATAATGATCAAAATTTATATAGTTTCCAGAAAATGTGAACAGCGTTCATATTTACTTAAGAATCAGTTAGTTCGTAGAATCACAACTTTGGTCATGCTCGTTATTTGAGCTATATTCAGAATCTATTTATATAATTGCATTAATTTAATTTTGATATTTATTACGTTTATCATATATTATAATTACTGTAGAATATTCTGGGAATCAGCCATCTTTTTTTAAACTTTTCGAGTTTAGGTGACATGAAATTTTTTTTCGCGATTGCTATGTGCTTGTTGTGTTTCGCCTGTCCGACTGCCTGCCAGGGATTTGAATATTCACCGATTCTTATCAATGCAGGCGTGGAAGCAAATGCTGTCGAGGACACCAAAGATTTCTCAATAATAAATTTATTTGGAATTGTTTCCGGACGGGTTTCAGGAAATGCTGATTGTTCAAAATTTGGCGTGGTTGCTGCAAGTTCAGATTTCGCTTGTGGTTTGATTGAATATTTCGATAGAGGGTTCGATTTTTTTGCACACGAATACCCGGATCGGACAAAAGATTTTGAAAAGATTATTTATGATATCGAACGAACAAACCAGGAGAGGATCGCTTCACTTGAGTTGGAAAAATCTCAGCAGTCTACTTATTTCATTGCTGCGTTTGCATTTACTATTTCTATTATTTCGGTGATAGCATTTTTTTTATACAGAAAAATCAAATTACAGCATAGCAAAATCGAGGATCAATATATACAGCTTCGTGACATTCACGATAAATTTGTCAATTCACTCAATAGATCTCTATTCCCTATACTTGTTCATATATCGTCGGCCAGGGAAAACGAAAATGACTCTCAACTTGCCGATCATTTTGAATCTTTTCGGAGTCAATACAACGAAATGCTGAAAAACATTCAAAATTATATCGAAAAAGAAAAAAATCTAAACTGATATATTATATTTCCCAGGTGCCTTTGTCCGGGAAATAGACCGATACTTTCGTCGTTCCGGTCCGAATCGAGATCGTGCGCGAAATCTGACCGCCGATGTCCGATGCAGCTATTTTTATACCGTTTTTCAATAGCGCTGCTTTCACCGCTATAGAATTACGCTGGCCCACGCCGAAATAGTCGCCGATATCGACTTTGGTCTTGGCGCCACCCGCTATTTTGGCATATACTTTTTTGTTTGCGCAGCCGTTTTGTCTCATCAGTTTCAGCATTTCCTCGACTGCAGAGTCGGCGAAATAGCCGGGCAGAGCCTGTGATTTTTTGAAATCTGTGGTCGAATTGGGCAGTACTACGTGCGCCATGCCTATGGTTTCCGAGCCGGGGCAGATCATAGTAAGGCCGATGCACGAGCCAAGTGCGAATATTTTCAATATCTTACCTGGTTTGTTGGTGACCTCGAGCGCGCCCATTCCGAGCACTATCTGGTCGGTTTTGGCTTTGCGATCGAGCGCATTGCCGGGAAGCGTGTAATCTTTTTTTGGTTTTTTGAGGTGGCCTACGTCCTGGGTGGCCGCCATTTTAATTTTTACGAGCAGGCGGTTCAGCATTTCGGGCAGCCCGCGGGCACCGCCTGATGGCTTGGGCTGAAAATCAACCGCACCGGCTTCGAATGCGTCAACTGTGATTTTCGAATCCTTATCGGTCAGCGCGCTGAGCACGATTGTCGGTATCGGATTGACCGGCATGAGGTTGTGTAAAAACTGCAGGCCGTTCATGCGGGGCATTTCCATATCGAGCAGGATTACGTCGGGTTTTTCGCGGCTGATCATGTTCAGCGCAAGGTAACCGTCTGTAGCTGTTCCGATTACATCTATCGTGGGGTCTTTGACAAGGTTGCGCGACAATATGTCGAGTATAAGCGCCTGGTCATCTACTATCAATACTTTAATTTTTCTTCTGTCTGCCATTTTTCCCATCCAATTCTGAAATATCAGGTTTAAATATAAATATTTTTACCTTTATCAAAAATTAAAATTTGGCCATGATGGGCTACTCTTTGAGAGCGCCAGCCGTCAGGCCTTTAATTATTTGCCGCTGGAATATCACAAAAAGGATTAACACAGGCAATGCGGATATCCCCGCTCCGGCCATCAGATGGCCCCAGTCGATAGATTGCTTGCCCAGGTAGAACGTTAGCCCAACGGGCAGCGTGCGAAATTCTTCGGCATTTGTGAATAAGTATGGGAACAGGAAAGAATTCCAGTTCTGAAGGAATACATATATTGCGAGGACTGTGAGGATTGGCTTGCATAGTGGCATCACGATGCGAAACACGACGAACCATTCGCCGGCGCCATCGATTCGGGCGGCGTCCTCCATTTCCGAGGGTAGTGCGATTATGTACTGCCGGACGAGGAATACTCCGAAAGGCGTTACCAGCCAGGGGATTATGAGCGAATAATACGTATTGATCCATCCCAGTTCGACCATCAGACGATAAAGTGGTATCATAATTATATGCGGCGGTATTATCAGCACGCCGAGTATTGTGCCGAACACCAGCGCTTTGCCGGGAAAGCTGCGCCGCGCAAGGGCGTAGCCGGCGAACAGGCAGAATACGATATTCCCTGCCGTTACTGCCAGCGCTACTATGATCGAATTAAGAAAATAAATATCGAATGCGTCGGATTCGAGAGTGCCGATATAATTACCGAGTGTGGCCGGCGCGGTCAGTAAATCCATGAATCCGGAGAAGCTTTCGGGATATTCGCGCAGCGATAGCAGGATCATCCAGAACATCGGAAAGATCATGCCTGCGGCTATTAAGATAAGAAATGCATGAAGCAATATCCTTCCGGCGATGCGCATCAGTGCTTCTCGTGATAATAAAAGAATTGCGACATAATTGCGCCGAGCTTGTCCTCGACGTCTTTATAATGGCTGACGTAGCGACCCCGAAACAGAAATGCAAAGCATAGGCGCTCGCCGTCTCGGGTACGGACGTATCCCGCCAGAGCGCTTACATTGCGCAGGGTGCCGGTTTTGGCGTGCAAATTGGATTCGGCCATTGTGCCTCCCATACGCTTTTCGAGCGTACCATCGATACCGGCCAGAGCGAGCGTGGAATCGAATTCGAGACCAAATCGCATTTTTTCCGATTTTTTCAGAATTTCAATCAATGTGTGCACAGTAAGCAGATTGCGCCGCGAAAGTCCACTGCCGTCGTTAACAAGGCATCCTTTGAACGGAACGCCGAGACTGTCGAGCGTGCGAATGGTAGTAATTCGTGTGTCGTCGCTTGTTTTGGGGGATTTGCCGACCTCGGCGCCAATTATTTTGAATAAATGCTCTGCGAGAAAATTATCGCTTTCCTTGTTCAGTTCATAGATCATATCGAGCATTGGTCGCGAAAATTCCGCCAGCAGAGTCAGATAGCGACCGCTGTCGGCTTCGGCCAGCGGCTTAATGCGGGTCTCGCCGGTGACTGCTATGCCGCCGGATTCGAGACGATTGCGAAGCGTACCCGCGGCGGCAAGTGCTGGCTCGAGAATATGATAGCGATATGAAACGGTTTTGTTGGGATATAAATATCCGCGCACTGTAAAATGCTGCTTGCCGGATTCTAGCAATTTGGAGCTGACTCGGACAGTCCGGCGGGCGGCGGCAGCCGAAGCGATATATTCCTCATCGCCTGCCCGGCGCACTTGATTATTTTCGACTGATCCGAATTGAAGATCGCCTTCATTATCCAGATATGATTTGCCGTAGCCGCGAACTTTGGCGGTAATCCAGCGCGAAAACATATCCGAATCCGGAATTAGCTGGACATCGACGTAATCCCCTGCCCGCGCGCCTGAATTTACCAAAACTGTGGCAATATTCCGCTCGATTCCCAGCGCAGTGACCGGCGGCAGAACCACAACGTGGTCGGCATCGCCGCTGTAGTCCTTGCGGTCGGTTATCGAATCGAAATATGTATCGTCGGCGCAGATATCGCCCTCGATCCGCCGAAAGCCGTATCTGCCGAGCTGGTCGGCCAGGTATTCTATATCGCTGACTCCGAGCATGGCATCACCGCGGCCTACGAGATAAAGATTGCCCCGAAGCACGCTGTCGCCGATTGTGAAAGCATCGGTATATACTCGGGTTCGCAGCCGGAAATCCTTGCCCAGACGCGCAAAAGCGGTAAATGACGTAATAAGTTTGGTCGTGGATGCCGGAGTCAGAGCTTTATCGATATTTTTCTGATAATAGAATCTTCTGGCGTCGAGAGAATAAATCGCCAGCCCCGTTTCGCTCGCTGATATATATTTATCGTCGAGCGCGAGTTCGATTTCTTTCGCGAAATTGGATATCACCCGCGCGGAATCCGCCGGAGTAAACAGCGAGGATTTCGGAGGATTGACGGTGGCCGGCGCCTGGGATAATGCCGCCGTAGAGCACACGATATATAACAATATACAGGCAAAAATCGCAGCCGGCCGCTTTAGAAGATTTATCATATTAACTGATATTCGAATTAAATAAATTGATCAATTACTAACCAAAATTAAAGAATAAATAGCATAATGAAAAATTATTTGACGGGAATTTCGGGATGGGCATGGCCGAAACTCTCGAATATGCGGCGGGCAATCGCGGCCGGTTCGCCGCTTAGCCAGACTATGTCCTCATAGCGTCGGAACCATGTAAGCTGGCGCTTGGCATAGCGCCGGGTATTGCGCTTCATCAGCTCGACGGCCGATTCGCGGTCGATTTTCCCTTCAAGGTAAGCAATTGCTTCCTTATACCCCACTGTGTTGAGCGAATTGAGCTTCGGCGAATAGCCCATTTCGAGCACGCGTTCGACCTCGTCGAGCAATCCTTCGTCCCACATCATTTCGGCGCGGCGATTGATGCGGCCGTATAACTCATCGCGCGGGTAATCTATTGCAAAATATAGCGGATCGGCGTTGCGGCGGCGGGCGAACTCTTCGTGGGCCTCCGAAAAAGCGCGGCCATGGGTATGCCAGTATTCCAAAGCACGGATAATACGCCTGGGGTTGCGGTCGTCGTATAATTCCGCGGACTTCGGGTCGACTTTTTTCAATTCTTCATAAAGAGGCTCAATGCCTTCGGTTTCGAATCTTTTCGTAAGAATCTCGCGGACTTCGAATCGCGTTTTCGAGGGCCCCTCGCCGAATAATCCCTCGCAGAGCGCCTTTATATATAATCCCGATCCGCCCACTACCACAGGCAGATTGCCCCGCCCGGCGATTTCGAGCGCGGCATTCCACGCGTCCTCGCCGAACTGGCCGGCGCTGTAGTATTCATCCGGGTCGATACAGGATACGAAATGATGCGGCGCGCGCGATAGCTCTTCCTCGGTCGGAGTGGCCGTTCCGATGTCCAGATGTCGATATAGCTGGCGCGAATCCGCCGAAATTATTTCGATATTGAAATAATCGGCCAGCCGCAGCGAGACTTCCGTTTTGCCCGAGGCAGTCGGTCCGAGAATCACAATTATTGGCAGTGGTTTGCGATGCGATGCAGAGGCCATTATTCGCTCCAGCCCTCTTTTCCGATCAGCGGAACGAATTTGAAGTTCTCCATCTCTTTTTTATGATAATCATTTTCGCTCTCGCGGGTTATCACATACATGGTCTGATAATCGCGGCCGCCCACTGGCACCACCATGCGGCCGCCGATTGCGAGCTGATCGAATAGCTGGGTGGGCAGCTTCGGCGCCGCTGCGGTTATGATTATGCCGTCATACGGCGCAAATTCCCTCCAGCCGAGCGTACCGTCGCCAAGGCGGGTATTTATATTTATATCCAGCTTCCGGAATGCCTTGCGGGCCTGCTCGAGCAGCTCGGGAATGCGCTCGATCGAATAGACGCGGGCGCCCATATATTTGAGCAGAGCCGCCTGATAGCCGCTGCCGGTGCCGATTTCGAGCACTTTGTCGTCGGACTGCACCTTAAGCTGGCTGGTCATATACGCCACGGTGTAGGGCTGGGAAATAGTCTGTTTGCAGTCAATCGGCAGGGCCGAATCATGGTATGCCCGGTTGATAAATGACGGGTTTATGAATACCTCGCGGGGAAGTTTTTCGAGTGCGCGCAATACGTTCTCGTCAATCCCTCCGCGCGCCCTGAGCGATTCAACAAGCTGGCGGCGTTCAAGTCTGTGAGTATCTTCGTTTTGTTTCATAGTATATATAAAATTATTCGACAGTGTTACCAGTTTCCAATTCCTTTTCAATTAAATATAAAGAAGAATAATACTCTAATTCATTGCCAAGATTCTTCCTCATATGAACAAACTCGTTTGTTATTGTCTCATTATTAGAAATTTTAGATTTAATTAAATTAAATCTAAATTCAAAGAGATTTGTATCAGCAATGTTATAAAAATCTTTCATTGATACCTGCTCAGGCATTGATGTATCTTCGTCAAGGGGACAATTATTATTTTGGTTATAATTCTCTTCATTAGATTTGGCCTCATCATCGGTCAAAATTTCAATTATATGGATATATGAAGTCATTTTTTCAATTAAATCTCGAGAATATCTCATTAACTCCTTATAAAAATAATCAATTACATTTTGATATCGTTCGTGCTCGTTCTTTTTCTTTTTAATCTTTATTAACATATTTTTATTAAAAAGATGGTTTTCATTTGCAAATTTTGGTAAATATATTTCTACGAAATGTAACGTGGCATCAAGTTTTTGCTTCTTAACAATTTTTTCAATATTATTAAGTTCTTTAATATATTTATTTAAACATTGAGATATTTTATTTAATAGTTCATTAAAATATTTATCCAGAAAATCAAGATGCCGGCTCAAAATGTCTATAATTTGATATTCTTTGTATTCAAATTTGAAATTGTTTTCTTCTCTATAAAGAGCATATTCAATATAACCAGGCTTGGAACAGAGAGAAAGCAACGCTGTTGAATATAATTTATTATTTCTTTCACTAATCGGATGACCAATCAGCTCATTTCTAATTTCTCGGTTTATCCTATATGATTCGTCTTTTAATAACTTGCCTTTTTCAATTTTTGTTCTCGTAATAGTAAGAAAATATTGGACAATATCTTGTTGGACATAAATTGTTTGCAAAAAAGATATTATAAAACTATATTTTTCCTGAAATGTCCTCTCAGCGTCTTTTGAAATATCATCTTGCTTCAAAAACACAATTTCTCTAGTGTCGTCAAAATATCCTAAAACAACATTTGGATTATTATTTCTTGCATTTTCATTTTTACTTAAGAATTTTAGGTTATAATCTCCTTCAGAAAAATAATATTTCCAGATATCATGAAATAAATCAAACTTTCTGGAGACTAATTCGACTTTTTCGTTGCATACTTTTACCAATAAATCACCTCTGCTCATACGGTTATTTACACGAATAAAATTATGAATTATTAATTTTCGGAGAGTTTTGCGCTGAGCACCGAAAGCAGCTGGTCTTTCATAATGTCGAGCGTCATATTGCCGCCCTCGGCTATCGAGATATTGCCGGTTTCCTCGGATACGATCAGCACAACTGCGTCGACCTGTTCGGAAAGCCCCAGTGCGGCTCGATGGCGGGTACCAAGATTCCGGCCTTTATATTTTGTGGTGCTCGACAGTGGCAAAACGCAGCGTGCGGCTACTATCATCTGCTCATCGATGATTACCGCGCCGTCGTGCAGGGGCGATTTGGTGTTGAACACCGACATCAATAATTCTTTCGAAACAGTTGCCTGCAGCGTGATTCCGGTATCGACAGTCATCTTTACGTTCTGCGAGCGTGTGAATACGAAGAGGGCGCCGATGTGGCGGTCGCTCATTTCGAGCGCGGCGTCTACGACTTCGTCGATAGTCTCGCTGATCTTGGTGTGTACGAATAGCCGAAAGAGCGGACTTCGGGTTATCATCAGCATCAGCTTGCGCAATTCGGGCTGGAATAATATAATAAAAGCAAGCAGCCAGACGTCCGAAATCGCACGCAATATCCAGTTGATCGACTTAAGGTTGATAGCCTCGGCAATAAAGCTGACACCTATGATGATCACCAGCCCCATAAGTATCTGGATAGCGATGGTGTCCTTCAGCGATCGATAGAGCCAATAGAAAAGCACTGCCACGAGCGCGATGTCGAGCAGGTCGATTACCGTAACCGTAAGGAAACCTATTTTGAATAACTCGTGCATATATCAAATTTATAAAATCGCGCGGTCGTTTGCTAAT
>CAZEMR010000042.1:0-26343 GCA_964513465.1 uncultured Hyphomicrobiales bacterium
TCGGACAATGATTAAATCCAAATAAGATGTGATTTTAAACTAAACGAAGCGACCGCCCGAAAATTTTAATTGCGATCCTGAGAATTTCTGCGGAAGGGAATGCGATTATACTCATTTAGTCGGAGCATATGGAATTGAGCCGGAGCAAGCTCAAAATTCCATGAATTCATATCAATAAGCTAAAGCGTTAAAATTAATTTGATTTAATAAATTTATTCAGTAAGTTTGTTTTTGCACACCATATATTAACTACCTCATAAGGAACAACATGTCAGAAATCGGAGCAAAAAAGATCGAAGCAATGATGATGAAAGCCAAAATTGCTTCGGCGGTTTTTCATGAATCGGATCAGGAACATACCGACAGAATAGTCCGCGCCGTATATAAGGCTGCTTTCGACAACAGGGTCAGACTTGCCGAAATGGCGATCGAAGAAACAGGCCTCGGAAAACTGGAAGATAAAATAATGAAAAATGTGCTTGCCAGCCAGTTTGTTTACGAAGACATCAAAGACCTTCAGACAGTCGGGATAGGTCCCGAAGACAAAAAAACCGGAATCATAGAAATCTACCAGCCGCTGGGCCCGATTTTTGCAATTATTCCGATGACCAATCCTACTTCGACGACAATTTTTAAAATTATGATTGCGCTCAAAACCCGCAATCCGATTATAATTCACCCGCACCGCGTCGCACTCGAGTGCACCACCGAAACCGCCAGAATATGCTACGAAGCGGCTATGTCCGAGGATGCGCCCGAGGATTGTATCCAATGGGGCAGCGGATTCGACCGGGAGGACACAAATAATATGATGGCGCATAAAGACCTTGCGCTGGTGCTTGCCACTGGGGGCAGCAGTCTTGTTAATGCCGCATACAGCTCCGGCACTCCGGCAATCGGAGTCGGCGCGGGGAATGTGCCGGTCTATATCGAACGCAGCGCTGATTATGATTATGCCGTCGAGAACATAATTTTGTCCAAAACATTCGATAACGGCACGGTTTGCGCCAGCGAACAGGCAATCGTGGTCGAAAAAGATTACTCGGACTATATTCAAAAGAAATTTGAAAGCAGTAAATGCTATTTTATGAATGATGACGAAATCGAAAAAGTCAACAAAGTAGTGTTTAATTCCAAAAAAGGTATAATGGAGGGCGGCATCGTCGGCAAATCAGCCGAATATATTGCGGGTCTGGCAGGCATATCCGTGCCCGAGGGCACCGTATTGCTTATTGGCAAATTGCAGAACGTCGGCGCCGATATTCCGCTGTCTCACGAAATACTCGCGCCCGTTATTGCTTATTACGAAGTTGACGATTTTGATTCTGCGGTCAATAAGTGTATCGATTTGAATTATCATGGCGGCGTCGGCCATACGGTCAGCATTTACTCCAACGACGACGCAAAAATCAAAGATTTCTCGTTGCATATGAATGCCGGCAGAATTGTCGTAAATACTCCATCGTCGCACGGCGCGGTTGGAGGATTCTACAATGCGCTGAACGCTTCGCTGACGCTCGGATGCGGCTCGGGCGGAAAGAATATTACAACGGACAACGTCTCGGCCGAGCATCTGCTTAACATACAAAGAATTACTAAGAAAAAGCTAAATCAGAAATTTTTCGCTTTCGACCAAACTAAGTATTTCAATCCGAATTATAAATCCGGGTCTCTTGAAAAAGAATTTAATCACAACTTTTGATTGAGGTTATTATGTTAAATAAATTAATTGATAATAATATTACAACAATTTCATTCCCGGCAAAGCTGGATACAAAAGCGGTTTCGGATTTTGCGGACGAGCTTAAGGAAATTATCAATTCATCCGAGGCAATTGTTTACGATATGAAGGATGTCGGGTTTGTCAGCTCTATGTTCATCCGTTATTGCATTTCGGCTAACAACGCAGAAAACGTTAACTCATTCGGATTAATAAATGTAAGTCCGAAAATCAAGCTGGTATTCAAAATATCGGGCCTCGATGTATTTGTTAAAGACCAGCAATAAAATTCCGGAATCTAATAATGGATTGATAGCGGTAAATTTGGTATATCAGAGCGTAATGCCGGATTTTGAACTGCATATCTAATAATCAGCTTTGGATAACATCATTTCCGTGCGATTATTATCATCAAATAATTGAGCGTTTTGCCCGGCAGATAATGAGTCAGCGGCATTCGGCCGCATAATTGAATACCGGAGCCTCCGTGATGACGTGTATGTATCGGGAGGCTCCCGGCTATTAAAAATTTTTTCATCCGTTCCTCTTGCATATTAATTCTAAAATCATATATATTGTAATGCTGATTTTTTTCTCCATTCTTTCGGAATTCACTCACAAATCGAGCAAAGGCTCAGTATGGCATTACTCCTTACAAGATCAGATGTTATAGATGTACTCGATATGAAGAGCGCCATGGATATCGTCGAAAAAGCTTTTGCCGAGCTTTTTTATGGCTCGGCGCTTATGCCGCAACGCACCCCGATTGAAGTCGGCGACCAGGATTGCGTGGCGCTGTTCATGCCGGCATACCTGAAACAACTGGGAGCGATAGGCGCCAAAATCGTTACGGTATTCAAGCAAAATATGCCTAAGCACAACCTGCCCGCTGTGCTTGGCACCGTCGTGGTGCTCGACGAAAAAACCGGCCGCACCGAAGCAATTATGGATGGCGGATTCCTGACGGCAATATGCACCGGCGCAGTATCGGGAGTGGCAACAAAATATATGGTTAATCCCGAGGCAAAGGTGGCCTCGATTATTGGCTCAGGGATTCAGGCGCGCACTCAGATATGGGCAACTGTTGAGGCGCACGCATTCACGAAATATTATGTATATTCGATCGATCCTCCCGACCAGATTGACGCTTTCTGCCAGGAAATGAGCCATATGCACGGCATTCCGTTCGAGCGCACCGAAACCGCCCGCGAGGCCGTCGAGATGGCCGATGTGCTGACGCTGGCAAGCAGCGCCAAAGAGCCGATAATCGACGGCGCATGGCTGCGCCCCGGATGTCATATTAACGGCATCGGATCTCATGTCCCGGCGATGCGCGAGCTGGATACGAAAACCGTCAACAAAGCAAGAATAATCTGCGACCTTAAAAGTGCATGCCTTGCCGAAGCAGGCGATTTTATTATCCCGATAAACGAAAGCCAATTCGACGAAAGCCGTATTGCCGGCAATCTTGGGGATGTAGTCGTTGGCAAAGTGCCGGCGCGCACATCGCCCGATGAGATAACGCTGTTCAAAAGCGTGGGACTGGCAATTCAGGACGTATCAACAGCTATGGCGGTGCTCCGTAGGGCTCGCGAACTTGGAGTCGGTACCGAATTCGACTTTAATTCCTGATGATATAAATATATATTGTTCAATTAATTACACGGAGAATTCTATGCTGAAAATCACTTATTTTAGTCATTCGTCATTCATGCTCGATAACGGCGAAAACAAAGTCGTCATCGACCCCTTTATCACCGGCAATCCCAACGCACCGGTAAAAGTAGAGGACATCAAATGCGACTTCGTGGTGCTAACCCACGCCCATGGCGACCATCTGGGCGATGCGCTCACGCTCGCGAAAAATAATAACGCGCTGTTCATCGCAGTCAACGAGCTGGCAAACTATGCCGGCGACCAGGGCTGCAAGGTGCACAATATGCACATCGGCGGAAGCTGGCGATTCCCGTTCGGGCGCCTTAAGTTCACAATTGCGCACCACGGCTCGTCGACCAACGACGGCAAATATATGGGTCAACCCGCCGGAGTGGTTATCACAATGGGCGGCAAGACGGTATATCACGCGGGCGATACCGCGCTCTTTCTGGATATGAAGCTCATTGGCGAGCTGGACAAGATCGACATCACAATGCTGCCTATCGGCGATAACTTCACGATGGGCATCGACGATGCAGTCAAAGCGGTCGAATTCATTAAGCCGGGAGTGGCAGTGCCGATTCATTACAATACATTCCCGGTGATCGAGGCCGATCCGAAGGAATTCAAGGAAAAAGTGATCAAATCCGGCCATAAATGCGATGTTTTCGAATACGGCGAGACGAAAGAATACTAATATTAACACCAGAATTAATACAAAATGGCGGCTCCTCGTATTCCGAAGGGCCGCCATGTTTATTTGTATCAATTAATTGCTCATTCTATCGTAAGTCCGCTGAGTATCATTCCCGATATCTGATCGCCGAGCGCTTTTGCGGTGTTTTCGTCGATTTCGGCGGTTTTCAGCGCCAGGAAATACCAGATGCCTCCGAATATGAATTCCGTGGCTGCTGCAGGATCGATCTCGGGCCGGAATTCCTTGCCCCGGGCCTCGGCGATTATCCGCGATACTATCTTTTTGGAATGCGAGACCACCTCGGTCAGCCTTTCGTTGTGCTCCACCGCCCAGAATCGGTATTCGTGGAGTATGATATTCGCGGAATTGCGTTTTTCGATTACCATATCGATAATCGCTCGTACCATCAGATCGATCTTTTTCGTGGCGGAAAGCTCTTTCTGCTCGTCGAGCGAGGACAGGCGTTTTTCGATACGTGTCCACGACTCCATAAAAATTTCTTCGAGTATATGCTCTTTATTGTTGAAATATAAATAAACGCTGCCGGCGCCAACGCCCGACATTTTCGCAAGGCGCGAAATCTGAGCATTGTGGAAACCTTCTTCGGCAAACAAGGTACGCGCACAATCCAGAATTCGCTCACGTTTGGTATTCATATATTGCCCCCGCAATAATCTACTTAGATTTTTGATATGAAAAAATTCGGAATTTTTGTAAAAGATAAGAATATTTTAGAAAATAATCTATCTCAAAATATATATTTTTTAAAATTAATTTGTTCTAATAATTCGAGCTTTATTCTTTTCGGAGCACAATCAGTGACAGATCGTCGTGCGAGCTTTCGTCGCCGGTGAACCGTCGGGCGGTTTCGATTATATATTCGCCAATGATATTGGCCTGGCGCGATTTGACCTTTTCGATCAGCCCGAGCAGCCGTTCCTCCCCGAAAAAGTCGCCGTATTCGTTGCACGCCTCGGTCAGTCCGTCGGAATAAATCACCATAATATCTCCGGCATTCATGCTGAATCCGGTGGTGTGGAATTTAACTCCATGCACCAGCCCCAGCGCAGGATTGCCGCCGGGCAGCGGACTCATGATCCCGTTTTTGATGCAAATGGGCGGCATATGGCCGGCGTTAAGCACCGATACCTGGCTGCCGTTTTCATCGATCTCGAGATATACCATCGATGCGAATTCGCTTGGCGGGGTATCCCGGTGGAATACGTCGTTCATTTTTTCGCCCAGCGCTGCGGGATCGTGGAAATCGGGCGCCATCGCCCGTAGCGTGGCCTGCAGCTTGACCATAAGAAGGGCCGCTCCGAGGCCCTTGCCTGCCACATCGCCCTGGGCAAGGTAGTATTTGCCGGGGGCGAGCTTCATGTAGTCGATCATATCGCCGCCGACTTCGTGGGCGGGCCTGGTATAAAGCCACACCTCCCATCCCTCGATTTTCGGATTGCTTTCGGGCATCAGCTTGGTCTGCACCCGTCGCCCGGCTTCGAGTTCGTTGCGGGCGATCAGCTTGTCTTTCAGCTCGAGCATCAGAATGAACAAAATAGTCAGGAACGAAAGGGTGGGCAATAGCTGCTGTGTATGAAGGCGAATATTTACCTTGCTGTCGCCGCTTTCATAAAATTTCGCGCTGCCCTGCACTCCCATAAAAAAGAAAAAAATGGCGAATAACAGCAATATCCGCCGGGCAGGATTGAGCTTCAGATACAGGCTTTTGAATCCGAATCCGACCATCCAGAAGAATTTGCGCACGCGGCCCATCGACTCCAGACTGCGTTTGCGTTCCTGATCGATATAGAAACGCTTCATGTCTCGGAAATCGCGGCCGATCGAGCTGCGAATATCCACCCTGCGCAAATCGTCGAGTATCGTATCGTGGAATTTCCGTTCGGATTTGCGATTTTTTTTACTATATTCCATTAAATAATTTACTTATAGAGCATTTCTGGAAGAGCCGGTTGTACGTCATTTTGAATATTTTTCAAAATAATAAATTTAATCGATAATGAAAACTACAACTTTTCTGTTTATCCTTAGCCTGCTAATTTTTGGCTGCGGATGCCACCAGGTGGATTATGTCCATATGCAGTGCGATTGCGATAAGGCCGGAGTCGACGGACTGATGGCCGAGCTTGGCATAGAACTCGACCGCATGGGATTCGATCCCGAGTTTATGACCCCGGATTCTATCAGCTTTGTGCGGGTGCAGGAGGTAAGCTGGCGCGGCGAAGTCGATCTGGCCAATCCGAACAAATGGTCAGGCGCAGACGAAGTCCGCCGCTGGGTGGTGTGCCGACGGGGCGACGAGCTGATCGCCTATGCACATGTCGAAACAGTTATGAAAAACGTTTATGGAGAGCGGCGATTTGTTCATGAGAAATATCTCTCGGACGACAAAGCCGACGGTGATCTCGACTGGTACTGGCATATCCGCAAAATGATCGAATATAGGTGCCCGAGGGGTTTTGCGATAGTCAAAGAAGACAGATAAGATTAAAATGAGATTAATTATAATTTAATGTTTATTTTAATGAAAATATTGGATATATTCATACATCTATATTTATAACTGGTTTCTATAGCTACAATTCAGCTAAAAAATATATGTCAATAATGCATACGGATTTCGCTCCGGCGGAACGTTACTCTGAAGATGAAATAAGGCTGCAAGCCGAAATGATAAAGAATAAAGGCGAATTGATTGCCTTTCTCGATGCCGTGCCCACTCCTTATATGATACTGAATAAACAACGTCAGATAATTTTTGCAAACAAATCCACTCTGATTCTAATAAAAGCTGACAATCCTGATGCCATAATCGGAATGCGACCGGGCGACGCGCTCAGGTGCCGCCATGCCATAGAATCCGAGCACGGCTGCGGCACCACGGTGGCCTGCCAGAGCTGCGGTGCGGTACGGGCAATACTTTCAAGCCTTAATCAGGTGCCTGATATTCAGGACTGCCGTATCGAGCAGATAGACTCGGGCGATTCATTCGATCTGCGGGTGTGGACAACTCCGTATCTGATGAGGGGCGAGATATTTATGATATTTGCGCTGACGGATATTTCGCACGGGAAACGCCGCCGCGCGCTCGAACGCGTGTTTTTTCATGATATTCTGAATACCGCAGGCGGGCTTCGCGGCCTTGCGGAATTGCTCCGGGATGCCCCGGAAGATGTCCGCGATTACAAGGATATTATTTATTCGCTGACCGAAAAGCTGATCGACGAGGTTAATTCGCAAAAACAGCTCGCAGCCGCCGAATCAAAAGAACTCGAACCGAAATTCGAGAAAACTAATTCGATCAAAATCATACTCGATACTATCAGCCTTTATAAAACCCACGAAGTGGCACGCCGCCGCGAAATCAAAATCGACGACCGCAGCTCGTACGTGGAATTCATCAGCGACGAGGCCCTGCTCAGGCGGGTGGTGGGCAATATGGTCAAAAATGCGTTCGAAGCCAGCCAGCCCGAAGAAACAATTATAATCGGCGCCGTGAAAACGGAAAGCCGGGTGGAATTCTACGTCCACAATCCGAATTATATACCCGGGCATGTTCAGCTTCATATCTTCAAGCGCTCTTTTTCGACCAAGGGCGCCGACCGCGGACTCGGCACATATGGAATGAAGCTATTGACCGAGCGATACCTTGGCGGCAGCATCGATTTCGAATCAAACGAGAAATCGGGTACGACTTTCCGGGTGTCGATTCCAATCGATCCGAAAAAAAATCTCAGATATTAATTATATATGAATCAATTCGATTCTTCGAGCAGATTGGACTTAATCAGCCGCGAATGTCCGTATTTGGTGCGACGATTCACAGAAGGCTCATAATAATAATTCGAATATACAAGCCCGACATCCGGCGAGAAAAAATACTCGTCGATCAACTTCGCATTTTTATAATCATACCATGTTACCTGGAAAACATAGCATTTGAATCTGGGATTGTCATCCAGCCAGTTTGCGTCAATATAGCGGATGCCGCAATATTCCATAGATACACTGCCGCCGCTGATCGTATACTGGCGGACTTCGCTCTGCTTCATAGGCCATGAATAATAAACCCAGTCCGGATTGCCCGAATGCGATTTGCGAAGCTGGAATACGCCCTCGCAATAGCCCACAAGGTCGATATTAGAATTCAGATTATTCCCGAGTTTGTAATATTCGGTGCCGGCGCTGCCCTTTATTTCGCCGCCGCTCCAGCCTTTATATACATACTTACCCGAGAGATAGGTGATGGTATAATACCAGTAATTGCCCTGCTCTATCGGCCATAGCTGAGCGGGATAAATTTCGCTGTCGGAGGGGCCGCTCGAGTCGGAACAAGATATGGTCAAAATGCCAAGAAAAGTAAAAAGCAGCAGGTATGATTTAGCGAACATAAGCCAGACCTATTATATTAGAAAGGAAAGTTATTGGCTGAATTTAATTAATGTCCGCTTTTTTTTCAATGATTTTTTGTGGTTTGTATCTATGGTGTAGCTGTCCCGCCTTATAATCCCAATGTTATCAGATATATACAGCTCTTCGTATTTTTCATAATTTCCGTTTTTGGTATTATAATACCGGCCCTTGTATCGTCGGGTGCGGAACTCTCCGGCGGGAGTAGATATCGTAGTATCTTTATCGTATATCTGTACTTTGCGGTAGTCCTCGCCGCTGACGTAGTCGCGCTCGGGCGATACGGCCGAGTCGCCGATTGCGAGAGTGCCGTCAATGAAAAGAGTCGAATCATCGCCGATGGCCAGCTTTTTCCAGTAGCGCCCGTCGATTTCGGCGATCCAGTAGGCGTCGAGGCTTCGCATACTGTGATGATACCATGTATGGCCGGCGAATTCCTCGGATTCATAAATTTTGAGTGTGGCTTCGAGCTCGAGCAGTTCACCCTTCCACATCGAAATGATAATCCCATTCTCTGCCGACACTGAGAGGATATAGCGCCTGCGAATGAGCATATTATATGCCTGAAATAAATAAAATCGCGGCGATTGCGAGATTGCGAAGCATCTTTCCTCAATATATATAATACAAATATGGTCTTGTTTAATCCGGCGAAAGAGCGATATATATATTGCCGGAATTCACCAGCTTTTGTAGAAATTGAAGGAGAGCTGGCGGCCGATCCCGCTTCCTGCGCGCGGTTCGAGTCCGGCCATCTGGATTCCCAAAAGCCGCACAGCCTTCATCGGCCAGACCGGGAATGCGAGCAGTTCGCAGGCGTGGGAGAAAATGTCGTCTTCTGAGTGAATTGCGTAGTCAAAAGTCCTGCTGCGGGTATTCATATCAAAATCGAGGTATTTGATTTTTAGCGTGACCGTTTTGCCTGCGACCTCTTTGCGATCCATGCGGAAGGCTACTTTCTGAGCAATTTCGCGCAGATAATTCATCATCTCCCCTGTGTCCGTGATGTCATGACGGAAAGTGCGCTCGGCGCCGATTGATTTGCGCTCGCGGACGGGTGTGACCTCGCTGAAGTGCTCCAGATGCACCAGCCGGTGGAAATAAACGCCCGGTTTGCCGAAATGCTTTTGCATAAATTCGCGTGGCTTGGCCTTCAGGTCGGCGCCGGTGAAGATGTCGAAATGGTTCATCTTCTTTTCTGTTACTTTTCCGATTCCGGGGATTTTTCCGATTGGCAATTGGTCGATAAATGCGGGCGCTTCGGCAGGAGTAATCACAAATAGGCCGTCGGGTTTGTCGTAGTCCGAGGCTACCTTTGCAAGAAATTTATTAATAGAAATCCCCGCCGAGGCGGTCAGCCGGGTTGTCTGTCTGATCCGCTGCTTGATCTCCTTTGCGATCAGTGTGGCGGATGGATTGGCATATTTATTCTCGGTGACGTCGAGGTATGCCTCATCGAGCGAGAGCGGCTCGACCATATCTGTATAATCGCGGAAGATATTCATAATTAGAGCAGATGCCTCTTTATACGCCTCGAAGCGGGGCTTTACGAATATCAGATGCGGACATTTGTTGATCGCGGTCAGCGAGGCCATTGCCGAATGGACGCCGAATTTGCGGGCTTCGTAGCTGGCAGCCGATACTACTCCGCGCGCACGCGGACTGCCCACGGCGATTGCTTTGCCGCGGTATTGGGGATTGTCGCGTTCCTCGACCGATGCGTAGAATGCGTCCATATCCACATGAATTATTTTTCGTGCCGGCATTTTCATAATTGTAAATGAAATGACTATTGCGCTGGGAAAAAATTTTCCGGAACATAAATAAAAACGCCTGCTCGGTATGAGCAGGCGCTTTGAATATATCGATTGAATTAATTCCGATATTTTAATCTTCCCATGCTGTGACAGGTGTCTGGATGATTACCTGGACTGTGCGGTTATAGAATCGGCCTTCGGGAAGTTCGTTCGAATAAAGCGGCTCGTCTTCGCCGACTCCGCGGGTTTCGAGCTCTGCATATTTGCCTTTGGTTGTATTCTGAATACCGCGGTAAACGGTGTTCGAGCGGCGAACCGAAAGCTTCTGGTTGTGTTCGTAAAGACCAACAACATCAGTATGGCCGATAACTTCGATTACCGAGCTGGGCTTGATGCGGTCATACACATATTCGCGCATGATCTTTTCGTTGACCGGGCCTGCGTCGGAACGGTCGAACGGGAAGAGAATCAGGCTGTAGCGCTCGAGAGTCGAGTCTTTGACCGTGGCAACGCGTTTTTTCTCGGTGGTTACCTGCATCACGGGAATCTCGATCGGATCGGATTCGCACTCTGCGCCGGAATTGGTGGTAACGACGAGTTTCGCGGTGTAGGAAGTTTCATCTTTGGGGTATTTGCCATTCGAGCTGAGCCAGTCCCATACAAACTGCTTATCGGTGGTGCCGACTTCCTCGATGGTATTCCACTTGTCGGCGCCGCGGGTTACTTCGATGCGGCGTTTTACGATAAGCGCGTCCTCGATGCCGTTTTCCATGACGAATGTCATTTCCTCGGGCTGCGGGAAAGTCTTGGGATCTTTGTCGAATACCGGCTTCATGATTTCCCATTCGCTGCTG
Source organism: uncultured Hyphomicrobiales bacterium (assembly GCA_964513465.1). Taxonomy (GTDB): domain Bacteria; phylum Bacteroidota; class Ignavibacteria; order Kapaibacteriales; family UBA2268; genus CAZEMR01. The sequence continues at coordinate 11,113 of CAZEMR010000042.1, forward strand.
GTTATTTCAACGCGGCGATTTTCGCGGACTCCGAGCGAGTCTTTGGTATTGGAGACCACATCCGGGCGGTTGCGCGATTTCAGAGTCATGCGGCTTTCGTCGATCTGCCAGATATTTTTGAAATAATCATAGACCACCTGAGCGCGATTTTTCGATAGCTCGAGGCTCTTTTCTTCGTCGAATGTGCCGTCGTTGCAGCCTGTGATTGTGATCTTCGCGTCCGGATTCTTTTTCATGCGATAGCCATAGATATTCAGGATATGATAATATTTATCCAGAGTACCGCCGGCGATGGTGGTATCGGTGAACTGACGCGTCTGCTGCGGCGAATCGAAAAGAATGTATCTGTTGGGCAATTCTGCCGAGCCGAGCGGGAAGAATACATAATTGAGCAAAGGATAGAGGTCCCATGTCTGGACTTCTTCCATCACCAGACCGCGGAATCCTGCAAGATCGGGATTGGCTTCTTTATTTTCGCGAATATATGCGGCTTCGTCGATCTCTGTGGTGAGCACCGGTTTCTGGCCGAGTGTCATTTTCACAAAGATTTCATCGGCGAATTTTTCGAGTTCTTCGGGGTTGTCCGTTTTCGGCGGTTTGGATACCCGCTGAGTCTGGGATTTCATCCCATATTTTTCGTTTTCGACAGTGATCTGGAAATCAACATACTGGATGCTGTCTCGCGGATCGCCGTAGTCGGTGTTCGATACTACGAATTCGAATTCATTTTTGGTAAGAGTCAGAGTGTCGTTAATAACGCGGCCGGTGACCGGATTTTTGATCGTGACTTTTGCGGGAATGTATTCCTGCGAGCACTCATCGACTACAGTACCCTTGACGACGACCGAACGGAAGAATGTGGGCACAAACGCCATAAACAGGTCGAGTCCGCCCTGATAGCCCGAAAGGTCGGTGCGCTGCGAAGAGAAGTAAATAATATCGCCCGAGGCCGGCAGCGAGATGAACTGCTCGCGGTCTTCGGTATTGATCGGGCGGCCAAGATTCTCGGGTTTCGACCATTTGTCGTTAGTCGGATCGTAGCGGGTTACATAGAAATCGAGATCGCCGAAATTCGGTTCGTGGCCGTTGGACGCAAAGAACAGAGTAACGTTATCCGCGGCAATAAATGGCGAAGCCTCGATGCCGGGAGTATTGATCTGCTCGAGGTTTTTCGCGGGCTTCCATTCCTCGAGATCTGTGTCGTAATCGCAATACCAGATGTCGAAATTATCAAGCTCCTCGTCGCCGTCGCTATTGGGGCCTTTACGGGTCGAGATAAAGTAAATGCGGCTCTGGTCTGGTGCGATCGAGGGCTGCGAATCGAAATTCTTTGAGTTCACATTGCGGCCAAGATTGACCGGGCGTCCCCATTTGTCGCCCTGGATATTTGTGCGATAAAGGTCGCAGCTTCCGAGACCGTCGGGACGGTCGCAGCCGGTGAAATACAGCGACTGGCGGTCGGCGGCGATCGAAGCGGCGCCTTCGTTCAGCGGAGTATTAACGCCAAGCTTGCCGAGCGCGGTCGAGGTATCGATATTATAAGGCTGGAAGAAATTCGTATCCAGACGGTCATTCTTGCGTGCCGCCCAGAAATCGTGCGATAAATCGTCGTCTTCAGTCAGCATCGAGCCAGGCCGGTTCGACACAAAATAAAGCGTGCGGCCGTCGGCCGAAATCGTCGGGGCGTAATCCACGCCCTCGTGGTTGACTACGGGACCAAGATTGATAATCCTGATACGTTTGTTAGCAAGTATGCCCTCTTCGTCCTCCTGGGGAGCGGGCGGCGCCGGCATCAGCACCGCGGCGAGAAGCGAATATTCGCTGCTGCCGCTGGTTCCGGCGTCTTTTGCCTGGGCGGCTGCCGCGCCGATCAGACATAATATGAAAATAGATGCTATTAATGAAGTAAATGATCTCTGCATAAGCTCCTACCCATGTTAAAGTTGCCAATAAAGATACATATTAATTAATATTTCGAAAATAATCAGCCAATTTACTAATTGTATAGTTTTAATTCCCGAATGCTTACCGGATCGGCTTTATTCAGCAAATCCGGTTGCCGGGATCGGTCAGATTCTCAGCAACCGGAATAATAATAATTTATTCCAGCGATGTGTAATCTCTGAAATAATAATTTAAATTAATTTCCTATAAAACACAAGCCTTTTAATACTTTTGTTGGTCATGGTTTCAAAAGTTTTTTCAATATTCCGCAAAAGATAACGATGGATTAAATGTTTGCTAATCTTCGTTTAATCTGAATCGAAGTTCGAACAAAATCCGCCAAGAGCCGATTTTGAAATCCTCTCCGTATTCCGAAAAATTATTAAGCGGCACCACATGCTGATAGACAAAACTCAGGAATACGTCTTCGCTTGCCGGGATATTTAGTCCAACCATTGGCGAGAGGCCTATCTGCAGCGCGTTGACTTCGGGGAAGTCACCGTCTTCGACCACCATCGAATTGCTTCCGTCGACGCCCGAGAGATCGTAGACCTCGCCGGTGGAGAGCCGAACGGTTTCCTGCATCAATTCTTTGGTATGCTTTATACCGGCGCTCATCACATACGAGAACGTCGGGCCAAGTTTAACAAAAAAGTAATCAGAGGGCGCCCATTTGACAAATGGCAGCGCGGTCAGAGCGGTGGCGCTTACCTCGCCGGTATGTCGGAATAAAATATTGACCGTCTCGGGCTGGCCGGTGGCCTCGGAATTTACCTCGACCGGCTCGTGCTCCTGAAATGTGCTTTCTATGCCTTTGCCCTCGAGCATCAGCATCGCGCCGTAGCGCAAGCCCTCGGTAAACTGTTTTTCGTAAATTCCGCCGAAAGTCCAGCCGAATCCGACTCCGCCCTCGAATAGGCAATCTTCGCATTCGACTAAAAATGAGCCGCTTTGGTAGTTCTGGCCGAATCCGACTACCAGCCCTGCCTGCTCTGGCTCCGGGCCTTTGACCGGATTAAGAGGTGATGAAATTTTTTGCGCCCGGGCATTCTGGCCTGTTGAAATGAATGCAACTGCGAGGAGAATAAACAATAATCTCATTGCGGTTCTCGTATTATGAAAGAAATATATTATAATTAACATAAGTAATTGCATATATATTGTAGCGGGAAAATAAAAAAAATGAACGAAAAAAGAAATAATAATAATGACCACGATGAAAATTCTATTTTCAGCTCTGCCCGCTATATTGCCGTCAAGCTGCTCAACCGCTATGATCGCAGCGATTCGTATATCGACAAATTGCTCGCCGCCGAGCTTGCCCATTCCGATCTGAATTATCCCGACAAAGCGCTGCTCACCGAGCTGGTCAATGGCGTTATCCGCTGGCGCAATAAGCTCGACTGGGGTCTTAACGGCTTTTATTTCGGCGATTACCAGAAATGCCTCAATATGGTCAAAAACGCCATGCGAGTTGCATTCTACCAGATTATGTTTCTCGATCGCATTCCCGTGCCGGCGGCTATCAACGAATCTGTCGAGATTGTCAAGCGAATTCAGAGCCAGAAGACCGCTAACGTTGTCAACGGAGTGCTGCGCAATCTGGCGCGTAATATCGACAACATTCGCTACCCGCGCCGCGGCGACGACCTGGTATATCATATGTCAATCATCCATTCCCATCCGAAATGGATGGTGCGGCGCTGGCTCGATCGCTTTGGCGAATCCGAGACAGAAAGGCTGCTTGCAGTCAATAATTCACGCGGAAAAGTCATCATCCGTATAAATAATATAACCACGAATCGCGAAGAAGTTACTCAGTTTCTGAAAAAAAATAATATTGATTTCGAATTATCCCCATATTCGGAGCGCTCGGTGATCATTACTTCACGCGGTGTGGATATGGCTTCCACCGAATTATTCCGCCAGGGCAAAATCACTATTCAGGACACCAGCGCGACTATGGCCTGCGAGTTGGCAGCGCCCGCCGAAGGCAGCACAATATATGACCTTTGCGCCGCGCCCGGCGGCAAATCATTCCTGCTGGCCGAGATAAGCGGCAATAGCGGTCGGGTTGTCGCCATCGATAAATATAAATCGCGGCTGCGGTTTATCGACGAGGGCGCCCAGAGGCTCGGCCTGGATTCGATTGAGACATATATATATGATTCCACCCAGGATCTGCCCTTCGATCCGGCCGATCTGGTTATCACCGATGTGCCATGCTCCGGACTCGGAACTCTGTCGAAAAAGCCGGATATAAAATGGAAGCGCGAGCCAGAGGATTTCCCGAAAATTATTCAGATCCAGCGCAATATTATGGCCAATGCGGCTCGTATGGTCAGGCCCGGCGGAGTATTCCTCTACTCCACCTGCACCATCGAACCAGAAGAAAATACCGGCAACGTGGAGTGGTTCCTCGAGAATTACCCCGAATTCGAAATCGACCCCGCGGAGAAATATCTCCCGGCAGAGGTCTGCCGCGACGGATTTATGCAGACATTCCCGCATATCCACGCTACTGATGGCGCCTTTGCTGCGAGAATGATCAAAAAGGGCTGACTGCCCTGCGAAAATTTCTTATCTTAGCCGAATGAATAATGATTCGGAGCAATTTTGTTCGAAAACCCAAAATGGATTTTTATAACCCTGGTGATTGCCCTTGCCCTTTGCCGTTTTATCGGGCTTGGCGAGGCCGAAATGCAGCCCTGGGACGAAGCCATGTACGCCGTACGTGCCGACGCCGTCCGCACTAACGGAGCCATGCTCGACCAGACGGAATACTCCGTCGGCGGGCTGTATACCGGCGCGCATCCCCCGCTGACGATCTGGCTGATGGCCGCGGCGATGGACATTGGCGATGGCGGTGCGTTTGCCGCAAGGTTCTGGCCGGCGCTGTTCGGCGCGGGGCTGGTAATTTTGATGTATATAATGTCGGGTGGCGGGCGTCGCGGATTTTTCGCTGCGCTTGCGCTTGGATTGATGCCTTTGTTTTTCGAATACTCGCAGATGGCGCAGCTCGATGTGCCCACGGCATTCTTTATTTATTTATCCATATATTTCTGGCAGAAAAACGAATCCCTGCGGGCCTGGAAATTCCCCATATTTAGCGGGATAGCCTTCGGTCTGGCGCTGATGAGCAAGATCATCGTCGGGGTGTTCGCGCCGATTTCAATTTTTCTTTATTTAATGATTAAAAGATATATAATTAAGGAAAATTTCGGCGGTGATATTAAGCGATTTGCGATTATGGCGGCCATTGGCCTTGCGTTAGCCGCGCCCTGGCATATTTATATGTTCGCAGAGCATGGCCGGGATTTCCTGAATTATTTTCTGGGCTATCATATCCTCGATCGGATGGGTGGCGGAGTCGAGGGTAATGTCCGCTGGCTGGGGGCATGGTTTTACGTCAATCAGCTTATCGTGCTGGCTTCAGTAATGCTGGCTCCGGCGCTATTCCGGCTCCGCGAGGCGGGTCGGGACAAAGAGACTGCCCTGCATTTTTCGATATTAATTATTCCTTTAATAATTTTCTCGATATCGGCCACTCAGATGCGGCATTATTCGATTATGATGCTTCCCGCGGTGGCGTTGCTGTCGGGCGCCGGACTGGACGAGCTATGGCGCAGCGAACGCAGGCGGCCCTGGCTGATTGCTCTGGCGGCTATATTCGGCTACTGGGCAATTTCACAGGATATGCGGGATACCTTCGAGTCGGCGCTTCGCAATTTTTATTTTTCGGAAGATTTATTATATATAGTTCTGGGCGGAATCGCATTTGGCGCTCTTGGCTGGTTTGTGGGCAGTAAGTCTAAGGGGCACACCGCGGCCACACTGATTGCGCTTGCATTCGTCGTGCGATTTCCCTGGCAATATGATATGCCGGAATACGATACGAGAATTGGGGATATTGCCGCCAAATTCGAACGCGCCGGCTGCAGGCAATTGGTATATATCGACTCTGCGAACGGATCGGATGTGGTTAATCCGCAGATATACTGGTATTTCGCGTCGCTGCGGCCGGGAATTAATTCGGACAGAGAAATGATATATCGTGAAGCCGCCGGAAGCTTTGCGGGCGACACTTTGGAAATGCGCGAGGGGCTTGTGCTTGCCGCCCGCAGCGCTGTAAAAATATTTACGCCCGCCGTCAGGGAATATCTGGATCAGCGGGCGTCGGATATATTTATCGGGGAAAAATATTTTGCGTGGTATATGGATTGCGGATCTGATTAGGTCTCGATCAGTCCGCGACCGGTTTTGCGAAGCTGGCCGGTTTTCTTCAGGTCGTCGAGCACCGAATCGAGGACTCCGTTGATGAAGTTGCTGCTTTTGTCCGTTGAATAATTCTTTGATATTTCTATAGCTTCGTTGATGCTGACCTTTGTCGGGATTTCTTCGAAATACAGCAGCTCGGCAATGGCCAGCCTTAGCAGCAGCCGGTCGATAAGCGCGATACGATCTAATTCCCAGTTGGCGGTGAATTTATCTATGATAGTGTCGATCGAGTCTTTGTTATCGATACTTTTTCGGAGCAGTTCCGAAGCAAATTCGACTTCTTCTTTTTTCCACTGGATCGGAACGTCGGATTCGAGTTCGAGCACTTCCGCCGGGGTAAGCAGTTTTTCGATCTTTTCCTCGCCGTCGCCGAAATTAAACTCGCGGAAAAAAATATGATTGAAAATCAGGTCAAGGTCCGATCCCCCCGCTTCGTATGCGGTAATCACCTGGAGTGTTTTCTCGCGAGCCAGTCTGCGTGTGCCTTTGACCCTGCTGTCCTGGCTTAGCGGAAACGGAGAAGTAATATCTATGGACATTTATTAAACCTCATAATGAGTAATGATTATGTCAATTACGCGAAATTTAAAAACGAATAATCATGACAAAAATTTCTCATATTTTGATAAAATAATAATTTTTTCGAAAAAAGCGCCTTTTTTCTTTCCAAAGAATATTCTTTTTGATATATTCCATTACCGGCAGACCAGATCACAAAATTCAAAATAATAAAAAAAACATTGATGGCAAATGAATCCGATATAAAAAAACACCATTTGGAAAAATCATCCAGCGAAAACGGCGATTTTGTTATTAAGCCGCAGGGAGGCCTTACGGTCTCTACAGCAGGAGATTTCGACCGTGCTATCGAAAAGCTTGATATACCCGAAGATGCCCGCAGCGTGGTCATAGACCTCGGCGATGCCGATAAATTCGATTCATACGTGATTTTATTCCTGAAATCACTCGAATCAATCGCCGACAAACGCGGCCTGGAGATCGAACGAAAGAATATGCCAGACGAGATGAAGCGATTCGTCGAAGTAATCTCGAAGCGTAAGACTCCCGAGGAAAAGCCCGAGGAAAAGCCCGATCTGAGCTTCTTCGAGGAGTATTTCACCAATGTGGGCAAAACGATTATCCAGCTTATGCGCGACGGGAAGGGCTTTATTGAATTTCTGGGTGAATTGATTATCAAAACCGCCTATCTCATCATCAGGCCGGGTTCGGTGCGATGGAAGGATTTTCCGCAGCATTTCACCAGCTCGGGCGTGAATGCGGTGCCTATCGTGCTTCTGATCGTATTTCTGATCGGCGTTATCAGCGGCTATCAGGCGGCGGTGCAGCTTGCTCAGTTCGGCGCGGATATATATGTAGCAGACTTAATAGGCATATCGATCACCCGCGAGCTGGCGCCGCTGATGACGGCCATACTCGTGGCGGGACGCTCCGGATCGGCTTTCGCAGCGGAGCTCGGCACTATGAAGGTATCCGACGAAATTGACGCGCTGGAGTCCATGGGTTTCGATACGATGCGCTTTCTGATTATGCCGCGGGTGATGTCAGTAGTTCTGGCAATGCCTTTTCTGACGATACTGGCCGACGTTGCCGGAGTCGGCGGCGGCATGATTACGGCAATCGGCACGCTGAATATCACAATTTCGGGATATTTGAATGAATTAGAAAAGGCGCTTTCAATTGCCGATATATTTTCGGGAATTATCAAAAGCACAATATTCGGATTCCTGGTGGCGACCGTGGGCTGCTTCCGCGGTATGCAGGTGCGGGGCGGCGCCGAAAGCGTCGGCAAATTCACCACTGCTTCGGTTGTGACCGGCGTATTCCTGATTATTCTGGCGGATGCGGTATTTACATTTTTATTCCAGACAATCGGCATATAAATGAGCAATAAAAACGATATAATAATCGAGGGCAAAAATATTACCGTCAGCTACGGCGGGCGGACGATCATTAAGGATGTCAGCTTTGATGTGCGCCGGGGTGAGATTTTTACAGTCGTGGGCGGCAGCGGCTCGGGCAAGAGCACGCTTTTGCGCCAGCTCATAGGGCTGGAGTACCCCGAATCCGGCGAGGTATATATCGACGGCGAGGACTTCCTGAATGCCAGCGAGAAGGAGCGCCGGCAAATTCTGCGCAAATTCGGAGTGCTTTTCCAGCTAAGCGGGCTGCTTGCTTCGATGACCATTGCCGAGAATATCGCGTTGCCGTTGCAGACATATACCGGCATGTCGGTATCTCGAATCGCCGAGATTATCAAGCTCAAGTTGGGGCTGGTGGGGCTGGACGGCTACCAGGGATATATGCCCTCTGAGCTGAGCGGCGGCATGAAGAAACGCGCCGCGCTCGCCCGCGCAATGGCCCTCGATCCGGACATCCTGTTTTTCGACGAGCCGTCTTCGGGGCTTGACCCGCTGACCTCGGCATCGCTGGATAATCTGATCAGGGAGGTCAACGCGGGTATGGGCACCACGATGTTTATAGTCACCCACGACCTGGCGAGCGTACTCGATATCGGTCACCGCGTGATTATGCTCGACAAATCGACTAAAGGAATTATCGCCAAGGGCGACCCGAAAGAGCTGCAGAAAGATAAAAGCAACGAGCATGTGTATAATTTCTTCAACCGGGTTGCCGAATAAATTTTGAAAAATATTACCGAAACATTATATATTTAGAAAAATCTGGTGCATTATGGCTGAAAAAATAAAATCTAAGAAAGTATCCAGCCCTTTTCTGATAGGCCTTTTCGTTATTCTCGGCAGCGCCGCGATAATCGGAGTGGTCATCTGGTTGGGCGCTTCGCAATTTTTGAAAGAGCAACGATTCTACGTAACCTATTTCGACGGCTCGGTCGAGGGACTCGAGACCGGCTCGCCGGTTAAATATCTCGGTGTGCCGGCCGGTTCGGTCAAGACCATACGGGTGGCGCCGGACGGCAAGCTGGTCGAGGTCGTAATGCAGGTCAATCCCAATGTAAAGGTGACCGACAGCCTCCGCGTCAAGGCAGAGCTTTCGGGAATCGCCGGCGGCAAATATATGCAGTTATTCTATCCAACCGACCCCGTGCTGATGGATATGCACCCAAACATCGAGAACAAATTCGATCCGGCCCATAAGGTGATTCACTCGGCGCCTTCGGGCATCGAGGAGATCGAGATCGCCGCCCGCGATGTGATGAACAAGCTCATGCGGCTCGAAACCGGACATATCTCGCGGGAGACAATCGGCTTTCTTACCGCTTCACAAAGATTTCTGAATAACGAAGATATGTATGAGTCAATCGTGAATATCCGCCGTGCGGGCGACCATCTGGTAAGCATTCTCAATCGGGCGGATACTTCGCGGGTAATAATGAACATGGGCAATACCAGCGACCGGTTGCTGGCGGCATCAATCGAGCTGGAAACATTCACGGACAGCCTGAATGCAAAAATCGATGATCTTTATTTCAAGCCCTATCTCGACCATGCTATTGCCGTTTACGACTCGACGATGCGGAATACGAACACGACAATCGAGATCGTGGGCTATCGCACCGAGAACGTGATGCAGGGGCTGACCGAAACGTTGAACGAAATCCGCAAAACCAATGCCCAGCTTCGTAAGTCATTGCGCGAGCTGACCGAAAACCCGACCCAGGTGCTGTTCAGCGAGCCGCCCGAAAAGAAGGAATAACTATTATTCGAAAAAATTATTAATCAGGTAGAATTATTACCAAATATATCTAGATGGAATATGGAAATACCCCCTGAATTACTCGTCAAGCTAAGCAAAGCACAGCATGTGGCCGTGCTGACCGGCGCCGGAGTATCCGCCGAGAGCGGTATCAAAACATTCCGCGATCCCGACGGACTCTGGGCAAAATTCAATCCCCAGGAACTCGCCAGTGTGGACGGATTTATGAGCAATCCCGATCTGGTCTGGCAATGGTACCACCATCGCCGCGAGATTATAAATAAAGCCGAACCCAATCCGGGGCATTATGCGATTGCCAGAATGGAGCGGATGTTTCCGGAATTCACGCTAATTACTCAGAACGTCGATCGTCTTCATCATCGGGCAGGATCGACCCGCGCGTTCGAGCTGCATGGGAATATTATCGAAAACCACTGTCAGAACTGCAAAGAGCCTTTCGAGGGCGAAACCGCTTTGCCCGAAGGCCAGCTTGCCAAATGCCCCGAATGCGGCGGTATGATCCGGCCGTCGGTGGTGTGGTTCGGCGAGATGCTCCCCTTCGACGCGCTTTCTGGCTCCGAGGAGGCCGCCATCGCCTGCGATGTGTTTTTTACGGTAGGTACTTCGGCTGAGGTATACCCAGCGGCATTTCTGCCTGTGCAGGCCAGTCAGTCTGGCGCTTACGTGGTCGAGGTAAACCCCGGCGAGACGGGCTTCAGCCGTTATGCGGACGTGTGCCTGCGGGCGCCGTCGGGCGAGGCTCTGCCGAAATTGCTCGAGGAGTTCGAAAAATTTATGAACGAGGAAGATAATAAATGATAGTCGGCATCGGAACGGATATAGTAGAGGTTCCCAGGATTAAGCAATCGATCGAAAAGTATGGCGACCGCTTTCTGAATAGAATATTTACTCAAACAGAGATAGAATACTGCGACCAGTACGGCGATGGCAGGTATCTGCATTATGCCGCCCGGTTTGCCGCCAAGGAGGCCTTCAGCAAGGCAATCGGCACTGGAATCACCAAAGGCTTCAAATTCCGCGAGGTGGGAATCCGCAACCACAAAACCGGCCGTCCCGAGGTTGAGCTGGAGGGCGGCTTGCAGCAGAAATGGGGCGGGTACTCGATCGTGGTATCGCTATCGCACACCGATAATAATGCAATCGCATTTCTCACCTTAGAAAAATATTAATAATCGAAAAAAATTGAATTCAAGTAAAAAAACTACTTGACATTGATGCTTTTGTTGTTGTATATTTGCATTAGTCTTATGCTATATATATAGAATGAAAGCAAATGTTAGATTCGTTAATCACATCAAAAACCAGAATTAAGCTGCTGCTTAAATTCTTTCTGAATACCGACACCAAAGGCTATCTGAACAGCCTGGCCAAGGAATTCGGCGAGTCCACCAATGCCGTGCGGCTCGAGCTTAACCGGCTCTCGAAGGCGGGGCTGCTCGAAGCAGACGCAGACGGCCGCACCAAGGTGTATCGCGCAAACAAGAAAAACCCTTTATTCCCCGAGATAAATACATTAGTCAGGAAGTATCTCGGTATAGATATTGTTGAAGAAGTACTCAATAAGCTGGGAAACGTAGAGGCGGCCTATATCACCGGAGATTACGCCCGGGGAGCGGACAGCGGCGTAATCGATCTGGTGATTGTGGGCGATATAAACCGCAACTACCTTTTTCAGCTTATTGATATTACCGAGGAGAATATTAAGCGCAAAATCCGCCCGCTGATTCTCTCTTCGGAGGAATTCGCAGAATTGAAAGAAAAGCTGAAACTCAATAAAGCTCTGCTGATCTGGCAGAAATGATTGATACATAATATTCAGGATAGTTATAATGGAAGCCAGCATAAAAGCTACGAATATCAAATGGCACCCGCGGAAAATCACCGCCGGGGAAGTCGAAACCCGCAATGGCCACAAGGGCTGCGTCGTATGGTTCACCGGGCTGAGCGCCGCCGGCAAATCCACCATCGCTGTCGAAGTCGAAAAAATGCTTTTCGAAATGGGATGCCATGTCTTTCTGCTCGATGGCGACAATGTCCGCCACGGCCTTAACAAAAATCTTGGATTTTCGCCCGAAGACCGCGAGGAGAACATCCGCCGCGTAGCCGAAGTAAGCAAATTATTCCATGATACCGGGATGATCTGCCTGAGCGCATTCATATCGCCCTATCGCAAAGACCGGATGCAGGCGCGCAGTCTGCTCGAAGCCGGGCGATTTCTCGAGGTGTTTGTTTATGCCAGCATCGAGACCTGCGCAAAACGCGACCCCAAGGGGCTTTATCGCAAGGCGATGGCCGGCGAGATAAAGGACTTTACGGGTGTTTCGGCGCCATACGAAGAGCCCGACCACCCCGAGCTGGTGCTCGACACCGAAAAGCTAAGCGTACCCGAAGCCGCAAAAGTAGTGATAGAAAAAATGAGAGAATTCGAATTAATCTGATGAAAATTCCATTTGTAAATAAAATAAAGAATGTCTGGGGCCTTTTCGAGGGGAACAAGCTCAGTTTTTCTTTGATTCTCGGATTAATCGCGCTGACCAGCATTTTCGAGATGTTTTCGGTCGGTATGGTGCTGCCAATCCTTGAGTCGGTGATAAACGACGAATCCAATGTGGGAATGAGTCGTGTGTTTTCGTTTTTGCTTGATATGTTCCCTCGCGAAAGCTGGACTCTTGCGATTATAACACTGCTGATGATTTTCAGTATTCTGACAGTGGCCAGCAAAATATTCACGACATATTATTCCCAGAAAGTAATTCAGAAAATCCAGCTCAACTGGCGGCTGGAACTTTTCGAAAAATACCTTCGTTCAGTATATGAATTTGTCCTCAGATTCAAACAGGGCGAGATAATACATAATATCAACGTGGAGGTCCAGCAGGCCGCCGGGCTTTTGAATACAATAATACAGTGGATAACCAATCTGCTTATAGGCGTATCAATATATATACTTCTTCTGGTATCCAGCTTTTATGTTACATTATTCCTTACTGTTATAATTGTTGGAATAATGTATCTGGTAAAGATACTTGGCGAGAGATTCCAGTTGAAACTAAGCAAGGTCATAATCAAATCCAATCAACAATTAAGTTCGTTTGCGGCAGAAGCTATTATGGCATTACAGCAGGTAAAGATTTTTTCTCTCGAAAATCATTTCATGAAAAATTATGAAAAAGCCGGACTAAAAAGAAATCATGCATGGGTAAGCAGAGCTACAATCCAGCAGATTCCCGGCAATATTACATTTATGATTATGCCGCTGGTTTTGCTGGTGTTCTATCTTTATTTCACATTTATTTCCAATCAGGCATTCAAAGATTTTATCCCAACACTGGGTTTTGTGTTTGTAGGCTTCACAAGGATATCCGCCTCGCTGATGAGTGTTACCCAACAGAGAATGATCATTTATAACAATCTGCCTTCTCTGCAGACTGTAGAAAAAATATTGAATACAAACATTGGCAAAGAGGAAATCGAATCGGGACAAGTCTTTGATAACCTCGGTAATGACATAGAAATCAAAGATATAACCTTCTCATATCTCAAAGATCAGACAATTTTCGAAAATCTCGACTTGACCATACCCAAGGGCAAAATGACTGCGATGATCGGGCCTTCCGGATCTGGCAAATCAACGCTTTCATATTTACTAGTCGGATTATACAAACCGAAATCCGGCCAAATTCTGATAAACGGAAAAAACATCAGCGAATACAGCATGGAGTCATGGCGCCGCAAAATTGGCTATGTTACCCAGGATACATATATATTTAATATGTCTATTCGCGAAAATATCAAAGTCGGCAAGCCCGAAGCAACTGACGAAGAGGTTATGCAGGCTGCCGAAGCTGCTCATTGCACGGAGTTCATCGACCGGCTGCCCCAGGGCATGGAAACCGTCGTCGGCGAACGCGGCATGAAGCTATCCGGAGGCCAGCGCCAGCGCATTGCAATAGCCCGCGCGATGATTCGTAAACCCGAACTGTATATTTTCGACGAGGCCACCAGCGCGCTGGATAATCATTCGGAAAAATTGATTCAGAAAAGTATTGAGGAAATCAGCCGGCAATCGACCATGCTGGTGATCGCACACCGGCTGACAACAATCGAGAACGCCGATGTGGTTTACGACCTGGGAGAGATTAATTCCGAAAAATTTGTGACTTATAAATCATGAGCCAAAGCAGCGAACATATCGAACGGCAGTGGTATCCGCTTTATACAAGGAGCAGATTCGAGAAAAAGGCCTACGAAAATCTGCGGCGCGCGGGTATGGAGGCATTTCTGCCGCTGAGGACTACAGTCCGTCGCTGGAGCGACCGCAAAAAGAAGGTCGAGATGCCGCTTATCCCGTCATATATTTTCGCAAAATTAACACGAGCAGAATTATATCAGGCTTTGGATATTACGGGGATTTCTCGGTATATTTGTTTTAATGGCAGGCCCGCAACCGTGCGCGAGAGCGAAATTTCGGCAATGATGACTGCACTTCGCGAAAACGCCGAGATCGAAGTCCGTGAGGGTACAATCGAACGCGGCGCCGAGGTGAAATTTACATCCGGTATATTCTCCGGATATGAGGGCCGGGTGATCGATAGCTCCGGCAAAAGCAAACTGGTGATCGAGCTCGAAAGCATCGGCAAGACGATGCTGGTGACGGTCGATCGCGATCAGCTCCGGACTTCATAAAGCCGGCGGCTGAATATATAAATAATTAAGCCTAAGTAGGTTATGCGAGATTTCGCGATGTGACCGAAAGGGCTGTGCCGTGGGGAAAGGCGTTATTTATTTTATTTGAGATCAAAAAATGGATTCAGAAAGTATTATTAATCGAATCAAAGAAAAATTAATGCAGGCCCGACTGCATAAAATTATCCTTTTCGGCTCCCATTCTATCGGCAGCGCTGACAGCGACAGCGATATTGATCTGCTGGTAGTTACGTCGGACAAATTTATCCCGAAAAATTTTAAGGAAAAAAGCGAGCTGATGCTGAAAATCGCCAAGCTGATCGCTGAGGAAAAAAGACAGCACCCCATTGATTTGTTGGTATATACATTGCCAATGTATCAGAAATTTATCGAGCAGGACAGCGCTTTTTCAAGAGAGATTCGCACAAAAGGAAAAACACTTTATGAAGCCGGCCACTGAATATTGGCTCGAAAGCGCTCGCTCGGATTTGAGAATAATCGAATTGATCAGAAGCGAGGCAGACCTTACGCACCAGGTTGCATTTCACTGCCAGCAAGCTATTGAAAAAACTCTCAAAGCAATTATCGAGCAATATCGTTTACCTT
>CAZEMR010000043.1:0-21462 GCA_964513465.1 uncultured Hyphomicrobiales bacterium
CGGGAAACGGGACTCGAACCCGCGGCCCTCAGCTTGGGAAGCTGATGCTCTACCAGCTGAGCTATTCCCGCAAAGAAAAAAATAGCAGCTAAAGCTCAATTTATCCTCACACCCTTTGGGCGCCACCGGGGCGCCTTATATTTATCGAGCAAGCCGCATATTTTTTATCTTTTTTGTTTCGAGCGGGAGACGAGACTCGAACCCGCGACCCTCAGCTTGGAAGGCTGATGCTCTACCAACTGAGCTACTCCCGCATTTATTACGTGGGCAGGGAAGGATTCGAACCTCCGTAGGGCGTAGCCCAGCAGATTTACAGTCTGCCCCGGTTGACCGCTTCGGTACCTACCCGTGATGTGAGCTTACAAATATAATAATTTTTTCAAAGAATTCAAATATTTTTTTAATTTTTCCTTTTCTCAGCCGCTGTGAAAAAAGAGTTCAAATTTATTGATATTTTTTCTTATATCCAAATATTTTTTCAAAGCTCACTGCGAATTCCTTTAACGGAATTGTCGCGGCTTTATTTTACTTCTCTCGGATGTTTTTTTCTGATGGCATTCTGGCGGGGGCATCCTGCGCTTCGTCGGGGATTCTTCTGGTCTTTCAGGGGTGTATTTTGTTAACTCTTTATAGCTTTCTGCGCATTTGTATTTGTTTTTTTTTACAAATTAATTAGTTTAATAAATGTTCTGTTGCTTATTTTTGCTAATTGGCCCTCAAGACATTTAACAATTTATTATATATAATTACCGGATAGTTATGGAAAAAGATGCTTATAATGCCACAGTCACCGGCAAGATCATGATCACTCCCGACCTTATGGTGCTGCGCGTGCGCACTGATTCGCCGCGAGTGCGTTTCGAGGCAGGGCAATATACCACTATAGGCTGCTATGCCGAAGAGCCGCGCTCGGCCAATTCCGTGATGCCGGTCGAGGAGATGCCGCCGGATCATCTGATCAAACGGCCTTATTCGATTGCTTCGGCCAATCACGAGACGCAGAATTTTGAGTTCTACATCAGCCAGGTCAAATCGGGCCAGCTTACGCCGCGCCTGTTCAATCTTACTCAGGGGCGCCGTATGTGGGTGGACGATGACATATTGGGCGTGTTCAATCTGAACGAAACGCCCGAGGGCAAGAATATCGTCATGATAGCCACCGGTACCGGACTGGCGCCATATATCAGCTTTTTGCGCTCGCATATGAAGGACCACCACGATATCAAGCTGGTTGTTATCCACGGCGCGGCCTATCCATGGGACCTGGGCTATCTCTCGGAGCTGGAGTTTATTGAAAATGCTTTTCCGAATTTCTATTATTTCCCCACTCTGCTCAAGGCCGACGAAAAGTGGCATGGACTGCGTGGATATATCGAGAAGCATCTGGAAGCGGGCATCCTGCAGAACGACGCGGGTGTTGAGCTCGATCCAGACAAGACCCATTTCTATTTGTGCGGCAATCCGAAGATGGTCGACAGCGTTTCGGGATTCCTGAATCAATACGGATACACCAAGCACGGCCCGAACGAACCAGGCGCATTGCATGTTGAGGAGTATTAATCAACTGGATATATATGTATGAAATACCCGGTTTTAATATTTATAATTGTTATGATTGCGGCCTGCGCCCGGACGGAGGATCAGCCCCGGCAGGAGAGCTCCGTCGAAAGCGCCGCCGGCTTCGATTCGTCCCGCATATTGATGATGCGCGCCGAGAAGGATAAATTCTTCGGCACCAGTCCGCAGTCGCCGATTCCGGATTCTATGCGAGGGGAATTCGAAGGTCTGAATTATTATCCGCCAGCCGCGGAATTCTTCGTGCGCGCCGATGTTATTCGTTTCGATAATCCCGATACGGTCGAAATCCTGACAACAAAAGATGATGATATTCGTAAAATGCTGAAGTTCGCCCGGCTGGAATTCAGCATTAAAGGCAGCAAATTGAGCCTTATTGCTTATAAATCGCCTCGGGCGCCCGAGCACCTGTTTGTGCCGTTTACCGATCGAACGAGCGGACGCGGGACCTATGCCGGAGGCCGGTATATCGATGTGGAATACGCCGAAGATACGGAGACTGTGGCGCTGGATTTCAATCTGGCATACAGCCCCTACTGCGCCTGCAATCCGCGGTATAGCTGTCCGCTGGTGCCGGAAGAGAACTCGCTTGATGCGGCAATCGAAGCGGGCGAGAAATATTTTAAAATGGAAACAATTAATTCGGAAAAATATTGATGAAACTCGACTGGAAAAAATCCGCAAAATCTTTTGCTCTGATTCTCAGCATTGTCGTTCTCGGAGCAGGCTGCATTGTGGTCAAACATCCGGATAAGCCGGACGTCGCGCCGACGGTAAATCTCAGCCCCAAACCGGAGATCGATATGTCGGACAATCTCGTACGCAGCGAACGCGGCGATATGATCGCGTTTCTGCCAAAGGGCTGGTTCTTTATCGATGTGGATATGGACGTATCTTCGGACGTATTCGCCGTTGCCGTCAACCCGGATTATACCATGGGCGTGGTATTTTCGTATATCAAAAGCAACGACCGCACCGAACAGATAGTCGGCAAGGAAGGTCTGCTCGGGCTTGCTCGGCTTACTTTTGCCCGCCACGAACAAAAGACCGCCGGCGGAGTAAAGCTGGCGGGTAAATATTCGGAAATCGAGATGGGTAAGAATAAATTCGCCCAGTTCAAATTTGCGGCTAATCCGGGCGATATGGCTACCCGCGCGGCGGTATTCCGCTCCAGTATCGGAAATTATTACGAATTTGCGCTAAGCCCGATGGATATTAAGGGCGAGAAAATCCCGACGGATGAGGAATTCGACAGGATTTTCAGATCAGTTCTGACAACTATTCAATATTAATATCATTATTCAATATTAATATTATTTATTCAATATTAATATTATTATAATTATGGATTTTTCCGAAGATACTCAGCAGGTACTCGAATTTCTGGACTATCTGACCGGCAACCGACTGCGAAAACGCGACGACCTGGGAGCAATACTCGAGACCGCGGCTTCGACCGGGGATGCCGACCTTGCGGCCGATATTATCTTCTCGGGCAAGGCTCTTTGGACGCTATCGCGCAAGCTGAAGCGCATCCGCAATGAAGAGGAAGGCGCCGAACTCCTCCAGCGCGAAGTGATTAACGAAACCGAAAAGCTGCGCTCGATGCTCGCCGAAATTGCCCGCAAGAGCGAATCCCGGGAGACGATCGAACGATTCGAAGATATATATATACCCCAGACTCGCGGAGCAATTCTGAATATCATCGATCTGGCCCACGACCTGGCCGAAGTCAAGAATATGCAGATTCGCAGCAAATCCATCGGCCGCGATAAATAATCTCAGGCAAAGCGCCGTAATTCCTCCGCGTCGTCGAAGTGGCGGCGCTCGGTGCCGATGATCTGATAGGTCTCGTGGCCTTTGCCGGCGACGAGCACGATGTCTCCCCTGCCGGCGAATCCCGCAGCGTAGCCGATAGCCTCTTCGCGGTTGGATATGCAGAGAGTCCGCTTTTTATCCTCGGGATCGATCCCGTTATATATTTGCTCTACGATTTTGTCCGGCTCCTCGGTGCGGGGATTGTCGTTGGTGATTACTGCGAAATCGGCTATCCGCGTTGCGATTTCGCCCATCACCGGGCGCTTGGATTTGTCGCGGTCGCCGCCGCATCCGAATACGACGATCAGGCGGCCTTCGGCGCCGTCGGAATCGAGGACTTCGCGGCAGGCCCGGAGCGCTTTTTCGAGGGCGTCGGGCGTGTGGGCATAATCAACGACTCCGAGCGCGCCCGAGGCCAGAGCAATTTTCTGCATCCGGCCGGGGGCGCCGTAGGCTTCGGCGAGTCCGGAGCGGACGTCCTCCATATTAATACCCATCGCAAGGCACACCGCCGCGGCCTGGGCGGCATTATCGACATTGAACCGGCCTGTCAGATTTATCGTGAATTCCACGTTTCCCGCGCCGGGAATGAATCCATTATCGAATTCCAGTGTAAATGTCGTGCGATCCAGCCCAAGGCGTTCGTTCTTAATCCGCACATCGGCGCGGTCGCCGCGGCCCACGCGTATGATGCGTCCGCAGCGAATTCCTTCGACCATATAATCCGCGTATTCGTCGTCGCAGTTGACGACTGCCGAGGCGTCCGGCG
Source organism: uncultured Hyphomicrobiales bacterium (assembly GCA_964513465.1). Taxonomy (GTDB): domain Bacteria; phylum Bacteroidota; class Ignavibacteria; order Kapaibacteriales; family UBA2268; genus CAZEMR01. The sequence continues at coordinate 4,163 of CAZEMR010000043.1, forward strand.
GCAGCGCTTCGAATAGCTTTTTCTTGGCGGCGGCGTATTCGTCCATAGTTTTGTGGTAATCCAGATGCTCGTGCGATAGATTGGTGAATACTGCGCAATCGAAATCGATCACATCAGCGCGATGCTGTGCCAGCGCGTGCGAGGAGACCTCCATCGCCGCAAGCGAAACGCCTTCGGCGGTCATCTGGTCGAATATCCCGCAAAGCCCGAGCGATTCGGGGGTGGTGTGGGTGGAGTCGAATTTATATTCATCGATAAAAATGCCTGTGGTACCGATCAGGCCGGTTTTGGCGCCGGTCTGGCGGAATATGCTGCGCACAAGAAAGGATGTGGTGGTTTTGCCGTTGGTGCCGGTTATTCCGACGAGGTTTATCCGCGCGGTCGGGTAGTCATACCATCGGTGCGAGAGCGCAGCCAGGGCGTGTCGGGTATCCGGGACGAGGACGAAGGTGGCAGCGCCGTAATTTAAATATTCGGAGGGGATTTCCTCGCAGACTATTGCCGCAGCTTTTAGCTTCAGCGCGGCGCGGATAAATGTGTGGCCGTCGACGTTGGCGCCGCGGAGGGCGACGAACATGCAGCCGGGAGAGCATTTCCGGGAATCGTACTGGATGGAGCTGATCTCGCGGTCGGCCGGCCCCTGTATTGAAGTCGGATTTATGCTTTTGATTAAATTTTCAAGATTTTTCAAAATATCTCCGCATTTGATTTTTTGAATAATTCTATAATTTGAATAGTGCTATAATTTGAAAAGTATTATAACAAAATTACGAACTTATGCGTGATAATTTAAATTCAAAATTGAGGATCAAAAAGTATTCCCGAAAATTAAAAAAGAGGGCAAGCCCTCCTTTCCGCCCGCCCGCGGCAGACGGCCCAATATATATTTAGCATGGCGGCGCGTCAGTCCATAAACAAAAACGGCTTCCACTCGGATTCGACAGCCCCCATGAACTGCTGTATGAAAAATATATGGTGGGGGCGGTTTGGCCGCGAAAGCAGCCTGAGTCCGGCTTCATCGGGTGTTCGGTTGCCCTTTTTGTTGTTGCAGCTGACGCAGGCCGCAACGAGATTATCCCACGAGTCCTGGCCGCCTCGCGATTTGGGAATAATATGATCGATAGTTATCTGCGTGGACTTTTTGCCGCAATACTGGCATTTCATGCCGTCCCGGCGCAGTACGTTCTTGCGAGATAGTTCGATCTTTTTGTATGGCACTCGGATATAGGCCTGCAATCGGATAACACTGGGGCATGGGAAAGTCTGGCTGACGGTGCGGATTGCCCTGCCCTTGTGTACTGCGACGATTTCGGCCTTGGTCAATAGCAGCAGGATCATAGCTTTTTTGGGCGAGCAGATAGAGATCGGCTCGTAGCTTTGGTTCAGGATCAGCACCCTGCCGCTGAGCGGATCCGGCCTTCTGGCGCGTCGGGGATGCTCGTATAAAAGATTGGTCGTACTACTGAAGACTTACTCCTTATGGTTTGGATGAAAATACAGCCTATTATATTAAAATACGAAAAATTCTTAAATATAAAAGAAATTGTTTGTTAATATAGAAACAATTGAAAGCTGCGAAAAGTTACACAAACAATGGATTTGATGGGGAAAATCGAATAAATCAAACAACATATTGAATACATTTTGAAACAAAGTAATAATAAAAATCCATTTGCTTTGAAATATTTGCTCAAATTCATTAGTTTTGAAATAACAGATTACAATATAGTCTCTGAGCCGTAACGATCGACAAATACAGTTGTATTATCAATAAATATTCGAAGATTTAAGAGGTTATAAACATGAACGAAGGCACCATAGTTCAGGTCATCGGCCCTGTTGTTGATGTGGAATTCCCCGAAGGCAAGATTCCCGCCGTCCTTAATGCTCTTGAAATCACCCGCCCCTCGCCCGAAACCGGCGAAGAAAGCAAACTGATATGCGAAGTGCAGCAACACCTTGGCGAAGACCGGGTCCGCAGCGTTGCGATGGATTCGACAGACGGCCTTGTGCGCGGCATGAAGGTAGTGGACGCAGGCGGTCCGATTTCTATATCCGTCGGCCCGGAAATTCTCGGGCGGATGATTAATATTACCGGCGATCCTATCGACGGCAAAGGCGCTCTGACGACCGACAAGAAAAGTCCGATCCACAAGCCGTCTCCGTCTTTCGAGGATCTGACCACCACGAAGGATATGTTCGAAACCGGCATCAAGGTCATCGATCTGATCGAGCCCTTCACCAAAGGCGGCAAAACCGGCCTTTTCGGCGGCGCAGGCGTCGGCAAGACCGTTATTATTCAGGAGCTGATTCATAATATCGCCAAGCACCATGGCGGCTATTCCTGCTTTGCAGGTGTGGGCGAACGTACTCGCGAGGGCAACGACCTTTATCTTGAAATGACCGAATCGGGAGTTCTCGACAAGACCGCTCTGATCTTCGGCCAGATGAACGAGCCTCCCGGGGCGCGCTCCAGAGTGGCGCTTACCGCGCTGACGGTGGCGGAATACTTCCGCGACGACGAAGGCCGCGATGTGCTTCTGTTCATCGATAATATTTTCCGCTTTATCCAGGCTGGCTCCGAGGTATCTGCGCTTCTGGGACGTATGCCTTCGGCGGTGGGTTATCAGCCTACGCTGGCTACCGAGCTCGGCGAGCTGCAGGAGCGTATTGCTTCGACCAAGCGCGGATCGATCACCTCGGTGCAGGCGGTTTACGTGCCGGCGGATGACCTTACCGATCCGGCGCCGGCGAATACATTCGCCCACCTGGACGCTATCACGGTGCTTTCGCGCCAGATCGCAACGCTGGGTCTTTATCCTGCGGTCGATCCTCTGGATTCGACTTCGCGAATTATGGACCCGAACATCATCGGCGACGAGCACTACGACACTGCGATGAATTGTCGCAAAGTGCTCCAGACCTATAAAGACCTTCAGGACATTATCAATATCCTGGGTATGGACGAGCTTTCGGACGAGGATAAGCAGACCGTTTATCGCGCGCGTAAGCTGCAGAAATTCTTCTCGCAGCCATTCTCTGTGGCCGAGCAGTTCACCGGCTACGAGGGCCGTTATGTAAAAATCGAGGACACAATCGCCGGATTCAAGGCAATTCTGAATGGCGAATGCGACCACATCCCCGAGGGCCTCTTCAGCTATGCCGGAGAGATCGACGAAGTATTTGACAGATATAAGAAATCAGAAAAATAATCAGCCGCGACTAATCCGAGGTTATATATATTATGGCAGAACAACTTCTCGACGTAGAAATCGTAACACCGCAGCGAGTGGTGTTCACCGGCAAGGCCCGTTCGGTATCGGTGCCCGGCTCGCAATCGCCGTTCCAGATACTGATCAACCACGCGCCGATAACATCGTCGCTGGATTACGGTCTGGTACGGATAGCGGGCGAAGACGATCAGCCAATCTGGTATGCCACCAGCGCGGGGTTCACCGAAGTGCACAACAACCATGTCTCTTTGCTTGTTGAATCCGCCCAGGCGATACACGAGATCGAATACGAAACGGTAGCCAAAGAGCTGGCCGATGCCCGCGAGATGCTCGAAAAGGCCACCGAGAGCCACCAGTTAGACGAAGCCCGGAAAGCAATCGCCGACGCCGAGAACCGGCTGAAAGCGATCGAAAAGTTCCGGGATATGTAATTGCGTATTATTTAATTGAATTGAGTTCTGCCGGACTAGTTCCGGCAGAGCTTTATTTATATAACATACAATTCCGAAGCATGGCAAAAAGATTGCCTCCGAAAGACTAATTATCCTCGATTTACGTCTTGATTTTGAATAATTCCCATTTTTGCAAAACGAAATCCGGCAAGTGAGATGAGCGTTCAAAAAATTACCTACGAAGGCGTTACCTACGACGATGTGCTGCTGATCCCAAGATATTCCGAAGTGCTGCCAAGGGAAACCAGCCTGAATACATTTCTGACCAAAAATATTTCTTTGAATATCCCCGTGCTGAGCGCGGCGATGGATACCGTTACCGATTCGGAGATGGCGCGCGCGATTGCCCGCCAGGGCGGCATCGGAGTGATCCATAAAAATATGCCAATCGAAGAGCAGACCGCACAGGTCGACCGTGTTAAGCGCAGCGAAAGCGGCATGATACAGAAGCCGATTACGCTGACTGCCGACAAAAAGGTCGCCGACGCGCTCGAGCTGATGTCCAAATTCCATATTTCGGGCATTCCTGTGATCGACGAAAACCGCAAGCTGATCGGAATCGTAACCAATCGCGATCTGCGGTTCAATCCGAATCCGAGCGATAAAATCAGCAAAGTGATGACCCGCGACAATCTTTGCACCGCGCCTGTGGGCACCACGCTCGAAGAGGCTGAGGAGCTATTGCAGCAATACCGCATCGAAAAGCTGCCGGTGGTCGACGAGGACTACCGCCTATCGGGGCTTATCACCGTAAAAGATATTCAGAAAAAGAAAAAGCATCCGAATGCCTGCAAGGACGAACACGGACGCCTGAGGGTTGCCGCTGCCGTCGGAGTCAGCGCGGATACTCCCGAACGTGTGGCCGCCCTTATTGAAGCCGGAGCCGACGCTATATTTGTCGATACCGCCCACGGCCACCACAAGGGCGTGATCGATATGGTCAAAAAAATTAAATCGCAGTTTTCGATCGACGTTGTTGCCGGCAATATCGCCACAAGCGAAGCCGCAATGGCGCTGATCGACGCGGGAGCCGACGCGCTGAAGGTTGGCATCGGGCCGGGATCGATATGCACTACCCGCGTTATCGCCGGAGTAGGCGTGCCCCAGCTTTCGGCTATTATGAATGTGGCGCGCATCGCCCAGCCGGCCGGGATACATATTATCGCCGACGGCGGTATCAAACAGACCGGCGACGTGGCAAAAGCGCTTGCAGCCGGAGCCGACAGCGTTATGATCGGCAATTTGTTCGCCGGCCACGAAGAAAGCCCCGGCGAGAAAATGATATACGAGGGCCGCGCTTATAAAGTTTACCGCGGTATGGGTTCGCTCGGCGCTATGAAAAAAGGCTCGGCCGACCGCTACTTCCAGGATGTCGAGGCGGAAATTTCCAAATATGTTCCCGAGGGCATCGAGGGCCGCGTGCCGTATAAGGGCAGCGTCAGCGAGACAATTTATCAGATCGTCGGCGGGCTGCGCTCGGCGATGGGATACTGCGGCTGCGCAACCATCGCAGATATGAAGGAAAAGGCCCAGTTCCTGCGCATTACCAATGCCGGGCTTCGCGAATCCTTCACTCATGATGTGATAATTACCAAAGAATCTCCAAATTACTTTGTTAAATAAAAAATCAAGTAAATACCATGGCAAAGAAATCGTCCAAAGCTTCCGCCGGCAAGCCATATCCTTCGCTGATCGACCGCCGTTTCGATCAGATCAGGCTGAATATGGAAGAGCATAAAGTCGACGCATTAGTAGTTACCTATCTCCCGAATATCCATTATCTGACCAATTTCTCCGGTTCTGCGGGCACTTTGTTTATATTGCCCGGCGAACTCCACTTCGTCACCGACGACCGCTACGAGGAACAGATTAAGGACGAGCTATACGACCTGCCCAATCTCGAGACCCATATCTCGCGCGATGTATGGGGAATGGCTATCGAAAAGAATTTATTCAAGGATATCGAGGTGCTCGGATTCGAGGCCGACCGCATGGCTTATTCCGAAGCGGTGGATATCCGCAACCAGATCCGCCCCGTAAAATTCAAACCCGCGCCTCAGGTGGTCGAGCCATACACCATGCCAAAGGCTCCGGAAGAGCTCGAAAATATCAAAAAAGCCTGCAAAATGGCCGAGGATGTTTACGAAATTATTCTTGATTTCATTAAGCCGGGCGTCTCCGAAAAGGAAATTGCCACCGAGATCGCCTACCAGAGCCGCAAGCTCGGCAGCGAGGGCGACCCCTTCGACATCATCGTGGTCAGCGGCAATCGCGGAGCGCTGGTGCACGGCACCCCGAGCGATAAGAAGATTAAAAAGAACGAGCTTGTGCTGATGGACTTCGGCTGCATCGTAAACGGCTTCGGGTCGGACATTACCCGCACCGTCGCAGTGGGCAAGGCCACCAAAGAGCAGCAGAAATTATATAAATTGCTCCGCGATGCGGAAGTCAAGGCTATGGACGAAGTCCGACCGGGAATGAAGGGCGCCAATCTGGACGCAATCGCCCGCGATATGATCAAAGACGCCGGATTCGGCGATAATTTCCAGCACTCGCTGGGCCATGGTATCGGGCTTGTTGCGCACGAGATGCCGATCATCACATTCCGCAAGGAAGACCAGATTGTGCCCGAGGATTGCGTGCTGGCCATCGAGCCGGGCGTTTATATTCCGGACAAATTCGGCATCCGAGTGGAAGACAATATACTCGTCACCCGCAATGGCGGCGAGCGCCTTACGAACGCTCCGGACGAGCTGCCGGTCATATAATTATCAGGACAGGATTCTAAAGGATTATCAGGGACGAAATGATCGACAGAGAAGCGCTGGTTATTGCATATTATTTTCCCCCGATGGGACTCAGCGGGGTGCAGCGAACCGTAAAATTTGTTAAATATCTGCCCGAAAACAGACTGCGCCCGGTGGTGCTCACGACGACTCCGGCGGCATATTATGCCTTCGACGATACTATGCTCGAGGAGGTCGAGTCCGAAGGTATAAATATATACCGAACTCCGGCGGATGTTTCCAGATTTGCGGGATCGCGCAAAAGCAAGACTATCAAGTATCCCTCGCCCGCGCTTCAGAAGATTCGCAAAGCAATTTTGCAGACAATTTTCCAGCCCGACAGCCGCAGGCTTTGGAAGAAGCCTGCGCTCGAGCTGGCCGATTATATTTTTAAGCGGCACGACATCAAGGTGATTTATGCCACCGCGCCGCCCTTTACCGATTTCCTCGTAGCTTATGAATTATCAAAGCTTTACGGCATTCCATTTGTTGTGGACTACCGCGATCTCTGGGTCGATAACGCTTTTTATTTCTATGCTACTCCATTTCATAAATTGTACAGCATACGGCTGGAATCGGAAATACTTACTCATGCCCGGAAGGCAATCGTAACTACCCGTCATATGAAGGAGATGCTTCTGCGCCGCTATCCGGTGATGTCGCATAGCGACGTTTCGATTATCCCTCATGGATATGACGAAAGCGATTTTGCAGCCACGGATGGGATTAAGCCCGACCCGAAAAAATTCACGATTACTCATTCGGGCCTTTTCCCTGACGATCTGACACCGAAGTATTTCCTGCGGGCGCTGGCGGAATTTTTCCGGCGTAATCCGGAGGCCCGCGGGGTGACCGAAGCCCGGTTCGTGGGGCTGATGCGACGTGCTCATCTGAAGATGATCAGGCGCTATAAGCTGACCGAAAATGTGGTCACAACGGGATATGTGTCGCATCCGGAGGTGATCCGCCACCTGAAGCAGTCCGATCTGCTGTGGATGATGATTACGAATAATATCGCAACTCCGAGCCGCATGTATGAATATCTCGGCGCACGCAAACCATTTATATGCTGCGCGCCCGAGGGCTCGATCCGGCGCGATGCCGAGGCATCCGATGCGGTACTGACCACCGATCCGGCCGACGTTTCGGGTATACGCCAGGCGCTTGAGGCGTTTTATAATATGTGGAAGAATAATTCCCTGCCGAGGCCTTCGGACGAATACGTAGCGCGTTTCGACCGTCGGCAGCTTACATCAGAGCTTGCCCGCGAGCTGATGCACGCCTCCGCAATGTGATTTTAATTTTTTTACTTGGATAATTTTTCTATTTTATATATGGATAATTTGTAATTTTAGCCTGATTTATTCGTGTTTATCTTACATATCGCAAATTCTTTTATTCATTCCGTACATTCATAAACAAAAGGAGCCACACTATGAAAATTTCCGCACTTGGAAAATTACTTTCTATGCTGTTTATTTCGGCATTAATCTTTACAGCCTGCGAAAGCACCACCGACACAGATGACCCGGTGGACACCCGCAAACCCGAACCTCCGACTAACCTTATGGCAACATCGGTCAGCGACAGCGAGATACTTCTCAACTGGACGCCTTCGGTTTCCGAATCCGATTCGCTGTTCGAGGCATATACTCTTTATGTATCAAGCCAGGGCGGCGGTCCGCTCTCGCCGGTGGAACTTCATCCGGGCGACCGGCCTTATACTATTGACGGCCTCGATGAGGGCGTGATTTATACTTTCGAACTCGAAGCAAAATTCACGAATGCGGAAGTATCCGAAACCCGCGCCACAGTTCAGTGGTCGCCGGCAAGCCGCTTCAACCAGGATTATGTTTCGCAGCCGATCGAGGTATATGAATATACTTCCGATTTCGGAAGCGGACTTGATCTTTTCTACTATGAGAACGAGTCGACAATGGGTCCGCGCGTGCTGACGGTCGGCGACAAAGCCGACTGGAATCTTGGCATTGACACGCGCGACGGCGAAATTCTGGTGATGCCCGCAAGCGAGATCAGCTATGCCACCAGCGAGCCCGACCCGACCGACGAAACCGAGATTAATAATATGTTCTATGTGGCCGACGCTCTGAATGCAGTGCTCGACAGCGCCGCGCTGAATACTTTCGGCGACTACAGCCCGACCCAGACATTCGATCTTAACGCCGACTATATCGATCCGGATCACGGAGTCGTACTTCTTGTTCGCAGCCGCGCATCGAGCGACGACGAATGGAGCTACTCGAAAGTTCTGATCAAACGCGCGCCCAACGGCGGATGGCTGCAGGGCACCGGCGATAACGAATATCTCGAGATGGTAATCTCGTTCCAGCGCACACCCGGCGTCCCCTATGCAAAATTCTCCAAAGCCGGCGGCGCAGAATAAACATCTCTCAATGTGCCGGGCGCCATTGATTGCGTCCGGCATCCTTTTTACTACAAATCTTATTTTGAATAAAAAAATGGAATAAGTTATGAAAAAATTTATCCCGATTATATTTATAACGGCAATGTTCGCTGTTATCGCAGTGGCGCAGATGCCACGCAACGCTCCGGCCCCGATACCGGTCGAGAAGGCCCCCATAACTGTTATGGGCGAAGACGAGGAGACCTCCGACAAAGCCGAGGTAATCAAAGGAATTGTGGTCAGCTATAGCGATCTGATCAAGGGCGGCGACGGCCGCGTCAGCAAAAGCGAAGCATTCAGTCTGGTCGAGAGCGGCCAGCCGATCGGGCTGCTTGTTGGTTCTAAATTCTATTTCGTTTACGACAATGATATGAACTACGATGGCAAGACGCTGGCCAACTTCGCAGGCGTTACTGCCGCCGGAGCGCTTGGAGTCCGCTTCTCCCGCAATGGTCTGAATTTTATCAAAGCGACCAAAATTCGCGCCATGTAATTTTTGAAAATAAACGGAGTTAATTATTATGAAACATATTTATATAACAATAGTTATATTTGCTATGCTCCTGATGGTTGCAGGATGCGGCGAGGACGAGCAGAAAAAACCCGAAGACACGCTTGGCGAAACCCCGCAGCAGGAGCAGAAAATCGAACAGGGCGACATAGAGATTGATACGCTCGAAGAGCCTGCGGCCGATGTAACATCTGTCACCGGCGATGAAGTCGATGACAAAAAGACCGCTATGGCCACCGCAGACAATCCGATGCAGGGCTATATCGTCAGCATCGATGCAATCGCAGCCGGCCGCGAGGGGCGCGTAAGCAAATCCGAGGCCGTTAAGCTCGCCAACGATAACAGGGTGCTTGGCTTTATGTCCGGCAGCATAGTCTATCTGCTTTACGAAGGTAATGGCGCTATCAACAACAGCAAGCTGGCCAATATGGCAGCGGCCAAAAATATCGGCGTCATCGGTAAAGTTAAATCGCAGAACGGAGTTAATTATATAATCGTAGACAAAATGCGCGCTATGTAATTATCCTTAATATTCGAATATTGCCCGTGCTTCCCGCGAAGTCCGGGCTTTTTTAATTTTTATTTCATCTGAAAAAATCATATTATATATTTAATATTCGATGAATTTTCGCAATCCAACCAAATTATTCAATATATTCGGAGATATTATGATTACTACCGTTAACCCGGCTACTGGCAAAGATTTAAATCATTACGAAGAATATTCTTTCGAAAAACTGGCAGAAATCGCCGCTCGCGCCGACGAGGTGCAAAAGCATTGGCAGACCACCGATTTTTCGCATCGCGCAGAATTGATGCACAAAGCCGCCGAGCTGCTTCGCCAGCGCAAGGAGGACTATGGCCGTCTGATGGCCCTCGAAATGGGCAAACCGCTGCCCCAGGGCATCGCCGAAGCCGAGAAATGCGCATGGGTCTGCGATTACTACGCCGATAACGCCGAAGACCACCTGACAGACATCCCCGTCAGCACTGAAATGAGCAAGAGCTACGTAGCGTTCCGGCCGCTGGGCGTCGTTCTGGCGATTATGCCGTGGAATTTCCCGTTCTGGCAGGTATTCCGATTCGCCGCGCCGGCGCTGATGGCAGGCAATGCAGGACTTTTGAAGCACGCCAGCAATACAATGGGCAGCGCTGTAGAAATCGAAAAAATATTCCTCGAGGCCGGATTCCCCGAGGGGCTGTTCGCCTCGCTGATAGTCAGCTCCGGGCCGATTCTGCATCTGATCGAAGACCCGAATATAAAAGCCGTAACTCTGACCGGCAGCACGCCAGTCGGCAAAAAAGTCGCCGAAAAGGCAGGCAGTATGCTCAAAAAAACCGTGCTCGAGCTTGGCGGAAGCGATCCATACGTTGTGCTTGCCGATTGCGATTTGGACAAAACGGTCGATATCTGCGTCGCTTCGCGGCTGATAAACAACGGCCAGAGCTGCATCTCGGCTAAAAGATTCATCGTCGAAAAATCCATCAAAGGAAAATTCGAGGTATTATTTACCGAACGGATGAAATCCAAAGTGATGGGCTATCAGCTCGACAAGGGCACAGACATCGGGCCGCTCGCCCGGAAAGATTTGATGCTAGATCTGCACAGCCAGGTGGAACGCAGCGTAGCTGACGGAGCTAAGCTATTGTTGGGCGGGAAGCTTACCGACAGCCCGGGTTATTACTACCCGCCTACTGTTCTGACTGATGTTGCGCCAGGAATGGCGGCATTCGACGAGGAGACATTCGGCCCGGTGGCAGCAATCATCGAGGCCGACAGCGAGGATCACGCAATCGAACTGGCGAACGACAGCATTTTCGGACTTGGCGCGGCGGTATTTACTTCCGATGTAGAAAAAGGCGAATCGATCGCACGCGACCGGCTCGAGGCAGGCGCCTGCTTTGTCAACGACTTCGTCAAATCCGATCCGCGGCTGCCATTCGGCGGAATCAGCGAGTCCGGCTATGGCCGCGAGCTTGGTATATTCGGAATTCGCGAATTCATGAATATAAAAACCGTCTGCGTAAAATAATTCTGAGACGTTTTGCGGATTGATGTGTCATTGATTATTGGCATATTGCAAATTGGAAAAATGTAAATTTAAATCCGGAGCAAGTTAAATTGAGCAAAATAGTACTGATAATTCTAATATTTTTCGTTGCGGCAGCAGCGAATTCACAGCAATTATTCCAGCCATTCAATCTCGATTTCGAGGACGGCGCACCAATGAAACCGCCTGTGGCCTGGGAGGTTCCGTTTAAATTCGAAAAAATGGGATACAAAGCAATTCTCGACACAAATAATCCCTACAACGGAGCGATGTGCCTGCGGCTTTCAACCGACCGGGAATATTCCGATTCTCTATATGGGTCTTGTATGCAAAGCGTCTACGCCGAGCCATTCCGTGGTCGCCGTCTGCGCATTACGGCTGCGCTTCGGGCAGAGCCGGGGGATTCGCTCAGCTTTGCGCAGCTTTGGCTGGCATATGATAACGAATCGGACATCCCGGGCGAATTATTCACGCTCGAGACGGCTATATCTTCAGATAACTGGGAGACTTACGAAATTGTTGCAGAAATTGGTCCGGACGCCGGGCGTATTAATTACGGCGTGTTGCTGCAGGGCAACGGGCAAGTATGGATGGACGAATTCGATATCGAAGTGATCGACCCCATCGGCTATGAATTCGAACAGCCGCGCCCGACCGACAGCATCGGAATCGCGAATCTCGAAGCATTTGCAAGGATTTACGGGCTTGCGCGATTTTTCAATACATCGACCGAAGCATCCGGAATTGACTGGGATAAATTCGCTGTGGCGGGAGTCAGGGCTGTCGAAAGCGCTGAATCGGCCGAGGATTTGTCTGATAGATTAAACGAATTATTCGGGCCAATCGCGCCGGCAATTCAAATTTCGAAAAATGCGGCATTTGATAAATATAGAAAACCCGACGATGCTCTTCCAAAAATCGCACTGGCATGGATGCACAAGGGCGGCTATGTGCCTATGCGTAACCCATTCTTTGGCAGCGACATAGTCAATTTGTATCAATCGCTTCGCCGGAGTGAGGGCTCGGTAATGCAGATGATCGAAGCGACTCCATACCGTGGGAAAAAAGTAGAATTTTCGGCATATGTCCGTACGGATATGGCCGGCCCGGCAAGCCACGCCCAGCTTTGGATGCGGGTCGACCGCGAGCATAACCGGGTTGCGCTGCTGAAAAATATGGACGCAAACCCTATCGTATCAAAGGATTGGCAGCGATATTCGATCGAAGCCGACATCCCTGAATCAGCCGAGATTATCCGTCTCGGATTGGTAATGATCGGCGAGGGCGAAGTGTACTTCGACGATGTGCAATTCACTGCGCCGGGAGTCGATCCCAAATCCGACGATTCCAGGCTTCAAAACGGCGGATTCGAGGAATATGCTAATTCCGATTTTGTGCCGGGATGGCTGTTGCAGCGTTCGGTCGAACGCGCGGGATATGACGCAACCCAGACCAACCGCGGCGCCTACGCCGGCGAGATGTGTCTGAAAATTTCATCCGATCCTTCGACAAGGATAGATTTTCCTTCTCCCGGCGAGCAGTATATCGATGAAGCCGCACGTGATATTTATTTCGCTATCCCATTGTCATTATATGTAGATACGGCGACCACACTCCCTCGCGGAAATTTGGCAATCGATTACGAAAGATATCTGCCCGGCAAGGATTTCCGTGCCGATGGCCGCGACCGCGCATCGCGGCTGGCCACGGTGATAGTAATGTGGAACGTAATACGCCATTTCCATTCATTCGAGCTTGATGAAGCACGTCTGGATGCGGCTTTCCGGTTGGCTCTTGCCGAGGCCGCCGAGGACAAAAGTCGTGTTGATTTTCTGAGGACTCTGCAAAAATTCGGATCAAATCTCGACGACAGTCAGTCGCGTGTCTGGTATGGATTCAGCAGAGAACGCTATGGCATTCCACTTTTATGGACATATTCTAACGGCAATCTAATAGTAACCAATACTCGCGGCAATACGGGTTTGCATCCGGGGGATATCATTACTGAAATAAACGACCAGCCCGTTGATAATATAATTCGCGAAAAAGGACAATATATATCGGCATCTGCACCCGATTTCCGGAATGTGCGCGCACTTGCAGAACTTCGCGCAGGGCCAAAGAATTCGATTGTCAAAATCAAGGCTAAATCCGGCGGTAAACTGCGCGAAATTGCGCTCAGACGCAGCATTTTGCTTACGCAATTGAACGAGTCACGTCCTGATGAGATAACAGAACTGGACGACGATATTTTTTATGTGGATATGAATCGCGTCCGCGACGAAGAATTCCAGGACAATTTAGACCGGCTGAAAAGCGCACGAGGCATCATCTTCGATTGCCGTGGCGCAGCCACGCTTTCGGAATATGTGCTTGGATTTTTCCTTGATAAAACCGTACGAAATGTGGCCTGGGACATCCCGATATTCACAGCTCCCTACCAGCGCTTAGTCTCTCATTCATATATACATACGCCGATTGCTGCGATCGATACTCAACTTACGTCGGACGTGGTATTTCTCGCGGATGCGAGGTCTATCGGGTATTCCGAGGTAATTCTTGCGATGGCCGACCATTATGGCATCGGCGAGATCGTGGGGCATTCGGGCGGAGGGATCGCCGGGGAGACTTACCCAGTGCGGCTTCCGGGGGAATACGCAATTTCGCTGACAGCTATGAAACCAGTCGGGCCCGACGGAAATGTTCTCCGCGGAAAGAATTTCAAACCCGATTATGAAGTATATATCACGTCCGAAAGCGCGAGGAATGGAGTGGATCCATTCATCGAAAAAGCGCTCGAGATATTGAAATAATTATTTATTCCGCTTTTTTATAATTCAGGCTAATGCTTTATATATGATAGCATTAGCCTATTTTTTTGGCTACTCTCGCCCTATTAATAGATTATTATTATTTTATTTTTTAGATATTGCTAAATATTTTTCCCGCCATTGCGTCAATCAAATCAAGCATATCGGATTATTTATATCCTATTTCCAAAACAAAGGAGTTCCGCAATGATTAAGAAAAGTATTTTAAGCATTTTCGCAGCAGTTCTGTTTGTCGGCCTGATGAGCGCTATCGATCTCACTGCGAAAGACCACACAAGTACTATTAAAATAAAGACTTCCGCCCAGTGTGGCATGTGCGAAAAAACTATCGAAGGCGGGCTTGAAGACCAAAAAGGCGTCATCAAATCCGAACTCGACGCCGACAGCAAAATGGTCACCGTAACTTATGATGATTCAAAGACTAACGAAGATAATATCCGTAAGGATATCGCAGAAATGGGTTACGACGCGGACGACGTAAAGGCCAATAAAAAGGCCCAGAAAAAGCTGCCGAAGTGCTGCCAGCCTAAGTCTAGATAAATTTCAGGGTATCATGTTCGAATGTTGCAGATAGATCATGATTCGGCAAATGGCCGCTGCTCCCGGATGGGACGGCGGCCTTTTTAATTCCTATATAAATAAATAATTTAGCATATACTTCGTCCTGATTAACAGACACATTTTTCTCTACATTTGCCTGGATTCTCCTTCGAATTCTCCGGAACAAATCTTTCTCATTTAATCCCGATTAAACCTTGGCTGTAAATTATTGTCACATATATAGATACATTACGAATTAAAAATGGAGGAGACATGAAAAAGTATTTTGCAATCGCGATCTCATTGATGATGATTTTGGCAATGTCCGCAAACGCCCAGATGGGACGCCAGCAAGGCCGTATGGACGACGACGACAGGCCCCGACGCGGCATGATGATGCGCGGAGAAATGATGCAAAACGACGGTATGGGCCAGTGCGGAATGATGATGGGGCACAATATGATGAGCAGATCGATGAAGATGCTTAACTCATTGCCCTATATGGAAGATAAGCTCGATCTGACCGAACAGCAGACCGATAAACTCATCGACATACAGACCGAATTTAAAAAGCGGCAAATTGACCACAAAGCCTCTATGAAAAAATGCGGCATGAAAATGCGTAACCTTATGAAAAACAATGCCAGTGCGGAAGATGTTAAAGCACAGATGGAGTCATGCTCGAATATTATGGTCAACATGGGCACGGAAATGTATCGCACGATGCAGTCGATGAGATCAGTCCTGACGGCCGACCAGCGAGAGAAGCTCGATAAAATGAAGGACGACATAGACGACAGGCCGCGCAGAATGCGATTTTACGACGATGATGATTAATTCAGGAGGATTATTATGATGGATTATTTCGGATCCCACGGATGGGGTATGATGTTCGGATGGGTAATCGGCCTTGCGGTTCTGATCGGCATTATCTTATTGATTGCAAAGATGGTTAGCGGCAACAGGCAGGGCGGGCAATCACGCGACAAAACCCCGCTCGAAATACTCAAGGAGCGATACGCCCGAGGCGAGATCGACTCTGATGAGTACGAGCAGCGCAAACGGAAACTCCTTTAGTTATAATAATATAACTGCATTAACACAAAAGCGGCCCCGGAAATTCGGAGCCGCTTTTTTGCGTAAGTTTTTATTATTTAATTAATGCTTCATCGAAAGTGAAGTGAGATGGTCGGGAAGTGTGTTGTCGCGAAGCAATGAACTGACATCAACCGACAGCCTTAGCCAGGAATCGATACCGACACCGACTTCCAAAAACGGAACGCCGCGTACAAACTGGAAATGGTATGCTATTCCTGCATTTGCAAATACATTGAAGGAATTGTTGTCCTTTACGAATCCCATTGGATAATAAATAAAGGGAATTCTTAGGTCTAATTGCGTGAGATTATTTATTTCTGTACCAAATGTATTACCCCTGATGGTAGAAAAGTTTGCGGCTACGCCTAACATATAATCCTGGCTGTGAAGGGCATAATATTTAACATACAGCGCGGGTATTATTAAATTATCAGCCTGATTAAAATTTGTTCCTTCAAGAGCCGGCAAACCTACAGCAAGATTGGCTGATATGCCAAGCCCGAAATTTTCGGTAAGACTTCTTTCATAATAAAGCGCGCTAGTAAAATATTCATGGAGCTTATCATCGGCCTGAGTTTCATAAAGGTTGAATCCTTTAATTCCTAAATGGTTGCACCCGTCTCCGAAGTCGAGGTATTCCATGCTTTTAGGGGTGCCATCATTGGCGGTTGCGCCAGCGAAGCAAATTATTAGCAAAAAATTGATCAATGCGATTTTCATATTTAACCCTGATAATAAATGAAACAAATACAGGGAATTCAATATTCCCAAAATTCTTTAAAAGGGTAACCATTTTCCTATCGCAACTCCAGCTAATACACCAATTATGACATGCTCTGCTTTATCCTGGCCTTGCAAGCCTTTTCTATCAGCGTCAAACCAAGCGGCTATACCTCCGACAATACCGCCTAACAAGGCACCGAAAAAACCGAGCATCTGATCGCCTTTTTTCTTATTAATTCTATTCTTTTGTTTGGTTCTATGATTAGGATCAGAAAAATCTTTGAAATAACCTGCAACATTCAGGCAAATATCGCCCGGATTTTGGTTCAAAATGCTTATACATTCAGAATTAAGGCTGTCTAATAAAATATCAAGCTGCTGATCAGACGGATCAGCAATATAATTGTTTTCCATCCAATTACTAAGCTGGTATAATAAAACCTTTTCGCTAACATCAATTGCGTTTAATGTTAATAATTCATCGATTTTAGATTTAGTGAAAGTATTAAAACCGCTTGGAGTTGAAAGTTGCTGAATTGAAGGATCTTCAAAAATCGCTTCATCAACGATTTCAACTAATTCATAAGTACGAATGTTGTAACTCGACATGATGATACCTTTTAAAATGTTTATAATTATTACAATATAAC
>CAZEMR010000043.1:21562-25077 GCA_964513465.1 uncultured Hyphomicrobiales bacterium
ATATATATATATCCAAATATTATTTTTATATTTTTATAAATCAACTCATTTTCTTAATATTAACTTTCATAATAATTATCATTTCAAACAAAAGCGGCCCCGGAAATTCGGAGCCGCTTTTTTGCGTAAAGCTATATATATTATATAGTTATCTGGAGTAGAACTCGATCACAAGGGGTACTTCGCACTGGACGGGTACTTCTTCGCGGTCGGGTGTATAAAGATATTTGAACGAGAAATCCGCCTTGGATAATTCGAGATAGGGCGGCGGCGCGGCCGAGCGGATTGCTTCCTGGAAGCACTCGGTCTTTCTGCTTTTCTCTTTGATTTCGACGCGGTCGTTTACTTGCACGACGTATGACGGGATATCGACTTTTTTGCCGTTAACGAGCACGTGGCCATGGCGGACGTACTGGCGCGCGGCGTACATCGAGCGCGAGAGCCCAGCGCGGAATACCAGCGCGTCGAGGCGTGCTTCCATTAGCTGCACCAGCAGATCGCCGGTGTTACCGGTCAGCCGGGAAGCTTCTTTGTAGTATTTCAGCATCTGGCTTTCGCTGATGTTGTATTGCAAGCGGAGGCGCTGCTTTTCGATAAGCTGGCGTCCGAAGTCGCTCATTTTGCCTCTGCGGCGCGAATTGCCATGCTGCCCGGGGGGATATGGTTTCTTGGCTGCGTATTTCTGTGCCTTGGGCGTCATATTGATGCCCACTTTTCTCGAAAGTTTTACTTTTGGTCCGGTGTAATTCATTTACTTTCGCCTTTTTATAATAACTTATAAATTATTTGACATAATTTTTCAGGAACTACAAATATATATCATTTGCATTAATTAGCCAAATTTTTTTTAGAAATTGAGTTAAATATATTTTGGCCGCTGCGAATATGCCAAGGGATCTTCCGCTCCGGCGGCCTGGAATCCCCTCAGCCGCAGCGCGCATGATTCGCATACGCCGCAGGCCTCGTCGTCGTTTTCGTAACAGCTCCAGGTCAGCTCGAACGGCAGGTCCATCTCCAACCCTTTTTGGACGATGTCGCGCTTGGAATAGTTTATTATCGGGGCAATTATGTCGATTTTCGTTTCCGGGCGCGTACCCAGATCGATTGCCCGCTGGAATGCTTCGAAAAATTCCCCGCGGCAATCCGGATATCCGCTGGAGTCGAGCTGCATTGCGCCTATATATATGGCCTTTGCCTCGATTACCTCTGCCCAGCTTGCGGCGATTGAGAGTATATTCCCATTGCGGAAGGGTACGTAGCTCGACGGGATGCCGCCATCGCCCAGGCCGCTTTTTTCGACGGGGATTGCGGGGTCGGTCAGGCTCGAACCGCCTATTTTCGCGAGGTGCGAGACATCGACCACCAGGCGGCGTTTTGCGTCGTAATGCCGGGCAATATAATCGAACGACTGCATTTCGCGCTTTTCGGTGCGCTGGCCGTAGTTCAGGTGCAGCGCGGCGATTTCGTAGCCTCCGGATTTTGCGATAGCAGCGCATAGCGCGGAGTCCATACCGCCCGAAATCAGCACCACTGCGAGATTTTCGTTACTCATCGAATTCTCCGATTACTGTGACTGTGACGTTTCGGGTGTGGCGACTGCTGCGGAATTCGCAGAGATATAAGCCCTGCCATGTGCCCAGCGAGAATTTGCCGTCTGTCACTGGCGCTGTGACACTTGCGCCGATCATCGAGGATTTGATGTGGGCGGTGATATCGTCGGCGCCTTCGGCTGTGTGCTCATATCGCGATGTGTCTTCGGGGACGAGATCGGCGAAGAATGACTCAAAATCGCGGCGGACGGACGGGTCGGCGTTTTCGTTGAGCGTGAGCCCGGCGCTGGTGTGGCGCATAAAGATGTGGGCAATTCCGCGGCGGCATTTCCTGAGTTCGGGCATCTGGCCTGCGATCTCGTCGGTCACGAGGTGATAGCCCCGGCCGCGTGATTTGAGCGTTATCGTATTTTGAATTATTTTCATATATATTTCCGGAAGAATTTGAACAAATGATTTTCAGGGGAAGGAATATAATAAATCTTTCGAATTTATATCTTAATACATAATTTTAAAAAATCAAAATAATTTTCGCAAATGATTATATCGGCATCAAGAAGGACGGATATCCCCGCGTTTTACGGCGAGTGGTTTGCCGCTCGAATTCGCGAGGGCTGGTGCGAAGTCGCCAACCCATTCAACTCCAAGCAGATAACGCGTATTGACCTCGGCCCCGAAGCGGTTGATGCGATCGTATTCTGGACACGGAACGCCTCCCGATTCGGCGAATGTATGGATATGCTCGACTCACGCGGATATAAATATTATTTCAATTATACATTAAATAATTATCCGGAATACCTCGAACCCCACGGCAAGTCGACCGCCGAAGCCATTGCGGATTTCGAAAAGCTTTCCGGACGGATCGGCCCGGAGCGCGTTGTCTGGCGGTATGATCCGATTATCCTCGCAGGGGAACTGGATTTTAGCTATCATATAAAAATTTTTAGTGAACTGGTCAATAATTTGAGCGGAATGACCCGCCGCGCGATTACCAGCATAGCGACCCCCTACCGCAAGACCCGATCGAGGCTCGTCCGGGCTGGGCTTGAACGCCTCTGCGAATCGCCGGAAGGATCGGAATTACAAAGACTTATCGGCGCGATGAGCGAAATCACCACTGCCAAAGGGATTGAGCTTCGAGTGTGCTCATCCCCGATCGAGTTCGCCAGCGCACCGCCGGCAAAGTGCCTCGACGACGAAATCCTTCGCGCGATTGGCGTAAACATTAAATATATAAAGGACAAATCACAGCGCGCGGAATGCTGCTGCACACGTAGCCGCGACATCGGCGCCTACGATTGCTGTCCGCGGGGATGCCTGTATTGCTACGCGGTAAGCTCGCATAAACGGGTTGCGGATCGAATCAGAAAGCACGAACCCACATCGCCGCGGCTCATTCCCTGAGGAATATTTCGAATACCGTTTCGCCTTTTTCGCGGGATGTCAGAAGCGACCATCCGGTCGGCGGATCGATGCGTTCGAGGGTGCCGTGCTCGGCCGCATAGATTGCTCCCTCGGCGGCCAGGCCGGTTTCGTGGAGCGCTTCGAGTATCCGTCCGCCCAGATTTTTTGCGTAAGGCGGATCGGTGATGATAAGATCGAATTTAATTTCGGGGTGATCCTCTGCGAGCTTGTGCATTTTGCTGATTGCCTCGCCAGAGATTATCGTATATTCCTCTTTGGGAATATTGAATTTATCGAAAATTCGCAGAAAATAGTCCACTGCTTTGCGATTTTTCTCAAAAAAGTAGCATTTCTCTGCGCCGCGACTGATTGCCTCCAGACCCAGCGAGCCTGTGCCCGAACAAACATCCGCGCATGTAATCCCTTCGAAATCTATATGATTGCTCAAAATATTAAACAGGGTCTCTTTCGAATAATCCGTGGTCGGACGCGTCACCGTGGGGATTTTCCCTTCGAATCTGCGCCCGCCGTATTTTCCGCTAATAATTCGCATTGATT
>CAZEMR010000044.1:0-10751 GCA_964513465.1 uncultured Hyphomicrobiales bacterium
CATAGTGCAGGCAATGCCCGGCGCCACCGATAAAGAGATCGCGGAAGTCCATGCCGCGCTTAAAGATGCATCGAAATTTACGGAATATTTGAGTGACGAAATGCAGCTTCAGGAAATCCTCGAAAAGGTGCTGCCATTCGAGTTCGAAGTAGTAAATACGTCGCAGGTGGACTTCTTCTGCCGCTGTACCAAGAAAAATTTCGCTGATAAGCTGCTCAGCTTCGGTTCCGATGACCTGAAGGATATGCGCACGCAGGGCCACAACGAGCTGGTCTGCCGCTATTGTAATTCGAAATATCATTTCGACGAGTCCGACTTCGATAAGCTGATTACCGAAGCCGAAGCCCGCCAGAATTGATTATAATAATTTTGTCCGTTTAGAAAATAATTTTATTATATCTTTCTCAAAAATTCTAAAACCGGTGCCGTGATTTCTTACGGCGCCTGTTTCTTTAATATGCATCCTTAAATCAATTGCCATAACTGATTCTTTAAAAGCCGAAAGAAAATTTTCGGGTGAAGGGTCGGTTAATAGGTAGGCCTCGTCAAATTCGAATTCTTCTTTTTTGGAAAGTGGATTCACCCTGTTTTTTCCAAGTACCATTATTAATCTTTCCAGCTTGCTAACGAATTTTCCAATAATAATGTACAAATTCCAAGTAGCTATTAGATTTCCTGAAGTATCTATCAGGTGAATTTTTTGTTTTTTCTCATCTAAATCTAAGAGCAATTTTGCAGGATTTGGATTATTATAATATAAGGTAGTGTATATTGATTTCCGTCTTTTGGGATCAATATACCCGTAATTTTCGATAAGATATTTCTGAGGAATATTCCAAACACCTCTATTGAAAGTGAATAGAGTAACGAGCGATTTGGAGTCTCTTCTCGAAGCTTTCAGTTCAACTCTTCCTCCAATATCAGGGATCGCCAAATTATTCTCAAGTAAATTCAGTTCCGATTCAAGAGTATATCCAATACCGGTGGGTCCTTTTCTTTTGCTTTCGATAAAACCTTTTTGATGGATTTCAATCAATTTGTTTTGAATTTCTTTGATGGTCATTATTGCTTCCTACAAATCACAATATACTCGTTTTTCATTGTCGAACCTTTTTTTCCTTTTTCATTAGAGGGTGAATTCATCGATGGCATCCTTTTATTAGGGATATTTCTAACAATTGTTTGAATATGCTCAAATCCATTATTATCAAAAAAATCGGCAGTTATTGCATCCATAGGAATATTCACATTCTTAACGGTTCTATTTCCTACAACATAGCAGGAATGGGCACCTGATTTTAGAATTTCAGCTACATTTTTAATAGAAAAGAAATAATCCTGAAAAAAAGAATAGACTTCTTCCATCCTTTTGCTATCTTCTTCATCAATTTTTTTCAGTGTATCATGCAAAATTTCCGAAGGTAGAATATTTTCATAAGTAAGCTTATTACCTCCCATCAATTTTTTATCGATAGCAGAAGCATTAGGAATATCAAGCCATTGGCTTGACAATCTGGAATATTGCCCATAGGCTACGGTCGTTCGGGAATCACCGTATGGAGGCGAAGTAACAACGAGATCAATCGATTTAGGGCGGACAGCATCTTCGGGAATATTGATAACAGTATTAAAACTATATATTTTTGCAGATGAACCATTTTTTTTGGCTTTAATAAAATGCTCTATTCCCTTTCGATTTCTTTTTAATTTGGAAAATATTATATCAAAAGCATTTATTTTGAAAGAATTTCTCTTTGTTTCAGGTATTCTGACTAATTTAAATTCCCCTTTTTTGGTGTAGGAGGATTCTCTTATTGTCTCGCTAAACGCAACAATAAAGAAGTTTTTAATATCTTCATTGTCGATACTATAAATGAAACTTTTAATAATTGCAAGTTGAGATTGAGCATCTTTATCAAACCAAAAATCGATATTCGGAAAATCAGGAATAAAATCTCTAGAAATATCCTCTCGAAAACTGCTTTCATATAAATAATCATTGAATTCGACTAACTTAGCGTCGAGTAGCTTTAAATCCAGTGGCGTAGTTTTGGCTTTTGCAATAATTCTAGCGAGTGGATTTAAATCTGTTCCGATTGCTTGAATATCCTGCAAATTTGCTTCGACAAGTGAAGTGCCACTTCCGCAATAAGGATCAAATAACAAAGTCGCACTTTTACCGTAGTTGCTAATCAATCTACGGGCAATTTGAGGAATCATCATTGCAGGATATGCATGGAAACAATGAGTAAACTCCTTTGTGTTGGATTTTTTAAAATCCCAATTGTATTCTATAGTTTTCATCTAATTAATATAATTAAAAAAGTATTCAGATGAAAATTCACTCTTTGATTATCGTGTCTGCTCGGTCGGGACTGAGCGACACGATTTTTATTTCGACTCCGGTGAATTCTTCGATTGTCCGGAAATAGTCCAGCGTTTCGCGCGGGAGTTCGTCGAATGATTTGATGCCGCGGAGCGATGTCTTCCAGCCGGGGAGCGTGATGTACTGCGGCTCGACGGATTCGAGGGTGGCGATGTCCACCGGGAAGCTCTTGAGCTGTTTGCCGCCTGCTTTATAGCCGGTGCAGACTTTGATTTCGGGTATGTCGTCGAGTACGTCGAGCTTGGTCAGTGCTATTTCCGTTAGTCCGTTTATCATGGCGGAATAGCGCAGGGCCATGAGGTCGAGCCAGCCGCAGCGGCGCGGGCGGCCAGTGGTGGCGCCGAATTCCGCACCGATTTTGCGAAGCTGTTCTCCGGTATCGTCGTCGAGTTCTGTCGGGAACGGGCCGTTGCCAACGCGTGTGCAGTAGGCTTTGACAATTCCTACGATGCTGTCGATTGCGTTTGGCGGAATGCCGAGCCCCGTACAGGCACCGCCAGATGTGGGATTCGAGCTTGTGACGTAGGGATAGGTGCCGTGGTCGATGTCGAGCAGCGCGCCCTGTGCGCCTTCGATCAGTACGTTTTTGCCATCGCGGATTGCGTTGTTCATCAGCGATGTGGTATCGGTGATATATGGGTCGACGATTTTATCGAATTCGAGATATGTGGATACGATTTCGTCGACGTCGAGTGCGTCGCGGTCGTATATTTTCTGTAATATTTCGTTGTTTTCGGCTACGTTGTGGCGCAGCTTTTCCTCGAATCCTTTGCGGTCGAGCAGATCGACGATGCGGATGCCTACGCGGCGGGCTTTATCTATATATGCGGGGCCGATGCCGCGTCCGGTTGTGCCGATTTTTCGTTTGGCCTGTGCGGTTTCGCGGGCGTTGTCGAGCATTTTGTGGTAGGGCATGATCAGATGCGCCTTGTGGCTGATAAACAGTCGGCCTTTGACGTCGATTCCGTGACTTTCGATCATTTTGATTTCGTCGATCAGCGCAGCGGGATCGATAACAAGCCCATTGCCGATGACGCATGTGACATTTTTGCTTAATATTCCGGACGGAACAAGGTGTAGTATATATTGATTACCGTCGAAAACTATAGTATGGCCGGCATTTGCACCGCCCTGGTAACGTGCCACAATATCGGATTTCTGGCCAAGGAGATCGACAATTTTGCCTTTGCCTTCGTCGCCCCATTGTGTGCCCACAACTAATTTAACGCTCATTATGTTTTCTCATTTAATTCAGGAAAATTCGGCATAAGAAAGCCCCGGTCCTTTTTGTCGGACCGGAGCTGATTTCAAATAATTATTTGCAGTTTTTAATGGCTTCCTCTGCGTTCGGATAAATCTGAAAGACTTTATCGAGGTGAGTCATCTTAAGTAGATTCAGGACTTTGTCCGGCACATCGGCCAGCATGAAGGCCATGTTTTGCTTGCGCAATGTGCTGAGGCCGCTCACCAGCATGCCCAGCCCGGAGCTGTTTATCAGCCTAACGTTGCGGAGGTCTACTATCAGACATTTCGCCGGAGTGTCGTATAGCTCATGCAATTTCGAGCTGAAGTTCATGGCGTCGTTTCCTCCGAGTACGTCGCTGCCGAGTGAGATACAGGCGACTTTGCGGTCTTCGCCGATATATTCTATCTGGTATTCGCTATTATTTTCAGGCATAATTCAGTCTGTTATTCTGATAAATATTACTGCCTAAATTTACTAAATTATTCGCAAAAACTAAAGCATTATGATTTCGATTTTGCGAGTTCTTTCTTGCCTGCGTTGCTTTCGAAGTCTATTCCGCTTACTTTTTCGAGATACCAGATCACAAACGAGCTGGCGATATAGATCGACGAATATGTACCGATGATGATACCGATGAGCATGGTGAATGCAAAGCCCTGGAGCACTGGGCCGCCGAAGAGCACGAGTGTGACCAGCACAAGAGCTGCGGTCAGCAGTGTATTGATCGTGCGGCTAAGGGTTTCGTTGATGCTCATATTGACCATTTTCACAAAGTGCATGCCTTTGTTGCGTTCCTTGTTCTCGCGGATACGGTCGAAAATGATCACAGTATCGTTGATCGAGAAACCGATAACGGTCAGAAGACCGGCGAGTATGGATTGGTCGAGCTCGAGATTGATCCAGCCCAGATGATGTACTACCACTACAATGGTGAATGTGGCAATCAGGTCGTGCACAAGCGCCACGATAGCGCCAAGGCCGTAGGTGAATTCGAATCGGAATGCGATGTACAGCAGGATAGCAACTACTGCGAGCAGCACCGCCATGATAGCTTGTCCGTATAATTCGTCGCCGATTTTGGGTCCGATTTTATCGACTTTCAGTACTGTGACTTCCTGGCCGGAAAATTCGTTCTGCAATGCATCCTTAATAATTGTGGGAGCTTCTTCGGCTTCCTGAATTCTGATCAGATACTGGCTTTCCTGGCCGAAAGATTTGATTTCGGCACCCTCGAATCCTGCAGCACCAACAGTGGTGCGGATCTGTTGTGTGGTTACCTGCCCTGAAAATTTGACGGCTATCTCGGTGCCGCCGGTGAAGTCGATGCCCAGCTTGGGGCCAAGGATCATCGCGAGCGAAAATCCGACGACGATCACAAGGGTTGAAACTATAAAGAATAGTTTGCGTTTTCCGACAAAATTGATATTTGTTCCATGAAAGAAGCGCATATCTATATCCTCTCCTTTTTATGCATTAACTGATTTTGGTTGACCGAAACTGAATTCTGTGGCGCCGCGGATCAGCGAAATTTCGATTATCGCGCGGGATACCATGATTCCTGTGAATAATGTGCCGCCGATACCGATCATAAGGGTCATAGCGAATCCCTGGATGGGGCCGCTGCCCAGGAAGAACAGTATCAGACCGGTGATAAATGTAGTGATATTCGAGTCGATGATCGCGCTCAGAGCTTTGCTGAAGCCTTCATCGACCGCTGAACGAATGGAGCGACCTTTGAATAATTCTTCGCGGATACGCTCGAATATCAGAATGTTCGCGTCAACCGCCATTCCGATCGTCAGGATGATACCTGCAATACCGGGCAATGTCAGTGTGCCGCCGAATGCGGTCAGTACGGAGATAATAAGAAGCACGTTCAGAAGCAGCGCAAAGTCTGCTACCAGACCGCCCTTGTTGTAATAAGCAATCATAAATATAATTACAAGCAGAAATGCTACCCCACTGGCTGTAAAGCCGCTGCGGATCGAGTCCTGGCCAAGCGAGGGACCGACGACTCTTTCTTCGATGATCTGCACTGGTGCTTTAAGCGCACCGGCTTTTAGCACGATTTCCAGAAGGCGTGCTTCCTGGACGTCTGCCATACCGGTGATCTGCGAGCTTCCGCCGCTGATTTTGTCCTGCACTGTGGGGGCCGAGTATACGCGGCCGTCGAGCACAATGGCGATGCGTTTTTTAATGTTTGCGCCTGTGATGCGTGCCCAGCGCTCAGCGCCTTCGGCGTTCATACCCATGAGCACCACAGGGGCGTTGGTAGTGGGGTCGAACGATGCGCGAGCGTCGCTTACCACTTCGCCAGTAAGCTCAGGGTCTGCCTTTAGTCCGTATAAATCGTGGATTTCCACGCCTGCTTCGCGGGCAAGTCTTTCGTCGGGCTTGGCCGAAACTGCGATTTCGATATCATAGGGCACTAGTGGAGCGATTTCCGGGCGTGTCAGAATTTCCTGGAATTTTCTGAGAGAATCTTTCGAAATTCTGAATATATACATTCCCTCCTCTTCGTCGGGGAACTGGTTGGTCATATAATATATCTGCACGGAGCGGCCATTGCCCTTGGGTACAAACACTGTCGAGAACAGCCGGGTAAAGGGATGATCCTCGATATATTTCTGCTGGGCCTGGTCTTCGCTGAGTCCTTCGTATGGATTGGAAGTGTCTGCGGCCGAAGCGACGGCAGTTGTGTCTTTGGCTGTCGTATCTGCGTCGGCCATCTGTGTGGTATCGGCCGGCTCAGATGCGGCAGCGGTATCGATCGATGGGGCAGTTTCGTCGGCAGCGGGCGTTTCGCCGGTGGCAGGAAGGCCTGCTGCTCTGCGTTCGCGCTGGTCGCGGAGTTTCTGGTCGATTTTATAAAAAGCTTCTACCAGATTTTTTGTGTTGCGTACGAGATTGAATTCCAGACGGGCTGTGGTCTGCAACAACTGGCGCATTTCGCTCTCGTTGGTTACTCCGGGGAGCTCGAGCAGAATGCGGCGATTGCCCTGTTTCTGGATATTGGGCTCGGATACGCCGTATTTATCGATGCGCTGGCGAATAACTTCCTGCGCCTGGTCGATAGCCTGGTTGGCGTTTTCCTCGAGGCGTTCGACTATATGGTCTTCAGAAGCGTCACGAAAATCGCCGACATCGAAATACGAGATCAGGGTCTTGCCTTTTTGCCGGGCAATCTGATCGAAGTTCTGCAGGAAAAGGTCGATCACCGATTCGTCGCTTTCGGCGGCTTCCTTTGCGGTTTCGTCGATTACCTGCTGGAAAATTTCATCTTTCGCTTCCTTCTGGGCGGTTTCGTCAATAAGTCTTAATACGTCCACTTCGAGAGTTACATACATACCGCCGCGAAGGTCAAGCCCGAGCTTGAGCCGCTGGTCGCGGGACTGCTGAAGTTCTTCTCCGAATTGTTTCTGGAACCTTTCCATCCTGGCAGCTGAGTCTGCTCTCGTCGGGGCTTGGTCCGCTTCTTCGAGCGCTGCTTGTTTCTTTTGTTCGAGCCTGTAGGCTTCGTATGTGGGATATAAAAGAAACAGAGCAATAATAACCGGCACCAGAATCAGCGCTAACTTTCCTGCAATTTTTTTCAATTAAATCCTCCGCTTTATAACTTATACAATGCTTTTTTTCATTTTTGCACGAATACGAATATATAGCTATTTGCACAAATAACCAACGATTTTAGTGAATTTATTTTTACTGAAATCACTTCGCAGCTTTTATCCGCGCTAAATCTTTATTTTATCAGGGCCACTGAGCATCACATAAAATCTTGTTCCCTCGCCCGGAGCGCTTTCAGCGCGGATCGAGCTCGAGATTTTCTGCAATAATTCGCGGCAAAGTATCAGTCCCAGGCCGCTGCCTTTGAACTTTGCTCCGCTTTTGGGTTTCGGTCGGTAGATTTCGAATAGATTATGGAGCATTTCAGGGTCGATCCCCAATCCTGTGTCGGCAACGCGCAGCTCGAGGCCGTCCTGGCGCATATCAACATCTATCGTTATTTTGCCGCCGGTGGGAGTATATTTGAGCGCATTGGTAATCAGATTGCGCAATACGGTGTTCATAATATTTTTATCCGTACGGAAATGCAGCTTCGGGGGAACGTTATTGATTATTTCAATTTTCTTTTCGTCGGCGATCGATGCGTAAATATCTGTGTTCAGCCGGACGCTGTCGTATACGTTCACTCGGTCGATTGAGATTTCATAAATCCCTTTCTGCAGTTTCCCCCATTCGAGAAGGTCTTCGAGCAGCTTGTGGCTGTTTTGGGCGGATATATATAAAGCCTCGGCCATTTCTCTGATTTCCTCATGGCTGAGCTGGGGGGCGTCGTCGGCAAGCATTCTCGACAGCCCTATAAATCCGTTGAACGGGGTGCTCAGGTCGTGGGCGATTATCGATATGAATTTGTCTTTGCTGTCGTTGATATCTTTAAGCTGCGCTTCCGAGACTAAAAGCTCGTAGTTGAGATCGAGTATTTCCTCGGCGTTTTTCTCGATAGTCTGTTTGGATTCGCGCAGATTATTAATCAGCTCCTGCAGCCTTTCCTCTGTTTCGCGGCGTTCGGTTACATCGGCCATAACTCCTTCGTAATAAATGATATCGCCGTTTTCGTCGGTCAGTGCGCGGGCGTTATCGTTTACCCAAATAATGCGCCCATCGAAAGTCTTGAGTCGGGTTTCGAACGAAATGACGCCTTTGAGCTGAATAAGTTCCATCCATTTGCGGCGCTCGTGCGGTTCGAGATAGAAATCGGAGCCTTTGTGGTTGATCAGAGCATTCACATCGGGGCAGCCGAGTATCGAGAGCAGTGCTGGATTGGCGTCGAGTATAGTACCTTCGGGAGTTGTGCGGTATACCCCAATCGGGATATGCTCGAACAGATTGCGATAGCGCTTTTCGCTCTCGCTTAATTTTTGCTCGGCAATCTTGCGATCGGTCAGGTCGTGGATTATTCCGTTATAACCTACCACCTTGCCGGTCTTGGACTTACGCAAAGTGGTAGTAAGATTGACATGCAGCGTATCGCCGTTTTTATCGAGCAGCTCGGTCTCGAAATTCTTAACCCAGCCCTGCTTCATAATTAATTCATGGAATATCTTCCGGTCTTCAGGATTTTTATACAATTTTCGGGAATTCAGATTGCGCAGCTCTTCTTCGTTATAAGCGAATAATTTAACCATAGACTGGTTGAATGCGAGTATTTCGCCTTCGATCGAAGTAAAATAGACTGCATCCTGAGAATTTTCGAACAGGTCGTAGTACCGCTCCTGAGCTTCGCGATATGCCTCCTGATACTCCTTCAGCCTGCGTTCGGTCAGGATTTCGTTGACGGTATTCTCGACCACCCGCGGCAGGAATTTAAGGAAATTATGGTCTTTCACAAGGTAGTCCCGCGCGCCGAGCTTCATCATCTCTACCGCAACATGTTCATTGCCATAGGCGGTCATGGTAATGAAGTCCACTTGATTATGCAATTGCAGAAGCGATTCGATCACCTGCAGCCCGTTAATATCCGGCAATGCATAATCGAGCAGCATCAGCGCATTGGGGAATTCCATAATATAATTTATTGCATCATAGCCCTTGATTACGCCATGAACACTGAATCCCTCGTCGGTCAGGATTTTCCTGATAACATAGAGCTGTTCCTCATCGTCTTCGACGACAAGTATTTTGAAAGGGTTATTTTCTTCTGGTTTTTTCATCGATTACAGATTATTATTAACAATTAAATAATGGGTAATTTCACCATGAATTTCGTACCGACTCCGGGTTTGCTCTCTACTTCGATTTTTCCGCCGTGGACGCCCGCCATTTCGCTGCATAGGATCAGTCCCAGGCCAGTGCCTTTTTCGTTTTTGGTGCCCAGACTGGTATGATGCTGGTCGATTCGGAATATTTTTGCAACAATATCCTCCGACATGCCGACACCTGTGTCCTCGCACACCACCACATCGTATCGATCATCCTGATAATAAAATAGTGTAACACTGCCTCCCTCGGGAGTGAACTTGATCGCATTTGTTATCAGATTATGTATAATTGTGCGAAGCATCATCCGATCGGCGGATATATAAGTATCCGGCGGAACGCTGTTGTCCAGCACAATTTTTTTATCCTCTACATTGATCATCAATTGATTGAATATATCGGCAACCATGCGGAATAAATCAAGCTTTATCGGGTTGAATTCGATACGGCCGGATTGCATCGAAGCCCACTGCAGCAGATTGTCGAGCAGATTGTACTGGTTTTTCAGCGAGCGCTGGATCATTTTATTCAGATTAAGGATTTCTTCGAGCGGCATGGATTCGCTTTCGTCGAGAATCAGCTCGGTCAGCCCCAGTAGACCGGTGAATGGCCCGCGAAGGTCGTGGGCAATTATCGAAAAGAACTTGTCCTTGGTCGCATTCAGCTCGCGTAGCTCCTGATTCTGGAGGTGAATTGTATCGCGGGAGTTCTTTAGCTCGATCTGGGTCATCACTCTTGCGAGCAGCTCGCCGGAATTAAACGGCTTGGTGATATAGTCTATTGCTCCGATTTCGAAACCTGTGATTACATCGTCGGATTGCGCTTTTGCGGTCAGAAATATCACGGGGATATCGGCGGTTGTGGGGTCGGCCTTAAGCTTTCTGCATACCTCCATCCCATTCATGCCGGGCATCATAATATCGAGCAGAATCAGATCGGGCTTGTTGTAGGCAACATTTTCGAGGGCTTCCTGGCCACTGGTGGCAAATCCTATATCGAGCCCTTTTTTCATAAGTATATTCCCCACCACCTGGAGGTTTTCGGGAATATCGTCCACAATCAGAACAGATCCTTTCAGTTCGGTTTTGTGATAGGTCATGTATTCTCCTTATTCGTTTGTGCCTGTTTGATAATCCCGGGAAATTGAGTAAGAATTTTGACGATATTGGCAATCCGGAAAGTCTCGGCTTCGGCTTCCAGTTCGCGCGCAAATTTGTCGAGATTTTTGCTGTGCAGTGTTTTATTCATTTTTTTGACATTATCAATCAGCTCCCGGATTTTGCTGATGTATAATGTTTTTCGAACAATCTCGATTTCCGGGATTAATTCCTCATTTATCGCATCGATCATTTTCGGAGT
>CAZEMR010000044.1:10851-24866 GCA_964513465.1 uncultured Hyphomicrobiales bacterium
TTTGGCATATGCAGATCCATCAGCACTAAATCGGGCCTGAAGTAATTCAGCTTTTCGAGCGCTTCGAGTCCGTCGCAGGCCTCTTCTACTTGAATATTATGTTTATTAAGGAAAAACCGTACAACCTGGCGGTTGGTTTCAATGTCTTCCACAAGTAATATTTTAGCATCAATAAATTTATAATTCTCGGGACGGAATACATCGTTGGATGAATTGTCCAGCTCGAGCGCTGCAATCTTTACTCCGGGCAGATATACTTCGAATCGCGACCCCTCGCCAACGCGGCTTTTAAGCTGGATCGATCCGCCCATCATCTGCACCAAACGGCGTGTTATCGTAAGGCCAAGCCCGGTACCCTGATACTGGCGGTCGCTCTGGCCCTGCTGCTGACGGAATGCCTCGAATATTTTCTCCTGCTGCTCCTCGGGTATTCCGATGCCGGTATCCTCGACGATGAAAACGAGGTCGAGCTTGCTTTTGTAACTGTCGTAGTTCAAACTTTTGACCGAGAGCGACACGGAGCCCTCGTGAGTGAATTTGACGGCATTGCCGACCAGATTGAACAGCACCTGCCTCAGGCGCGATTCGTCGAGCAACAGAGTTCGCGGCAGCTCCTGATCGACACCGGCAACAAATTCGAGATCCTTCTCGCGGGTTTTGAGCGCGAATATCTGACGAATTTCATTAATAATCACAGATGGATCAACCGGTTCGAAAACAATTTCCATTTTGCCGGCCTCGATCTTCGAAAGGTCGAGAATGTCGTTGATTAATTCGAGCAGATTTTTGCCGCTGGCTGTAATTCCGCGGATGTATTCATTGGTTTTGGCGTCCTGACCAAGCTGTTCGTCAAGCAGCTCGGCAAATCCGAGAATTGCATTCATAGGCGTGCGGATTTCGTGGCTCATATTCGCAAGGAATTCGCTCTTGGCCTGGTTGGCTGCGACAGCCTCGCGGCTGGCTTTTTCCATCATGTCGATATCCTCCTCGCGCTCGATGGCAAAGCCCACAGCATTGGCCGCAACCATCAGTACGGATACCTCCTTGCTGCGGAAGCGCCGGCCGGTGGATGTATCGTCGAATCCGACGAATCCCCATAAATTGTCCTTCACAATTATCGGTATCACCAGCAGCGACTTGACGTCGTGCGAGCTTAGAAATTCATTCTCTTCGGGCATCAGGTCTTCGACTCGTGCGGCAAGTGGGTTGAATTTCTCTAGCTCTGCGAATATTGTGGGCAACGTGGTTCGGATGGGAATATTCTGCACTTCCGGATTGACGATCTGGGGCTTCACTCCGCTTCGCACCCATTCGAACGAATTGCTGAACAAAATTTCTTCCGATTCATCGGAATTTTTCTCGAATATATATACACGGTCAACCTCGGTCACCTCGCCGAGAATTCGAAGAATATCATTTAGCAATCCCTTGTAATTAAATGTCTTCAATAGCATTGTGGTGATTTCGGCTATGCCCTTTAGTATCCGGTCCTCTTTCTCGAGCTCGGAAGACATCTGGCTGATGCGGGTTATATCGCGGGAGATACCTACAAATCCGCGCACCTGGCCCTCTACGTCGAATATCGATGTAATAATCGTATCCAGAAGTATCTGGCTGTCGTCCGGATATGTGACCCATTCCTCGAAGCGGCGCGTGGGCTTGGATTCGAGGCTGGTCATAGTCTTCTCGCGGAAGAATTCATCTAGCCGCTCCTCGCCCAATACATCGTCCTTCATTCCGATTATTCGGCCTTCGCGAAGCCCCGAGAATTCCTCGAATGCCACATTGCAGGCCAGATAGCGGTCGTTCAGGTCTTTAATGAAAATAATATCGGGCACCGAGTTGATCAGCGATCTCAACAAGGAACGCTCATTTGCAAGATTCTTCTCAATCAGCTTGCGGACGGTCGTATCCTTACAGAATCCCAGATGGCGATCCGATTCGAGAGTTACGATATCGACCTGAAGGTAATATTCCACTCCGTTCTTCTTTTTGAATTTGAGCTCGCTGCGGTCGCGGCCAGTGCGGCCAAGGCGCTGGAATATCTTAGGTCCGAACCCCTGATTTTCGGGATGCAGAATATCTGAAAAATTCATCGTGCCTAATTCGTCCACCGAGTATCCGGTCAGCCTTGATACGGCCGCATTTACTTCGAGGAAATCGCCTGCGTCGTCGGCCAGAAATATACCGTCCGGCGCATTATCGATATAGCTGCGGTATTTCATCTCGCTCTCGCGCAGATGCTTTTCGAATTCTCGGCGGTCGGAAATTTCATTCTCAAGCTTTTGGTTCGCTTCGGTAAGCTCCTCGGTGCGAGCTTTCACCAGATCGGCCAGGTGGTCGCGATGCTCGGCGAGCTGATCTTCCATATCTTTAAAATCGGTGATATCTCTGACCACGCCAATAATGTTTCTGCGGCCGGTGGCTACATTGATAAACGCCGCCTTTTTGGTCGAGACGATATGCTTAGTGCCGTCGGCGTCGATAAATATACTTTCCTTTTTGCTTTCTATGCCGCGTTCTATCACCTCGCGGTCGGTTTTATAATATTCCTCGGCCGAAATATCCGAAAAAATATCGCGGTCGGTTTTGTTTATCAGCTCTTCCTTGCTGGAGCCGAGCAGCCTGCAATAAGCTTCGTTCAGCAATATCCAGCGGTGCTCTTCATCCTTCACGAACAAGGGGTCGGGCACGCTGTCTATGATTTTATCCAGATACTGATTGGCTACCCTGAGGTCCTGCTCGGCCTTTTTGCGGCGTGAAATATCCATCATAGCCGAATAGACCACAATATCGTTCTGGCTACGGTCTTCGAGCACTTTGCTCTGGATTTGAACATAAGCGAATTCTCCGCTGCCGCGGTCCATCTTCAGTTCGCAAACCTGGGTGGTTCCTTCGGTTATGGCGGTTTCTATATGCCGCTCGAACGCTTCTTTTTCTCCGGGAAACAAATAATTCCTAAGGTCGCGCAGCATCACCGAGACCCGGTCGGTATCGAGCAGCTCCAGCCCGGTGCGGTTGATTTCTATTATGCGATAATTCCGGTCGATGGTCAGATAGCCGGTGGGGGCAAAATCATAAAGGCGGCTGTATTTCTCGAGCAATATTTCGAGCTCATTGCGCGTACGGATGAGTTCTTCGTTCTGCAACTCGAGTTCGTATTGCACCACCTGGATCTCTTCGAGCATCCCTTTGATGTTATTGGGATCTAATTTCGAAGTATCGAAATGGTTGCTTTGTTTATATAATCTCTCCGCTTTTTCGCGAAGTTCAAGGAATTTCTCTTTATTCATATTGGAATATTATTATATTTCAAATCGATATATATATACAAATTTAATAAAATTTTAGTCAGGCTGAGAATTTCATACAATTAATTATTTTTTATAATCGTTGTCCTGCTTTTTTTCTCAATGCAATGTTTAATCATTTATTAATTATCTGTTAAGGGAATATTTCCGGTAACCTTCAGTATTTTTTTTCGTATTATCAGCAAAACAATTTTGTTCAAATAAATCGAATAATAAAATGAATAGCAAATATTTCTTCGGCATTTTGCTGATCCTCCTCGGATTCGCTTTCCTGCTCGATCAGTTCAATGTAATGCTGTTTTCCGAATTTACCTCCACATGGTGGCCGCTGGCGGTAATCGCATTCGGTATATTTATCATCAGCCAGAACCGCCAGTCGCTCTTCCCGGGCATCATGATTTTCGCAGTTGGCATTCTGCTTCAGCTCGACCAGCTCGAATGGCTGCGCGGCGGATTCTGGGCTGCTTTCTGGCCTACCCTGCTGATCATCTTCGGCATCTGGATGCTGCTTATGCGCCCCAAACGCAAGCACAAAAACGAGCAAGGCCGCAAAGTGCCCCACCACGGAGACATCAGCAATGCCTTCAGCAGCTCGAACGAAATTATCGACTCCGAAGACCTCGACGGACGCGAGATTTCATGCGCCTTCGGCAGCGTCGATGTGGTTATCCGCGACACCGGACGCCGTCCGCAGAAGCCGCGCATCACGCTAAATTGCGCTTTTGCGGAAGTCAATCTGCGCATTCCGCTGAACTGGACAATCAAGGTCAATGGCCAGCCATTCCTCGGTGAATTCAAGAATCAGGTGGCGCCGGTAATCGAAGACGACGAGATTCATCCGGTGCTTTATATCGATTATTCGCTCGCTTTCGGCTCGGTCAAGGTTTATAATTAACCGGATTTTGCTTATTTTTGAAAATTCATAATTTTGTCAAATAATAATCCGGGATATTTATTTCTGATGAGCGCGGAAAATCAACAGCAAAAACCAGTGATACTTAGCGGAATTACGCCTTCGGGAATTCTTACAATCGGCCACCTGACCGGCGCATTGCAAAATTGGGTGCGTATGCAGGATACGCACGACTGCTATTTTATGATCGCCGATCTTCATGCGATCACAGTTCGTCAGACCCCAGCTGAACTGCGGCGACGGACGCTCGACACCGCCGCACTGTTCATTGCCTGCGGTATCGACCCGGAGAAAAGCGTGCTGTTTATTCAGTCGCATGTACCTGCCCATGCACAGCTGACATGGGTGCTGACCACCTTTACCGGTATGGGAGAATGCTCGAAAATGACCCAGTTCAAGGATAAATCTCAGAAGCATTCCGAAAACGTGAACGTCGGGCTGTTCGCATACCCGATCCTGATGGCCTCTGATATATTGCTATATCAGGCCGACCTCGTACCCGTGGGCGCCGACCAGAAGCAGCATCTGGAGCTTTCGCGCAATCTGGCCCAGCGCTTTAATTATCATTATTCCGACACATTCATAATGCCGGAGCCTTTTATCCCGAAAATCGGCGCGCGCATAATGAGCCTGCAGCAACCGGAAAGCAAGATGTCCAAATCCGACGAAAACGAGAAAGCCACCATATTCCTCAGCGACTCCGACGATGTCGTCAAAAATAAAATTAAGCGCGCAGTGACTGACTCCGAAAATGTCGTCCGGTTCGCCGACGATAAACCCGGAATATCCAATCTGATGACGCTTTATCACGTCGCGACCGGAAGATCATTCGACGAAATCGAGCGCGAATTCTCCGGCAGCGGCTATGGCGACTTCAAATCGGCAGTGGCCGACGCGGTGGCAGAATATCTGGAGCCTATCCGCAATCGTTACGAGGAATTGCGCAGCGACAAAAAGCAGCTCGAAGAAATACTGACCCGCGGAGCCGAACGCGCCAACCGTACGGCATTCAAAACATTGCGCAAGGTGTACAAAAAAGTCGGCTTCGTCAGCTTTTAATCTATTTAATCGCAAATTTCCCGCCGCCGCAATTATTTCGGCGGCTTTTTTATTTAAATTTATTTATTATAATTATATTTGGATTCCGATTAGAAAATCAAAAGGAGAAATCATGATTAATCTGAATGTAAATATCGACCACGTCGCCACAGTGCGCCAGGCACGCGGCGGCACAGAACCCGACCCCGTCGCCGCAGCTGCTATGGCCGAATTCGCCGGCGCCACAGGCATCGTCTGCCATTTGCGCGAAGACCGCCGCCACATAAACGACCGCGACCTGCGAATGCTTCGCGAAACCGTACAGACCCGGCTCGACCTGGAAATGGCCAACAACGAGGAGATCATCCGCATCGCTCTCGACGTCCGGCCCACGCTTGTCACCATCGTCCCCGAAAAGCGGCAGGAGCTGACCACCGAAGGCGGACTCGACGTAGCCGCCAATCTTGACAGCATCCGCTCTCTTGCCGATCGCATGCACGAACGCGGCATTGAGGTCAGCCTGTTCGTCGAACCCAGCGAGCGGCAAATCGAAGCATCTCGTAGCGCCGGAGCCGACATGGTCGAACTCCACACCGGCGCATATGCGAATTATACGAAAGCCGAGGATATTGTCGCCGAATTCGAGCGCCTTCGCAGCGCTGCTCAAACAGCCCGGCACGCAGGACTGCACGTTGCCGCCGGACACGGACTTAATTATTCGAATACACAATTAATTTGCTCGATCGACGGCATCCGGGAGCTCAGCATCGGTCACTCGATAATCTCGCGTTCAATAATGAGCGGAATCGACCGCGCGGTCAGGGACATGCTAAATATTATTAATAATTCAACATTGCAGCTAAGAAAATAATGTGCGGAATTGCCGGAATATTCGACCACTCGGGCGCTGAGCCATCGATTGACGACGCCCTTCTCGAAGCAATGGGCGGGGTAATTCACCATCGCGGACCCGATTCCGGCGATACGTGGATATCCCCCGATCGCCGTTGCGGGCTTGCCTTCAGGCGACTTGCTATAATCGATCTTTCGCCCGCAGGCAATCAGCCGATGACCACCCCCGACGGCCGCTATTCGATCGTATTCAACGGCGAAATTTATAACCATGCGGAAATCCGCGAAAAGCTGGCCGCACGAGGCTGGAAGTACCGTTCGGGCACCGATACCGAGACGATTTTATACGGCTTTGCCGAATTCGGCGAGAAAATTCTTGATATGATGCTCGGAATGTGGGCAATCGCGATCTGGGACGACTCGGAAAAACGCCTGTTTTGCGCCCGCGATCGGATCGGCATCAAGCCGTTCTATTATTACAATAGCGGCGGCAAGTTTATTTTTGGCTCGGAAATTAAGTCGATCCTGCGCCATCCCGATGTCAAACGATCTGTAAATTTCGAGGAATTGCCGAATTATCTGAACTTCGGAATGTCGGGCAAGAACGGAACATTATTTGAAAATATTACAAAAATCCCTGCGGGACATTATCTGTTCGTTAATTCCGACGGCCAGATCCACAAGCAGCGCTATTGGAGCCCTATTCGAAGGGATACGGATTATCTTCCGGAAGACGAATCCGCAATTAAATCGGAAATAATCCGGGGCCTCAGGCAATCCATCAAAGACCGAATGATGAGCGATGTTCCATTTGGTGTATTTCTGAGCGGCGGCGTCGATTCGTCGCTCAACGTCGCGCTTATGGACGAACTAATGGATCGGCCGGTGGATACATTCACCGTCGGATTCCGCGAACTCGAGCAATATAACGAACTTAAGTACGCCCGCCAAATCGCGGACTTATTCAAAACCAACCACCACGAAATCCTGATTGACGACACCGACGCGCTTCCCGTACTAGAAGATCTGGTCTGGCACGAAGACGAGCCAAACGCCGATCCAGTCTGCATCCCGCTCTATTTTCTCAGCAAATTGACGCGCGACAGCGGCACGACCGTCATCCAGGTCGGCGAGGGCAGCGACGAACAAT
The DNA here is from genome assembly GCA_964513465.1 of uncultured Hyphomicrobiales bacterium. Lineage (GTDB taxonomy): Bacteria > Bacteroidota > Ignavibacteria > Kapaibacteriales > UBA2268 > CAZEMR01. The sequence continues at coordinate 18,116 of CAZEMR010000044.1, forward strand.
ATATGGGCTACCCCTGGATGCTGCGCGAATACAGGTTTCATGAGTCATTATGGCAATTTTACCGCTCAATGCCAGCCTTCCTGCGCAAGGGGGCATATGCACTCGGCAAAGCCGCACTGGTAGCGGCCGGACAGCCATTGGCACTCGATTATTTGCGGCGCGGAACATTCGGCGATGAGTTATATTGGAGCGGAATTTCGATATTTTCGCCCACTCACCTAAACAATTTATTTACAAGCAATTACCAGAATTATTCCATGAATCCGGCGGTATATGCACGCCAGCTGCATCTCGAAATTCAAACAGAAAAGCCTGATGCGGATTATCTGCAACGCATACTCTATGTCGAGCTCCAGCAAAGACTTGCGGAAATTTTACTCATGCGCGTCGATAAAATCGGCATGGCCCACAGCATCGAAGCGCGCGTACCATTTCTCGACCACCGCCTCGTCGAGATGAGCATGAGGCTGCCACCGAAGATAAAAGTACCGGACAGCAAAACCACTAAATACATATTGAAAAAGGCAGTTGAGGGAATCCTGCCCGACAATATCATATATCGCAAAAAGCAGGGATTCGCCGCGCCGGTCGTTGAATGGCTTCGCGGAAAATGGTTCGATTACGCAAGCAACACGATATTGAATTCATTTTTCGTAAAAGACGGCATTTTCGACCGCGAATACGTGCTATCCTTAATGAATACGCATAAATCAGCAAAAAAGGACTTATCGCGCGAATTCTTCTCTTTGCTTACATTAAGCTTGTGGCACAAACGCATGATCGGATGATTTATGGACATCGTAATGATAATTGGGTTTTGTGCAGCCATATGCACTACCATTGCATTCGTTCCCCAGGCAATAATGACATGGCGGACACGGCAAACCCGCGACATCTCGCTGCCAATGTACATTATCTTCACTTTAGGTGTGATCTGCTGGCTTATTTACGGCATCATGCTGAACGCCCTGCCGATCATTCTGGCAAACATCGTAACGTTAGCGCTGGCGCTCAGCATATTAATATTAAAATTAAAGCACGGCTGATATGTATTGGGCAAATGCCATATATTTCATTATTACTGCAATTCCATTGCTGTTTTTTCTGGCATTCGCGATATCTTCTTTTTACGAAAAGCGATACCGCGCCGCAAATATCAGCATTGCTTCATTTTTGACGATGTTTTTGTTTGTAGCATTATATTTTACATTTTTCCATGGATTAGTGCTTCTGATCCCACCAATACTTATTATATTGATAATTATTCTTTTTTATATTCCGTCAGGACACCCAAGATCAATCGAAATAGTGCCATCATCCGAAAGATTTGATGAGCGGGACACCATGTTCGCGCGTGAGGAATATAGCAAAGGTACTGAAAAATATATATATTACTACCTTCAGCATCCCGATCGAAAAAAGGCAGACGACAGCATACGCGCATTGCCGGAATTGCTGGCGCCGGGCGGCAAATACTACGATCCGATTAAATCGGCACACGTCCAGTCATTATTCAAATTACAATCGCAAATGCTCAGATTTGCAAAGGGTAACCCGGCGCTAAACAAAACAGAATTATCGCCAAAAGAAGCGTCCAAATTAATAAAATTAATAGCGCAAGAGCTTGGCGCAGCGGAAGTTGGAATTGCTCGTACTAATATGCGATGGGCATATTCAAATGTCGGTCGCGGCCCGGAAGAATGGGGATCACCGATTGATTTTGTTCATGATTACGTTGTCGCCTTTTCTCTAGAAATGAAATACGAAAAAGTCGAAGAAGCGCCATATATCGGCATAACCGAAGAGACCGCAAGGGGTTATCACGAGGTTCAAAAAATCTCGATTGCTCTCGCAGAATTCATCAGAGAATTGGGCTACGGAGCACGCGCGCAGATACCCGGCAGCAATTACCAATTGATACTTCCGGCAGTGGCATGGGAGGCCGGGCTGGGCGAGTTGGGACGCCATGGATACCTGATTTCGCCGCGATTGGGTTCGAGGATCAGACTTGGGGCGATTACAACAAATTTGCCGTTAACCATCGATAAGCCAATCTCTTTCGGGGTTCAGGAGTTTTGCGAGATTTGTAAAAAGTGCGCGGATAATTGTCCGTCCGGATCAATACCCCTGGGCCCAAAAACGAACATTCGCGGCGTTATGAAATGGCAAATGAATATGGAATCATGCTTTAAATACTGGCGCATAATCGGGACTGACTGCGGGCTTTGCATGAAGGTATGCCCCTTCTCGCATCCGGATACAATCACCCATAAGTTAATTAAATATGGAATTGCTCGCTCTTCATTCGCTCGAAAAATATCCGCTTTTGGTGACGACTTATTCTACGGAAAACGCGACGATTTTTTCAAAATCCGAAAATAAATTGTTATTTTGCATAGTATTGCACCGGATGAATTTTCCATGTGCTTTTAAATCATTTATGAATAATCAAATATCCCAATAATTCTTTATTAAACTGGAGACATTGTTATGTACGGTAAAATGAAAGATTTTCTGCAGCAGGAACTAAGCACGCTGCACGAAGAGAAACTTTACAAACACGAACGAATCATCGAATCGCCCCAGGATGCACAAATCGAAGTGAACGGCAAGAAGGTTCTTAACTTCTGCGCTAACAATTATTTAGGATTGTCGTCGCATCCCGATCTTATCAAAGCGGCGCACGATGGAATCGACAAACGCGGATATGGGCTATCATCCGTTCGTTTTATATGCGGAACCCAGGACATCCATAAAGAGCTTGAAAATAAAGTGACGGAATTCCTCGGCACCGAAGACACAATCCTCTTTTCGTCCTGCTTCGACGCAAATGGCGCGGTTTTCGAGCCGCTGCTCGGCCCCGAGGACGCAATCATCACCGATGCGCTGAACCATGCTTCGATCATCGACGGCATCCGCCTCTGCAAAGCGCAGCGCTGGATTTACGCGCATGGCAACATGGCCGACGAAGAAACCACTGACCCCGCAAGCGGCAAACAACTCAAAGGCTTAGAGCGATGCCTCAAGGAAGCACAAAAATGCCGCTTCCGCATGATCGCCACCGACGGAGCTTTTTCGATGGACGGCGATGTAGCAAAACTGAACGAAATCGTAGCGCTTGCAGAAAAATACGACGCCCTTGTAATGGTTGACGACAGCCATGCAACGGGATTCATGGGCAGAACCGGCCGCGGCACGCATGAATACCACGATGTGATGGGCAAAGTCGATGTAATCACAACCACTTTCGGCAAGGCGCTCGGCGGCGCTTCAGGCGGATGTATCTCCGGCCGCAAGGAAATCGTGGACTGGATGCGTAACAAAGGCCGTCCATATTTATTTTCGAACAGCGTGCCTCCGGCAACCGTTATGGCTTCGATCAAGGTCATGGATCTGCTGATGGGATCAACCGAATTGCGCGACAAATTGGAACACAACACAATTATATTCAGAAAAGAGATGACCGACGCCGGATTTGATATTATACCCGGCGACCATCCGATCGTACCCATTATGTTCGGCAAATACGATAACTGCTCGCAGCTTGCGGTGGATTTCGCCAGCAGGATGCTCGACGAGGGAGTATATGTGATCGCATTCTCCTTCCCGGTCGTCCCGCGCGGCAAAGACCGCATCCGTGTTCAGTTATCGGCGGCGCACTCCAAAGAGCAGGTCGATCAGGCGATCAAGGCTTTTGTGAAAGTCGGCAAAGAACTGAACATGATATAATTAACAACATAATATATATTTATATATGGGCGGGTTATTATCTCGCCCATTTTTGTTTACACCAGAGATTTCATATTGCCTGAAAATCAAAAAATATTTTTTATATCCGCGAAATATTGATAATTTTCAATCTTAATTTCTTAGCAATTTATTTTATCTGATATTGAGTTACAAAATCCGGGAATGATATGAAAAAGGAAATGAAAAGAATCCTCGTAACCGGCGCCAATGGCCAGATTGGCTCGGAATTGACGGTTAAGCTCAGGGAAAAATACGGCATCGAAAACGTAATCGCAAGCGATATCAAATCGGAGCCGAATCGTTCGCTCAGGGATGGTAAGTACATTATTTTAAACGTGGGTTGCCCTGAAACTCTCGAAGAGGTGGTCAAAGAAGAGAAGATCGATACGATTTTTCATCTCGCAGCGATACTTTCGGCAGTCGGCGAACAGGATCCGGCGCGCGCATGGAATATCAACATCAATGGCCTGCGCAATGTGATGGATATTGCTGTAAAATATAAGCTTACGCGACTTTTCGTTCCCAGTTCAATCGCTGTGTGGGGTCCGGGTGTTCCTTCGCCTGCGCCTCAGGATGTGGCGTTGCATCCGACTACGATGTATGGGGTTACGAAGGTTACCGGCGAGGTGCTCGCAGATTATTATGTGCGAAAATACGGGCTTGACGTCCGCGGATTACGATTCCCCGGGATTATTTCTTCGGAAGCGCTGCCCGGAGGCGGCACAACTGATTACGCAGTAGCTATTTACTACGGTGCGGTTAAGGATGCGCATTACGAATGTTTTGTGCGCGAAAATACCCGCTTGCCGATGATGTACATGCCGGATTGCATCAAATCGACGATCGATCTGATGGAAGCGGAGTATTCGGGGCTACGCCGGCATTCGGATTATAACGTCGGCTCTATGAGCTTCACAGTTAAAGAGTTAGCGGATTCGATCAGGAAATATATTCCTGATTTCAAAGTGGAATATGCACCTGATTATCGTCAGGATATCGCTGATTCGTGGCCGGATTCGGTGGACGATTCATATGCGCGGCGAGACTGGGGCTGGTCGCCGGATTACGATCTGGATATGATGACCCGCGACATGCTCGATAAGCTCGGCGAAAAGAAGAAACAGAATCTGATATAATCCAAATCTCAAATATTATAATCCGCAAGTTCATATATATAATGGGCTTGCGGATTTTTTATAATTTTGATTTGAATGTATCAAGATCAATTTCAGCTTGTTTTATGATCTGGCGGAGTGTATTTCTTTTAACAGGTTTGTGTGATGGCACGGTTATTTTAATGACACTATCATCAGTCCTTTTTTGCATGCGAATATGACTGACTTTTTGCCGAACAATAATGAATCCTAATCTTCTGAGGGCTTTGATAATTTTTTCGAAACTAAGTTCCGGAACATCACTCACACCTCTACCTCGCGGATTGATGCGTTTGGATAATCAAAAACTTCATCTTCGATTGGTTCAAGATATAAATCTATGGCCTCTTTGATGTTAGCAATCGCATCATCGAGGGTGTCTCCTTCGCTGATACAACCCGGCAAGGCAGGCACATAGGCAGTGTAGCCGCCTTCTGAACATTCTTCAAATACAATTTTAATTTTCATATTTTTCTCCTTATATCGCTAAATAAATATACGATTTATATTTATAATAATTGATGAAATTCGATTATTCTTCCTGGAAATTTCAAATATTATCTGTTGTTTTCGGCATTCTTTTTGTTAGGAATAATTTGAACGGCTATTGGTCGTCGCTTTTACAAAATTATTATCAAAATATTATAACATTATGAAAAATAAGATTTTACTTATGATCGCCGCTTTGGTGGCGCTTGCGGCCTGTTCCGGGGAGCAGACCGGGCCGGAACCCATTAATGTGCCGCTCGAGAAAAAGATCGGCCAGATGTTATGCATTGGTTTCCGTGGGATGTCCGTAGGCGCGGGCGAACCGATCGCCCAGGATATTTATAATGGCCGCGTCGGCGGGGTGATCCTGTTTGATAAGGACGTTGCAGCGGGTCTTACGCCGCGAAATATCGAATCGCCCGATCAGGTGAGCACGCTTATTTCGCAGCTTAAATCATATTCCGAAGAGCCCCTGTTTGTGTGTATCGATCAGGAGGGCGGACGGGTGATGCGCCTGAAGCCGGATTATGGCTTCCCGGATGCCGCGTCGCCGCAGCATATCGGCGAGGTCGACCGCCAGGATACGACTATCATCTGGGCGGATGGGATCGCCCGGACTCTGCAGTCGGTGGGCGTCAACGTCAATTTTGCGCCGGTGGTCGATCTGAATGTCAACCCCGATAATCCGGTGATCGGCAAGCTGGGGCGCAGCTTCTCGGCCGATCCGCTGGTAGTCACCCGCAATGCATCATTATTTATATATGCCCACAACGAACGCGGTATCTTTACTACGCTTAAGCACTTCCCGGGCCATGGGAGCTCCACTTCGGATTCCCACGCCGGATTTACCGACGTAACGGATACATGGTCGAATATAGAGCTGGAGCCATATAGCCGGCTGATCGACCGTGGCGAGGCGAATTTTGTGATGACCGCGCATATTTTCAACGCAACGCTCGATCCGGATTATCCGGCGACTTTATCGAAAAATGTTGTTACCGGGATACTGCGCGATCAGCTCGATTTCCGCGGAGTTATATTTTCCGACGATATGCAGATGAAGGCTATCACCGACCAATACGGGCTGGAGACCGCCGTCGAAAAGGCGATAAATGCGGGAGTAAACGTGTTGGTATTCGGGAATAATCTGGTTTACGATCCGGAAATTGCGCAGAAGGTAATCGATATCGTAAAGAATCTCATAGCCGAGGGCCGCGTCAGCGAGGATACGATAACCCGCTCATATAATAAAATCATGTCATTCAAACGCCAACTGAAGGATGATGAGATAGCATCAAAATAAGTGAATATAATCCAGTAAATTTTTTGCCGCATAATAATTTTTTATGCGGCTTTTT